>NZ_JPMI01000394.1 GCF_000733295.1 Archangium violaceum Cb vi76 | reverse complement strand
CGCTGGGTGTGCGCTCCACTCAAATCGGCCGCATCGTGGACGTCATCCAGGAGATCGCCGACCAGACGAACCTGCTGGCGCTCAACGCCGCCATCATCGCCGCCCAGGCGGGTGAGCAGGGCCGGCCCTTCGGCGTGGTGGCCGATGAAATCCGCAGCCTGGCCGAGCGCACCGCGCGCTCCACGCGGGAGATCGCCACCATGGTGGGGGGCATCCGCCGGGAGGTGAACACGACGGTGGCGCTGGTGAAGGAGGGCCGCGAGCAGGCCAGCACGGGCGTGCAGTTGGGAGACCGGGCGGCCGAGGCGTTGATGGAGATCCGCACCATCACCCAGCGCACCTTCTCCGCGGTGGAGGCGATGCAGGCCGAGACGAAGCGGCTGGAGATGCAGGGCTCCACGGTGGTGGAGGCCAGCCACCGGGTGGCGCGGCGTGTGGATGACGTGACCCGGGCGGCCATGGAGCAGGCGGGTCACGGACGCGAGCTGGTGCATCAGACGCAGCAGATGGCGAAGCTGGCGCAGGAGGCCTCGCAGAAGGCGGAGGGCCAGGCGCGCACGGGCAGGGACCTGTCCACCGCGGTGGTGCGGTTGAGCACGGCCATCGAGGAGATCCGCGCGGCGCACGGCGTGTTGATGCGCGGGGACGCGGCCATCGGCGAGGAAGTGGCGCGGGTGCGCGAGGACGCGCTGCAGGTCATCCGCATCGGCGACGGGCTGAGCCGCACGGTGGAGCAGTTGGCGCACGAGGCGGCCAGCCTGGATGGCGAGGTGTTCCGCTTCCGGCTTCCGGCCCCCCACGCGGGAGGCACGGTGCGCGCGGGCATCCACCAGACGGCCTTCGTCCGGGCGCTGGGCGGGTTGGATCCGCTCTTCGCCGTGGACAACCAGTTGCTGGAGATGAGCTGCTGCGTCTTCGCCAACCTGTTGCGGCTGGATGACGGCGTGCTGGTGCCGGACCTGGCCGAGCGCTGGGAAGCGGACCCCTCGGCGCGCCGCTACCGCTTCTACCTGCGCCAGGGCGTCACCTTCCATGACGGGATGCCGTTGACGGCGCGCGACGTGAAGCGCCACTTCGAGCGGCTGTTGGACCCGGCGGTGAAGTCGCCGGACCGTGGACTGATGGAGGACGTGGAGGGCGCCCGGGCCTTCGCTTCGGGCCTGGCGCGCGAGGTGACGGGCATCGAGGTGCTGGATGACCAGACGCTGGAGATCCGGCTGGAGGAGCCCAAGGCCTTCTTCCTGCAACTGATGGCGCTGCCGCGCACGGCGGTGGGCCGGGTGAGCGCGAGCGGGCGGGTGCTCGGCACGGGCCCCTACCGTCAGGTGGAGTTCGGGCAGGAGCGCATCGTGCTCGAGCGCAACCCCACCTACTGGCGCAAGGAGCAGCCGCTGTTGGACAGGCTCGAGTTCCACCTGGTGGACTCGCGCGAGCAGGCCGTCCTGGCCCTGCAGGAGGACAAGGTGGACCTCGTCTCGCACCTGTTCTCCATGCACGTGGAGTCGCTGGAGCTGGACGGGCAGCAGGTGGTCACCAGCACCACGCCGTCCACGTCGTTCCTCGGCTTCAACCTGCGCGAGGCGCCGTACAACGACGTGCGGGTGCGCAAGGCGCTCCGGGCGGGAATGGACTTCCAGGGGCTGGTGGAGCGCTTCCACAAGGGAGCGCGCATCGCCCGCACGGTGACACCGCCGGAGTTGCTGGACAACGAGGGCCTGCTGCCCGAGCCACGGCTGGACATCCACCTGGCCGAGCGGCTGCTGCGCGAGGCCGGCCTCCGGGTGCTACCGCTGACGCTCTACTTCGCGAAGGGACGCGACACGACGGCCGAGGACGCCGTGCTCTTCCGCCCGCTGCTCGAGGCGGGGCTGGTGGAGCTCCAACACGTGGAGCTGCGCGCGGAGGAATTCGCGGAGCGGCGGCGCGAGGGACGGCTGCCGGCCTTCCGGGTGGGATGGATCGCCGACTATCCCGACCCGGACAACTTCCTCCACTTCCACCTCAATTCGAAGGCGCAGACCGTCTACTCGATGGGCTACCGCAACGTGGAGTTCGACGCGTTGACGGTGGAGGCACGCACCACCATCGACCCGGAGCGGCGCAAGCAGCTCTACCGGCTCGCGGAGAAGATCGCCTACGACGAGTGCCCCATCATCCCCATCTTCCATCACCGTGTGTACGCGGCGGCGAGCGGGAGCGTGCAGGGACTGCGGCTGCACCAGACCCCTCCCCAGGTGCGCTTCGAGGACCTGTGGCTGGAGCAGGAGCAGCGGCTGGAGCGGAGGAGCTGAGCCTCAGGGGCTCGCGCGCCGCGAGCCGGAGACGCCGGACGCCTGGGGCCAACCGCGCGTCTCCGCCGTGATGAACGGCTCGAGGTCGAACGCCTCCAGCCGCCAGGAACCCCCTCGCTCGAGGGCCACGTAGACGGAGTGCCCCGCGTAGAGGGCTCCCACCACCCGGGGATTCCCGGGCAGCGGGCACATCATCAGCCGCTCGCCCTCCGCGAAGACCTGGAGGTGGGCCCGCGTCACGCCTCCGAGCCGCATGCTCGTCACGGTGCTCACCCCACCGCCCTGGACGAGCGCGGCCTCGTGCAGCACCCCGGGAGCCTCGTCCAGGAAGAGGGGCACCTCCCAGCGGGCCTTGCCTCCCCGCGCGTCGAATGCGCGCAGCAGCACCCCTTCCTCTTCCGGAGCGCACACCGTGCCGTCGGTGCGCGAACAGGTCCGGGCGAAGGCGTAACCGGTGTCTTCCAGCAGCAGCACGGGCTCGTCGAGCGGCCGGACGCTCGGGGCGCCAACGTCCCACTGCGCCGCGGAGGGTGTCCCCCCATCCACGCCCACGAAGGCCCGCGCCCCCGCGAAGAGCCAGTCCCCCGCCACGGCCAGCGAGGCCCCCGACTCCGGCACCTCCTCGAGCAACGGGATGGAGCGGAAGCCCGTGCCTCCGTCTTCTGGCTCGGCGCGAACCAGGGGCCCTCCCGCGGCGAAGAGGAACACCTCTCCGCGCGAGTCCAGCGCCACCCGAGCCTCTTCCGCGAAACCGTCCAGGGTGCCCTGACGCAACACACCGCCGTCCGGGGCGAGCACCACGAGCGCCGAGCTCCCACCCGCCCACGACACGAGCGACACCACGTTCCCCTCGGGTCCGAGCGCGACGCGCCCCACGCCGGTGGAGGGTCCCCCTGCTTCCGGAGGCGCTTCGAGACGCGTGAGGGGAACGCGCCACTGGGGAGCACCCGTCACCGAAGAGGCATAGGACTCGAGCGCTCCCGGCTCGTGCAGCACGACGCCCGCGTCCGAGACGCCGAGCAGCGTGCGCGCCGGGCCCTCCGGATAGGGCGTCTCGAAGCGCAGGAAGCCCTCGCTCGTATAGGACACCAACCGGCAGCCGGCATCGCCGCCGCACACCGACGCGAAGAGGGACTCCCCTTGCGCGAGCAACACCGGCCCACCGGGCGTGAACGAAGGCTCGCCGCCGAGCTCCTGGGCGAAGGCGGGCACGAGCTCCGTCACATCCGGACGCACGCACTCGCCGGACTGACAATGGCCCTCCCCCTGACAGGGCGTGGCGGGCGAGCAGAGGAGTCCCTCGGGCGTGGGGACCTCGCGACAGGTGCCGGAGAAGCACAGCTGGGCGGTGACACAGTCCACCTTGCCGCAAACGGAGAGATCGCGGGCATCCACCTCGGTGCACCCCCGCTCCCGGTCACACAGGCCCACGCGGCAAGGGTTGCCGGATGAGGGACAGACCACGGGCGAGGTGATGCATCCCTGCTCCGGTGAGCACGCATCCCGGGTGCAGGGGTTGCCATCGTCACACGTGCGTGGCGAGCCCACGCAGGCTCCAGCCTGACAACGGCCGTTCTCCTGACACCGGCTGCCGGGGATGCACGCCGCGCCGTCCGGAGCGTCCGACTCCACGCACACGCCCGGCTCCAGCTCGAAGCGTGACTGGCGGCACGCCGCCGAGGGCACGCACACCAACGGCCGTACGCCCTGGCCTCGCAGGGCCACCTCCACCGAGCGCCCTCCGGAGGACAGCACCAGCGTGGCCTCGGCTGGACCATTGCCCGCGGGGAAGAGGACCTCCAGCGCCACGGAGCTGGCACCCGGGACGGACACCGCGGTCTCGGCCAGGGAGAAGGGACCACCACGCACCGAGGCGGAGATGGTGACACTGGCGCGGCCGGTGCCCACCACCGTCACGGAGCGGCGCGCCGTGTCGCCCTCGAGTACCCGGCCGAAGTCGAGCACCCGCGCCTCCACGTCGAAGTCCCCGCGAGTACCGCCCACGGGCGGCTCGTCACACCGACAACCGCCGACGAGCACGAAGGCCACGAGGAGCAGCAACCCGGGATGGGAACGGAGCATGACCACCACTTGATCGCGGCTCCACGCGTGCGCTCAACGCTTCCCGAGAGCGACGGATGGATGAACGACAGTTCGGCCTGTCCGAAGCACGGGTCTGGTGCTCAGCCCCGCTGCGTGGCGACGAACTCCGCAGCGAGGTCGAGGAACTTCATGATCACCTTGCCGTGGTCGCCACCGCAGTCGTCGAGAAACTTCTTCACCCAACCTCCGCCCTCGGGGAACTCGTGCTTCACATCCGCGAGCCAGTCCACGAACCGGCCCCACTCCTCATCGGTGAAGCCGTTGCGGTAACAGCAGTGCAGATAGCCCGCGATATAGGACCACATGTTCTCGGCGTTCTCGGCCCCGAAAAACAACCAGAAGGGGCGTCCTCTCCGGGCCTCCTCCCGGATCCCCATCAACACATCCAACACGAAGACCGGACGGTCACGCTCCGATGGTGTCGAGTTCCGTGCGCTCATAGGCTGCTCACCACTTCCCAGAGGGGGACACCATCGTGCGCGATCAGCCGTTTGAGATATTCGCTCAAGACCATGCCCTCCGGCCCGGTGAAGGCATCATAGACCTTGTCCTTCATCATGACCGCGTAATGCCTGCCCATGTCGGATATCTGAATGGTGCTTTTCGGGTCCCCTGCTCGCATCTCCCAACCCAGATAGGGTGGCTTTCCAGGGGGCTTGAATTGGACGTACTGCGGATTACCGCCAAAGGCCTTGAAGCCGTTGGAGATATCCCGGGCAACCTGCTTGCAAGGCCCCATCGTCCTGTTCACCGCGTTGTAGGCGCTCTGCATGGCCTGTAGCGCGGCGGGAACCGTGCTCCGGTTCATATGGAGCTGCCAGAGGGAGATGGCGCCAGCGATGTCTCCTCGCGCCAGGGCCGCCAGCATCTTGAGGCGCACCGTGTCTGGCACCGTGGCCAGCAGCGCCGTCGTGGGCAGACCCGGTGGCGAGGCGTGGAGAACACCCGGCGCCAGGAGACAGCCCACAACCAGGAGAAGCCTACAAGCGTTCGCGAACATTCCACGAGACGCTACCGAGGCCGATGGCCGGTCACAATCCGCGAAGCTGGGAACAGGTCCCGCACCGTGCTCAGGTAGTCTGAGCCTTCCGCTTCGCCAGGGCGCGCACCAGCGCCGCCACCACGCCCACCGCCACCAGCCCGATGACGGCCCACTGGTAGCGCCACATCAACGCCTCCAGCCGCTCCAGGTTGCCGCCCACCGCCGCGCCCAGCGCCAGCACCAGCCCCGTGTGCGCCATGGCCGACAGCGCCCCGAGTATCAACGCGTTGCTGCGCGGCATGTGCGCCGCCCCCGCCGCCACGAATATCAATCCCCGCACGCCCGGGATGAAGCGGTTGGCCAGCAGCAACCACGGCCCCTTGTGCCGCATCTGTGACTGCACCGCCTCCAGCCGCGCATGGGAAATGCCGAAGAACACGTCCCCCGGCTTCCGCTCGAAGCGCCCCACCAGCCACCGCCCCACCTGGTAGTTGACGAGCGCCCCCACCACGCTCCCCGCCACCACCACCAGGAACACCAGGGGCCAGGGGTGCTCACCCCGTACCGCGTACACCCCGCCCAGCAGCGTGATGGTGTCCCCGGGGAACGGCGGCACCACGTACTCCACCGCCGCCGCCAGCCCGAGCACCAGCAGCCCCAGCAATCCGATGTGGGAAATGAGGTTGTCGAGGTACTCGACCATGCCCCGGCAACTTAACCAGCGGCCACCGGAGGCGGCAGCACCACGCCGCCATATTGTGAAGCTTCCAGCGTCCCGCACGCCGCCCCGATGTCCTTGCCTCCCGAGTAGCGCCGCGCAATCGGCGCTCCCAGGATTTGCAGGTGGTCCCGGAACGCCTTCAACTCCTCGGCCGAGGGCGGCAGGTACTTGCCCGTGGGATCCGTCACATCGATCAGATCCACCTTGATGGGGATGCCCTCGAACGCCGCCTTCAGCGCCTCGGCATCCTCGCGCCCCAGGTTGAAGCCGCTGATGGCCACGTAGGCGATCATCGCCCGCTCGCGCCGCACCGTGGAGTACTCGCGGATGGCGTCGATCAGCTCCGGCAACGGGTGCGTCTTCTCGATGGGCAGCACCTTCACCCGCTTCTCCGGAATGGCGCTCGTCACCGAGAAGGCCAGCCGGTACGGGTGCCCCTCGCGCACGTAGCGCCGGATGGCCTGCACATGGCCCGCCGTGGAGAAGGTGATGGAGGGCCCGGCAATCGCGAAGCCCGCCGGGTGGGAGAGGATCTGCGCCGCGCGCAGCGTCTCCGTGTAGTTGAGCAGCGGCTCCCCCATCCCCATGAACACCACGCCGCGCACCGGCCGGTCCGCCTCGGCGCGGACCTGCATCACCTGATCCAGAATCTCCCAGGTCTGCAGGTTGCGCTTGAAGCCCAGCTTGCCCGTCATGCAGAAGTCACACGCCAGCGCGCAGCCCACCTGGCTGGAAATGCACACCACGTACTTGTGGTCGAAGATGGGGATGCGCACCGCCTCCACCCGGCCCCCCAGGGGCGAGGCGAAGAGGTACTTCACGAAGCCGTCGTCGGCCTTGCGCCGCTCCACCACCTCCAGCCGCGTCATCTCCATGTTTTCCCGGAGGAAGTCCGCGACGCGCCGCGGTACCTGGGGCGCCTGGCACACCTCCTCGAGCGAGGAGGCCCCATGGGCGAACACGGAGGCGAACACCTTGCGCACGGCCACGGGCGAGGGCTCCGTGGGGGCGAGGGCCAGCTGCAGCTCCGGCAACGACAGCGACTTCAGGTTGAGCTTCACGAGGCGGACTTGATGCGCGCGCGCAGGTATTCGGTGAGCTTGGCGGAAACTTCCTTCGGCATCTGCTGGGCCATCGCACGCTTACACAGCCCTGGCGTGGCCTTGTAGGTCCGCAGGAAATCGACACAGGGCGCGCACCCGGACAGGTGCTCCTTCAGGTGTCGTGACTCCTCGGGCGTCATCTCGCCATCGAGGAAGTTCAACAGGAGGTTGATGGCGTCTTTACACGTGTACATCCGAACCTCGGCCGTGGCCTGCCTCGTCATTCACGAAGATGCCTGGCCTCCTGATGGGTTTCACCCGCCCGCACTGCCCTGATTGTAGAACTGGTCGATGGCTTCGCGAAGCGCGAGCCGGGCGCGGTGCAACCGGCTCTTGATGGCGGGGATGGAATCCCCCGTCACCTCGGCGATCTGTTCGTAACTGAGGCCCTCCACGTCTTTCAAGAGAAAGACTTCCCGGTACCCCTCGGGCAGGCGGTCGGCCGCCCCCTGGATGGCCCGCCCCAGCTCGGCATCCAGAATCTTGCCCTCGGCGCTCCGGCTCCAGTCCTGGAGGGGGTACTCGGCCAGGCTCCCCCGCTCGGTGAACTCCGGGCCCTGGATCTCCTCCTCGGCCGCCTGCACCACCCGCCGGTGCCTCAGCCGCATCAGGGCGTTGTTGGCGGCGATCCGGTGCACCCACGAGCCGAAGGCCGCGTCTCCCCGGAAGTCCTTGAGGTGTTGGTAGGCGGACAGAAAGGTGTCCTGGGTGATTTCGGCGGCATCCGCCTCGGAGCGCGTCATCCGCAGCGTCAGGCCGTACACCTTGTCCCGGTGGGCCTCCACCAACGCCTCGAAGGCGCTGATGTCGCCGGCCTGGGCCCGCGCCACGAGCTGCCGATCCTCTTCCTTGACGGCCTCGTCGGACATCTCGTCGGACATGAGGGGCGCACCCTCCCAGCCAAGCCGAGCCCCGTCAAGGCCGCTCTCGGCGACGGCGGACCGGAGGACGGCTCACGTGTTGACTGCCGCGGATCCACAACCGGTAGGGCTCCAGGGCCCACTCCCCAGCATAGTCCACCCCGATGCGCGGGCCCCGCTCCACCCGGGCCTCCGGCACCGGCTCGCCCCGGGTCAAATGGAGGGCCGCGTCCTGCAAATCCCAGCGGTTGTGGGCCAGCGTCAGCCCCAGGGCCCGGCACAGCCGCCCCGGCCCGTCCGTCCGGACATCCCCGGGCAACCCCTCCACCGGCTCCACCGCCCGCACCAGCACCGCCGAGCCCACCCCCTCCTGGTCCGTCACCACGTTGAAGCAGTGGTACATGCCATAGATGAGGTAGACGTAGGCCCGCCCCGGTGGACCGAAGAGGACCTCCGTGCGGGGCGTGCGCCCCTTGGAGGCGTGGCAGGCCAGGTCGTGCCCCCCCACGTAGGCCTCCGTCTCCACGATGCGGCCCACCCGCCGCCTGCCCCCCTGCTCGAAGACCAGGTGGGTACCCAACAGCTCCCGGGCCACGGTGAGCGCGGGGCGCGCATAGAAGGAGACGGGGAGTCGCACGGGACGAGAACGGATGCCGCCGCTTCCGCCTGCCGTCAATGGCCGGGCCAGGAGGTAGCCGGAGTGTCTCCCCAGGCCGACAAGCGGCCACGGCGCCGCCCGACCGGGCAGAAGGACAGTTCACACCGGGGGGCACGTGATGCATTGTGCGCCCACCATGGCTTCCACCGGCCGGATTTCCGGTCTCCTGCTTCCGCTCTTCTCCCTCCGCTCGAAGAACGACTTCGGTATCGGCGACTTCGGCGGTTTCGACGGCCTCTTCCAGTGGATGGAGGCGGCGCGCCAGCGCCTGCTGATGCTGCTGCCGCTCCTGCCCACGTCTCCGGGCGACCCCAGCCCCTACTCCACGCGCTCGGCGTTCGGGCTCAACGCGCTCTTCATCAACCTGGAGATGCTGCCCGAGTTCCACGCCACCGGCGGCGAGGCGGCGCTCTCCGACGAGGAGAAGCGGCTGCTGGCCGAGGCGCGCGCCGCCCCCCGCATCCGCTATGACCTGGTCTTCCGCCTCAAGGGCGCGGCGTTCCGGCGGGCCTTCGACCACTTCGACCGCACCGAGTGGCCCCACGCCCCGCGCGCCAGGGAGTTCGACACCTGGCGCAAGCAGCAGGGCGAGTGGCTGGAGAGCTACGCGCTCTACACCGCCATCTCCCAGGACCGGCACCAGAAGCCCTGGTGGGAGTGGCCGGAGCCGCTGAAGAGCCGGCACCCCGAGGCGCTCGCGGCCGAGACGGCGCGGCTGGAGCACGAGGTGCGCTACCACGCATGGCTGCAGTGGGTGGCCGAGGCGCAGTGGAACACGGTGCGCGAGCGGGCCAGGGCACGCGGCGTGCTGCTGTGCGGGGACGAGCCCTTCATCATCGGCCAGGACAGCTCGGACGTGTGGGCGCACCCGGACATCCTGCGCCGCGACGCGCGCCTGGGCGTGCCGCCGGATGCCTTCTCCGCCACGGGCCAGGACTGGGGCCTGCCCTACTTCGACTTCGAGCGGATGGAGAAGGACGGCTACCGCTGGCTCAAGTCGCGCGCCGTCAAGGCGGCCAGCTACTACGACCTGCGCCGGGTGGACCACGCGGTGGGCTACTTCCGCCAGTGGATCCGCGACGAGAAGACGCCCACCGGCCGCTTCCTCCCCGACACCGAGGAGGCCTGGAAGCGCAACGGCGAGAAGAACTTCCGCCTGCTGTCGAAGGACGCGGGCATCGTCGCCGAGGACCTGGGCGTGATTCCGCCCTTCGTGCGCGCCATCCTCAAGGACCTGGGCCTGCCGGGCTACCGGGTGATGCGCTGGGAGCGCGACGACAACGTCTACCGCAACCCGCATGACTTCCCGGCCGTGTCGCTCGTCACCACCGGCACCCACGACACCGAGCCCGTGGCCGACTGGTGGGAGAACGCGGCCACCCAGGACGAGCGCCAGGCCATCGCGCGCGTCTACCCCGAGTTCCAGGGCCTCGGCGTCACGCGCGAGTTCACCCCGGAGCTCCACCGGGCCATGCTCGCCGCCGCGCTCAACTCGGGCAGCGAGCTGTGCGTGCTGCCCTGGCAGGACGTGCTCGGCACGCACGACCGCATCAACCTGCCGGGCTCCATGAGCGACGCCAACTGGTCCTACCGCATGAGCCAGAACGTCGAGGACCTGCTCTCCAACGAGGACACGCGCAAGGCCGCCGAGCGGCTGGGCCTCCTCACCGCCTCGGCCCGCCGCTGAGGTGTCCGCACCGGCCCGGGTCCCTCTTCACCGGAGGGGCCCGGTGCCGCCGCGCTACCTCGGCTCCATGCACTTCACCTGGCCGGGGAAGCCGTCGAAGATGGCGCACTCGTTGCCCTGCTTCGCGCACTGGAGCCGCTCGCACACGTCGAGCGTGAGGCACAGCGCGGGTGAACGGCCGTACTCGAAGAACACCTCGAGGCAGGCCTCGTCCTGGAATCGACAGCCGAGGGTGGTGCAGTACTCGAGCTGCCTGCCCGGCACACCCAACGTCTGCCCTTCCTTGATCTGCACGATCTCATCCTCGGACACACCGCACGAGGTGAGCACCACCAGCGCCGCCGCCAGGAATCCTCTGATTGGCCATGACATACGGCCCCACTCTGGAGCAGGCGGGCTCCGGATGCACGTCCCACGCGTCTGCTGGCGCGCTCCAGCGGACAGAGCCCCCGCTCCGGAGGGCGTCAAATGTCCGCTGGAGGAGACGCTCCACTCCGGGCGGGTGCATCCCCAGCCGTCCGGACTATGTATTCCGGGTGGACGTCCCGGACTCTCCTCTTCGCCAGATGCTTCGCGGTACCAGTCTCCTGCTCCTCCTCGCCACCGGGTGCGGCACGACCTCGGGCACCACCCGGCCGGACCAGCCCAAGGTGATGGACCTGAAGATCGAGGGCGCCGACGAGGTCAAGGCCTCCGACATCAAGGAGAAGATCGTCACCAGTGAAACGCCCTGGTGGGAGCCGCTCAACCCCTTCGTGGGCCCCAACTACTTCGACGAGAACGCGTGGCTCGCGGACCTGAGGCGCATCAAGCGCTACTACCAGGCGCAGGGCTACTACCAGATGCAGCTCGAGTCGGAGCAGCTCCAGGACACGGTGGTGCGCCAGGGGGAGGACGCCGTCGCGCTCCGGGTGAAGGTGAAGCAGGAGGGCGAGCCCACCCGGGTGGGCACCTTCGAGGTGAAGGGGATGCAGGCGCTGCCCCCGGAGCACGTCTCCCGGGTGCTGGCGGAGCTGCCGCTGAGGCCGGCCCGGGAGGGCGAGGAGCGGCCCATCTTCCGCGAGGAGGGCTGGGAGGAGACGAAGGCGCTGATGCAGCAGCGCCTGCGCGAGCTGGGCTACGCCGAGGCGGAGGTGGGCGGCGAGGCGCGGGTGGACCTGGCCACGAGCGAGGCGAAGGTGCTGCTGGAGGTGAGGCCGGGCCCGCGCTACCGCTTCGGCAACATCTTCGTGGCCACGGACGCCAACCCGCAGGTGAAGCCGCTGCGCATCATCGAGCAGGCCCAGGGCGCCATCCGCAAGGGCGATTGGTACAGCGAGTCGGCGCTGTCCGAGGCCCAGGCGCGCGTCTTCCGCATGGGCGTGTTCGGCGCGGTGAAGGTCAACCGCGGCGCGCCGGACCGGGAGGCCCGCACGGTGCCGGTGGTGGTGGACGTCCGCGAGGCGCCCTTCCGCTCCATCCGCCTGGGTGGCGGCGTGGGCCTGGACGCGGCCCGGCAGGAGGTGCGCGCGGTGGGCGAGTGGACGGACCGCAACTTCCTCGGAGGTCTTCGCCGGCTCACCGTGGGCGGCCGGGTGGGTTATGCCTTCATCCCCACCCTCGGCGCCGCGTTCGATCGGCTCGACACGGATGGGGACGGCGTGCTGGACTCGCCCAACCTCAGCACCCCGCACGGCCTCGTCTTCCAGCTCTCCACCCAGTTCGAGCAGCCGCGCTTCCTCGCCCGCGACCTGCGGCTGCAGACGACGCTCACCGGGGAGCGCGGACTGGAGCAGGCCTACAACTTCATTGGCGGGCGCCTGAGCGGCGGCGTCATCTGGGAGCCCCTCCCCAGGTTCTCCCTCTTCCCCAGCTACAACCTCGAGGTCTACCGGCTCCAGGGCCAGCGGGGCCTGGAGGATCAAACGACCGTCCCGCCCCTCGTGCTGGGCTGCCCCCCGAACAGTGGCTCGGACACCTGCAACATCTCGGTGAGCTACCTGGAGCAGATCGCCGAGTGGGACCGCCGCGATGACATCATCGCGCCGAAGCAAGGCTTCTATACCTCGCTGTCGCTCCAGGAGGGCGGCGGACCCCTCCAGGGCGACTACACCTTCCTGCGTGTGCTGCCGGACGTGCGCGGCTACTACACGTTCGGCGACAGCGAGCGCTTCACCCTGGCGGCGCGGCTGCGGCTGGGCACGCTGCTGACCCCGGTGGTCACCAATGAGGCGGGCGAGCGCATCCGGCAGGAGAGCGCCATCGTCAACCGCTTCTTCGCCGGCGGTGGCGCGTCCATGCGCGGCTTCAACAGCCGGCGGCTCGCGCCCATGAACAGAATCAGCCGGGACTCCAACGTGTCGCCCGTGGACCAGATCGTCCCCATTGGCGGCAACAGCCTCTTGGAGACCTCGGTGGAGCTGCGCATGAAGCTGATCGGCAATCTGTACCTCGCCGCCTTCCACGACACGGGCCTGGTGGGCGCCGGCCCGCTGAACTTCGGGCCCCATCAGTCCGACGTCCGCAAGGAGAGCAGCCGCGTCTTCGGGAGCCACCACTACCAGGCAGTGGGGCTCGGCATGCGCTACGTGACCATTGTCGGGCCCATACGGCTGGACCTGGCCCGGAGGTTGAATATTGGCCGGCCCCTGCCCATCTTCGACCCCACCAGCGGAGCACCCGAGACCCTGGGGGGACTGGGGGATTGCTTCGGACTCGGTGGGGTGGCAGCAGGCGCCGCGGCCACCAATTACTACGCGGGAAGCCCGGAAGGACTCTGCACGTTCTTCCTGTCCATCGGAGAAGCGTTTTGAAGAAGCACCGGAGTCGATGGCTGCTGTGGGGCCTGCTCGGTCTCCTGGGACTGGTGTTGGTGCTCGTGACCGGCGCCCTCATCTACGTCACCGGACCCGCCGGTGAGGCCCGCCTCCAGGCCCTCCTCGTCCAGCAGGCGAACGAGCAGCTCTCGGGCAGGGTGGAGCTGGGGGGGCTCGACCTGGGCTTGCGCACCGCCGTCCTCACCGGGTTGAAGCTGTACGACCCCGAGGGCGAGCTGGTGGCGGAAGTGGACCGGGTGGAGGCACGGCTGGCGCTCCTCCCCCTGCTGCGCAAACACGTGGTGCTCAGCTCCGCGCTCGTGGAGCAGCCCCACCTCTACCTCCACCAGGACGAGCGCGGCCTCAACCTCTCGCGCGCCCTCGAGCCCCGGAATCCCAAGCCCGAGGATCCCAACGCGCCGCGCGGCACGTTGCGCTTCACCCTCGAGAACCTCCAGCTCGAGAACGGCTCCGTCGACTACGTCGCGGAGGCGCCCGAGGGCAACCGCGAGGTGCGCCTGGATGACCTGGATGCCTCGGGCGCGGCCTCCTGGGCCTCGGCCACCCAGGCGCTCGACGCGAAGCTCGACGCCACCGCCAGCCTCGCCAAACCCCTGGCGGGCCCCGTGCGTCTGGCACTGAAGGCCGGGGGCGAGGAGGGCAAGCTGAGCGCCGACGTGGACATGAGCGCCCCGGGCCTCGAAGTGAAGGCCACCGGCGGGCTGGAGGGCGAGAAACAGGCCCGCGTCGAGGTGAAGCGGCTCAGCGTGGCCCCGGAGACGGCGCGCGCCTTCCTGCCCGCCTACCCGCTGGCCGCGCCCGTCACCCTGTCGGGCACCGTGGCCCAGGCGGGTGACACGGTGCGGGTGGACCTGGACGCCCAGGCCGCCGACGGCACCGCCGAGGTGGAGGGCGCCCTGGATGTGGAGCAACTGCGCACCGAGGGGCTGACCGCCCGCGTGCGCCAGCTCGACCTGGGGAAGCTGCTGGGCGGCGGACCGAGCACCGTGCTCGCCGCGGACCTGCGCGTCACCGGTGGCGGCAAGAGCCTGGAGACCCTGGATGGCACGGTGGACCTCACCCTGCCGCCCTCGCAGGTGGGAGGCCGGACGCTCGGCCCGGTGGAGCTGCACGCGAGCGCGAAACAGGGCCGCTTCGAGCTCTCCCAGCTCCAGGCCCAGGTCCCCGGCGCCAGCCTCAGCGCGCGCGGCGGCGGCACCCGGGAGGACATGCGGCTCGAGGGCAGGCTGGTGGCCTCGGACCTGGAAGCCTTCGCCAACACCGTGGGCCGGCTGGGTGACGGCAAGCCCCTGCCCCTCTCGGGCCGCGGCGCGCTGGACTTCACCGTGTCCGGCCCCGTCCGCCACCCCGCCGCCAGCGTCAAGGGCGGCTTCGACTCCCTCGCCTGGGCGGAGACGTCCGTGCGGGGGCTCGAGCTCGACGCACGCGTGCCGGACGTCACCCAACCCCTCACCACGAATGCCACGCTCGAGGCCACGAAGCTGAGCGCCGGCGGCCGCACCTTCGAGGACCTGAACGCCTCACTCGTCACCCGCGGCCGCGCCCTCGCGGCCACCGTGACCACCGGCGGCGCCACGAACCTCCTCGTGTCCCTCGAGGGCACCGTGGACAAGGACCACCAGGGCCTCGGGCTCGACACGCTCACCCTGCGCTACCCCGAGGCCGGCTGGACGCTCCAGCGCCCCACCCACCTGGGCTGGGGCAACGGCCGCGTGGAGGTGGCCACGGAGAAGGAGCCCCTCACCCTCACCTCCGGGCAGCAGGCCCTCTCGCTGTCGCTGCGCATGGAGGGCGAGCGCATCAACGCCCGCACCGAGCTGCGCGACTTCGACCTCGGACGGCTGCCCAAGGCCTTCCTGCCCACGACGCTCGACGTGGACGGCCAGCTCTCCGGCCAGGTGGCGGTGAGCGGCCGCATGGCCCGCCCGGACGCCACGGTGGACCTCACCCTGCGCGGTGGCCGCTACCAGCAGTACGCGGACCTGGGCTTCGACCTCAATGGCCGCTACGTGCGCGACCGCGCCACCGGCACCTTCGCCGCCAACGCCCCCGCGGGCCGCATCTCGGCGAAATACGACGTGCCCGTCCAGGCGCTGATGCAGCACCGCCGCGAGCCCGTGGACCTGGAGCTCACCCTGGACCGCGTGGACATCGGCCCCGCGCTGCGCATGGCCGGACAGCCCGAGTCCGCCACCGGCATGCTCTCCGGCAACATGACGCTCCAGGGCATGGCGAATGATCCCCGCCTGCAACTCGCGCTGAAGGGCGAGAGACTGCGCTATTGGGGGACGACCCCCCTGCGCCCTCCCCCCGTGGTGCTCCCGCCCGGGGCGCTACCTCCCGAGCTGCGCGCGGAGCCGCTCGGCTTCGAGCTCACCGCCCGCTCCGACGACAAGGACGGCGCGCTCAGCGCGAGCCTGGACCTGCACGGCATCGGCTCCAAGGCCACCGCCCACCTCGCGACGCCCTTCACGCTCGGCCGGTTGCTGGCGGACCCGCCCACGGCGGCCCAGGTGCTGGACACGCCGATGCGCGAGCTGCGCGCGGAGGTCAGCGAGCTGCCGCTGGGCCTGCTGTCGCAACTGGGCGTGGCCGATGGCGCGGGCGGCACGCTGTCGATGACGGCCAACGTCGCCGGCCCCCTGCTGGCGCCCGTGGGCGAGCTGAAGATGGAGGCGAAACGGGCCACGGTGAATGGCCTCCAGCCGCTGGACGGCAACCTCGCGCTGAACACGGACAAGGACTCCGTGAAACTGCAGCTCGTCGCGCGGCGGGAAGACACGCTGCTCGCGCAGGTGGACGCCCACGTCGAGGCGCCCATCGCCGCGCTGCAGGACCAGGAGGTGGTGGGCCACATCCCCTTCACGCTGGCGGTCCGGGCCGGCCCCATCTCCCAGCGCGAGCTGATGGGCCTGGCGTCCGCCCCCTCCGGAGGGCGGCCGGCCTCGGTCTGCCGGACCGAGGAGCAGGACTCGCGAAGCACCGAGCTCCAGAACGTCCTCTCGCTGAACCTGCGGGCGCGCGGCACGCTGGCGGACCCGCAGGTGGACCTCACGGCCGGAGTGCAGAACATCGGCGTGAGCCAGATTGGCCTCGGCCAGGCCCGCCTCCACTACACCTATGAAAACGCGCGCTCCGTGTTCAACGCGCTCCTCTCCGCGCCCGGGGGCGGCACGCTGATGGCCAAGGGCCAGGTGACGCAGGAGCTGTCCCTGCCCACGCTGCGCAAGGGCGTGGACTTCGCCCGGGTGCCGCTGGAGGTGGAGGCGGACGCGCACCAGTTCGACCTGACCTTCCTCTCCGGCTCACAGCTGCCCATGGTGCGCAACCTCGGCGGCGTGCTGCGCATGGAGAAGGTGCACGTGGGCGGCACCCTCGGAGCGCCCACCTACCGGGGCACGCTCGAGTGGGTGAAGGGCCGGCTCGCCCTGGAAGGCATGGGCGACTACCAGAACATCCACGTGGCGCTCGACGTCACCGACAAGCACCTGAATCTCTCCGACCTCTCCGCGAGCAGCGGCGGCGGCACGCTGAAGTTCCAGGCCAGGGCGAACCGCACCTCGGCGGGGGCGTACTCCCTCACCGGCGAGGGCAACCTCGACGACTTCCCGCTCGTCTACGACGACCAGCTCCTGGCCCTCCTGCGGCTGCGCACCCGGTTCGAGGGGGAGGTGTCCAGCAGTCTCGTCAACCTGCGCAGCCTCACCATTCCCGAGGCCCACATCACCCTGCCCGAGGCCAAACGCAAGGATCTCCAGGCACTGGACCGGCCCGAGGGCATCATCCTGGTGTGCCACGGGACACCGATGAAGGCACCCAAGCGCAAGCCAGCGGCTCCCACGGCCGGCGCGGCGGGCCCGGGGACGGCCACGGGAGGCGCGGGCCCGGTCCATGGGGACGAGAAGCCGCAGCGCCAGTTCATCGTCAATGTGAACGCGCCGAAGAACCTCTGGGTGCGAGGCTCGGACGTCAACGCGGAGCTCGGCCTGTCGGAGAACTTCCGCGTCGAGTACGCGGACACCCCCTCCATCTATGGAGAGGTGCGCGTGCTGCGCGGCGAGGTGGAGGTGCTGGGCAGGCGCCTCACCATCCAGGACTCCAGCCAGGTGCGCTTCACGGGCCCGGCGGCCATGCCCTACATCAACGCCACGGCCGAGTACGCCAACGAGCGCGCGGGCGTGAAGGTCTTCGTCACCGTGCGCGGGCAGGGCAAGGAGTTCACCATCAAGCCCACCAGCGAGCCGCCGCTGCCGGAGACGGAGATCTACACGCTGCTCGCCACGGGCCGGCGCACGCTGAAGGCGGGCTCGGGCGCGTCGATGAACCAGGAACAGGTGGCCTCGGTGCTGGGCTCGGCGCTGGCCTCGCAGGCGCGCAAGGCCCTGGCCGCGAAGCTGCCGCTGGACGTGCTCACCATCGAGGCCGGCGAGGAGGGCTTCTCGGGGACCCGGCTGGAGGTGGGCACGTACCTCACGGATGACCTGTACCTGGGCTACAGCGGACGCCTGGGAGCCGCGCAGAACCAGTCCACCACCCGGCGCGAGAACAACAACTCCGTGCGGCTGGAGTACCAGTTCAGCCCGCAGTGGAGCGTCGAGGGCGAGTACGGAGACGCCCAGCAGGGCGCCGCGGACGTCATCTGGAGCAAGGACTACTGACGGCCCGGCGGCCTTGACGGGTGTGCTCGCGCTCCCGTGTAGTCCAGCGACCGCGTTCTTCCGTCCACGCGGCTCGCCCGGGAAGGCGGCATGTCCACTCGTTTCACTGAACCGTCCTCGGGGGTGCGGCCGCGCCCCGGGTTGGCCGGTCAGGTACTGATTCTCCTCTTCCTCTTCACCGCGTGCGCCACGGGCCATGCGCCCCCTCCGGCGTCCACACCTGCCCGGGATTCCGGCCCCACAGGCACCACCGTGTACGAGGTGGTGGTACTCGAGCCGGGCCATGTGACGACACGGCCCGTGTCCATCGGCAGGGCCGAGTTCCAGCGATCCTTCCAGCGGCTCGTCCGCGAAGTGCGGGTGGGGAAGAAGACGCCCCAGGAGGCCGCACGCGAGCTGCTGAAGGGACAGGTGGAGCAACAGGTGGAGTGGCAGCAACTGGAGGGCGTGTGGCTGGCCGAGGTGTACAAGGATCGCGTCCTCACGCTGGTGCCCCAGGATGAGAACAACCGCCTCATTCCCGAAGCGGACGAGGCCCTGCGGAGCAGGTACGTGCAGTGGTGCGCGAGGCGGGGTGGGGGTGACTGTCTGCACCTGTTCGACGACGGGCCCTACCTGCGCACGGATGACCGGCGCACGCTGGCGCTCGCGCTTTCCTTCGGCTCGGTACTGGATGAAACGCTCGAGGCCCTGGGACGGGAGCTGAATCCACGCGTGCTGGTGGCCACGTGTTTGTGGACCGTGAGTTTGTACTTGGCGTTGTGGCTCGTGCCCGAACCGACCACGAAAGCACTCGCCGCGGGCCTGTCCGTGATTCTGGTGGCATGGCTGGGCGTGGACACGGTGTGGGGGTTGATGGACGGCTGGGCACGTCTGGCCACCCAGGCCCATCAGGCCACCACTTTCGATGAGCTGCGCGAGGCAGGTGAGCAGTTCGCCAAGGTTCTGGGAAAGGACGCGGCCCGGACGATGATGCTCGCGGTCGGGGCATTGACGGGGCGCACGCTGGGGGAGATTGCGGCGCGGGTGCGCTCCATGCCGGGGTACAGCGCGGCGGGGGCACAGTGGGAGGCGCAGGGCGGAGCCGCGGTCCTGGGCGGCTTGCAGGTACGCGGAATAGGGGTAGCCAGAGAGGACGCGCTCGCCGTCGCGGTGGAGGCAGTGGAGACGGTGGTGGCCACTCCCGAGGGAGCTCTCGCGATGGCGATGCTCAGCCATAACGGTTCGGCGAGCGCGGCCGGTCTGGCGCCTGGGGGGAACTTCGTCACCACCGTCCTGCGGCACCGGGGTGGCAATCAGCAGGTGGTGCTCGGCAATGGCCAGCGCTGGCACCTGCCGCGCGGCCGGTCACCCAAGGACATCCCGGCGGAGGATCCGCTGGGCGACGAGCTCCAGGCCGCAGCCAATCGACTGGCGAAGCAATGGGGGCCAGGCGACCTCACGAACCAAGAGAGAATCGCCATCAATGAAGCTCGCAATGCGGGCGACTTCTTTCAGGCATCCCGGCTCGAGGGACAGGCTCGTGGGCGTTGGGTCGAGAGGCAAATGAAGCGCTTGTTCAACCATCTGCAATGGAATCCCCAAGGAGTAGATGTCACCAATCCCATGGGAAAGGAGTATCACTATGAGTTGCTCGCCGGATCAGCCGAGAATTTCGGGCGCCACGGACGGCGAATGTCCGACGTCTTCTTCCGCATGATCTTCTTCTGACAGGAGAAGATGGGTGCATGAACATCATCTACGAAAACCGCGAGCTGGCGGGGGAAGAACTGGAGCTAGCCGACAAAGATGGCTTGTACTACCTCGGTTCGAACCTGACCCTCCAGCGCTGCACGGTAGTCATCCGTGTGCCGACCCGGAGGCTGCTCATCTGTCCTTCCCGCTTCATCGGCTGCACCATTCAAGTGAAGCAGGAACTGAAGAACCTGGATTGGTCGATGGCCTTTTTGAAAGGCTGCCGGTTCACCGGGCGCCAGACGGGCAGTGACTTCGGACTCCGGTTCCCCGACCGAGCAGGTTGGGAGAACGGCGGCATCGAGGACTGTGACTTCACCGAAGCCCGCCTGAACTACTGCCGCTTCCATGGTTGCGACATGCGCACCCTGCGCCTGCCGCCATGGCCCTGCTTCACCTTCCTGGACCCCATTGGAAGAAGTCCGGAGTTGAATCGCGTCAAATGGCCAGGGCGATTTGGCAGTGTCATCGTGGAACACCTCTCCACCGAGCCTCCCTCCACCGTGGCTTTGACCTATCACGCCCCGTCAGTCGCGGAGCGGTTCGGGACCACTCCCGAAGAACTCAAATCCGTCCTCGAGCAGCTCGACTTCATCGTCTACTGACGGCTCGTCAGTGCCCCCGCGGGCCGCAGGCAGTCCAGCTCCAGGTCCAGCAGGAAGGACAGAAAGGCGTTGTTGCCCACCTGCGCGCGAGCCTCCTCCACCCGCGCCCGCGCCGCGTCCCACTCCCCTCCCCGCTTGAGGCGCGTGGACTCCAACACCCGCCGGTTGGCCTCCAGCTCGCGCGCGAGCCGCACCCCGTCCAATCCCTCTCCACGCACCACCGTGGGCCGCTCCGCCATCGCGAGCAGTGCCTCCGGGTCGAACGGCTTGTCCGCGTTGAAGAGGAAGTACTCCACCGCCGGGTGATCATCCGTCACCGAGGCATAACCCCGCGTCCAACGCTTCAGCGCCTCCGTGCCCGCCACGTACGTGCCCATGAGGCCATACGGCGAGGTGAAGCCCACGTCCGCCAGCGAGCGTGCCACCGACGCCTGCGCCCACCGCGTCTCCCAGCCCGCCACGTCCACCCCCAGCGGCCGGTCCGCCGCCACCAGCACCGCCTCGTAGTCCGAGGGAATCCACAGCGTCACCTCGGAGAAGGCCTCCAGCAGCGAGGCCACCATGCCCCGCGTCAGGTTGTCCGGCTGCTGCTGCAAGGGAATCCACTGCGCCAGCACGCCTCCCGGCGTCAGCCGCTGCTTCACCTCCCGGTAGAACTCCGTGGTGTAGAGCCCCACCACGCCCGCCGAGCGCGGCGGCGGCGGCTCGAAGGAGATGACGTCGTAGCGGCCCTGGGAGGCCAGCAGGAAGTGCCTCCCATCGTCGAACACCACGTGCGTGCGCGGATCCTCCGCCGCGCCATGGTTGTGCTCGGCGAAGTGGGGCGCCGCGGCCAGCACATCCGGATTCGTGTCCACGATGGTGAGCGAGCGCAGGCCCGGGTGGCTCGCGAACGAGCCCGCGGTGCTGCCCGTGCCGAAGCACACCTGCAGCACCTCCTTCGGCTCCGGGTGCAGCAGCATGGGCAGGTGCGCCAGCGTGGCCATGTAGCGCTTCCTCGGCAGCGCCGTGTTCGCGTACGACACCGAGCCGAACAGCAACTGCTGGTGGCGGAAGCCCTTCTCCCGGCACCCCGGGCCACACGCGTACAGCCCCGAGTCACACACCGACTCGCTGTCGTACTCGAGCACCGCCAGCGCTCCGTCCACGCCCTCGCGCACGAAGCGCACCCGGGAGTCCACGTGGTCGGCGAAGGCGCGCACCAGCAAATCCCCCGGCACCATCACCACCGCCACCCCGAGCAGCGCCGCCCCCGCCCACATGCTCCGTCGGGCACGCGGCTGCGCCTCCGTGTCCAGCGCCTGCACCCCGAGCGCCAGCGCCATGTTGAGCGCGCACACCAGGATGAACGTCCACTGCGTGCCCATCGCCGGCACCAGCACGAAGCCCACCGCCAGCGAGCCCACGATGCCGCCCAGCGTATTCACCGAGTACAGCAGGCCCACGTTGCTGGCCGCGTTCGCCACGTGCCGCGTGGTGAGCTGCACCAGCAGCGGGAAGATGACGCCGATGAGCGAGGCGGGCACGAGGATGACGAGCGCCGCGTGCAACAGCATGCCCACGTACACGGCGTTGGGGCCCCAGCCGCCCACCAGGCCGGCCAGCAACTGGCTCACCGGGCGAGACATGCCCAGCAGCGCCATGGACAGCAGGCCCGCGAAGGCGAGCAACGACTCCACGGTGACGAAGAGCTCCAGGTCCCTCACCCGCCCGGCCAGCTTCAGCGAGTACACGAACCCTCCCACCACGAGCCCCAGCAGGAACGTCACCAGGAGGATGGTGAAGGCATACGTGGTGGAGTCCAACGAGGTGGACAGCAAGCGGAACCAGAGCACCTCGTAGGAGATGGACGCGAAGCCGCACAGCGCGAAGGCCGCGACGAGCAGCGTGCGGCGCGAGCCCTGGAAGGCCGAGGCCCCACCCTGCGGAGCCTCGGGCGCCGCGGGCGTGGGGGTGGAGAGCGGCTCGGGGCGCAGCCACAGGTGCAGGAGCACCACCCCGAGCCCCACGAGCACGTTGAGCCCCGCGGCGATCGCCGCCGTGCGCCACAGCCCCACCGCGCCGATGAGGTAGAAGCCCGCCAGCCCGCAGCCGAGCGCCGCGCCCAGCGTGTTGAGCGAGTACAGCACCCCGAAGGAGCGCCCCAGGCCCTCCAGCTCACGCGCCACGAAGCGCATGAGCACCGGCAGCGTGCCCCCCATGACGAAGGTGGGCGGCAGCACCAGCAGGAAGGCCAGCACCCCGCGCACCGGCAACGGCCCTCCACCCGGCAGCCCCAGCGCGGAGAGCCACTCGGGCAGCGAGGCCAACACCCGGGTGATGCCCAGCGCGAGCACGCCCGTGGCCACCTCCAACAACCCGTACGCCAGCAGCGGATGCTTCAGCCTGTCCGCGACCCGCCCCCACCCCAGGCTGCCCAGCACGAGCCCCGCCAGGAAGGCGGACACCACCAGGCTCGCGGCGAACGTGGTGTGGCCCACCACCAGCGTCAGGTAGCGGACCCAGATGACCTCGAAGACGAGCCCGCTCATGCCCGAGGCGACGAAGAGCAGACCCACGGCGGCGAATACCCTGGCGGAGATGCGATTCACGGGAGGTGCGACTCTACCCCGACTCCCGCCGCTCCGCCGGTCCGTCCGCTCACCCGGCGGGCGGGCTCACCGGCCCGGGCCCCTCCCCCGCCTCAGGAACTCCAGCCGCTGCCGGGCGCCCCGGTGCCGCGAGTCGAACCGCAACGCCTCCTCCAGCCGCTCCTTCGCCCGCGGCAGGTCCCCCTGGCGCGCGTAGACGTCGGCCAGCACCACCAGCACCTCGGCGTTGTACGGCTGCATGTCCAGGGAGCGCTCCAACTCCTGGACACCGGTGGCCAGGTCCCCCCGGCGCAGCGCCAGCTGGCCGAGCATCACGTGGGGCATCGTCAGCCCCTCCGACTCGGGCTGGTGTGCCAGCGTCTCCAGCGCCGACACGCCTCGCGGATCTCCCGTGAACGCGAGCGGAATGGCGGCGGCCTGCCGCACCCAGAGCGACTTGTCCTTCAGCAACGGGGCGAGCACGTCCGCCACGTCGCGCGTGCCCGTCAGCGACAACGCCTCGGCGAGGTCCGAGCGCAGGCCCGGCTCCGTGGCCGTGGCGAGCGCCGCCTTCAACGCGGGCACCGCCTCCTCGCGGAAGCGCTGGGCCAGCAACTGGGCCGCCACGCCGCGCAGGGCCGGCGCCTCCTTCCTGTCCGCCAGCACCTGCTCCAGCGGCCCGCGGCTGTCCGCCGCCGTCTTCACCGCGATGGCATCCGCCAGCCGCATGCGCCGCGCCTGCCGCTGCTTCGCGTGGGGCCACCACTTCTCCAGCGACTCCGCCATCGCCTCGGGCGAGGCCTTCTCGTGTGTGTGGCACGCGTTGCACGCGTTGGGGATGTCGTGCTTCACCGTGTTGCGCGGCACCGGCACGTCGATGGCGTGGTCCGCGAAGTGATCCAACACGCCCGACACCGTCGGCGGCATGTGGCAGGCCACGCAGTCCCGCGCCTCGGCCGAGGTGTGGTGCGTGTGCCGGGAGCCCTCGGCGACCTCCTTCGCATGGCAGCCCTGACAGCTCGCCGAGCCCACCGTCACGCCCTTCGCGAGGTGCTTGGGCTGTTTGATTTCATTGTCCGCGTGCTCCGCGTGGGGAGCGGTGTGGCAGGTGAGGCACGTGGCGCCGCCCCGCAGGTAGCAGCGCGACTGGGTGAGGGCCTGGTACTCGAAGCTGGACGTCTTCGGGCGCCCGTCCTCGAAGAAGTCGCCGGAGCGCTGGTTGCCCAGCAGCACCACCATGGGCATGTAGTAGTCCTCGTAGCGCTTGCCCGGCTGATACCGGTGCGCCGCATCCAGCAGCGGGAAGAGCGTGCGGTGCGGCCCGTGGCACTGCGCGCACACGGCCAGCGCCTGCTGGGGCGGAAGCTTCGACGGCTGGATGATGTCCCGGGTGAGCTGCGTCTCCACGTGGCGCGCACCGGGGCCGTGGCAGCTCTCGCAGGCCACTCCCGCGTCCGCGAAGCCGGTGCTCCACTCGTGGCTGCCCCGGTCGTAGCGCGTGTTGAGGCCGGTGACGTGGCAGTCCAGGCACGAGTGCTGGCTGTTGCGCTGCCAGTTGGCCCAGAAGAAGGGATGGTCCGGCGTCAGCACGCCCTGCTTGGACTCGGAGTAGTCCACCCACTCGCCCTTGCCGGTGACGTGGTAGTAGATGGGCAGCACCTGCCAGCGCCCGTCCGGCATCACCGTGACGGGGTCCTGCATCCGCTTGCCGCCCACCACCCAGTTCACCGGATACGCGTCGAGCGCGCCACCCGGCCCCTTCGTGCGCATGGCGTAGTGCGCGTCCTGGGAAATCATCCACGCCTCGCTGGAGTCCCCCTTGTAGTGGGCGTTGTCGAAGTCGCCGACCACGTACTCCGCGGTGGCCTCCGAGAGCGCACGGGCATGCCAGTCCTCGCGCCACGCGGCGTGCTCGCCGTCATGGCACTCGCCGCACTTCTCCGAGCCCACGTAGCCAGGAGGCGGAGGCAGCAGCTCCGCCGTCACCTTCCTCCCGGGCGGAGGGGCCAGCGGCGCCGCGGCCGGAGCGGCACGCACGGCCGTCTCCTTCGGAGCAGTGGCGGGGGATGGCGCGGCGGGCGGAGCGTCCGGCGTGGCCGGGCGCCAGAGGACAGCCCCACCCGCCAACACGAGGAGGACGGCGACCGCGAGGACGAGTGTACGGGAGCGGGACATAGACCTGTCTCAACCGTGCGTTTCCCGCGGAGGGGCCGTACCACCCGGCAGGCTCTTCATCATGACTGGACCTCGCGCGTCCCGGGCCCCGGGCCCTGGGACGTGGAAATCTCCCGGCGCACGGTGTCCGTCAGGACCTGAAGGTCCACCGGCTTGTCCAGGAAGGCTCTCACCCCCAACCGCCGCGCGGCCTCACGCGTCGCGTCATCCACGAAGGCCGACAGGAGGACCACCGGGCAGAACAGCCCGGCCGCCTGCGCCCGGGTGAGCACGTCCAGCCCGGTGAGCCCCGGCATCCGCACATCCGACAGGATGAGATCCGGCGGCAGCAGCGGACCGCCACACACCTGCGTCAGCGACACGTAGTCGGACAGCTCGAAGCCATCCTCCAGCGCGACCACCCCGTAACCCGCCCTCGCCAGGGTCAACGTCAGGAGCGAGCGCAACTCGGTATCGTCCTCGGCCAGCAGGATGCGCGGCGGGTGGGGTTCCGAGGGAGGGGAAGACATCACGGCACACCACCCAGGCGGAGAGGGAACTCCCTCCTCAAGCAGGGTCCGTGCCAACGGGCTCCCCCCTCTCACGAGAGCCATCCGTCCGGGAGCCGGGCCGGGACATTCTGCCCCACGGGGGCACTCTGCCCCGGGCCGCCCCGCGTCGAGCACCCATCATCTCCTTCCAGCGCCCCCCCTCATGACCCGAGCACGGCACCCCGACAGGCGATATCCAGGGAGCTCCCCGGATGGGAGCGGGCCGGCCCCCATCCGCTTCACCCCTGGAGAGTCACGCTTGAGCTCGAGCACCAACCGTCACGACCTGTGGGCGCCGGAGACGCGCGCCAACCCCCTGCCCGTCTACGCCCGCATGCGGCAGGAAGCCCCCTTCGTCCGGCTGATCGACCCCTACTACAAGCACCCCATCTGGGTGGCGACCCGCTACAAGGACGCGGTGGAGCTGATGCGCGACCCGCGCTTCACCAAGGACATCCGCAAGCTGCCCGAAAACTCGCCGGCCAGGCAGAATCGCGTTGGCGAGAACGCGGTCTTCAACCAGCACATGCTCTCGGCGGATCCGCCGGATCACACGCGCCTGCGCACGCTGGTGTCCAAGGCCTTCACCCCGCGCCGCGTCGAGGAACTGCGCCCGCGCATCACCGCCATCTCCCAACGCCTGCTGGACGCCGTGCAGGCCAAGGGCTCCATGGACCTGCTCGACGCCTACGCCTTCCCCCTGCCGGTGACGGTCATCGCCGAGATGCTCGGCGTGCCCCAGGAGGACCAGGACCAGTTCCGCGAGTGGACGAACATCGTCGTCAACCCGCCCCTGGATGGGAACATGGAGAACATCCGCAAGGCCGGCATGCAGTTCGCCCAGTACTTCCAGGGCATGATGGCCAGGCGCCGGACCGAGCCTCGGGATGATCTGCTCAGCGCCCTGCTGGCGGTGGAGGAGCAGGGAGACCGGCTCACGCCCGCCGAGCTCATCAGCATGCTCTTCCTGCTGCTGGTGGCGGGCCACGAGACGACGGTGAACCTCATCGGCAATGGCGTCTGGGCGCTGCTCAACCACCCGGAGCAGCTGGAGCGGCTGCGCGCCAACCCCGCCCTCATCGACTCCGCGGTGGAGGAGATGCTGCGCTTCCGCGGCCCGGTGGAGACCAGCACCCAGCGCTGGGCCACGGAGGAGCTCGAGTTCCGCGGCCAGGTGATTCCCGCCGGCGAGAGCGTGGTGGCCTCGCTGCTGGCGGCCGACCATGACCCCGAGCACTTCCCCGAGCCGGAGCGCTTCGACATCACCCGCGAGCCCAACCGGCACATCGCCTTCGGCTTCGGCATCCACTTCTGCCTGGGCGCGCCCCTGGCCCGGCTCGAGGGCACCATCGCCATCAACCTGCTGCTGGAGCGGATGCCCCGGCTGCGCTTCGCGGAAGACCCAGCCCGGCTGCGCTGGCGCGACGGCATCCTCGTCAACGGCCTGCAGCAGCTGCCCGTGGCCTTCTGAGCGCACGCCTTCCGGGCACCCCCCAGGGGAGGTTCATGCGAGGATGGGTGGCGCATGAACATCCCCTGTCCCCACTGCCAACGGCCCATCACCCCCGGAGCCACGACGTGTCCGGGCTGTGGCACCTCCCTGCTCCGGGACGCCACCCCGGGCAGCGCCGAGCCCACGTGCGCCTACCACCCCCACCGCGTGAGCCTGGCCATCTGCGACCGCTGCGGCTCCTTCGCCTGCGCCGAGTGCCTGCGGCTCAACTCGCGCCACGAGGTGGTGTGCCAGCGCTGCCATGCGCTCGAGAACGACACGCCCCTGCCGTGGGATGAGCGCGAGGAGCTGGGCACGTTCACCGCCTGGTGGAAGACGCTGGTGAGCGTGATGCTCCACCCGAGCGTCTTCTCCACCGCCCGTCCCCACGGCGGCGCCGGCGAGTCCCTGCTGTTCGCGGCGCTGTGCACCGTGCCCAGCTGCTTCATGGGAGGCCTCTCCTATATGGGCATCCTCGCCGCCGCGCCCTTCCTGCTCCCCGAGGAGGCCCGGTCCACGGGGAACATCCCCGTGTGGGTGGGCCCCCTCATGTTCGTGGCCCTGATGATCCTGGGCCCGCTGTTCTCCGTGGCCTACACCGTCATCCAGGCGGGGCTCGACCACCTCGTGCTGAGGATGGGCGGCGTCACCCGGGACTACCAGGTGACGCTCCGGGCCAACGCCCTCTCCCAGGCGCCCTGGGTGCTCGGCGCGGTGCCATGCATCGGCCCCTACGTGGCACCTGTCTGGATGATGGTGGCCCGCGTCCATGCCTACCGCGGGCTGCACCAGACGAGCTGGGGCGTGGCGGTGGTGGGATGCCTGGCCGTGCCCCTGCTCTCCTGCTGCCTGTGCGGCGGCTTCTACATCTTCCTGTTCAGCATGATGAGCGGCCTCCGTGGCCTCAACTGAGCCGCCCCCCGCTCAGAGGGCGTAGGAGGCGTAGCAGCTGCCCACCGGGCCCGCGCCCGTGAGGGGAGCGCTCGGAGCCGAGAGCCACGCGCCCTCGGCGCCGCACTGGTGCCACTGGGAATCCCCGCTGGACTGCACGCACGTGCGCGCCGGCACCGAGCGGCCCAGCGTGGCGGACGAGCAATACGGCCAGGACGCCGTGCAGTTGGTGGGCTTGGTGGTGGTGCCCGCCGTGAAGGTGCCGTCGGCCTGGCACTGCCGCCAGATGGCGTCCGAGGAGCTCTGCACGCACACGCCCACGGCCACGTTCGCATCCACCGTGCCCGAGTAGCACGTGACGGTGCTGCCGCCGGTGCCCCAGTTGTACTCGCCCTTGAACTGGTTGTACTTCACCGCCACCAGCGACGAGCCGCCAATGTCGTTCCGGCCGCACTGGATGGCGTACGCGCCCACCCAGGGGGTGTACGTGTAGAGCGCCGCGGTGGCCTTGTTGGCCGGCCTCACCGAGCACGGGTCGGACGTGCTCTTCGTCACGCCCGGCTTCCACCCGGAGATGGTGGCCCGGCCCGCGTCCAGGTCGGTGAGGTAGCCGCGCAGCTTCTTGGCCGAGCACTCGATCTGCTTGCCGAAGCCCGCGTAGGAGGTGCTGCACCCGCCGCTGTCCGGGCAGCCACAGCCCGTGGCCTTGGCCAGGTTGGTGGAGGTGCCGCTGGTGATGAGGCTCGACTCCGTCTGGATGCGCGCCAGCATGTACAGCGGGCTGATGGTCTGCAGCTTGGACTGCTCCACGATGAGCGTCGCCGCCGTCTTGTTGCTCCAGGCCGGATCCTTGTAGGTGGCCAGGTACGAGCCCTTCTGCTGCAGGAAGGCCTGCACCTGCGCGACGGTAATCCACTGGCCGCCGGTGATGTCCGTGTCCTCGAGCAACCGGTGCATGTCGTACTCGGTCGTGGCCGGCTCGAGCACCTGGCCCGTGAGCTCGTCCACCACCACCTCGTCCTCGGACGGACCGCAGCCCACGGCCAACAGGGCGGGCAACAACAACAACGTGTAGCGCAGCTTCATCGCGTGCCTCGGGTATGGCCGCGGAACCGGAGGGGGAGTCCCGGCTCCACGGCGGGGGGGAGGACGCCTCTTAGCATCAGGAAATGTCACATTTCCTGATTTTCTTGGATATTGGAAGAATCCAACAATCGCATCTGGCCCGGGGACACTCCCTCCGTGTGGCACGCGGACATACCGTGCGGGGGCGGAAACGCGCCCGGAGAGAGCCATGCGCAAACCATCCAGGCCCACCGGGAAGCCGGGTTCGAGCATCGCCCACCGGCTGCTGGCGCGAGAGCGGAGGTACCTGGAGAGGGCCCGCGCGAGGCGTTCCGGCGGCGCGAAACGGAAGAAGCCGGCCCCGGCGGAGCCCCGGTTCGTCAGCGAGCGGAGGGATTTGTGCGGCCTGGCCCTCTCGGGCGGAGGCATGCGCAGCGCGACGTTCAACCTGGGACTGTTGCAGGGCCTGCACCAGTTGGGGTTGCTGGAGATGTTCGACTACCTCGCCACCGTCTCCGGGGGAGGGTACATCGGTGGCTTCTGGACGGCGTGGCGGCACTACCACGGCAAGCGGGCCGGACAGGCCCATGCCACTGGGAAGGGCCCCGAGCTCTTTCCCACCACCACCCAGGGCTCTCGCGGGGCGAAGCTCCCCGAGGTCAGCCACCTGCGGGAGTTCAGCAACTTCCTCAATCCCCGGCTGGGCCTGACGAGCCTCGACACGGGGCGGATGATCGTCGCGACCCTGAGCGCCGTCCTCCCCGCGCTCCTCGCGGCGCTCTCGCTCCTCATCCTGGCGCCCCTGCTCTGGCAACTGCTCGCCCGGCTCCTGCTCGTCGAGTGGTCGCCCTGGCACGGGGCACCGCCCGTGGCACTGCCCATCTCGTATGCGCTGCTGTTCCTGATGACGGGTGGAGCGCTCTGCCTCTTCGAAGGGCTGCTCGCCCGGGAGTACGAGCAGGTGCGGCTCGCCCGGAACATCCCGCGGCCCCGCCAGGAGGACGCCGAGGACGTGGAGTTCCGGAGGCCCGGCTACTACCTCCCCACCGCCCTGCTGGCGACGGGAGCCACGTTGTTGCTCTGGTGGGGGCTCGTCCACCTCTACCATGACGGGCCCGGCACGAGGTTCGAAGGCCCCTGGCCGCGGCCGGTGATGCACACCGGCTACCTGGATCCACTCTACGTGTTCCTGCCCTCCCTGGCCTGGTTGGGGAGCATCGTGCTGCTGGTGATCCTCCGGTGGTTCGGCTCGCGCTTCACGACCGAGTGGATGCAGCGCACGAAGCTGGCCGCGGACGAGCGCGTCATCAGCCAACTGCTGCTGCTGGCGGTGGTCTGGACGTTCTTCGCGGCGCTCTGGGTGGCCGGGGGGTGGCTGCACGGGCTCATCCTCGAGAGCGGAAACCCGGCCGGTGCCTACGCGAGTCTGGCGGGAATCGTGACCACGCTCACGGCCCTGCTCGCCAAGGCCCATCAGTTCCTCGGGCGGCGGACGAGCAGACCGGTCAGCCCCGGCCTGAAGGATCGCCTGAAGGCCCACCTCCCCAAGCTCCTGGGGTACGTGACGCTGACGCTGGTGGGGCTGGGACTCGTCCTGCTCATCCGCGCGGCGGAGCACGGGGGGTGGCTGCTCGGGCTCCAGGTGGGAGCGCTGACCCTCACGGTGCTCACGCTGTTCCTCTTCGATCCCAACCTGGTGGGGCTGCACGTCTTCTACCGCGGCCGCATCGCGCGGACCTTCATCGGCGCGGCGCACGGAGAGGGCCCGGGCCAGACCGAGCCCCACACGAAGGATGACCTGCCCCTGGACTGGCTGAAGCCACGGCCCGGACCCCTCCATCTCATCTGCTGCGCGGCGAACGATCTCTCCTCGGCGGACCCCATGGCCAGCCTCTACCGGGGAGCCGACAGCGCGGTGCTCTCCAGCGTGGGTTTCTCCGTGGGCAAGGAGTGGAAGAGCTGGAAGAAGCTGCGCGAGGAGGGGGGCACGGTGCCCACGCTGGCGGCGGCGATGACGGCCTCCGGAGCGGCCTTCAACTCGCACATGGGCGCGGTGTCCATGCGGCTGGGGCGCGCGGTCACCTTCCTGATGACCGCCTTCAACCTCCGGCTGGGCCTCTGGAGCCCCCACCCCACCCGGGCCCACCGGCGGTGGTACGAGCGCCTCTTCGTGGGACTGCCCTTCTACAAGGAGCTGCTCGGACAGTCCCGGGCGCGCAGCCGGGACGTGCTGCTGTCGGACGGCGGCCACTTCGAGAACCTGGCGCTCTACGAGCTGGTGCGCCGCCACTGCCGGTTCATCCTGGTCTCCGACTGCGGCATGGACTCGGACACCACGTTCGACGACTTCGCCAATGCCGTGCGGCGCGTGCGCGAGGACTTCGGGGTGGAGCTGCGCATCGACGTCTCGCCCCTGCGCGCCGGAGAGGGAGGACTGTCGCGCCAGCCCATCGTCGTGGGGGAAATCGAATACCCGGACGGGGATACCGGGGTGCTGTTGTTGCTCAAACCCACGCTGATGGGGAACGAGCCCCCCGACATCGGGCAGTACAAGGCGCGCAACGCGGACTTCCCGCATGAGACGACGGGGGACCAGTTCTACGACGAGGCGCAGTGGGAGGCCTACCGCCGGTTGGGCGAGCACGCCGCGCTCACGGCCTTCCGCCCCCTGCGTGAGGCCACGGAGCGGAGCAAGGAGCGGGCGGCGCAGCTCTTCGCCCGGGCCCGCTACGATTGGATGCCCGTGCCCGAGGGCTACCAGGAGCGCTACTCGCGCTTCGTGGCGCGCGCCGCCGAGCTCGATGCGCTGCTGCAACGTCAGGAGTCCCGGAAGCTCTTCCGGGAAGTCTTCAAGGAAATCAACGAGCTGGACCGGGAAGCCAAAGAACAGGCGCGGATGCGCGAGGGAGTGCTGCGCAAGGTGTGGCCAAGGTTCAAACCGGGAGGCGGAAACGGCCACCCGGAGGAGTTCAACCCCACCCCTCAGGAGCTATCCGAGGCGCTCCACATCCTGCGGCTCGCGCTGCTCTTCATGGAGGAGGTGTTCCTCTCCGAGAACCTCTCCACCCACTACAACCACCCGGCCTACCAGGGGTTGATGAACTACTTCGCGCGCTGGGCCTACTCGGCGCTCTTCCGGGCCTGGTGGCCCCTGCTGAAGACCCAGTACTCGTCACGCTTCACCTACTTCCTGGAGAAGCGCTTCAACCTCCCGCCCCTGGACCAGGAGGACATCGGGCGGCTCTCCCGGGAGGAGCATGGCTTCGCGATGTCCTGCTGGAGATACCAGGGAGGCCGGTTCGCCCGGGATGAAACCCCCGAGGACACGCCCACCCCGGGGCAGGTTCCCCTCGAGCGGCTCATCTCCTACCAGCTCAAGATGCCCTGTGAGGGAGAGCCCCAGTACTTCATCCAGGCCGCCCAGCTCATCGCGCGCACGCACCACTCGGACGGCAAGCCGCTGCTCTGGGATGCGGACGGCAGCGGGGGCAGGCTGGTGATGGTGTGGCAGGGCGACGACTTCTACGTGCCGCCCGGGCTGTGGGGCGCCGGCATCCGCGAGGACTTCCTGCGACGCATCACCACGAGCCAGGAGCCGCACGACACCTTTGGCATCTCGAGCGGGACCCTGATGGCGGTGCGGATCCTCGTGGACCGGGAAGCCTCGGCCGCCCGGAGGCACCGGTGGGCGGAGGATGTGCAGTTCTACCGCTCCCACGGCTTCGAGGAGCCCGGGCCCGAGCTGGCGGAGTGGCTCAACACGGACATCGAGGATGAGCTCAAACACGACTCCGCCCTGCGCTGGCACAGGAGGGAGGACGTGTACTGGCTGCCGTACTGGCTGGTGCGGACCTACGAGCCCGAGAAGGAAGCCTCGCGGCCCCCGGAGCACCCTCCCGAGCGGGAAGGCGTGACCCTGCAGTAGGCCGCGCCAGCACCGGGGCGGCTAACGCCCCATGCGGCGGCGGGCGCGCTCACGAGCGGACTCGAGCGCCGAGTCCACGCTCCGCTCCTCGCGAGGCTTCGTCTCGGGCGAGGCCGGGGCTTCCGGAGCCGGGCCCGTTCCGGCCGCGGGCTTGCTCGAGGGCCGAGGCGAGACGGAGGGAGCTGGCATGCCCGGCACCGCCACGGTGGCCGGGGTGGAGGCGGCCACCGCGCGCCGGAGCCTCGGGCCCGACAGGAAGCGGCGCACCACCACCTCCACCAGCAACACCCCCACCGCCAGCGCCACCCACCAGGGCGCCAACGCCACGCGGCCCTCGGACTCGGGCGCCTCCGCGAAGAGGCCCGTCATGGAGAGCCGCTCCAGGCCTCCGCCCACGGCCGCCACCCCGCGCAACACCTCCAGGCCCTCCTGGGCACTGCCGGGCTCGAACTCGGGCGCGTAGGGCAGCGTCACCGGAGGTGCCCGCAGCACCCGCGTGCCCAGCTTCACCACCGGGTGCCACGTGCCGCTGCCCGGCAGCGTGTACTCGGCCGCCACCCGGTCCTCGTCCTCCCAGCGCATGGGCAGCTCCACCGGCGCGCCCCGCCCGTCTCCCGGCAGCAGCACCAGCGAGGGCAGCGCGCCCGGCAGGGCCTCTCCCGGCGCGAAGTCCAGCGTCACCCGCAGCAGGTTGCCCCGCCGCTCCGAGCGCGCCACCGCCTCGCCCGCCTCGCCCGCGCCCCCCATGCTCCAACGCACCATGCCCTCCAGCGCCGCGCGCAGGCCGCTCCAGGTGCGCAGCTCGCCGGTGAATTCGCCATCCACCTCCGCCATGAAGGCCACCACCCGCCCCGAGCCGCGCGGCCACAACGCCAGCACCGGCGCCGCGTTGTCATCCAGCGTCCGCATCGCCACGCTCGCGCGCGGCCGCAGGTACGTGAGGTTGTAGCCACCCACCTGGGGCAGCCCCAGCGACGGCAGCCTGCCGAGCAACGGCAGGTCCGGCGCCGCCTCCAGTGAGGCGGGCTCGTCCACGAAGGTGGCCCGCGCCACGGCGATGGTCTCCTGGCTGAAGATGCGCGGCAGGCTCATCGCGTCCTCGGCGAAGTAGATGCGGCCTCCGCCCCTCGTGGCGATCTCCTCGAGCAGCGCCGCGTCCGAATCCTTCTCCGAGCCCAGGCCGATGACGGACACCGTCACCTTCTGGCCCTGCAGCTCCGAGAGCGTCCTCAGGAAATCGTCCGGCTCCTCCGAGTCCGCCGCGTCCGAGAAGAGCAGCACATGCCGCGTGAGCTTGTCGCTGCGCAGAATCTGTTCGCGGCCCGCCCGCAGCGCCTCGCCCACGTAGATGCCGCCTCCGCCGCTGAAGCCGCGCGACACCGCGTCCAGCGGCAGCCCGTTCTCCACGGGGCTCATCGGGAAGACTTCGTGCACCTCGGTGTCCACCATGTGCACGGACACCTCGTCCTTCTCGTTGAGCAGGGTGAGCGCGCCCACCACGCCCTCGGCGGCCAGTTCCATCTTCGTGCGTCCGTCCGGCACGGTGGCGCCCATGGAGCAGCTGCAATCCATCAGCACGCTCATGGCCAGGGCCGTGCGGCGCTGCTCCTCGCGCATCTCCAGCGACACGGGCAGCAACGGCTCCACCGGCGAGCGGCGGTAACCGCCCTCGCCGAAGCTGGAGCGGCCACCCGTCATCACCAGCCCTCCCCCGGCCTGCTCCACGTACGAGGCCAACACGTTCAGCGCGGGCTCGCCGAGCTGGTTCGCGTCCACGTTCTCCAGCACCACCGTCCCCACGCCGTCCAGGGCATCGAGCGTCACGGGGAAGGGCGCGCGCACCTCCAGCAGCAACCCCGCCGAGCGCAGCGCCCGGGCCAGCGAGCCCTCCGGCTGCGCGGTGAGCAGCAGCACCCGGGGAGGCCCCTCCACCCGCAGCACCGCCTGCCCCACGTCGTTCTCCACCACCCCGTCGCCAGGCGCCACCACCGTCAGCCGGTAGGCCACGAGGCCCGGCTCCTCCACCAGGTCGCGGAAGGGCAGCAGGTTGGGCCCGGCCTGGAAGTCGAAGGGCCCCTTCACCAGCACACGGCCATTGCGCTCCAGGCGCACCGTTCCAGAGACGGGCGCCGAGGCCACCACCACCCCGGTCATCTGGAAGGGCTCGTGCGCCCTCACCGCGGCCGGCACGTCCAGCGAGAGCACGGCGAGGTCGAGCGGGGAGTCCTCGCGCACCACCTGGCGGAAGTCCACGGCGATGCCCCGCGCCGCCAGCCGCCGTGCCGCGCCCCGAGCGTCCGCGCCAGTGGCCCGTCCGTCGGACACCACCAGCACCCGGCCCGTGCGGCCCGGAGGAATGAGGGCCCCCGCCGCGTCCAGCGCCGCCGACAGGTCCGAGGCCTCCGTGTCCACCGGCCGGGTGAAACCGCCGAAGCGTCCCGCCTCCGACAGCGGCTGCTCCACCCGGGCCTCACGGCCGAAGGAGAGGACGCCCACCCTGTCACCGGTGCGCCGCTGTGTCTCCAGCAGGCCCACCAGCTCCGAGGCCACGCGCCCCGCGTCGGCCGGCATGGAGCGCGAGCGGTCCACCACCACCACCACGTCACTGCCCGCGTGGCGCAGCACCCACTCGGGGCCGGCCAGCGCGCCCACCACGAGCAGCAACAGCGCCCACCGCAGGGCCATGGGAGGACCGGGCCGCTGGCCTCGCTTCCACAGGAAGAGGCCCAGCGGGACGAGGAGCACCAGCGCCTGCGGCAGGGAGAAGCTCATTCGGGAGGGAACCGGCCTCGCTCACGGAGGACGCCGCGCCATGCTACCCACCCGGCCCTGGCCACGCTAGGGCACGTCCACCGCGCGCCCCCCGAACGGTGGATCCGCCTGGATGGCCTGGGCCAGGCGCTCCGCGAAGGCCCGGCCCTCCCGGGCGTAGGCGGCCGTCTCGTTCGCATCCAGCCGCACCCGCACCGCCGACATCGCGATGCCGCCGACCACCACCTCGATGATCAGCGCACCGCTCCGGTCGCGCAACAGCCTGTAGAGGAGCGGGCTCTGGAGCAGGACTTCTTCGTCGCTCAACGGATTTCCTCGACCCGGGCCTGCGCGACCGGGGCGTTGATCACCATCACCTCCGGCACCCCTCCCGACGTGAAGCCGCCGAACTTGAAGCAATCCGTGTCCTCGGCGCTGGTGCACTTCCACACGCCCGGATCGCTGTCGACGGGCAGACGCACGCAGACCCCGCTCGCATCGAGGTCGAGCGTCATCATCCGCAGCGTCCCCTCGAAGTTCTTGGCCGGCAGGCCGAGCGCCTTGCCGAGCACCGCGGGGTCATGCGTGCCGTCCTTCATCGAGTCCTGGACGGCCTTCTGGATGACGCTCGCCGGCGCCGCGAACAGGTAGCAGCCGGTGTCGTTGCAGCGGCCAAAGTTCTTCGCGTTCGTCTGGACGACGAACGTCTGGTAGGCGCTGTCCTTCATCAGCCACGACACCTGACGGCCGGGGAACTTCTCGGCGATGTGCTTCTCGATGGTGTAGGGGCTGGCGCGCTGATCCGCCTCCCGGGAGAGCTGGGCCTGCGTGGCATCGCACCGCGCGATGAGCGGCTCGGGGGCCGGAGTGGTGGGGGGGGCGGAAGGGGTGGTGACACAACCGGACGCGACCAGGACCCAGAACAGCGCGACAATCTTCTTCATGGCGACCTCACCAGGGCAGCGAGAAGAGGCGCAGCGTAGACGATCTGGAGTCCAAGGTCTGTCGCTCTACACCCAGGGGCCGCCTCAAGACAGGCGCGTCCCCCCCGGCGGCGGCATGGCGGGAGCGGTAGATGAGCGCGCGAGGAAGCCGCGAACCAGCGGACGAGCCGCCGGATCTCCGCGATTTCTTCATAGCTGATGGGCATCGCTCGCTCCGCTACGTGGGAGCCTCCCTCGTACAATGAAGAAGAGAGAGGCTCACTTCACCTCGGTGCGCCGCGTGATGTGGAAATCCGCCATCAGCGCCGCCAGCAGCACCAGCAGCGGCCAGCGCGCCCGTCCGGGAGCGGCGCCGCCCGCCTCGTCATCCCCCTGCGCCTGCGCGGGCCTGTCGCCCTCGCCCCGCCCACGCAGGTCCGACTCGCGGGCATCCAACGGCAGCACCTCCACCGCGTCCACCGGCTCGCCGTCCCGCTCCAGCGAGTAGCGGCCGGGCACCGCGGGAGGCGGCAGGCTCAACGCCCCCGCGCCGAAGAGGGGCCGCGTGCCCTCCGGGCCCTCCAGCGCGTAGCGCGCGCCCGGCCGCGTCACCACCGCCAGGGCCTCGCCGAGCGAGAGCTGCCGCCGGGGGAAGCCCTCCTGCGAGCGCCGCACCTCGCGCAACAGGTTGCCCAGCAGCACCGGCCACGCGGGCGTGCGCTGCACGTTGGAGCGCGACAGGTCCACGTTGAGGTGCACCTGCCCCTCCGCCTCGGAGAGCAGCACCACCGTGCCCGCCGTCATCAGGGGCCGGCCCGGAGGAGGCTCGGCACCGGCCGCCCAGCGCACGCCGCCCAGTTGCACGTCATCCAGCAGCGGGTGTCCCTTCTCCGCGAAGAAGGGGCCCACGAAGGTGCGCACGGCGCCGCCCACGCCCACCGTCAACCGCGCGTCCGAGCCCCGGGGGCCCACCACGAGTGCCCCCTCTCCGGGCCCCTGCTCCACACCCGGCGACACCGCGAGGAAGCGCTCCAGCGCCGAGCGTGCCGGCGCGTCCAATCCCTCGGCCAGCGCCACGCGCACCCGCCGCTCCGGGGCGGGAGGGAGGCGGGCCTCGCCGTCCTCGGGCAGCGCGTCCGGCGGCAGGGACACCTCCACGTCTCCCGCGTTCTCGAAGGTGAAGCGCAGCGTGGCCGCGCCCTCCTCGGGCAGCCGCACCCGCTCGCGCCGCTCGGTGCCTTCCTTCGCCCCCGGGCCGGGCCGGGCCACCGCGCGCACCTCCGTCTCCTCGGGCCCCGTGCCGAAACGCGCCACCCGCAGCGTCACCGTGGCCGTGGAGCCCTCGTCCCCGCGCCACGCGGACACCAGCGCCACGTTGTCCCGAGGGGCGCCCAACGCCGTCCACCGCACCGCCGCGGGCACGGCCACGCCCTCCGTGGGCGGAGCATCGGTGAGGAAGTGCACGCGCCGTCCCGGGCCCGCCAGCTCCTGGGCCCACAGCAGCGTGGGTGCCACGTCATGGTCCGCGCCCAGGGCCCGGAAGGACTCCAGCGCGGCCAGTGCGCGCGAGGGCTCCGCCTCCGGCCCCGCCAGCACGCGCGGCACCGTGCCACTGGCCAGCACCGTCACGCTCGTGGCCTTCTCCTCCTCCACGCGCCGGGCCGCCTCCGCGCGCACCTTCTCCAACACGGGGCGTCCGTCCGCGCCGCGCGCCGACATCGAGAGGCCACCGTCCACCACCAGCACCACGTGCCGCGTCCGGGCCTCCTCGCCCAGGCGCACGTCCGCGAGGAAGAGGGCCGCGGCCACCACCGCCAGCGCCTCCAGCAGCAGCGAGGCCTCGCGGGTGAAGCGCTCCAAGCGCGGGCCGGCCTCGGCGCGGTGGCGGGGCGTGCGCCAGAGGAAGAGGGCACTCACCACCACCGGCTTCTGCTTGCGCCGCAGGAAGTACGCCGCCACCAGCGGTGCGAGCGCCCCCAGCGCCAGCAGTCCCCAGGGAAAGCCGAAGCTCATGCCACCCCCGCCGGGAGGAACAGGGGCCGCAGCGCTCCGGCCACCAGCGTGCGCAGGGCCTGGGGCGCGGGAGCCACCAGGTGCACCGCCCGGGCCCTCGCCGCCGCGGCCCCGAGTGCCTTCTGGTGCTCGGCGAAGCGCCGGGCGTAGGCCGCCAGCACCTCTTCCGTGAGGAGCTCCTCCAGCGCCGCGCCGCTCTCCGCGTCCACCAACCGCGCGCCCTCGCCGCCCGTGGGCTCCAGGTCCTCCGCGTCCAGCACCTGCACCAGGAAGAGGACCGCGGCCCCCTGCGCCAGCCGCGACACCAGGGCCGGCAGCGGCGCCTCGAAGAGGAAGTCGCTCACCACCACGCGCAGCCCGCACGGGCGCAGCGGAGGCAGACGTCCGAGCGCGGCGTGGAGCGCATCCTTCGCATCGAAGGTGGCGGAGCGCAGGGCGGAGCGGCACACCTGGCCCTGGACGCGCTCGGGGCGCGCGCCGCCCACCAGCAACGTGGGGCTGAGTCCCTGGTGGGCCCCCACCTCCGTGGCCAGCAACGCCAGCTCGCGCGCGCACCCGGCCTTGCGCGGCGACAGCGCCATGCTACGCGAGCCGTCCAGCAGCACCTCCAGGCGCGGGGACACCTCGTCCTGGCGCACGCGCAGAATCAGCTCGCCGGTGCGCGCCACCGCGTTCCAGTCCATCTGCCGCAGGTCGTCTCCCGGCTGGTACGCGCGGAAGTCATGCAGCTCCAGCGAGGAGCCGGCCGAGGCCGCGCGCACCTCGCCCACCCGGCCGCGCTGAGGCGTCCGCGGCAGGGCCAGCGCGAGGCCCGGGGCCAGCCGGGCCACCTCCGCCTCGTCGAAGTCCAGGGCGGTGCTCATGAGGCGGCGTGGGCCCGGCGCTCGCGCTCGACGAGGGCCCGGTCCGCGGCGAAGGCGGTGAGCACGGCCACCAACCACACGCAGGCGAGCAGCCCCAGGTTCATCTTCGGCTCGTCCAGCGAGTGGTTGTAGTCGTTGAAGTTGCCCATCCCGACGAAGGGGTTGAGCAGGTTGAAGAGCGGGTCATCCACGCGCTGGTCGAAGAGGACGGCCAGCAGCGGCAGCAGCGCACCGGCCAGGCCCGACAACGAGAAGAAGAGGACGCGCATCACGGCCGGGGAGGCGAGCCTGTCCGATTGCGGCAGGCGCCCCACCACCAGCGGCAGCGACAGATAGAAGAGCGTGTAGGCCGGCGCGGCGAGCACCCCGAGCAGATGGGCCATGTCGGAGCCGCGGCCACCCGCGGACATGGAGAGGAACCCCAGGCACAGCCCCGTCCAGCCGAGCATCAGCACCACGACGAGCCGGAAGCCTCGCACCGCGCCCGGACGCAGGAGGCTCCAGGGACGGGTGTGGGCGCGCAACGCCCGGGCCTGGCCATCCACGTCCGTGGCCACGAAGATGCCGGTGATGGCCAGGTGCAAACACCCCAGGACGCTCGCCCCCGAGGCCGCGCCCGCCGGTGGGGCATCCCATAGCCACAGGCCCAGCAGCAACACGCCGGTGAGCACCAGCTGCAGGGTGAGCGCCAGCCGGGGGCCCCACGTGTAGTTCTCCGTGGCCAGCGACAGGCGCGCGGCGGCCGTCTCGAAGAGCAACCACCCGTAGGAGAGCATCGCCCAGAGGCAGGCGCCCGTGGCGATGAGGAAGCCCTCCTCGCGCGAGACGGAGCGGTAGCCCTGCTCGCTCAGGAAGAAGGCGGCGATCAGCCCGTACATCACCGCCATGCCCAGGGAGCCCAACAGGACGAGGTGCACCAGGGCGCGCCCGATGCGGCCGTCGGCGAGCGTGGCGGCGCACACCGCCACCACCGTGAGGAAGAAGAGCCAGCTGGCGCCCAGCACGAGCACCAGGAGGATGGTCGGCAGATCGATGCCGTTGAGGTAGTAGCTGAAGAGGAGGAAGGGCCCCACGGCGGAGGCGTACAGCGCGGCCTGCACCAGGAAGGAGGCCACCTTGCCGCGGAGAATCCTCCGGGGCCCCAGGCCGGTGAGGATGAGCAGCACCCACGTCTCGTCCTCGCGCTCGCGCGCCAGCGAGCGGTAGGCGCTGTAGGGGATGATGAAGAAGTGCACCATCGCCAGGCAGACGTAGAAGCCGAAGAAGAAGCCCTGGCCCTTGGTGGAGAGCGCGCCTTCCCGCGTGCTGACATAGGCCACCATGGAGAGGATGAAGCAGGACAGCAGCATCAGCCCGAAGCTCACCCAGAAGACGCGCGAGCGCAGGCCCTGGCGCACCTCCTTCACCACCAGCGGGTTGAGCCTGTCTCCCAGCCGCTCCAACAGTCCGCGCCGGGCCTCCTCGCGCGGGGCGGTGCCCGCGGTGTCCGTGGCGAGCGCGCTCACGCCACCCTCCCCTTCGTCACGTGCATGAACGCATCCTCCAGGTTGCGCTCGCGGTGGCTGAAGGCGCACACCGGCACGCCCGCCCCCACCAGCGCCGCCAGCACCCGCGCCGCCGACTCGTCCACCCACTGGCCCGCGGCGCCGCCCTCGTGCTCCAACCGCACCCGCAGCGCGTCGCCCTCGCGCGCCACCTGCTTCACCCGGGGCTGCTCCAGCAGCAACCGCTCGGCGCGCGCCCACACCGCCTCGCCCTCCTCGCCCGGGAAGAGGCGCACCAGCAACTCCGCCACCGCCGTCCCCGTGGCCTGCGCGAGGATGTCCGCCACCCGGCCCGTGGCCAGCAGCCGGCCCTGCTCGATGATGGCGCAGGTGTCACAGATTTCCGCCAGCTCGGTGAGGATGTGGCTGGAGATGAGCACCGCCTTGCCCTGGTCCGCGAGCGCGCGCAGCAGCTCGCGCAATTCAATCCGGGCACGCGGATCCAAGCCGTCCGCCGGCTCGTCGAGGATGAGCAGCTTCGGCTCGTGCAGCAGCGTGCGCCCGAGCGCCACGCGCTGCTTCATGCCCTTGGAGAGCGCACTGGTGAGCTTCTCCTGGAGGGGCACCAGCCCGGTGAACTCCATCACCGAGGCCACGCGCCGGGCCCGCTCCCTTCCGTGGAGGCCGTAGGCGCGAGCGAAGAAGTCGAGGAACTCGAAGACGGTGACGTCGTCATAGGTGCCGTAGCGGTCCGGCATGTAGCCGATGAGCGGCCGCACCTTGTCCGGGGTGTCCACCAGCGAGTGCCCATCCAGCATCACCTGGCCCGCGTTGGGCGTGTCCAGCGTGGCCAGTATCCGCATGGTGGTGCTCTTGCCGGCGCCATTGGGCCCGATGAAGCCCAGGATGGTGCCCGCCTCCAGCTCGAAGGACACATCGTCCACCGCGCGCAAGGCGCCGTAGTCGCGCCGCAGCCCCTTCACCTCCAACAGGCTCATGGTCCGTCCACCCTTCCCCGTATGAAATGCACGCCCTCGTGCAGCTCCACCGGGAGCGCCGACGAGGGCAGCAATCCCGGTCCCTCCAGCTTCGCGGCGAAACCGCCCTCCGGCAGCGGCTCGGACAACGAGGGCCAGGACACACGGGAGAAGCGGCGCCGCGCGAGCACGGAGAAATCCGCCACGCTGGAGAAGGACACCTTGTCCACGGAGGCGGACGCCAGGGTGGCCTCGCCCTCGGCGCCGTCCGCGAGCTCCGGCAACTGCCATAGCTTGCCGCCGAGCCGCACGTAGCCCGACGCCAGCGGGGCGCCGAGCGCGTTCTGCACACGCAACCCCTCGCCCTCGCGGCGCACGGAGAGCCGGGCCCGTGAGGGCAGCGCCGCCACCTCGCCCCATTCGCGGTAGGTACGCGAGGGCAGGAAGCTCCCCGTCACCGCCATGCCATTCGTCCAGTCCGCCTCCGTGGCCTGTGACTCCCAGTCCAGATCCGGTCCGATCAGCGCGGCCTGCGCCGGGAGGTGCAGGCCCTCCGGCTCCAGGTGGGCGTAGTAGCCACCGAGGCCCACCATCAGCGCCCGGTCCCGGTCCCGGTCCAGCCAGATGAGGCTGTAGCGGGAGGCGTGGATGGCGAAGCCCTCCACGAGCACGGACCAGGCGACGATGGCCAGACACGTGGCGAGCGCCACCGAGGGCACGGCGATGAGCAGCGCCACGGGGCCCTTGCGCCGGGCGAGCATGAGGCCCCCGGGCCCCACCGCCAGCACGAAGAGGGTGATGAGGAGCAGGAAGCGACCCACCGGCGCCTGGACTCCGGGCAGCAGCGGCACCTCGCCATCGTTCAGCAGGTGGTGGTTGCTGAAGGGCCCCCGCTGCCAGCTCGGTGGAGGCCCGAAGGGAGTGATGACGCCCACGTGGCCCACCCCCGACTCCTCCATGAGACGCACGTCGGTAAGCAGCCCCTCGCCGCACTCCCGCGGCTGGCCGCACACCCGCACCCAGCCGAAACCGTAGGGGAGCACGCCCATGGGCGTCTGGGTGAGCAGCGGCAGCCGCGCCGCCACGTCCCGCGGAGGGCGGAGGAGGACCAGGTAGCCGCCCGTGGCGGCGTAGGCCTCGAGCGCGCTCCAGACATCCGCCGGCAGCGCGGTGACGTCCCCGGCCACCATCACCATCCGGTGGCCCACGTAGAGGGCGAGCTCACGCGGCGCGTCCTGCTGCGGGATGAAGCGGACCGCCAGCCGCGCCTTGTCCTTCACGCGGGGCAGCTTCGTGCCGGACTGGAAGGCCTCCTCCGAGCCCAGCACGAGCACCGGCTGGCCCGCCGGCTCCACCGAGTAGAAGTGGAAGGGTTGGATGGAGCTGCCCGGGCTGTTCACGCGCACCAGTCCACCCTCCGCGGTGCTGGGCACGGGCATCCAGGCGGAGAGCCGCTGGCGGGGACCCACCTCCACCTGCCGCGTGGTCACCTGGGCACGGCCCAGCCGCTGCGACTCGACGCGGATGCTCACGGAACGCGAGGTGGCAGCCGGGTTGAAGAGCACCACCTCCAGCGGGATGTAGCCGCCCGGGGGGCGCAGCACGCTGTTGACCACCGTGACCTTCAGGCCCCCCTCGGAGACCTCCACGGGCTGGCCCGGCACCTCCAGATAGCCGGGAGACCAATCCTCTTCACCCTCCTCGGAGTCCACCTCGGCGGTGGCGGGCTCCACCTCGGCGGTGGCGGGCTCCATCACCACCGCCGTGGGCTCGGTGGCCACCGCGAGCATGGGGAACACCCCCAGCAGCAGGGCGAGGAGCGCGGCGGGAAGACGCTCACGCACGGGGCACCTCGGGGACGGCCTGGAGCAGGGCGCGCACCACGTCCAGGGCGCCCACCTTCTCCAGCGAGGCCTCGTAGGCGAGCACCAGGCGATGGTTGAGGACGGCGGGGGCGGCGGCCACCACCTCGTCGAAGCCCATGTTGGGCTTGCCCCGCATCAACGCGAGCGCCCGTCCGGCCGAGGCCAACGCCAGCGCGGCGCGAGGGCTGGCCCCATAGCGCACGAAGCGGCGCACCGGCTCCGGCGCAGCCGGGGCGCGTGGGTCGCTCGCCTCCACCAGCCGGCCGATGAAGTCCGCCACCGGCACGGGCAGGTGCACCCGATCCACCGCGGCGAAGAGCGAGGCGAGGCCCTCGGCGTCCGTCGCTCGTGGCAGCACGGGCGGAGTACCGCGCACGCGCGTGGTGAGCAGGGTGGCGAGCGTCCTGGCGCCCACGGGAGGCACCTGGACGCGGAAGAGGAAGCGGTCCAGTTGCGCCTCGGGCAGCGGGTAGGTGCCCTCCAGCTCGATGGGGTTCTGGGTGGCGAGCACGAAGAAGGGCTCGGGCAGCGGGCGCGTCTGGCCGAGCACCGTCACGCTGCGCTCCTGCATGGCCTCCAGCAGCGCGGACTGCGTCTTGGGGCTGGAGCGGTTGATTTCGTCCGCGAGCACCACGTTGGCGAAGAGGGGCCCCTCGCGGAAGGTGAAGTCACGGCGCCCCTCGCCCTCGAGGATGTAGGTACCGGTGATGTCGCCGGGCAGCAGGTCCGGGGTGAACTGGATGCGGCGGAAGGGCAGCCCGAGCAGCCGCGCGAGCGCCTTGCACAGCTCCGTCTTGCCCAGGCCCGGCAGGCCCTCCAGCAACACGTGACCGCGCGCGAGCACCGCCGCCGTCACCTGCTCCACCACCTGCGTCTGGTCGAGCAGCACCTGATTCAGCCCCTTCTGGAGCTGCGCCACCCTCTCCGCCGCGCCCTGCACCTCGGCGGGGCTCAACAGTTCCGACACGGCCGACTCCTCTCCTAGGGTTCCCCCCCGAAATACCGCTTCACCAGGTCCCGGTTGCGGGGCAGCAGCGGCCCCGTCGAATGTCCCGCCTCCGCGTCGCCCTGGGCGCCCATCCCCTGCGCACCGCCCCCTCCACCGCCCTCGCTCCGCTGAGGTTCCGCGGAGCGCAGGCCCCACAGTCCCTGCGCCTCACCCCCCTGCCCCTTTGGCAGCGGCTTGAAGGCGAGCCGCTCCGGATCCATCTGTGCCTCGTCGCCGAAGACGAGCGGCTGGCTCTCCCCGCCCCGTCCCGTGCCGCCCTTGCCCTCACCCTTGCCCTGCCGGGTCTGGCGGCTCGCGTGGCCGCCCTGGCGTCCCTGCCCCTCGCCCTCTCCGTCTCCCGGCCGCGAGCCGCTGCGCCCGTTCCCGTCGCGCCCGTTGCCCTGGCCGAAGCGCTGCTCCAGCTCACGTTGGCGGCGCTCGAGCGTCTCGCGCAGGCTGGCCACCTCATCGCGCGAGCGCGCTCCTCCGCTGCCTCCCTGCTTCCCCTGGGCCTGCTGGCCGCTGGTGCCACCATCGCCCGAGCTCGGAACTCCACCGCTATTGCCAGAAGCGGGGTTCCCCTCCTCCTGACCCTGTTGCCGCCGCTGCGCGGCGTTGTCCGCGCCCAGCGCCATCAGCGCGTTCTCCAGGGCCTCGCGCTCCCGGGTGGCGGCCTCGGCTCCGGAGGCGGCGTCCAGAGACTCCTCCAGCTCGCGAGCGGCCTCGGACGCGGCGGCCAGCTCGGCGGCGGCCTTCGCGGCGCGGGCCTCCAGCGACTTCTCCAGGCTGTCGGCGGCCTCCCAGTCGGCGCTGTCGAAGCGGCCCTCGGCGACCTCCTCGGACAGCCGGCGCAGCTCCTCCTCCAGCGGGGTGCCCAGCGGCTCCTCACGGGCGAGCGCCTCGGCCTTGGCCTGCACGGCGGCCACCTTCGCCGCGGCGGCCGCGTTGGCGGGGGTCACCCGGCGCGCGGGCAACGGCAGGAGGAATCCAATGACGAGGAAGGCGAGCGCCGCGAGCAACGCGCCCACCGGGCGTTTCCAGGCCACGGGTGGCGGCGTCACCGCGCGGGCGTACTGGTTGACGGAGAGCTCCCACTCGCCCACGGGGCGCTCCAAGCGGGTGAGCAACAGCCCGCCCGCGCCGGACGAGCGATCCGCCAGCACCGCCGCGTGCGCCAGGGACACGCTCCGGGCACGGGCCCGGACGAGCCACCACGCGCCCGCGGCGAGCAGCGGCACCGGGAGCACCCAGGCGGCGGAGTCGCGCAACAACATCCGGGCCAGCACACAGCCCGTGGCGGCGGCCCACACGGGAGCCACCGCCGCCTCCGTCCAGAGGACGGCGTTGAGCCGCCGCCGTACGCGCCGGACGGGGGCGAGGACGAGGGCCTGCAGGCGGCGTTCATCGCTGGCGGGCATGAGGGCTCCGAGTCTCGGACACTCGGCGGCCCTTCCACAAGTCACCCACTCCAGGGAGAAAGGCGAGGAGCTGGACGGGTTCAACCCCGAATCCACTTCCACGTACGTAGAAGTGAAACCCACCTCCAGGGAGCCCTCGCGGAGCACCTGGTGCAACCCCAGGTGGTGTTATGCTGGCCCACCTGCGAGGTGGTGCGCATGGATGGCATGCAGGCCGGGAAGTCGGCGGACAGTGGCTCAGGGCCCGGCAGCGCCTCTTGTGGCGGCAGGCCATACTTGGAGCCGCAGCTGCCCCTGTCCGGGACGCAGGTGGGGGGCCTGGTGCTGGAGGCGAGGCTGGGCACGGGCGGCTACGGCACCGTGTACCGGGCCCGGAGCCCGGAGCCCGGGGGGCAAACCGTACGCGGTGAAGTTCATCCACCTGCCGCGTGCGGCGGCATGGGCCTGGAGGGAGCTGGAAGGCGCCGCGCTTCGTCTACCTCGTCATGGAGTACGTCCAGGGCGCGTCGCCGCACACGTGGGCCGGGCGGAACAACCCCACGGCGCGGCGGGTGGCGGAGGTGGTGCGCGCGCTGGGGAGGCAACTGGCGGCGGTGCACCGCGACGTCAAGTGCGCCAACGTGGTGGTGCGCGAGAAGGACGGGCGGCCGGTGCTGGTGGACTTCGGGGTGGGCACCTTTCCTGGAGCCCACCCGGTGACGGGGCCCCGGGTACCGGGCACCGCGCCCTACCGCAGCCCCGAGGCCAAGGGCCACCGGCACGAGCAGGGGCGGTACGAAGCACATGCCCACGACGACTTGTGGGCCCTGGGCGTCGTCCTCTACTTGGACCACTGGAATGATATCAAGTACCCGCTCCCCAAGGGCACCGTGTTCTCCGGGGAGCTGTTCGTCGGACCGGAGCGAGTGTACGGCCGCTTCACCCAGGCCCGCACGCCCGAGGGCCACACCTACCCCATGTGCCTGGAGCTCTACGAGCAGTACGAGTATGGCGCGCGGGGCGTGCTCCGCCGTGAGCCGGGCGGCACCGCGAATACCGCCATCATCTCCACCAAATCCACCCGTGTGTTACTCCGGGCCGTCCCGCGCTTCGACCCCGTGCCGGAGCGTGAGTAGCTCCGGGCAGTTGGGGAGCCGGGCAGGAAAGGCCGTGGGGCCGACGTGGGAGGTACTTGTCAGTCCAGGCCACTTTGGAAGTACTCCCGCCCCTGGCCGTCCTGCCCCTGCTGCTCGCACTTTCCACCCCGCCGCCCGCCGCCGCCCTGCCCGCCACCGGGGAGTGGGACCGGGGGGTGAGCGCCACGTGGAATTCACGGCGGATACCGCCGGGCAGGTGCACACCGTCACCATCGGGCCCCAGCGCGCCACCACGTTCGTGTTCCACGCGCCCCTGCGGCCCGGCACGGTGGCGGTGGAGGCGCGCGAGCTCTTCCTGTCGGTGACGGTGGACGAGGGGGGCCGGTGTGATCAACCTCCTGCCCTCCGGGGCGCTGCCGCCCGGAAGGGAGTTGATGATGACGGCGCGCTTCGCCGACGACGCCGTGCCTGGGTGGGCCCGCTTCCGGCTGGTGGTGCACGCCACCCGGGCCGAGCGGCAGGTGGAGGTGTACCGCCTGCCCCGCCCGGCCGAGTCCTACCGGCAGGCAGAGCAGCGGGAGCGCGAGCGGGCGGAACGGTGCGAGGCACGGCTGGCCCGGGTGGAGACCGGGGGCCGGTCCCCCGAGGGCCTCACGGACCTGCGCGAGGCCGGCCTGGTGAACGGGCTCAACGGCGTGGCCGTGAAGCGCATCATCAAGGACGTTACCCAGCGCCCCGGGGAAGTCCTCCGGGGGCGGGAAGCCTGGGGCTACCACGCGGGCATGGTGAAGCGGGTGGTGGTGGAGTTGAAGGTGGAGAACACGGGCGACACGCCCTGGACGGCGGAGGGCGTGCCGGGGGCGGAGCTGGTGGGCGCCAACGGCGAGCGGCTGCGGATTGTCCGGGTGTGGCAGCCCGGTCCCCTCCTTCCGGGAAGCACGGGCTCGCTCATGGTGGAGTCGGAGGCCACACCGGAGCAAACCCGAGGTGCCTTCCTCTTGAAGCTGGGCGAGGCGGGCGGGCCGCGCACCCTCACCGTGCGGGGCGTGACGTTCCCGTAGGCGCCGCATCCCGTCTCGCAAGCTGGACGGGCAGGTGGCAGAGGCCTCCCTCACACTGAGCGTGGAAAGGGAGGTCCCATGAATTCGCGGCTCCGGGTCACTGTTCGTGGAATGGGGCTCTCGCTGACGCTTCTTGGAGCAGCCCTGCTCGCCTGTGTCGGCGGCCACATCCCGCCGTCCACGTTCCAGTTCCAGAACGTCGTGCCCTATAGCCCTCCACAAGGAGGAGGGTGGAAGGTGGCTCAGGTCGTCATCTTGCTGAGCAGGATTTCTTCCGCCTTTCCCTTGACCGCCACCTGCGACATCGAAGTGGGTGTTCCGGAAAAGAATGTGAACGGATGGGTTCTGGATGAATTCGCACAAATCGAGGCCGCCAAGGCAGCAGACAAGGCCGCACGCATCGTCCTGCGGGAAAAGATTCCTACCGCCTTGGCCTGTCAGCAGTTCAGGGAGCACATGCAGCGCATCTTGACGGAGAAGGACATTGGCCCCATTCCTGGTGCGAAGGTCAGCGGCTTCAAGGAGGTAGGGGTGCCTCGGATGACGTTTCCGTGAAGCACGAGCCCTCCGCGACACGAACACGGTAGAAGGGCTGAGTATCTCCTCACAATGTAGCGGCCCAACGGGCAGCCCTCGTATGAATCCAGAACTGACAGCCGACGCGCTCGTCCAACTCGTCCACCGCTACTACCCGGCCGACCTTGGCAATGAAGATCCGCGGTACGAGCAGTCAGAAGAAGGCCGACGCCTCGAAGCGCTGCTCCAGGCCCACGTGAATCCCTCGCCAGCCTGGAAGGAATTCATGCTACGGCTTTCTCGCGAGCTACCCGACTGCTGGCTCTGGGACACAACCATCCCACGCCATGACCCCTGTTACGAATGCCGCGTCTCCCTGCCGGGCTTCCAGGTAGGTGACCCCCTCTATGACTGTGTCGTGTGCATGGTGAGCAAGCTCGCCCCCGTATACGCTCTCTATGCCTCCCATAGAGACAAGAACGACCCCAGTGAGGAGGGCTACTGGCTGCGCTTTCCACCGTTCCCTCCTGAGTTCCAATCCCAGGAAACGAAGCTCGCCGCACTCATCGAGTCCACCTTCGGTTACACCCGCCTCCCCAACGACGTCCTCTTCACACCCGTGCCGGACCTCGTGCCCCGAACAGCCAACTTCGTGCCCGGCCAGGCGCACCTCATCGACTGCCTCTTCACACACTACCGTTGGTGAGGCTCCCGGGTGTGCAAGGCCCCGACGGAACGCCCTGGGATGTAAAGCGCCTTGGCAAGCCCCCCGGCCTCCGAAAAGCCTCCATGGGCAACCTCCGGGGTCGTTCCCTCCCGCCCCACCGCTGCCGTAACCGTCCTCTCACCTTCGCGTCAGGGTCGGCCCCCGAGCAGTCAGCGGACAGCCCATGCCCCCTCCACCGCGAAGCGAGGAGATTCCTTCCATGTCTGACGACACGAGCGGGCGCATGGCGCCCGCCAGCGGATTGTCCGTGCTCTTTTCCCAGGGAGGTACCGACTACCTGCGCCTCCAGAAGCTGGAAGAGGGCCCCTTCGGGGAAAAGCTCTATCTCTGCCAGCCGCGCACCGGACAGACGTACGGCGCGCTGGTGGAGATCGCCGTGCTCGACCGTCAGGGCCGTCGCATCGGCCAGGATCGGATGAGGGAAGCGGCACGGCTGGGCGCCCCACGGACGCGGAGGGGCGAGCGCTGCGCATCATCCATCGCAACGTCAACCCCTACACCCTCATCATGAGAGACGACGGCGAGGTGATGCTGGCCCATTTCACGTCGGCCTTCTCGCGTCTGCCTGGGCGCGAGCCGACCACCACCTGGAAGGTGCGCGGAGAGCTCGACTTCGCCGCCCCGGAGCGCCTGTGCCACGCGGTGGATGCCCCGGTGACGGTGCGCGGGAGGCCCTCGCGGAGTTGCAGGGAGCGACGGCCGAGGCGGAGCGCATCGACTCGGAGCTCTTCGCCTCGGACGAAGCAGTGCGGACGGCGGGGGAGGCGCACGCCATGGCGGTGCGCGGTCCGCCCGGCGCCTAGGAGAACTCAGCCCACGGAGCGCACGAGCTTGGGCTGGAGACCATCCATGAGGGCCTCCACGAGCCGCTCCACGTCATCGACGGGAACCCCCTGGATGGTGAGCAGCGTCTTGCCTCCCTGCACGCTCGTCTTGAGCTGCACGCGCGCGCCCTGGGCGAAGTGCCGCGAGAAGCTCTCCCGCATGAAGTCCACGCGGGCCGCGTCCGGTGGAGGCATGGACGGCCTCGACGGTTTGCGCTTGTGCTTCACCGCGCTGAGCACTTCCTCCAGGTTGCACTCGGCGAAGGGCTTGGACACCACGCTGCCGCCCTCCTGGGGAACGTCGATGGGCACGGCCCCCACGTCACCGGCCGAGAGCGCGAAGTCCGCCACCTTCGCGTAGGTGCTCAGCGAGGCCAGCTTCGCCACACCGTGCGCCTTGCACACCTCCTCGGTGTACTGCCGCGCCACGGCTCCGTAGCGGCTCAGGGTCGACTGCGCCAGCTCCTTGAAATTCTGGCTGAAGAACTGCTGGGCGCTGGAGTACCCATTCTTCTCCGCCAGCTTGTTGCTCACGGTGTGGTTGTAGAGTCGGCCGATGGCATGGTGCCCGGCGTTGCCCTGCGTCAGGTGGGCGCGGATGGAGTCACGCACCTGGATGAGCGTCAGCCCGGACAGGGTGTCGCTCGCGTTCTTCTCACTCATGATTGCTCCCCTCGGTATGAGGTCAGCCACGTGAATCGCGGCTGCCTCCAGGAGCAGCAAGGCCCGGACCAAGAGCAGGGCCCGTGAACTCGCGGGCTTGCACGATGGCGCGAGCACTCGAGGTCTCCATCCGCGACGGGCAGTCCATGCGCTGAGACCCATGCCCTGCCTCCCATCCACTTCCACGTACGTAGAAGTGAACCGGAGCGCCGTGTCAGGACATCGCGTGCGCGCCGTCCCTCTTCCCAGGCTGATTCGAGGGACACCTCGAGCACTCCGATGAGGCCCGTTCCGCCCGGGGCGGCGGCGGTCTGCAAAACCGTTGTTGCCGGGTTCAACTCCCGGACGGGCCTCCACCTCGTCCCCCCCCCCGCGCGTCCGGGCTCGCGCTCACCACCTGGCCCGTCACCAGTTGCTGGAGCCGCTGGTTTCCCTGCACCTGGGCGTTCCGCTGCCGGGTGCGCGCCACCTGCTCCTGCCGCTGTTGCCGCCCCGGCTGCTTGCAACCGGCGGTGACGAGCAACGCGGCGGCCAACCCTCCCGAGCCCTTGAACATGGACCCCTCCTGTCGGTGACGAGACAGGGCAAAGAGGGAGTCCCCCCGCGCGACGCCAACCCGGCGTGTCCTCGCGGAGGGCCGCCCTGGCCGCCTGCCCTCCCAACGTGGATGCCGGGCCCGAACGCACCGGGCGTGAACCCTGGCGACTGGGGCGCGAAAATTTCCGCGTCACCGGAAAGTACGCCCGAGCATACACGGTTTTGCGTTTCATAAGCGACGTTGACGGTGGTTGCTCTTCCCACACACGATTCGTTTTCAACGGCAGCCCTTACAGGGGGGCCGCTCCATCCGCAGAACGTTTGAGGTGAAGAGCGAATGACGCTGAAACAAGCGTTGATTTCGGGGTGCGCACTTGCACTCCTTTCCGTCGAAGCCAAGGCGCAGGAGCAGGGCACGGCCGCCGAGGCTCCGCAGCCGGCCGCCCCCGCGGCCCCGGCCCCGACTCCTTCCAACATGCGCAAGATTTCCGGCAAGGTGCTGGACGCGCTGACGAACGATGGGCTGCCGCTCACGCGCGTCATCATCAAGGGCACCACCAAGGGCGTGGAGACGGAGCTGGACGGCTCCTTCACCCTGGAACTCCCCAAGGGCCCGGTCACGCTGCTCTTCTCCAGCCAGGACCACAAGGACCGCGAGGTCGTGGTCGGCGCCAACCGTGACACCGTGACGGTGTCGCTGGACGCCACCTTCGTCGAGGAGATGGTGGTGGTGGGCCGCGCCAGCGAGCTGGCCCGCAAGCACCTGGCCAACTCGGTGGCCTCGGTGAACAACGAGGACCTCAACCGCGCTCCCGCCGCCACGGTGGATCAGGCCCTCCAGGGCAAGGTGGCCGGCGCCAACATCCAGAGCAACTCGGGTGCGCCGGGCGGCGGCATGCAGCTGAAGCTGCGCGGCGTGTCCACCGTCAACGGCTCCAGCGCGGTGCTCTACGTGGTGGACGGCGTCCTCATCAGCGACGTGGCCATCGCCTCGGGCGTCTACCAGCTCACCGAGTCCGTGCGTGGCTCCAACCCCGCGGCCACCCAGGACAACCAGGTCAACCGCATCGCGGACCTCAACCCCAACGACATCGAGAGCATCGAGGTCCTCAAGGGCGCGTCCGCGGCGGCCATCTACGGCTCCAAGGCCAGCAACGGCGTGGTCATCATCACCACGAAGAAGGGCAAGGCCGGCGCGCCCCGGGTGGACGTCACCCAGCGCGTGGGCATGTACTCGCTCTCCAACACGCTCGGCTCGCGCCCCTTCACCTCGCGCGAGGAGGTGGTGGAGCGCTACGGCGAGAGCGTGGCGGCCCAGCACTGGACCGGCAGCACCTTCAACCAGGAGGCCCTGCTCGCCGGCCGCCGGGACGTCTCCTACGAGACGCTCGCCAGCGTGAGCGGCTCCTCCGGGGACACCCGCTACTTCGCCTCGGCCATGGTGAGGGATGACAAGGGCATCATCCAGAACACCGGCTACCAGAAGCAGTCCTTCCGCCTCAACCTCGGGCAGAAGCTGGGCAGCGACGTCGAGGTGAACGCCAGCGCCAACCTCGTCCACACCCTGGGCAACCGCGGCCTCACCAACAACGACAACACCAACATCACCTACTACATGGCGCTGGCCTCCACGCCCAGCTTCGTGGACCTGCGCGCCAACGGCTCCGGCGTCTACCCGGCCAACCCCTTCGTCTCCAGCCGCTCCAACCCGCTGCAGACGGCCGCCCTCATGACGAACGATGAGGACGTGTGGCGCCTGCTGGGCTCGGCCGACGCGGTGTGGAACGTCTACAAGAGCGAGACGCAGAGCTTCAAGGTGCTCGGCAACCTCGGCGTGGACCGCTTCCAGCAGCAGAACAAGGTGTTCTCGCCCAGCACGCTCGCCTTCGAGCTGCCGCTGGACAACCTCCCGGGCACCTCGCTCCACGGCACCAGTGAGGTCCTCAACATCAACACCGGCGTCAACGTGGTGCACAACTACAAGCCCGCCAGCGGCGCGGTGAACGCCACCACCTCGGCCGGCTTCCAGTACGAGCAGAGCGGCGTGGACTCGCTCTACGTGCGCAGCAGCGGGCAGATCGCCGACCAGCAGAACGTGAGCTCCGGCACGCAGCTGAGCGTGCGCCAGAACCGCGCGCTCGTGCGTGACCGCGGCTTCTACCTCCAGGAGGAGATGCTGCTGATGAACGAGCACCTCACCCTGGTGGGCGCGGTGCGCGGCGAGCAGAGCAGCGCCAACGGCGACCCCAACCAGCTCTTCTTCTTCCCCAAGGTGGCCGCCGCCTACCGCTTCCAGCCCTTCCACCCGGCGGTGAACGAGTTCAAGGTGCGCCTGGCGTACGGCGAGACGGGCAACCGGCCCACCTACGGCCAGAAGTACACCTCCCTGTCCTCCATCAACAACATCGGAGGCCTGCCGGCCATCCTCGGCACCGGCTCGGTCGGCTCGCCGGACCTCCGCCCCGAGCGCCAGCGGGAGTTCGAGGCCGGTGTGGACACCATGCTCTTCAACGGCAACGCCGTGGTGGAGCTCACCGTCTACCAGCGCAACATCTACGACTTGCTGCTGCCGCGCACCATCCCCGGCTCCACCGGCTTCACCACCGAGTTCACCAACGGTGGCGAGATGTTCAACCGCGGCGTGGAGGCCATGCTCCAGGTCACCCCGGTGCGCAACGAGGACTGGGAGTGGACGTCCAACACCACCTTCACCCTCAACCGCAGCCAGGTCACCGCGCTGCCCGAGGGTGACGTGCGCATCCCCGTCTTCGGCACCAGCCTGGGCGAGTTCCGCCTCCAGGAGGGCGCCAGCGCCACGCAGATCGTCGGCGACCTGGTGCAGGAGGACGGGACGACGGTGCTCCGCAAGGTGGGCGACGTGGAGCCGGACTTCCGCATGGGCTTCGCCAACACGGTGAAGTACCGCGACTTCAGCCTGTCCTTCCTGCTCGACTGGCAGCAGGGCAGCGACATCATCAACCTCACCCGCTTCCTGTACGACGCCAACAAGAACTCGGTGGACTACGCGACGCGCGGCGCCCAGCGCCAGAAGGACTGGCTGACCGACGCCGCCGTGTACGTGGAGGACGCCACGTTCCTCAAGCTGCGCGAGGTGACGTTCAGCTACAACCTGCCCAGCTCCTTGTTCTCCAAGGTGCCCATGGTGAAGTCCGCCCGCTTCAACATCAGCGGCCGCAACCTGCTCACCTTCACCAACTACTCCGGGTTGGACCCCGAGGTGAGCAACTTCGGCAACCATCCCATCGCCCGCAACGTTGACGTGGCTCCCTTCCCGCCCAGCCGCAGCTTCTGGACGTCGCTCGACGTGGGGTTCTAGGACCATGAGGATTCGCGACATGAAGAACATGAAGAAGGTGGCCCTGGCGCTGTGCGCCACGGCGATGCTGGGCGGGTGCGGAGACCTGACGGTCCCGGACCTCAACAACCCGAGCCTCGATTCGTTCCAGCAGACCCCCACGCGCACCGCGGTCATCAACGCGTCCACGGGCCTGCTCATCGGTACCCGCGCCGGCATGACGAACCAGAACGGCTACGTGGCCCTGATGGGCGTGCTCGGCCGCGAGAGCCTCGTGCTGGACTCGGCGGACCCGCGCTACGTCGGCGAGATGCTGGCGGGCCCCGCGCTCAACGGCGGCAGCCCGGCCTTCGGCGGCAACTTCTGGGACAATCCCTACGCCAACATCCGCAACGCCAACACCCTGCTCAACGCCCTGGAGAAGGTGGAAGGCGTCACGGAGGCCGAGAAGAACGCCATCCGCGGCTTCGCCAAGACGATCCAGGCGCTGGACTTCCTGGTCATCGTCAACACCCGCGACACCAACGGCGCGCCCATCGACGTGAACCGCCCGTTCGGTGCCCCGCTGGCCCCCATCGAGACCAAGGAGAAGGTGCTGGCGCACATCGCCACGCTGCTCGACGAGGCCAAGGCGCACCTGGAGGCCGGTGGCACGGCGTTCCCCTTCCCGATGAGCAGCGGGTTCCGGGACTTCGAGCCGCGGACGGACGGCAAGGTGATCGACATCACCGTGCCCAACTTCATCAAGGTCAACCGCGCCATCAAGGCCCGGGTGGACGTGTACCGCGAGCGCTGGGAAGAGGCGCTGGTGGACCTGGAGGAGTCGTTCCTCGACATCGACGCCCCGCTCGACCTGGGCGTCTACCACGCCTACGGCACCGGCTCCGGTGACGTGAAGAACACGCTCAACGGCCCCAACATCTTCGCCAACCCCATCCTCCTGGAGGACGCGAAGCAGCCGGACGGCTCGCTGGACGCCCGCGTGGGGCGCAAGGTGAAGGACTCGGAGAATCCCGGCGAGCTGCCGGGGGTCATCGAGAAGTACTCCAAGGGCTTCGCGCAGTACACGGCGGACACCGCCTCCATCCCCATCATCCGCAACGAGGAGCTCATCCTCCTGCGCGCCGAGGCCAACATCCGGCTGGAGCGGTACGAGACCGCCATGGCCGACATCAACACCATCCGGGAAGACTCCGGTGGCCAGGCGCCGATTCCCGAGGTGCTGGAGGGCGAGCTCGCCATCAACGAGCTGCTCTATCAGCGCCGCTTCTCGCTCCTCATGGAGGGCGGGCACCGGTGGATCGACATGCGCCGCTACGGGAAGCTGGAGGAGCTGAAGCGTGAGGATCCCCCGGGCATGTCCTTCAACGTGCACCCGCGCTTCCCCATCCCCACGACGGAGATGATCGGACGCTAATCCTCATTCACTGAGGGAATGAGCGGGCGGGCATCCATGCGATGTCCGCCCGCTTCGTTTAGAGTGGGCCCCCCCCTTTATGAGTGCCCCCAAGAGTGCCCCCCAGAGTGGCCCCATCCTCGGCATCGACTTCGGCACGACCAACACGGCGGCGGCGTTCTTCGACCGTCAGGGGAAGCTGAAGCTGGTGTCCGTCTCGGACAAGAACTTCATCCTCCCGTCCGTGGCCTGGTACCACGCCGCGGACAAGGCCATCGTCGGCCCGGCCGCGCGCCGGCAGATCATCGATGATCCGCGTCACACCATCTTCGGCAGCAAGCGCTTCCTCGGGCGGCGCTACCAGTCCGAGTACGTGCAGAAGCACCGGGAGCGCTTCGCCTTCAACCTGGTGGAGGGCACGGACGGTTACTGCGCCGTGAAGGTGTACAACCGGGTGACGCCGCTCAACGAGGTGGCGTACTTCATCCTCCGGCACATCCTCACGCTGGCCAACCACGCCGCCGGAGAGCCCTTCGCCGAGTGCGTGCTCACCGTGCCGGCCCACGCGAGCATCCGCCAGCGCGAGGCGGTGCGCTACGCGGCCGAGCGCACGGGCCTCAAGGTGCGCGCCATCATCAACGAGCCCACCGCCGCGGCGCTCTACTACGCCAACCTGCGCAGCCCGGAGCAGACGGTGATGGTGTTCGACCTGGGCGGCGGCACCTTCGACGCCACGCTCATGTCCGTACAGAACCGGGTGGTGAAGGTGCTGGCCACCGGCGGTGACGCCTTCCTCGGCGGCGCCAACTTCGACGAGTGCATCGTCGAGCACCTGGCCGAGGAGTTCCGCCAGCAGCACGGCGTGGAGCTGCGCGGCAACAAGATCGTCATGCAGCGGCTCGTCTTCGCCGCCGAGTCCGTGAAGATTCAACTCTCGAGGGCGGAGGTGGCGGAGCTGCGCGTGCCCTGCATCACCCAGGGGCCGGACGGCGGCTTCCTGGACTTCCAGTTCCGCCTCACGCGCAAGCGGCTGGAGGAGATGACGTCCCGGCTCATCGAGCGCACCGTGTCCGCGTGTGACGAGGTGCTGGAGCGCGCGGGCCTGAAGCCGGCCCAGGTGGACGAGCTGGTGCTGGTGGGCGGCCAGACGCGCATGCCCGCCATCCGCGAGCGCCTGTCGCACTTCCGCCGCTTCTCCTCGGAGAAGGACGTGCACCCGGAGCTGGGCGTGGCGGTGGGCGCCGCCATCCTCGGCCGCAACCTGTCCCGGCCCGGCGGCACCGGCCTCATGGACGTGGTACCCATGCCCATCAGCGTCATGCTCCCCGGCGGCGTCACCCACGAGGTCATCCCCTCCAACACCCCCGTGCCCTGCCGCAAGTCCGTGTCCCTGGAAGCCCTTCCGCCCGGCCCCACCCCGCTGCCCGTGCTCGTCTTCGAGTCCCTGGACACCACCAGTGTGGACCGCGAGGTGCTCGGCACCCTCCAGGTGGGCCCCGAGTGGCGCCGCGGCGGCGCTCCCCGGCTCGAGCTGCACATGGGCCAGGACTTCGTGCTGCGGACCTATCTCGTCGGCGCCGATGGCAAGCCCGTCCCCGCTCCCATCGTCGACGCGAGCCCTCAAATGAGAGCGCCCCGGGCCGCGGCTTCTTGAGCCACGGCTCCGGGGCGGGATTCAACCCGGGGTGAGCAGCACCCTCACCCCGACCCTCTCCCGGGGGGAGAGGGGTGGTGACACCTCACTGCACCGTGAAGATCAGGTCGTCGCGGTCGTCGTACGAGCCCGTGGTGCACGTGCCCGCGGAACCCTGGTAGCGGAAGTTCGCGCGGATGGCCTGGTTGGTACCGGTGGGCAGCGTGTAGTTGGCGGTGATGGTGCGCGCCCCGGAGCCGCTCGGCTTGTACGAGCCGATGAGCACCCACGACGGGCTGCTCGCGTTGGCCGCGTAGTACAGGTCCAGCGTGTCCGACGTGGCGGAGTAGGCCCACACCGTGGCCGTCACCGTCACCTGCTTGCCCGCCTTCAGGTTCGTCCCGTCCACCGTGGCCACCTTCAGCCGGTCATTGGACTCGTCCGAGTGGTAGGTGCCCGAGGCGCCGTCCGTGCAGGAGGCGTTGATGGTGTTGGGCTTGTTCACCTCGGGGCCCAGGCCGCCGCGGCCGTTGAGCAGCGTGCCCGAGTCGCAGCCCGCGCCCGCCGCCGTGCACCGGGGCGCCTTGAGCGTCGCGTCGTAGGTGGCCGTGTTGACGGTCCCGCCACCCCCGCCGCCGTCCACCGGCGGAGGCGTGTTGCCCGTCGTCGCGCCCTTGGCCAGCTCACCCATGAAGGACACCGCCAGCTTGGAGAACTTCACCGAGTTGGCCGCCGTGCCGCCCGTGACCGACAGCGTGTCGCCCGAGGTGTGGATCTGCGGGTTGTCCGTGCTCATCGTCGCCTCGAAGGGCATCGAGGTCGGGAAGCCCGCGCTGTTCCACGAGGCGTGGTCCGAGCAGCCGTAACCGCACGTGATGTTCGTCCAGGTCAGCCCCGGCTGGTACGTGGAGATGAGGCTGGTGGTGAAGGAGTTCTGCGCGGCGTTGGTGTTGTCCGTCACCATGCCGAAGTCGTAGCTGGAGCCCTTGTAGTTGGTCATGTCCAGTTGGAGCACGCCCACCACGTTCACCGAGTTGTTCTTGTGCCAGTTGGCGATGTCCGCCGAGCCCCGCAGGCCAATCTCCTCGGCGGCATAGGCCATGAACTTCACCGTGCGGGCCGGCTTGTAGCCATTGGCCACGGCCACCCGGAAGGCCTCGGTGAGCGAGGCCACGCCCGAGGCGTCGTCATCCGCGCCCGGCGCCGCGGCGGTGGAGCCGCTCTGGTTGATGGAGTCCAGGTGCCCGCCGATCACCACCACCTCGTTGGGGTGCGTGGTGCCCGTGATGGTGGCGATGACGGACGGCTGCGGCGAGGTGCTGCTCGCGTGCGTGTAGAGCGCCACCGAGATGTCGCTGCGCCCGTTGGCGATGGTGCTCCACTGGCTCCTCAGCCAGTTGGCCGCGTCGATGCCCGACTGCAGGTTGTAACGGCGCGTGGTCCAGGTGGTGGACAGGTAGTTGATGGTGTTGCGGATGTTGAGCTCCTGCACGCCGCTCAGCATCGCGTTCACCGACGGGCCGTTGTTGAGGGTGTAGCTCACCAGCGACGCCAGGGGCTGCGGCGCGGTGGAGCCCTCCACGGCCGCCAGCGCCTGCTCCTCGGTGTCATGGGCGATGAAGCCCGCGCACCGGTTGAGCTTGTCGTGCATCGCCGCGGCCAGCGTCTCCAGCTGCGACTCGCGCACGCGCAGCACCGCCACTCCGCCCTTCTCGAGCGCCGGCGCCGGCAGCGTCAGGCCCTTCTGCTGGAACGAGGCGCGCGCCGGCTCCAGCGCGTCCGCCCCGATGGTGATCCACACTTCCCTCTCCTTGGGGGCTGCTTCCGCGAACGCGGGGGCGGCACATGCGAGCATCGCGACGACCGTTCCAAACTTCCTGATTGCCATACGCTTCTCCTGGCGCTTCCTTCGGGGGTTCCGCGAACCGAATCTGTCCGGTTCACAGGAAAGGCAGACTTATCCGCCAATACGCGAACTTATTGCACCCAGGGCGCATCGGGAAATAACTTGGAGTGTCGTGTGAAAAACCGGCTCGGGGAGAACCCGGGAGGAGATGCCGCCGCGCGGCATGCTTGCGGGCTCAAGCAATCCCGGGCCCTTGGCGGTCCGCCGTTGTGGTAGCACGCGGCCTCCGCCAGGAAGGGTTTCCAAGGATGCAGCCAGGAGAGGCACTCTTCGTCCACCCGGGATTGAAGATCAGACCGTGCGAGTGGGGCTATGGCGTCTTCACGGACGTGGCCATTGCCGAGGGGACCATCCTGGAGGAGGCCCACTACCTCAAGGTGCCCTTCCGCACCGTGCGCAGCTCCGCCCTGTCCGACTACGTCTTCAACATCGAGTGGGGCCCGCACGAGGAGGACCGTGGCGGCGAGTGGGTGGCGATCGTGATGGGCTCGGGGATGATCTACAACCACTCGCAGGACCCCAACGTGTCGTACTACCGGGGGTACCAGAAGGGCCACTCGCCCAAGGACGTCTTCACCTTCTACGCCCTGCGCGACATCGAGGCCGGCGAGCAGCTGTGCATCAGCTACGGGGAGAACTGGTGGAAGACGCGCGGCCAGGACATGCCCTGAGCCACGGGCCGGGCCGCGGGGAGCGCGGCTTGTCGCTCCGTCGGGGCCCGTGACATAAACCCTGGCATGCGCATGGGTCGTCTTGGAGTCCTGGTCCTGGCCACGCTGGTGGCCGCTTGCGAAGAGCCCACCCCCGCCCCCCCCGCGAAGTACAGCGTGGGCGGAACGCTCTCCGGGCTCTCCGGTGGCGCCCTCACCCTCCAGCTCAACGGGCAGCAGAGCCTCACCCGGAGCGCGAACGGGCCGTTCTCGTTCGAGACGCCACTGGAGGACGGGCGCGACTACGCGGTGACGGTGGCCAGCGCGCCCGCGGAGCAGGAGTGCTCCGTGGAAGGCGGAACCGGCAAGGTGGCCGGCGGGGACGTGAGCTCCGTCCAGGTGCGCTGCGCGGCGAGGACGTACTCGGTTGGCGGCACGGTGGAGGGCCTGCGCGGGGCGCTCGAGCTGAGCCTCGGAAGCGAGCGGCTCCAGGTCACCGCGAATGGAGGCTTCACCTTCACGACGAAGCTGCCACGTGGCGCCACGTACTCGGTGGGGGTGGAGACGTCCCCCGCGGGCCAGCGCTGCACCCTCTCGAATGGAGCCGGGACGGTGGCCGGCGACGTGACGAACCTCTCGGTCCGCTGCCTCGACTGGTACACGCTGGACACCCACCAGGCCGCCAGCGTCGTCATCGGCCAGAAGGACTTCACCAGCGGCTTCCCGCACCAGGCGGACAGCGCCGGGGCCAACACCCTGGATGGTCCCCTGGGCAACCCGGTGCTCGCGGGCGGGCGGCTCTACCTCTCGGACCAGAACTCCAGCCGCGTCCTCGGCTTCAACGGCGTGCCCTCGGCCAACGATGCCTCCGCGGCCTTCGTCCTCGGACAACCGGACTTCACCTCCGTCGAAGCGGGCAGCGGGCAGGGAAACCTGGACGGACCCGCGGGCCTCGCCAGCGATGGGACCCGGCTGGCGGTGGCGGACTATCGCAACAACCGCGTCCTGCTCTACCCGGCGCTTCCCGCGAGCACCGGGGCCACGCCCACGCTCGTGCTCGGCCAGCCCGCCCTGGACACCCATGCCGAGGATTGCGGCCGGGATGACCTCCGCCTCCCGAAGGACGTGTTCCTCGGCCACGGCAAGGTGCTCGTGGCGGACAGCGGCAACAACCGCGTCCTCGTGTGGAACACCTTCCCCACCGCGAACGCGGCCCCGGCGGAGCTCGTCCTCGGCCAGCAGTCGTTCGAGTCCTGCGCCCCCAATGACGCCACGGGCGACGGCACGGAAGACGCCACGCCTTCCGCCTCCACGCTCTTCAGCCCCACGGGGGTGTGGACGGATGGCACCCGCCTCGCGGTGGTGGATACCGCCAACAGCCGCGTGCTCCTCTGGAACCGCTTCCCCACCGAGAACGGGCAGGCCGCGGACGTCGTGCTCGGACAGGCCGACTTCACCTCGCGTGCGACCGGCACCACCGCGTCCAGCCTGCGGATTCCCTCCTACATCGCCTCCACCGGGCTGCAGCTCTTCGTCGCCGACAACCAGAACAACCGGGTGCTGGTGTGGAACCAGTTCCCCACCGCCAACGGCGTGGCGGCGGAGCTCGTCCTCGGGCAGCCGGACTTCACCTCCGACACCGAGGCCTCGCCTCCGAACGCCAGCGGCTTCAGCCAGCCGGCCGGCATCCTCCTGGCATGGCCCCATGTGGTGGTGCCGGACGCCAGCAACAACCGCGTCCTCGTTTTCACCAGCCGTTGAATCCTACCTCGCCCGTCTGCCCGTCCGCCCGGCTGCCTCCCCGCCGGCCAACCTCCACTTTCCGAGGAAGCGCTGGTTCCTCGGGGTCACGGACTATCCGAATTCCATCCTCCATGTATGATTACGTACAATCATGGGGAGAAAAGGGGATGACGTTGGAAGCTCCCTGAGCCGGAGCAACTGGCGAAGTCGCCCTGGAGCACTCCCCGAGCGTGAATGCTTCGTAGGGGACGTCGCCTGATGAAGAAGAACGAAGCAGCTGCCTTGAGCTGGTCCGCCGACCCCTCCGTGGTGGTGGACGCGGACATGGACGAGCGGACCATCGCCGCGGACGTGGAGTCGCTCTTCACGCCCGTGCCGCAGGCGCAGCCCCATACCTGGGATGGGCCCTCCAGCTCGGGCCATTCCAGCTCGGGGCATTCCAGCTCGGGACACTCGAACTCGGGGCTCTCGGGGTCGGGCTTCTCCGGGTCCAGCCCCTCGGGCTCGGGCCTTACGGGCCCCGGGGAGCTGGACGGCCACGGACTCAGGCCCGGCACGCGCATCCAGCACTACGAGCTGATCCGCGAGCTGGGCAGCGGCGGCATGGGCACCGTCTTCCTGGCGCGCGACACGCGGCTGGGCCGGCGCGTGGCCATCAAGTTCCTGCACACGCAGGACGCGGACGTCACCAGGCGCTTCATCCTCGAGGCGCGCACCACGGCGCGCTGCAGCCACGAGAACATCGTCATCATCTACGAGGTCGGCGAGTCGCAGGCCGGCCCGTTCATGGTGCTCGAGTACCTCGAGGGCCAGCCGCTGATGAAGGTGATGGGCAAGCAGCGCCTGCCCCCCTCGCGCGCGGTGGAGCTGATGGTGCCGGTGGTGCGCGCGCTGGCGTGCGCCCACGAGCAGGGCATCGTCCACCGCGACCTGAAGCCGGAGAACATCGTCGTGACGAATACGGGCGCCATCAAGGTGCTCGACTTCGGCATCGCCAAGGTGCTCCAGGGGGACGAGCCCAACGAGGGCCTGATGGCCCAGGGCAACGGCAAGCCCCACCTGCCCTCCGCGCACGAGCTGGGCGAGGACGTCTCCAACCTCACCCGCCGGGGCGCCATCATGGGCACCATGGCGTACATGGCCCCGGAGCAGTGGGGCATCGGCGTGCCCATCGACCACCGGGCGGACATCTGGGCCGTGGGCATCATGCTGTTCCGGATGATCGCCGGAAAGCACCCGTTGGACCCGCTGCGCGGTCCGCAGCTCATGGTCACGGCGATGATGGACGAGGCGATGCCGCGCCTGCAGAGCGTGGTGCCGGACGTGCCGCCGGACCTGGCCGCCGTCATCGACCGGTGTCTGCTCAAGCCCAAGGACGAGCGCTTCCCGGACGCCAACACGCTGCTCAAGGCGCTGGAGCCCTTCCTCCCCGGGCGCTACAGCCGCGAGCTGCGCATCGACGAGAGCCCCTACGCGGGCCTCAGCTCCTTCCAGGAGGCGGACGCGGACCGCTTCTTCGGCCGCACGCGCGAAATCGCCGCCCTGGTCAACCGCATCAGCGACCGGCCGCTGCTGGCCGTGGTCGGCCCCTCGGGCACGGGCAAGTCCTCCTTCGTGCGCGCGGGCCTGGTGCCCGTGCTCAAGCGCTCCGGCACGGCCTGGGAGTCGCTCGTCATCCGTCCCGGCCGCAACCCGCTGGGGGCCCTGGCCAACATCGTGGCCCCGCTGGTGAGCTCCTCCACCACCGTGGAGGAGGACATCGCCGAGCAGCAGCGGCTCGTCGAGCGCCTGCACGCGGAGCCCGGTTACGTGGGCAGCCTGCTGCGCAGCCGCGCCCGCCGCGAGCGCCGGAAGATTCTCCTCTTCATCGACCAGTTCGAGGAGCTCTACACGCTGGTGCCGGATGCACAGGAGCGCCTGGCCTTCACGGCGTGCCTGTCGGGCATCGCGGACGATGCCACCTCGCCCATCCGCGTCGTGCTCTCCATCCGCTCGGACTTCCTGGACCGGGTGCCCGAGGACGAGCGCTTCATGGGCGAGCTGAGCCAGGGGCTCTACTTCCTCACCGCGCCCAACCGAGATGGCCTGCGGGACGCCCTGGTGCAGCCGGCGGAGATGGCCGGCTACCAGTTCGAGACTCCGGCCATGGTGGACAACATGCTGGAGCACCTGGACGCCAGCCAGGGCGCGCTGCCGCTGCTCCAGTTCGCGGCCACCCAACTGTGGGAGTCGCGCGACACCAGGAACAAGCTGCTCACCGAGAGCGCCTACCAGTCCATTGGCGGTATCGCCGGCGCGCTCGCCACCCACGCCGACAGCGTGCTCGCGAGCATGTCCAACGCGGAGCGCACCCTGGTGCGCGCCGTCTTCCTGCGGCTCGTCACCCCCGAGCGCACGCGCGCCATCGTGTCGGTGGACGAGCTGCGCGAGCTGACGAAGGACTCGGGGGAGATGTCGCGGCTCATCGATCACCTGGTGCAGGCGCGTCTGCTGGTGGTGCAGACGGGAGGCGGGGCCACGGGCGCGACGGTGGAGATCGTCCACGAGTCGCTGCTGCACAGCTGGCCCACGCTCAAGCGCTGGCTGGACGAGGGCCAGGAGGACGCGGGCTTCCTCGAGCAGCTGCGCAACGCGGCCCGGCAGTGGCAGGCGAAGAACTTCGACAACAACCTGCTGTGGCGCGGCGAGATGGTGGAGGAGGCGCTGCGCTTCCAGCGGCGCTTCCGAGGGGAGCTGCCGCGGTTGCAGCAGGACTACCTGGCGTCCGTCTTCGCGCAGGCGAAGAAGGGCAAGCGCTTGAGGAAGGCGCTGCTCTTCGGCGGCACGGCCTTCCTGGGCCTGCTGGTCATCGCGGCGGTGGTGGCGCTGGTGGTCATCAGCAACGCGCAGCGCGAGGCCCAGCGTCAGGCGGAGGTGGCCATCAAGGCCGAGGCCGTGGCGCGCACCGCCGAGCAGACGGCGCGCAGTGCCGAGACCGAGGCCAAGCAGCGGCTGGCCGAGGTGCAAGCCAAGGAGTTGGAGCGTCAGAAGGCGCAGCAGGCGGCGGAGGCCGCCAACAAGCAGGTGGCGCTCGCCAACGAGGAGCTGCTCAGCAAGAACGACGAGCTGCTGCTGGCGCTCGAGCGGGCGCAAGAGGCCCAGACACGCGCCAAGGGCGCCAAGAGGCGCGCCGAGTACAGTGCGCGGGAGGCGCGCCTGGCCAAGGAAGAGGCCATCAAGGCGGCGGAGAGCCTCGCCAACCTGCTGCGCCGCGAGCAGGAGCGCGCCCAGCGCCTGCAGTCCCAGCTCGGCAGTCCGGTCATCGAGGTCCTGAAGTGAGAACGGTGATGAACAGGTCCAGGTTCGCGCTCACCCTGTCCGCGGCGCTCCTCGCGCTGTGGACCCTGCCCGCGGAGGCCCAGACGCCCCGCGGCAAGCAGAAGGCCCCGGCGGTGCGCAAGGCCGGCACGAAGCTGTCCGGTGCGAAGAAGCCCGGAGCGAAGCGGCCCGGCTCCAAGCAACGGGGCGGCAAGCAGCGGCCCGGGGCCGTGGAGTCCCCCGCCGATGACGCGGCCCGCTCCGGCCTCCCCGCCGCCTCCGACGCGCCCCTGGGCGCCTCGCCCGCGTCGCCCGACCTGACGCCTCCGGCCCCCGCCCCGCAGCCACAGGCGGCCACCCCTCCCGAGCCGGCCGGGGAGCGGCCCTGGGCCAAGGGCGTGTCGCCGGAGCAGCAGAAGGCCGCGATGGCGCTCTTCCAGGCCGCCAACGCGCTGCTCAAGGAGTCCGTCTTCGTCCAGGCCGTGGAGAAGTACCGCCAGGCGCTCGATGCGTGGCCCCACCCGGCCATCCACTACAACCTGGCCCTGGCGCTGATGAACCTGGACCAGCCCGTCGAGGTGCACGAGCAACTGGTGGCCGCGCTGCGCTTCGGCCCCGCGCCCCTGGAGACAGAGAAGTACGAGTACGCCCGCAACTACAAGACGCTCATGGAGCGGCAGCTCGCCCGGGTGGACATCTCCTGTGACACGCCCGGCACCACCGTGACGATGGATGGCCAGACGCTGTTCGTGGCCCCCGGCAAGTACACGGGGCTGGTGCGTCCCGGCGCGCACAGCATCGTCGCCTCCAAGGAGGGCTTCCTCCCCACCGACCAGAGCCGCACGCTGCTGCCCGGTGAGACGGCGACCCTCCAACTGAAGATGTTCACCTCCGAGGACCTCATCGAGTACCGGCGCAAGTGGGCCGCGTGGATGCCCTGGGCGGTGGTGGGCGCGGGCGTGGCCGTGGGCGCGGGCAGTGGCTGGCTCCACCTCCAGGCCCGCGACAACCTGCGCGCCCTCGATGCCGGCGTCACCCAGTGCGGGGGGTGCTTCCTGACGCCCGCCCTCGATGCCACCCTCAACCGGGGCAACACCTACCAGGCGCTCGCCATGGGCGGGTACGCCCTCGGCGGGGCCGCGCTCGTCACCGGCGTGGTGCTCGTCTTCATCAACCAGCCCCAGCCCTTCCAGATCGACCCCACCCAGAAGAAGGTGGAGACCGTGAGTGTCGCGCCCCTCGTGGGCGGCGGCACGGGCGGCATCCTCACCACCTTCCGTTTCTGAAATCCCCCCCCTTCCGAGAGCCCCCCATGAGACGACAGCCGCCTCTCCAGATGAACGGCCGCATCGCCGCGCTCGCCTTGGCGCTCCTGGCCCTCCCCCTCGTCCTGTCCTCCTGCTTCGAGCCCACCAGCGTCCAGTGCCCCTCCGGCCTGTTCTGCCCCACCGGACAGAAGTGCGCCGCCCGGCAGGACGTGTGCATCAAGACGGACTGTGGTGACGGTGTCGTCCAGCAGGGCGAGGCCTGTGACGACGGCAACATCGTCGACGGCGACGGCTGTAACCGCACCTGTACGTCCATTGAAATCTGCGGCAACCAGGTCGTCGACGTGTCCAAGGAGGAGGTCTGCGACGACGGCAACACCCGGGACCGGGACGGCTGCAGCGCCAACTGCAAGTCCAGCGAGCTGTGCGGCAACGGCATCGTGGACCGGGCCGTGGGCGAGGTCTGCGACGACTTCAACAACCGCTCGGGTGACGGCTGCAGCGCGGACTGTCTGTCCCAGGAGAGCTGCGGCAACGGCTACACGGACACCGCCAAGAACGAGAAGTGCGACGACGGCAACAACGAGAGCGGTGACGGCTGCAGCTCCGACTGCAAGTCCCAGGAGAGCTGCGGCAACGGCTACAAGGACACCGCCAAGGGCGAGGTCTGCGACGACGGCAACAACGTCAACGCCGACGGCTGCAGCTCCGACTGCAAGTCCAACGAGACGTGTGGCAACGGCATCAAGGACGTCTCCGTCGGCGAGTTCTGCGACGACGGCAACATCGTGAGTGGTGACGGCTGCAGCTCCGACTGTCTGTCCGGCGAGGGCTGCGGCAACGGCGTGCGCGATCCGGAGGAGCAGTGCGACGACGCGGGCGAGTCCGTCAACTGCAACGCCAACTGCACCCTGCGCCTGTGCGGCGACGGCATCCTCAACCGCACCGCCGGTGAGCAGTGCGACACCCGGGGCGAGTCCGCCGAGTGCAACACCAACTGCACGACGCGCCGGTGCGGCGATGGCATCATCAACTCCACCGCTGGCGAGCAGTGCGACAACGGCACCCCCGCCAACTCCGTCACCTGCGACAACGACTGCACCATCCCCTACTGCGGTGACCGCCACGTCAACGGCGCCCTGGGGGAGATCTGCGACACCGGCGGCGACACCCTGACGTGCAACGCCAACTGCAAGCCGGCCGCCTGCGGCGACAAGTACCTCAACACGGCCGCGGGCGAGCAGTGCGACGACGGCCCCAACTCGCCCTACTGCGACAACGACTGCACGCCGCCCCTGTGTGGCGACAACACCCTCAACACCGCCGCGGGTGAGAAGTGCGACGACGGCAACACCTCCAACGACGACGACTGCCTCGGCACCTGCCAGCCCAACATCTGCGGCGATGGCCGCATCAACGTCAACGGCCCCGTCCGCACCGAGGCCTGCGACGACGGCAACACCAGCACCGAAATCGAGTGCTCGTACAACACCCGCACCTGCACCTACTGCAACGCCACCTGCTCCTCCGTCCTCAACCTGACGGGCCGCTACTGCGGTGACGGCTCGACGAACGACGCCAGCGAGAAGTGCGACGACGGCAACAACACCACCGAGACCGAGTGCGCCTACGGCACCAGGACCTGCTCGGCCTGTGACGCGGCCTGCTCGACGCCCCTCAACCTGGCGGGCCGCTACTGCGGTGATGGCGCGAAGAACGACCCGAGCGAGGCCTGTGACGACGGCAACACCATCACCGATTCCGAGTGCAGGTACGGCGAGAAGAACTGCACGCTGTGCAACGCGGACTGCTCGGCCCCCATCGAGCGCACGGGCCGCTACTGCGGTGACGGTGCCCGCAACGACGCGAGCGAGGTGTGCGATGACGGCAACAACGTCAACGAGGGCACCTGCCCCTATGGCCAGGCGAACTGCACCACCTGCAACGCCAACTGCACCGCCCCCCTCAACCTCACCGGCGCCTTCTGTGGTGACGGCCTCAAGAACCACCCCAGCGAGGTCTGCGACGACGGGGACAAGATCGACAACGCCGAGTGCCCCTATGGCCTGGCGAGCTGCAACATGTGCAACGCGGACTGCTCGGCCTTCCTTCCCCTCACGGGCCGCTACTGCGGCGATGGCGCGAAGAACGACCCCAGCGAGGCCTGTGACGACGGCAACACCCTCAACGAGACCGAGTGCCCCTATGGCGAGGCGAGCTGCAATACCTGCAACTCGACCTGCTCCGCCGTGCGCCCCCTCACGGGCCGCTACTGCGGTGACGGTCTGAAGAACGACGTGAGCGAGGTCTGCGACGACGGCAACACCACCACGGAGACCGAGTGCCCCTACGGCACCACGAGCTGCATCCGGTGCAACGCGACCTGTGCGGCGGAGCTGCCGCTCGCGGGCCCGTACTGCGGAGACGGGCGCGTCACCAACTCCGAGGTCTGCGACGACGGCAACGCCGATGCCTGCGGCACCTGCAGCCTCACGTGCAACCGTACCCAGTTCACCAAGGCCACCGGCACCATCACCGCCGCCGCGGGCTCGAAGCTCAGGGACAAGGACAAGTTCACCATCACCGACGGCATCAACGGCACCACGGTGACCTTCGAGTTCGACGAGTTCGCAGGCGGGGTCTCCGCGGGCAACGTGCAGGTGGCCTACACCGATTCGGCGACGGCGGACCAGATCGCCAACTTCATCGCCACGGCCATCAACACGAAGGTGACCGTTCCCTTCGAAATCACGGCGGTGGCCAGCGGCAGCACGGTGACCGTCACGCACAAGAAGGAGGGCTCGTTCGGCAACCGGGCCATGACCGAGTCCGTCAACAGCACCCTGGACTTCAAGGTCAACGGCATGGCCGGTGGCAGCGGCTACGACTGCCCCTCCGGCACGCGGTGCAAGAGCAACACGGACTGCGACCCCAGCCTGGAGTGCCTGCCCGAAGGAGTCTGCGGAACGCCGTAGGCGCGGCATTCCGGCAGTGAAGCCGCCGGCGCGGCCTGGCGCTCGTCACGCGAGCGCGCCAGGACGTGGCCGGCGGTCTCCTTTCCGCCCCCCGCCTTGGTCCGAGAGCCCGTGGATGTCCCCTCTCCTGGGAGAGGGCCATGCCAGCGGAACACGGTTCTTTCAGGGGTGGGTCTGTCCGCACCGTCTACGCAAGTCACTGCCTCGAGTGCAGCCCGCCTCCCGGGCGCGCTCTTCACGAACTTGTCCAACTGTTGGACAACTTTGGCGAGACCGGGCCCGGAGGGGTCCCTCCCGCCCTCGAGCCGAGCAGAGACCCCTGCACGGACCTTCTTCCGATGGCTTGGGGTGAGGGTCTTCCCGCTACGAGCTTCGTGGGCACCCGGGCGCACCCCGCAAGACAACGGGCGGCCCCCCTCGTGGGGAGCCGCCCGCTCAACAGTCCATCCTGCTCACCGCGGCTACGGCCGGGTGTAGTTGATGGCCAGGCTGTAGGTACCCGAGGTGTAGCCGCGCACCATGATGTACGCGCTGGTCTGGCCCGCGGGCACCGTCAGGTCGCACGTCTCGGAGGCGCCCGAGAGGTACGGACGGCAGTTGTAGCTGGAGGTGGTCGGCTGGGCGCCGAAGCGGACGTAGAGGTCCGGGTCACCCGTGCCCGTCATCACCGCCTTGAACTGCGTCCCCGGCACCACGCTGAAGCCGCCGTGGAAGACGTTCTGACCCGAGGTCACCGAGCCGCTGGCCGTCTCGCTCACCGGGCCGCCACCGCCGGAGCCCGCGGTGTACGAGCCCTTGAGGCTCATGCCCGAGGCGGACGAGTAGCCGTAGATCTTCACGTAGTACGTGCCGGCGCTCGGAGCGGCGAAGGTGCAGGCCTCCGTGTTGCCACCCGCGTAGGGGCGGCAGTCGTACGAGGAGCTGGTCGGCTCGGAGCCGAACTTCACGTACATGTCGCCGTCACCCGTGCCACCGCTCAGGTTGAACGCGAGGTTGGTGGCGCCCGCGGGCACCGCCAGCGTGTAGGTGCAGCTCCACGCGCTGCCGGACACGGAGATACCCGTGACGCTCACGCCGTTGGCGAGCACGACGGGCGTGGTGCAGGTCGGCGGCGGGGTGGTGCCACCGCCCACGCCCACGGCCGTCCAGGCGGCCGTCACGGACGCGACCTCCGCCGTGGAGTAGCCGAGCGCCGTCGCGGCCTGCTCGGTGTACGTCTTCGCCTGGGCGAAGGTGGTGGAGGCCGTCATGTAGTCCACGTTGGCCTTGTAGAAGATGGCGCCGGCCTTCTGGATGCCGATGCCCGTCACCACCGTGGTCGTCTTGCCGCGCGGGTGCGTGCCACCCTCGCTCAGCAGGTAGAAGGCCAGGTTGGCGATGCCCGAGTTCCAGTGCACGCCGCCGTTGTCGGAGCTGCCCGTGTAGCGCTCGGGGTAGTAGTCGTAGGACGAGCCGTCCTGCGTGGGGTTGGCCATGTAGCGGAGCGCGTCACCCGGGGTGGCCGGCGTCCACACGTCATCGCCCACCATCCACACCGCCGCGTCCGTCACCCAGCTCTTCGTCCACGCCTCGCAGTAGGCGCCGAAGATGTCGCTCATGCCCTCGTTGAGCGCGCCGGACTCGTTGGCGTAGGTGAGGTTGGACTCGGAGCTCGTCACCGCGTGCGTCAGCTCGTGCACCGTCACGTCCAGCGACTTGCCCAGCGGCGCGGACTGCGTGCCGTTGCTGTCGCCGTACACCATCTGGCTGCCGTTCCAGAAGGCGTTGGTGTAGCTGGTGCTGTAGTGCACCGTGCTGCGCAGCTGCGCGCCCGCGTTGTTGTACGAGTCGCGGCCGAAGTTCTGGTAGTAGCACTGGTAGGTGGTGCCCAGGTGGCCGTAGTTGTCGTCCACGTGGGTGTCACCGGTGGCCGCGCCACCCTCGGAGCGGCGGAGGGTACCGGGCAGCGAGGTGCCGTTGTTGGCCGAGTACACCGCGCGGTTCTGCGCCGCGTGGATGTCCGAGTTGACGGCCTCCACCGAACCGGTCAGCGCGTTCACGTAGACGCGGTCACGGATGGGCAGGTCGCGGCCCTCGCCCGTCACCACCACCTCGTGCACCAGCTTCAGGCGGCTGTCCTTCTCGGAGCGGATGTACACCAGGCGGGCCTCGCCCTCGGTGGCGAGACGGCGGCCCACGGTGTTGTCCAGGGCGGCGGCGCGGGCGGCCTCACCGGAGATGCGCGCCTGCGTGGGGGCGAGCTCGCCACCGCGCGCGGAGCCGTTGGCCGCGTAGATGCGGCCGTCCTGGTCCACGTGCACCACGAGCTCACCGCCCACCACCGGCAGCCCGTTCTGCGTCTGGGCATAGCGGATGTGGCTGTGGCCCTGCTCATCCACGGAGATGCGCCGCACCACGAGATCCGCGGCCTGGAGGCGGAAGATGGGGGCGATGCGGTGGAGCGCGTCACCCACGCGGGCGCTCGCGTCGCGGGCGGCGAGGCCACGCAGCGACTCGCCCGCGGAACCGAAGTCACCGCGCACGAAGTACGGCACCACACCGTCTTCGTGCTTGCCGAGCACCTGCGCGCCGGGGATGGCGCTCAGCGCCGCCTTCACGTCAGCGGAGGAGAGAGAACCAACGCTGTCGGTGCTCTTCTCCGTCAGCGTCTCGTTCGAGTCCTCCACCGCGCACGCAGCCAGGGGCAGCGAGAGGAGTGCAGCCAGAATCCGATTACGAACCAAAGGGGGACCTCCTGCTGGCCGATGGCGGAGATGCCATCGCAGCCGGGCTCTCCCTCAGCAGGAGTCATACCGAACCCCGAACTCCCGCCCTTCCCCTCTCAGGCGCACTTTCCGGGAAGACGCACTGGAGCATGAATGTCCCATGCTCCCGCGCCCTCCGTGTAACCCCTCTTGACAAAGGTGGGTGCAAGTACGCGTAATAATTGATGATGCAACGATTTGACGGACTGTCCTGGATTTGGACACCGGGAGAGCGATGAGGTCCCTATCGACCCCGGCCCGCCGGGAGGGGTGGAACCCTCATCGCCCGCGCAACCTCCGGCCGGCGCGTCCATTCCCGAGCGGCGCCCCGGCGGGTGGGTAACGGCCTGGTAGCAACCGGGGAGGCAAGAGCCAAGGTGGCTGATTCATTTGACTTTCGATGTGATGAGGAAGAATGGGAAGCGTCGCCTCACCCCTCCAGCCATCACAGGTCTCCATGACGTCCTTCGTTCTCCTGGCCCAGATGGGCCACAACGAGCAGCTGGGCTGGCTCAGCCGCAAGCTGCTCGGCGTGACGCTCACCAGCGCCGAGTGGGTGCTGTGGGTGCTGGTCATCCTCTCGGTGCTCTCCATCGCGCTGATGCTGGAGCGGGCCGTGTATTTCGCCACGCACCGGCTGCCCAACTCCGAGGAGCTGGCCGTGCGGCTGGCCCGCGGTGAGTTGGAGGCCGTGCGCACCGCGGTGGCCAACCACAAGGGCATGGAGGCCGCCGTGCTGCGCGAGGCCCTCGCCTCGGTGGAGCAGGGCGCGGACGCGGTGGAGGAGGTCATCGCCTACACGGTGGCGCGCGAGCGCCCCCAGTACGAGCGCTACCTGTCCTTCCTGGGCACGCTGGGCAACAACGCGCCCTTCATCGGTCTGTTCGGCACGGTGCTCGGCATCATCAAGGCCTTCAACGACCTGGGTCAGATGAACGCCAAGGGCGCGGCCATGCAGCAGACGGTGATGGCGGGCATCTCCGAGGCGCTGGTGGCCACGGCGGTGGGTCTGGCGGTGGCCATCCCCGCGGTGGTGGCCTTCAACGTCTTCAACCGTCAGCTCAAGACGCTCACCTCGCGCACCAACGCGCTGGGCCACGCGCTGGTGGGCAGCCTGCGCGCCGAGCGGGGCCAGGGCGCCCCTCGCGCCGTGGCGTCCGGGGAGGCGCGCTAGGTCATGGCCGGCGGCGCTCAGGACAACGACGAGGAGATTACTGGCATCAACGTCACGCCGCTGGTGGACGTGGTGCTGGTGCTGCTCATCATCTTCATGGTGACGGCCAACTTCATCGTCCGCGAGACGATGGAGGTGGACCTGCCCCGGGCCGCCAACGGCGGGGAATCGGTGCAGGGGCTCGTCAACGTGGTGCTGGACAAACAGGGCAAGCTCTTCTTCGACGGCGCGGAGGTGAGCGAGGGCGAGCTGCGGCGCAAGGTGGCCGAGGCCCTGGCGAAGGACAAGGAGACGCGCGCCTTCATCAGCGCGGACCTGAGCCTGCCCTACGCCCGGGTGATATGGCTCCTGGACGTGGTGAAGGGCGAGGGCATCGCGAAGTTCGCCCTCAACATCGAGAAGGACGTGGCGCCCGCGGCTGCACCCGCGGCGCCATGAGGGGTGTCCCAGGGCCATGAGCCAGGCCGCGATCAACCCACCCATGCCCGTCCGCCGCGACTCGTCGTGGGCGGTGCTGCTCTTCCTGCTCGTGTCCCTCGGGGTGCACGGCGCGGGATTCTTCCTGTTGTCGCGCGTGCGGGAGCGCACGCCGCCTCCGGCCCAGCGCCCGTTGGAGATGGTGATGGTCGAGGTGGCGAAGCCGCCCCCACCGCCACCTCCGCCCCAGGAGGAGCCCAAGCCGCCTCCACCCAAGCCGAAGGTGGCGCCCAAGCCCCCGCCGGTGAAGGTGGCCCAGGCCGAGAAGCCGCCCCCGCCGCCTCCTCCCGACGCGGCGCCTCCGCCTCCCAACGACGCGCCTCCGCCCGAGCAGCCCTCCAAGCCGGTGCCCCTGGTGGTGGGCATCTCCATGTCCTCCACCACCAGCGCGGGTGGCTTCGCCGCTCCGGTGGGCAACACCCTGTACGGCAAGACAGGGGACAAGGCCGTGGACCCCAAGGAGGTGAAGGCCTACTCGGCGCCCAAGTACGTGCCGGTGTACCAGGTGGACACCGAGCCCAGCGTGGCCTCCGAAGTGAAGATTCCCTACCCCGACGAGGCCCGGCGCGCCGGCATCGAGGGCACGGTGACGCTGTCCATCACCATCGACAACGAGGGCCGCGTGGTGAAGGCCACCATCGTCAAGGGACTCGGCTACGGGCTGGACGAGGCCGCGCGCACCGCCCTGATGCGCTTCCGCTTCAAGCCCGCCATCAAGAACGGGGAGCCCGTCTCCACGGAGATGAAGTACTCGTACACCTTCGTGCTGGATTGATCAGAAGTCCGCCCGGACCTGGGCCAGGGTGTACTCCTTGTGATTGGGGAGCACCGGGCCCTTGCGCTCCACCAGCCACGCGGGGGCGCCCCGCGGCAGGTAGAAGTCCTCCTCGAAGGGGGACAGCCCCAGGTGGCGCAGGTAGTCCTTGAGCATGTCGAAGGTGAAGCGGTCCCTCACCCGGCGCGCCTGGTACTGCTCCAGCTTCTCGAAGGGGAAGGGCTCGCCGGATTGATCGAACACCCAGCGCCCCCCGTCATTGGACACGCCCAGGGCGCGCACGTAGTTGAGCCAGGCCGTCCGGTGGGGGCCATACACATCGAGCATCACCGCTCCATAGCGGCCCTTGTCCTTGCGGAGGGTGTTGGGAACGGCGACCACCCGCAAGCCTCGGCAGCCCAACACCTCGGCCATGTAGGACACGGGGCTGAAGACATCGGTTCCCCGCCATCCGTTGTCGACATACGCCGTCCAGGGGCTGCGCGTCGGAATGAAGAGGTACCTCCGCCTCTCCGCATCGGTCAAAGGCAGCAGGGAGGAGAGAGCCTGCTCCAGAAAGCCGCCCGACACAGAGCGCACCTCGACGGAGATGCCACGGGACACAAACAACCCTGCCTGCCACGCCGCGAAGGCACGGGCAGCGTGCTCCGCACCGGCCTCGAGGAATCCCATCTCCGAAGTGACAGGCGCCCAGCGGTCATCCAGCAGCAGTCCCTTCATGTTCTCCGTCATCGAGTGGGCCTCGCCCGTCAGGGCACGATCAGCAGGATGACATCCGCGTTGAGGTCGTTGGATGTGATGCGAGACTGATGGCCAGGGCCTCGGCCAGACGCGGGCGTGTCGTACTCCACATGGTAGCGTCGCCCCTTATAATCGAACTGCAGATCCGGCCGATTGGTTCCCACGCGCTGGCTGTTGTGCACCGCGACCTGCTGCTGGTTCACCCGGATGTTCTCGGCGCCGATGCTCCGCAGGTACTGGATGTCCGCTTGGAGCTGCGCGTTCTGACCCGGGCTGGAGCCGATGGGTCGGTCTGGCCGCCGCACATTGGGAACCTTCGGGTTGACCGAGACATCCTGGGGGGAGCGCGGGCCAGCGGCCACGGGTGGCGTCGGGTTGGCGCCGGTGAGGGCCTGGACCAGCCCCGGAGATGGCGCAGGTGCACCCGGCGCGGAGGCGGGCGCGGGTGGTGCGGCCGGCGCGGCGGCCCGCGTCACCGGCTGTCGCGGCGCCGGAGCTTCGCCCCCAGGCCCCTCCTTCCGGACAGACGGACGGACTGCCGGCTCCGAGCCCATCCGCACCACGCGCGAGAAGACTCCCCGCAGGATGCGGTTCCCCGTCATGTCCAACAACAGGGCCTTCAGTTCCCGCTGGCCCGTTTCCACCAGTTCCTGCCGCACCGCGAGCATCGTCCGGGCGATGCGAGGGGTGGTGGCCGGAGAGAAGACGGTGGGCACGATGAGCGCCCCACCCGCTCCGCGATACCAGGCATATCTCGCGCGTCCTGACCCGGAGGCCCTGGCCGCCATGTCCGCCAGGGCCTCGTTCCGGTCCGGGTAGATGGAGTCACTCAGCGGCTCCGCGCTCGTGAGCTCGAGGTCGACCAGCGACTCCGGGACGAGCACGGGCAATGGCAAGCCATCGCAGTAGAGAAGGTACCCTCCCGTCGTGAGGCCAAAGCCCACGGCGGTCACCCGGAGCTCGACGAAATCCCGGTGCGCGCGTGGATCTCCTGAACGGGAGGCCCGGGGCAATTGCACGCCGCGCTGGCGCAGTTCCCCGGCATGCCGCGGCGTGACCACCTCGAAGTCGACTTCGACGGCTTCCTGCCCGGCACTCGCGAGCACGGGGAAATCCCGGGCCACGAGCAGGCCATCACGTCCGGCACATCCCAGGAGCCACAGAAGGAGCGCGAGCCCGCTCAGCACGAGGAGGCTCCGCCTGCTGGAATGACAAGAGGCCGCAAGGGACATGTGCCCCGCCCGTTCGAGGTCCATGCGCCAGGAGGATACGACATGAGCCGTCCACCCCTGGACGCCCGGGCCCGCCCCTCTCCCTTGGCACTCCGCGCTCCGGTGTAGAGTCCGCCCTCCCTCTACCGCCGAGGATGCCGGATGACGCTCACCGCCGAGGACCGCTTCAACATCGAGGTCATCAAGCTGTTGCTCCAGGTCGCCTGGGTGGACCGGGAGATCTCCAAGACCGAGCGCATGGTCGTCCTGGGCCTGGGCCGCAGCTGGAGCGTGCCCGAGGCCGAGCTGCACGCGCTGATGGACCGGCTGGACATTGGCGGCACCATGCCCGAGCCGGACCTGGAAGTGCTGCGCACCCGCCCGGACGAGGTGCTGGAGGCCGCCCGGGCCCTGTGCGTCTCCGATGGCAAGCTCGCCGAGGGGGAGAAGGCCATGCTCGAGCGCATCACCTCCCGGCTGGGTGTGACGCCGTAGGCCCCTCCTCGCGCGGGCTCAGGCCACCGCGGGCTTCTCTGCGGGCGCCAGGTGCACGTCGATGGTCTGCGAGCCCTTCACGCCCAGGAACGTCTCCACGTTGCCCTTGCCACCGGGCTCGAAGGTGATGGTCTGCATGTTCGAGCCCAGCTTCGCCTCGATGGTCAGCTTGCTGCCGCTGGTGGTGTACGTGGCCTCGGAGGCGCGGTTGCCGTTGAGGGTGACCTCGGCCTTGCCGCCCTCGTTCAGCTTCAGCGTGAGCGAGAGGTCTCCCTTGTAGAAGACCGTGTCGATCTTCCCCTTGAAGGCCGCCTGGGCGGAGCCGAGGTCGATGAACTCGCCGTTGCCCACGTTCACGAAGGCGAAGACCACCTTCGCGAAGATGTTCAGCTTCCCGCCCGCCGCGGTGCCACGTCCGATGAAGTTGCGAAAATCGACCATGTTCTCCCAGTCCGATGCCGATGAGTGAGGCGGGGCACATGCCCCGGCGCCACACATCGTACCAGCGCCCGGCGTCTGCACCCGCCGCTGTTTCGCATGACGCGGGCGGACAGACGTGGACTGGCCGGCAAGGGAGCGGCCCCGCTCAGGGGCTGACGTGGGTGACCGAGCCGTCCACGCTGGCATTGCGCGGCCGGGCGAAGCGGGCGAGCGACATGACGGGCGAGTAGGTGCTCGTGAAGTTGACCAGCATCAGCGTCATCAGGGACGCCCGCTCCCCGAGCGGACGCTCCAGGAGGGGCTCCGGGAAATCCACCCGGAGGTCCCCCTCCAGCGACCCACCGCAGCTGCGCCGGCCCACGAAGCCATCCTCGGCGCGCCGCAGCACGTAGCCACAGCCTCCCACGTTGCCGTAGAGCCACTCCTTGTCCAGGGTGAGGTCCACCGGCATGCCGCCGAAGCTGCCCCAGACACGGGTGTCATCCCCTTCGGCGAGCTCCAGGAAGGTGCCGCGTGCGTCCACCGAGCCGGTGACCTCCTGCCAGGTCCAGGAGAGGGACACGGGCCTGTCCCGGAAACGGCCGCGTATGGACTGGTCGTCGATGACGAGCGAGGACGCGGGGCCGGTGACGTACGAGCCTTGCACCAGCATGGGCTCCCCCGCCGGTTGGCCCAGGGGATACGCCGGCCCTCCGGTACGGAAGTGGGAGTGGGAACCCGCACACCCGGCACCCAGGAGCATGAAACCCGACAGCAGCAGCAGACGCGACATGGCAGCCCTCCGAATCGCTTGGCCGTGACACTCCAGGGAACGCGCGGTTCGCGAAGGCATATCGGCGCCGGAGAGCGGAAATCCGCCGTCCGTTCTCCATGACGCGCCGCGTTTCGTGGAACCCGCTGTGGGGCAACCCCATCGAGAACTGGAGCTGCCCCGGGCCAACCCCCGCACCGCTACGCTGCGGAGGTACTGGTCATCGAGCCAGGCAGCGAGGCTCGGATCTCGAGGCGACAAGCGTGAAACTCCCGGCCAGGTCGGGAGAGATCGAATCCAAGCGGAACATGCTCATTCCACTGGCCCCTGAATCGGTGTTCCACATGGCCCGGTGCACGCGGTGTCGGGGGCTCAGGGGGCGCAGGAGCCCGCGGTCGTCGTGCAGGTCCCCGCGCACATCGCCTGTGCACAGGTGTAGGCGTCGGAATTCGAGAAGGCGAAGATATGCAGCGAGTTGGGCGCGTTCTGGCCGCCGCTGTTGCACATCAGGTACTCGTCCAATACCTGGGGGAGGGGGAGGATCACCCAGCCGTTGGCGGTGATCTCGGGCTCGATGCATTTCACTGCCTGATCGTATGTTGGGGCATTGATCACCATCAGCTCGCCGCAACCAGCCTTGTCGGCGATGGGGACTGCCCACGAAGGATCCAACGGGCTGAAGGTGCAGCTCTTGTTCTGGGCGACACAGGTTTTGGTCGGCACGTCACAGGTGCCGGTGGCGGGGTCACAGTGATTGTCGGTGCAGCACGGCTGGCCGACCTGGCCACACTGAGCGTTGCATTCCTTGAAGCCGTCAGCATTTGGCTCGCAGGTGCCTCCGTTCGGGCAGGTGGCGCTGCCGCAGCATGCCTGGCCGGGGCCGCCGCACGGAAGGCAGGCGCCGCTCACACAGGCCAGACCGTCGTTGCAGAAGTCCCCGAGGAATCCTTCCTCGCAGGGCCCTCCCACATCTCCCGGTGCCTTGGTGTAATCCGCGCACGCCCCTGCGTTGGGGAATACGATGGTGGGGTCGCATTTCTTCTCACAACTGATGTCGCCGCAGGCTTGCAGCATCACGAAGACGAGCGCACAGAGCAGGTTTTGTTTCATCATGGTGTTGAATCCTTTCAGGAATGCCGTTGCGGGCGGCGGCGCTAGAAGCGGCCCTGGCAGGCCGGGTCCTCGGGGGAGAGGAGGGTGACAGTCCGGCTGTCCTTGACGCCGTTGGAGGAGGCGGAGAGGGTGATCCGGCCGGAGGCGCCCGGCTGGATGTAGGCATCGAAGACCAGGCGGCCGGAGCCGGAGGACAGGCCGATGCGCTTGGGCACTGAAATCTTGCTGGGGTTGCTGCTGGAAAAATCGATGACGGTGCTTCCAGCGGTGACGGCCGTGTTGAGCCAGGCGCCCACCGTGAGCGGCGTCTTCTCGTCCGCCTTGGAGCACAGAGGAGTGGGGCCTTCGATGTACATCCCCGCGAGCGTGGGCTGCTCCAGCCCGCCCACCCCCTTCATTTCCAGCAGCCGCACAGGCTGCGTCCATGCGATGTTGCCCTCCGAGTGGCCCGCGAGGGTGATGTCCGAGCCGGGTGCCAGCTCGAAGGTGGTGTTGCGACGACACGGGGGGCGCTCGCAGTTGGCCGCGGCCTTGCCAGAGCCCAGCCAGATCTTGGTGACGATCTTGCCGGAGACACTGTCGATGTAGTTGCGGTTGCCGACGAAGAGGGGGGGCTGGAACGTCTGGTTGACGCTCCAGGTGATGGTCGAGGAGCCCGGCTCTTGGGTGCCCGTCAGGGTGATACGCTGGGAAGTACCGGCCAGCCCCAGGTCCGCCGCCGAAACGGAGATGGTCAAGCTTCCGGCTTCTTTCGGCAGCTGATGGGCCGCGGTGACATGGGTTTTCCCGTCAAACTCGACCACGAGCGCGTTGACATAGACATCCTTGCCGGCGCGGAAGTCCGAGAGCCCGCTGGCGAATGCACTCTGCGAGAGGCCGAGTGCCAGCAGGGCGCTACCAAGGCACAGGGGGATCCTTCGTGTCATGGGTGTTTCTCCGAATGTCGTGGGTGGGTGACGCTGTCTGCGAATGAAAGGGAGTGCGGTCCCGCGCCCCAGCGAGGGCCTCCGATGGCCTCGAAGGAGCGCGGCCTTCGCGAGGAGGTGAATGCACCCGGGATGCCAACTGTTGGACACGGGGGCGGCACACACGTGCCTGGCGCCCCAACCCCTTGAGTGCTGGGCACTTCCGCCGCGTTCCGCGGGCACGGAGGGTGGCCAGTCCACCCGGTGTGCCACGCGCCGCCAGAGCCCTGGCACAGGAGACCAGGCACGGGTGGCACGGGACGACCTGTGCCAGCGGGAAGCGAGGCGCATCAGAAAACACGGCCCATGACGAGCCCGGCCGCCACAAGGGCACGCCCTGAGTGGAAGCGGCGGGAATCGAACCCGCCGCCTGGTACTCCCAGAGCGGGCCTGGCGGAGTCTCGTGGGAGTTTGGCGCTAGCGTGTGCCCTGGCGAGGTGTGGCTGGGGAGGGATCGGCGCTCAAACGAGCGCTGGCCTTGAGCACGGCACACGGCCCCGGTAGCATCGACGCTCGCCCCGGGGGGGAGTCCATGTCCACAGACAAGCGGCACGGTTACCTGTCGCGGAATGTACGAGGACGGAGTTACCGCGTTTGCGCGGATGAAACCCTAGAGACGATTGCCGACAAACACGGTGTCACGGTGGCGACACTAAAGGAACTCAACAGCCTCCAGAATTCGACTCGGGTCTGGATTGGACAGGTGCTCCATCTCCCGCTCGGCACCGACGAATCCTCATCGACACAGTCCAAGACCGCCACCGGGATGCTTCAGGTGGGTCAAACCCAGGAAAGCTGGATTGGCAGGATCCTGCCCTGGAGCGTAGCGCTGCGTCGCGAACCACGCCGGAATCCCAGGGCACCCTACCAAGGCATCCTGACCGACCTTGGCCGAAACACCCGGGTGGTGGTCGTCGGGAATCAAGGAGGATGGCTGCGCGTCAAGACGACGGTCCGTGGAAAGAAGTACGAGGGCTACGTGTCACAGGAGCTGGTCGAATACGTCTCGGCGAGCGCCCCCCAGGCCCCGAAGACTCCAGCGGCCAACTCGGCTCCGGCCCCTGTCGTCCCGCCGGCCGTCTGGAGCATCCGGACGAGCAACGACTTCATCACCTTCGTCGAGGAGGTCGAGCGCGAGTACCCCAAAGCCCTTCCGGCGGAGATCGCGACGGAGATCCGCCAGTTGTGGTTCTCCGACCAGAACTGGGAACTGCTGGTGGCGGGCAGAGGGGTATATGACGCAGCGGGCAAGGCGGTGGACATTGAGACCAAGCCCAACCCGATCGCGCAGAAGTTCGACATGAAGGACCTGGCACCGCGTGCTGGCGGAAAGCAGATCAACACCAGTATGGGCCAAGTAGACATCGGCCACGTCATGGCCGGCATCGACGGACGGTTGAATGGCTTTCCAGCGGCCTACCCCCTGGTCTTCCTCAGGGAGAGGGGTCACGACGGCGTCCAAGCCTACCGCAAGTACGAGACGCTCAAAACAGCGAGTGGAGGGGACGTCCGCGACTTCACAACTTGGGCTGGAGACCTGGGCCAGGCCTATGCCGACTACCTGCTGAGCAGGTACGTCCAGGGAGCTTCGACCGCGACCTTGCCTGCGGCCTTGATGGCCAAGGCCTCGGACGCACAGCTCCTCGGTGACATCCACGGCTACATCGCCGTCGAACTCCACAACAGCGTACCGCCAGCGCGCAGGCCGGCGGGCGGTGACAAGGTGTCGAACATCCTCCGGAGCATGTACCTCGCGGACAAATCAGTGAGGGACAAGACGTTTCAGGAGTATATGGAGCAGGTCTCAGGCAGGAAGGGCAGCGTCGACCTACGCAACTTCATCCGAGACCGCATCCTTGCCTTCGCCCGGCCCTGGTTCGCCAAGCAGGCCTACGCGCACCGAGGCTATTGGTCGAGTAGTGGATGGTTCCCCGACGGCATCTGGAAAAGCCTCACCGATGAATTCGACACGCTCCACAAGAAGAACGAGTCGTCGGCGGTCCCAACGGACAAGCTCGACAGCCTCGTGGACAAATTCATGACAATGCTCTCGGGGCGGCTGAAGTGAGCCACCCTCCCAGGTATGGCACGGCGGGGATTGTGGCGGTACTGCTCCTTGCCGGTGGGATGCTCCTCTTCGCGGGCTGGACCGCGCGTGCCCGCCTGAACCCAGACACCGTGGAGTTGTCGGGAGTCACCTTTCAGGTCTTGCGGCGCGTCGAGCCAGAAGCTGTCGTGTTCGACTTGGCTCGCCCGGATGGCAGTGTGGTTGTCTCAATCATTGGCAGCACTGACACTCTTTGCGACCCGCCCTTCTTGATGGCCATGGATGTGGATCAAAATGGCTCTGGGGATGTGTATTACCGGCACTGCAGTGGTCATGGATACGTGACGTACCAGAGCGGCGCTCCGGTAGATGTAGACCTGGGACAGTACGAAATAAGTGACGCGCCCGCCGCCGCTTCCTTCTGGGCGAATGAGATTCAGGCGGGAGGCCTGCGCCTGCTCACGTCTGGCGCTGTCGTCATGCTTGTAGGGCTCGCCATGCTAGCGGCCTGGATTTCATCCGCTCGCCCCATTCACCACACGCGATAGTAGAGTGTGGTGGTGTCCCACCAGAGTCCGGCAGAGTGTCGGCACCGTATGTCCGCGCGCTTTGACACCTAGTGGAAGCGGCGGGAATCGAACCCGCCGCTTGTTGCCGTGCCCGAACCCGCACTACTCCGCGGGGACGAGGAAGTCCTTGATGACGGCCATGTGCTGCATGTTGGTGGCGCCACTGTCCGCGGACAGCGCGGGGGAGATGTCCGACAGCGGCGAGTACACGCGCGTATCCACCACGAGGCCCGCGCTGAAGGAGCTGGAGCCGATGACGGTGGACGTCTGGTAGGCGCGCAGGTCCGAGTCCACGAGCAGGTGATCGTACGGCTTGGCGCGGGAGGCGTTGGTGTTGGTGTTGCCGTTCTTGTCCGCCGGATACGGGCTGCTGGTGGTCACCACCTGGGAGAAGGTGCTGAAGCTGCTCTCGGAGCGGGTGTCGGTGTTGAGGTCACCGCCGATGGCCAGGTAGTCGCCCGCGGGGACGAGCGACTTGATGCGGGACACCAGGTTGGAGGCCTCGTTGTTGCGCGTGGTGGCATCCGAGGTGAGCAGGTGCACGCTCACCACCCAGAGATCCTTGGGGCCGGGGATGTTGATGCGCGCCCAGGCGAAGTCGCGGTTGGTGACGTACGGGTCATCCCACTCGCCCGAGGCGACGATGGGGTAGCGGCTGATGATGCCATTGGGGATCTGCGCGCCGGCCTCGCGGTAGTAATAGAAGCTGGAGCCGAAGGCGGTGTTGACGAAGTTCCGGATGGCGGTGGCCGAGTTGTCGCCGTAGTTGAACTCCTGGATCATCACCACGTCCGGCTTCGTGCCCTGGAAGATGCGGGTGCCGTGGCCCGGGTCGTAGCTCTGGTAGTTGCCGCTGGAGATGTTGGCGGCCATCAGCCGCACCCGGGCGGTGGCGAGCTGGGAGCCGGTGGAGCCCACCTCCGTGGCTGGCAGGGGCTCGGTGCTGTCCGTGCCAACACCGCACGCGGAGAGCGAAAGGGTGAACAGCGACAGCATCAGCCTGGACCCGAAACGGGTCTTCTTCGAGGGGGCGAAGCTCTGGGGCATGGGTTCCGTCCTGTGCGCGGAATGGGAGCGCGAGAGGAACCCTAGGCTGCCCTACGGGCAAGCGACAGCCTGGTGCCACATGGTTGGGGCCGCACCTTTCTCCGGCGGCCCCTGCCGTTCATACCGCGCCGCGGCACACCTCAGTTGGACTCGGGAGCCGCGGGCTCCGGAGCGAAGCGATCACAACTGACGCGCACCGCATCGAGGCGCCCGTAGAGGCCATGGGTCTCGTCCTCGGGGCCCGCGGTGAAGAAGAGCGTATCGGTGGGCTGGTTCGCCACGCCGCTGCCGAAGGCCAGACCCCACAGGCCATCGATCTTGATCGTCTTGCCATCGGGCCGCTCCAACCGGCCCTCGCAGTGTCCGGTCTGCGGGTCATAGACGTTGATGATGCCGTCGCCGAAGTTGGCCACCAGGAGCTTGCTGCCGAACTTGCCGAAGCTGGCCGGAGCCAGGGCCAGACCCCAGGGCGCGTTCAGCTTGCCGCGCGAGATGAGGCGCCGGACGAAGCGGCCATTGGCATCGAAGATGCTGACGTAGCCCAGTCCATTGCCGGTGAGCTCCTCATCCCGGGTCCGGTCCTGTTTGGCGTAGGTGACGTAGAGGTTGCCGTTGATGTTCTGGATACCGAAGGGCGCGAAGCCCGAGGGAATGAAGGGGTCCGTGAAGGAACCCGGCAGCGTGGCGGGCGCGAAGGTGCTGTCGAAGACGTCGATCTTCCCGTTGTGGAAGTCCGTGGCGTACAGGAAGAACCCCGTGCCATTGGGCGCGAGGGCGAGGCCCTTGTAGTTGGCGCCGGTGCTGGAGTTGTCCACGACGGTGAAGGAGTTGGTGAGATTGATGGCCGGAGCCCAGGCGGTGATGGAGCCCTGCTCGGTGGCGAAGATGAAGAAGCTGGTAGCCGAGACCTCGCCCTGGGTGACGACGAACTGGCCGGTGCCATTGAAGACGATGCCGGTGGGCCTGCCCGGTCCGGTGTCTCCCGGAGGAGGCGGGACGGTCACCACGAGCGCGTTGGGCACCCCGTCGCCGTTATAGAGCGTGGAGAGGCCGGTCCCGTTGTCGTTGACCCAGACGAGACCGAACGGGTTGAAGGCGATGCCCCACGCGTTGACCAGGTTGGGATCCACGTTCTCCGCGAACCCCGCCCTGTCGGCGACGAGGTTGCGTTGCACATAGGCATTGGGTTGCTTGCACGAATCGTGGGCGAAACCGGCCGCGGGTGCCAGGGAAGCGGCGAGCGCGAGTGCCAGCACAGGGCTCCGCCAGGAGCCCGAAAGGAATGAAGCATTCATGTGTGTCCCCCCTCCACGATGCCGCCAGGACAGCGGCATCGCCGGACGGGAACCTGGGAGCCGAGGCGAGGAGCGACAACCCACCCCGGCGGCCGTGAAAGCCGAGCACTACTGTCCCCCAACCCAGGCCCTCCCGCCCACCAGGCACTCGAACAGGCGGACGGAAGCCCGTGCTTGTTGCCCTGTCTCCGAGTGCACATCTCCGAGGCGTTGACGGCTGCGTGGAAGCGGCGGGTCCTGGATCCGCCCGCGGTCCGTACAAGGGAGCGACGAACGATGCGACGAGCGATCGTGGGCGCTGGACTGATGTTGGGACTGGCCGGCTGCGCGGGAGTGCAGCAGGTGCCACCCACCGAGCAGTTGGTGGACTCAGCGGTCTCCATCCGCCAGGCGGAGGCGGCGGGAGCCGAGACGGTGCCGGATGCGGCGCAGCACCTGCAGTGGGCACGGGAGCAGGCGAGCGAGGCGCGCCGGCTGCTCGAGCGCAACGAGCGGGACAAGGCGGCGCTGTACCTGAAGCGCGCCGAGGCGGACGCGGAGCTGGCCCTGGCCCTGGCGCGTGAGGCACCAGCGCGGGCCGAGGCCGATCGGTTGCTCCAGCAGGTCCAGGAACTCCAGGGCACGGTGCAGTGACAGCCACACGTAAGGAGAAGGTCATGCGGGGATGGAAACTTCTGACGTGGGGCGTGCTGGGAGCCGCCGTGTTCGCGGGGTGCGCGGCGAGCACGCCCCGAGAGCTGCTGGATGCGCGCTATGCCTATCAACGGGCCTCCACGGGGCCGGCGGCGCAGTACAGCCCGGATGCCCTCGTCGAGGCGCGCGAGGCGCTCAACGAGGCCAACCGCTCCTTCGACCGGGAGCGGGACTCGGAGAACACGCGCACGCTGGCGTACGTGGCGCTGCGCAAGGCGCAGATCGCCGAGTCTCGAGCCCGGGCCGTGGTGGCCGAGCAGGAGCGGGTGGCGGCGGAGCAGCAGCTCGCCACGGCACAGAGCTCGGATGCCGTGAGGACGCGGCAGGAGCTGGAAAAGGCCCGCGCGGAGCTCGCCGAGGCCCAGCGCCTGCGCACGGAGGCGGAGCAGCGGCAGGCCCAGCTCCAGCAACAGCAACAGCAGGAGGCCCAGGCGAAGGCCGAGCAACAACGGCTGGAGCAGGCCCGGCGTGAGGAGCAGGAGCGCCAGGCGCGGCTCGACGAGGCCCAGGCGAAGATGGATCAGCTCAACGCCCAGCTCGAGCAGGAGCGCCAGGCGCGCCTCCAGGCCGAGCAGCGCGCCGCCCAGGCCGAGGCCGAGGCCCGCGCCCAGGCGCAGGTGGCCAGCGAGCTGCGCAACATCCGGCAGGTGCAGGTGAAGGAGGAGGCCCGCGGGCTGGTGCTCACGCTCTCCGGCAGCGTGCTCTTCCGCTCGGGGAGCTCGGATCTCCTGCCCGTGGCCAAGCGCCGGCTGGACGAGGTGGCCGAGGCGCTGAAGAAGACGCAGAGCCCGCTCCTCATCGAGGGCCACACCGACAGCCAGGGCCCCACGGACCTCAACGAGGAGCTGTCCTACGAGCGCGCGGGAGCGGTGCGGGACTACCTCGTGGAGCGTGGTGTGGACAGCGAGCGCGTCCGCACCGAGGGACGCGGCGAGGAGCAACCCGTCGCCTCCAACAAGAACGCCGAGGGCCGCGCGAACAACCGCCGGGTGGAGATCGTCATCGAGCGCGGTATCGGCGGAGGCGGTGAGCAGCAGCAGCAACAGCAGCAGCAACAGCCCACTCCGGAGCGCTGAGCCGGGAAGAAGCACACGCCGGACATGACAAGGCCCCGTTGCCTCCTGGAGGCAGCGGGGCCTGGTGCTTCCCGCCGGACGCGCGTTACGGCTTCGCCGGAGCGGCCGTCAGCTGCGACGGGTGGGTGGGCACCTGGATTTCACCGGAGACGACCTTGGCGCGCAGCTCCTCCACCTTCTGGAGGGCCTCGGCCTTGCCCGGGAAGTCCACGCGGACGGGAGCGTAGGTGACACCGCCCTCCTTGAGGCCCAGCGTCACATCACCGCCCTCCAGCTTGCCCTGGGACAGGTCGCGCACGGCCTCGTAGACGCCCAGGTCCACGCGCTTGAGCATGGAGGTCAGCACGGCCTCCGGGGCCAGGTGCGACTGATCCGAGTCCACGCCGATGACGAACACCTGCTTGCCGGCGGCGCGCGCCTCCTTCACCGCCTGGATGACGCCCAGGCCATCCGAGCCGGCCGCGTGGTAGACGACGTCCGCGCCCTTGTTGACGAGGTCCTGGCCCACCTGCTTGCCGGCGGCCACGTTGTCGAAGGTGCCCGTGTAGTTCACCAGCACGGTGGCCTGGGGCTTCACGGCGGCCACACCGGCGCGGAAACCCGCCTCGAACTTCTTGATGAGGGGCACCTCCATGCCGCCCACGAAGCCCACCTTGTCGTTCTTGGAGGCCAGGGCCGCCAGCGCGCCCACCAGGAAGCTGCCCTGCTCCTCGCGGTACATCACCGTGCGCACGTTGGGCAGCGTGTAGACCTTGCCGTCCGCGGACACCAGCGGGCTGTCGATGAGGAGGAACTTCGCGTCCGGGTTGCGCTTCGCCACCGTCTCCACGGCGTTCTCGAGCATGAAGCCCACGCCGATGGCCAGGGACACGCCCTCGTCCACCAGCGTCTGGAGGTTGGGCTCATAGTCCTCGGGGACCTTGCTCTGCAGCACCACGGGGGTGGCCCCCACCGGAGAGATGCCGCGCGTGGCCAGGTCCTGCGCGAGCGTCTCCTTCAGCTCCTCCGGGGTGGCGTCCTTGTAGCTGCCCCCCTCCATCTTCTTGCCCGCGCCCCACAGCTCCAGCCCGCGCAGCGCCGAGTCGTTGAAGGAGTGGTCACCGCGGCCTCCCACGTCCGTCACCAGGCCCACCTTCAGCGTCTTCGCCTTCGGCGCGGTGGCGGCCGGAGCATCGCTGGGAGCGCCCTCCGGCTTCGCCGCCTCCTGCTTCTTGCAGGCGGACACGAGCACCAGGGCGGACAGCAGGGACAGTCGCAGGAAGGGGCGGGAAGTGGCCATGGCGCGGGCTGTAGCAGAGCCGCGCCCGCCCCTCAAGTCACGCCCCGGGAGACGTCAGGCCAGCAGGGCCGCGCCGATCAGCCCGCTGTCGTCACCCAGCTCGGCGTCGGAGATGAGCAGCCCCTCGCGCGAGGTGGTGGAAGCGAACGCCTGCACGCCCTCCACCACGCGCCGCCGGATGCCGGGGCAGTGCGTCAACACGCCACCGCCCAGGATGAGCCGCGCCGGGTTGAGCACCGTCACCTGGTTGGCGATGGCGATGGCCAGCATGAGGCTGGCGCGCTCGTAGATTTCACGCGCCTCGGCGTCGCCCGCGTCCGCCGCCTGCTCCAGCGTCACCGGCGTCACCCGGGCCGGGTCTCCACCCGTCAGCTCCATCAGCACGTGCGAGCGGCCCGTGGCCAGCAACTCGCGCGTCTGCGCGATGAGGTTGTGGCCACCCGCATACGCCTCCAGGCAGCCCAGCTCGCCGCAGCCACACCGGCGCCCGTTGGGCACCACCTTGATGTGGCCCAGCTCGCCGGCCACACCGCCGCCGCCGGTCACCAGCTTGTTCCCGGCGATGATGGCGCTGCCCACGCCCGAGCCCACGAACACCGTGTACATGTCCTGCGAGCCGCGGCCCGCTCCGGCGTTGAGCTCACCCCAGGCGGCGGCCGACAAGTCATTCACCACCCGGACGGGGTAGCCCAGGCGCGTGCGGAGCAGCTCCCCCAGCGGCACGTTGCGCCAGCCGAGGTTGGGCGCCACGGCCAGCACGCCCGACTCCCCATGAATCTGTCCGGCCGCGCCCACGCCACACCCCTGCACGGGCATGCCCGCCGCGTCCACCGCGGCCTTGGCGGCGTGGGCAATGGACTCCACCACCGCCGAGGGGCTGCGCTCGCCGAGCGCCATCTTGGCGGAGGCGATGATGGTGCCCTTCGCATCCACCACCGCCGCGCGGGCGAAGGTGCCTCCCAGGTCGATTCCCAGTGTGGGCATGCATGTCCTCCGGTCGGGCAATCAGCCCTTGAGCTTGGAAACGAGCGACGAGACGAGCGCGGCCACTTCCTTGCGCCGGGCCTCGTCCTTGAAACTCCCGTCCGCGTTGAAGGCCTCCGTGGCCCGCGGCAGGTGCACCTGGGTGGGCAGCACGTGCGCGCCCGTGGAGGCCAGCACCTGCCGCAGGTGCGGCTGCATGCGCGCGGTGCCGAAGACGCCCGGCGTCGCCCCCATCACCGCCGCCCACTTCTCCGTGAAGAGGCGCTCGGGCGGACGCGACACCCAGTCGATGAGGTTCTTCAACCCGCCCGGGATGGAGGAGTTGTACTCGGGGCTGGCGATGAGCAGCCCGTTGGCACGGGCCAGCCGCTCCCGCAGGTCCTTCACCAGCGGAGGCCAGCCCTTCGCCTCCACGTCCTGGTCATAGATGGGCAGCTGCGTGAGCACCTTGGGGTCCACGGCATCGACCTCGGCGCCCTGCGCACGGGCTTCCGCTACCGCGAGGTCCAACAGCTTCTTGTTGAAACCCCCCGTGCGCGCGCTGCCGCACAGGGCCAGGATATGGGGAGTCGCCATGGGGGCCCTCTCTAGCTCAGGCGACCTCGCGCTGCACCTTCTCCACCGTGCCCTCGATGAGCTGGCGGATCTCCTCCAGCCGCTCGGGCGTCTTCGCCTCGAAGCGCAGCACCAGGATGGGCTGGGTGTTGGAGGCGCGGATGAGGCCCCACCCGTCCGGGAAGGTCACCCGCACACCGTCCACGTCCACCAGCGAGTGGCCCGCCTTGCGCAGCGTCTCGGTGGCGCGCTTGACGATCTCGAACTTCTTCTCCTCCACCGTGTCCACGCGCAGCTCGGGCGTGGCGAACGTCCTGGGCACGTCCCCGAGCAGCTCGGACAGCTTCGCCTTCTCGTGGGTGAGAATCTCCAGCAGGCGCGCCGAGGAGTAGATGGCGTCGTCGAAGCCGAAGTAGCGGTTCTTGAAGAAGATGTGGCCGCTCATCTCGCCGGCCAGCTCCGCGTGCTCCTCCTTCATCTTCGCCTTGATGAGCGAGTGGCCCGCCTTCCACATCACCGGCTTGCCGCCGTGCTTCGCGATGTCGTCGTACAGGGTGTACGAGCACTTCACCTCGCCGACGATGGCGGCGCCCGGGCTCTCCTTCAGCACGTAGCGGCTGAAGAGGATCATGAGCTGATCCCCCCAGAGGATGTTGCCCTGGTCGTCCACCACGCCGATGCGGTCGCTGTCGCCGTCATAGGCGATGCCCACCTCGGCCTTCTCGCGCTTCACCGCCGCGATGAGGTCCTGCATGTTCTCCACCACGGTGGGGTCCGGGTGGTGGTTGGGGAAGGTGGCGTCCATGTCGCAGAAGAGCGGCACCACCTCGAAGCCCATGCTCTCGAAGAGCGGCACGCCCACGGCGCCGCCGGTGCCATTGCCGGCGTCGATGACGATCTTCATCCCCTTGCGGCCCACCTTCACCGTCTGACGGACGAAGTGGTAGTAGGGCGTGTGGATGTCGAAGGGGCTGACGACGCCCGGCGTGGCGGCCTTCTCGAAGTCACGCGCCTCGATGAGCTTGCGCAGCGCCTGGATTTCAGGGCCGTGGAAGGTCGTCTTGCCGGCGCCAATCTTGAAGCCGTTGTACTCGGGCGGGTTGTGGCTGCCGGTGATCATCGCCAGGCCGTCCACCGGCAGGGTGTTGGCGGCGAAGTAGGTCAGCGGCGTGGGCACCACGCCCACGTCGAGCACGTTCAACCCGGTGGAGGTGAGGCCACGGCAGAGGGCGTCGCGGAAGCGCGTGGAGGACTCGCGGCAATCGCGGCCCACCACGATGGAGCGTCCACCCTTGCGCCGCACCACGGTGCCGAGTCCCTGGCCCAGCAGTTCCACCACCTCGACGGTGAGGTCCTTGTCCACCAGGCCACGGATGTCGTACTCGCGGAAGATATGCGCGTTCATGAGGCTGTTTCCTGATGCCCTCGAAGGGGGAGGCGGGGTCGAGGGCGGCGCACTGTATACACAAGCCCGGGGCGGGGGGGTATTCAAGCGGAGCCCCTGCCCCCCACTGAAAGCCCCCCTCCCCGGGGGTCCGGGGAGGAACGGGCCGCCCCGCCGGGGTGCACCCTCCGTGTAACCCCTCGTGACTTTGCGTGGCCCTGGTCGTGTTGCGCATGCTCCCTCTCCCTCTGGGAGAGGGCGGGGGGTGAGGGTCGTCCCCTCGATACCCATCCGCTCGCCCGAGCCCGGGGGGGTGCAGGTGTACGTCAGCTCCAGCCCACCGAGGACCGCCAGCTGCCGCAGCACCGCCTCCGGCACCGCCGGGAGCCGCCTCCGGTCCGGCAGTGAGTGAAGAACCATGTGAGGAAAAGCCTCTACGCGCTCTGGGTGTCCGCCCCCGTGGAGGGGAACTTGAAGGTGGCGGTGGCGCCCAATCCCAGACCCTCGCTATCCAGCGTCAGCTTGCCGCCCATGAGCTGCGCCGCGAGCGCGCTGGAGTGCAGGCCGATGCCATGGCCTTCCTTGCGGGTGGTGAACCCCTGGGTGAAGAGCCGCCCGTGCACCTCGGGGGCGATGCCCCTGCCATTGTCGATGACCTGGAAGAACACCCACTCCCCTTCCGCATACAGCCGGATGTGGAGCCGGCGTTCCCCCGGGATCACCTGCTCCATGGCCTGCCGGGCGTTGCTGATGAGGTTGAGGAGGATCTGCAGCAGCCGGTGCCTGTCCACCTTCATCCTGGGCAGCGGCGCCAGCGTCTTCATCACCCGTACGCTCCACTGTTGCAGGACGCCCGCCTGCAGACGCAGGACCTCGTCCAGCACCTCGGACAGGTCACACTCCTCCACCAGCAGCGTGGCCTTCGCGTAGGCCTGCTGCATCTGGATGATGGTGCGCACCCGATCGACGTTCTTCGCCAGGTCCTCCATGCCCCGCTGCAGGGAGGCGCGCTCCTGGACCAGCTCGCCCGCGAGGCCGGAGAGGTAGGTGAACAACTGGAGACCGCGGGGATCCTTCGTGAAGAAGCCGGCGAGGTCATCGCGGTGCCGCGCCATCAGGTCGACCACCTGCTCGACACGGCCCATGCGCGAGGTCTCCACCGTGCGGCGCAGGGCATCGCTGTCCACCACGAGGCTCGTCAGGGCATTGCCCACGTCATGCAGCACGCTGGAGGCGACCTCGGCCTTGCCCACCATGCGCGCCGTCTCCACCAGGTTCGCCTGGGCCAGCTTCAGCTCGCGCGTGCGCTCCTCCACGCGGGACTCCAGCGCCTCGTTGGCCTCACGCAGGGCGGCCTCGGCCTGCCGCACCTCGGAGTAGAGCCGCGCGTTCTCCATGGAGATGGAGGCCTGGGAGGCCAGGTGCTGCAACAGGGTGATGCGGCTGGGATTGAAGGCCTCGGCCGTGAGGGCGTTCTCCAGGTACAGCACGCCGTAGAAGGCCTCCCCGCGAGTCAATGGCAGACACAGCACGGAGCCCGCCTGGCTGGAGATGCCGGCCGGGCCGGAGGAGAAGGCGTGGGGTTGGGAGGTGTCCTCGATGAGCACGTGCTCACCGGTGCGCCGCACGTAGGTGATCAACGCCCAGGGCAGCCGCCAGGAAGCCTGCTCCGGGGACACCGCGCGCACCGCGCCCTCGGAGGACTGCGCCTGCGCCGCCACCGTCAACGTCTCGCCCTGCAGCAACAGGAGGGCGCCCCGCTGGGCCCCCGCGTTCTCCATGGCCACACGCATGAGGGTGCCCACCAGCCGCTCCAGGTCCATCTCACTGGAGAGCGCCTGCTGCGCCTTGACGAGGCTGAGCGCGTCCAACAGCTTGGAGCCCGTGTCATAGCTGGTGGTGCCCTGGCCACTCAGGACGAGCCGGGAGATGTCCGGCCACTGCTCGTCCAGGTGCCGCACCTTGCCCTCGGCGCCCCACTGCAGATAGGCGTCGCGCGCCTGGCGGGCATAGGCCAGGGCGATGAGCGGGATTCCCGCCTCCTTCCAGAAGTGCGAGGCCAGCTCGCTCGCCACGGCGACGTCGTGGATGAGGCCATGCTCGCGGGCGGCGTCGATGGCCTCCTCGTAGCCGCGCAAGGCCAGCTCGAGTCTCCCGTGCAGGCGGTGCAGCTCCGCCGCCACCATCCGCTCGGCCGACCGGAACGTCTCCGGACAGCTCGTGGCCCACTCCTCCAGTTGCCGCCGGTGCTGTTGGATGTCCTTGAGGTACTGCTCCCGCAGCGGCGGCGAGGCCTCCCGGCAGCACGCCGCCAGGCTCAGCGCCCTGTAGAGGTGATGGTCCAGCAGTTGGATGCGGCCGAGCACCGCCCAGAGCATCCCCTGGGCCTTGTCCGCCGCCTGGCGCGCCTCCTCGTAGGCGCCCGCCATGAAGCGGGAGCGCGTCTTGATGACGGGATACGAACACTTCAACGGGGCCATGCCGGTGACCAGCAGGCGCTCGATGTCCTCCTCCCGGAACCCCTCCCCGTTCAGGGTGCCGAAGGACTCGGTGAGCCCCCGCATCTGCCGCGAGAAGGCCCGGAGGAGCCCGGTGATGTTGCTCGCGTCCCGGAAGCCGGCCCTGCGCGCGAACTCGGCATGGGTGGCGGCCTCGCGCTCCACCTCGGCCAGCTCGGCGCCCATGGAGAGCTGGAGCCAGGAGACGAAGATGCAGCAGTAGCCGGCGATCTGCATGTCCCCCGACAGGAGCGCCTGCTGGAAGGCCTTCTGGTAGAGTTCCTTCGCCTCCCGCAGCGGCCGCACCCAGAGGCTCACGTGGCCCTGGGTGAAGAGGACCCGGGCCCGGTAGGCGGAGATGTCGTTGCGCTCGACGAAGGCACACGCCAGCCCGCCAAAGGCATATCCCCGGTGGGGATCCTTGAAGAGGCAGCTCGTCACGAAGCCATACCAGACATAGGCGGACGCGGACTCGTGGGTGCTGCCATGGCGCAGCGTCAGCGCCACCATGTGGCACAGGTGCAGGGCCAGGAGCGTCTCGCTGGTGAAGAAGGCCGGAGCGAACAGGGCCCCGAGCAGCCCCATCACCGTCTTCACCTCCGGGTCCGTCATGGTGGGCAGCTCGATGAGGCTCTCGATGGAACGGCCGCCCAGCAGCGACTCCACCTCCCGCCGGGCGGCGGTGACCTCGTCCCAGGTGGGCCGCGCGGGGATGCGGAGCCCGAAACGCGCCAGACACTCCAGCAGACAGACGGCGGCGGCCTCGGGCTGGTTGGCGATGAGGAGGATGTTGCTCTCGAGCCGGTAGACGGCCGCCAGCTCCTGGTGCGAGAGCGGCCTCGCGCGAAGCTCCGCGACGATGCGGCGGGCCTCGGGGCCATTGCCGCTCATCAGCTCGCTGCTGGCCTGTCCCAGGCGCAGCTCGAGGGCCAGCTCGGGCGCCGTCTCCCACAGCTCCCCGGGCATCAGCCGCAGGGCCATGGCGAAGTAGCCGATGGCCGAACGGTGGGCGCTGGAGGATTGGGCGCGGAAGCCCGCCTCGGCGTTGAGCCGTGCCAGCCGGGCACGCTCCTGCTCGTCCCCCATCAACTCCACGCCCGCGTTGAGCTGCCCCACCACGTCGAAGAGACGCTCGCGCAGCTCGCCGGGCGAGAGGCGGCCCCACAGCAGCCTGCCAATCTCCAGGTGGATGGCCTTGCGCTCCGGCTCGGATAGCAGGGCGTAGGCCGCCTGCTGGATGCGGTCATGCAGGAAGCGGTAGTGCTGGGCGCCACTCCGCATCACCAGCTCTTCCTGGAGCGCCGGCTCCAGGCCGAGCTCCACCTCGGAGACGTCCTGCCGGGTGAGGAGGGCCAGGTTCTCCAGCGGGAAGGTGTTGCCCACGCACGCGGCCAGGCAGAGCAGACGCTGGACCGGCGCGGGCAGCTTGCGCAACCGGCCGGACATGAAGTCCACCACGTTGTCCGCGTAGGCCATGGCCCGCGCGGCGTCCGCGTTCCACAGCCATCCCCCCCGTGGCACCCGCTCCACCAGCCCATCCTGGTAGAGCGTCTGCAGGAACTGGAGGAGGAAGAAGGGATTGCCTCCCGTCCTGGACTGGAGGAGCTCCGAGAGCGGCTCGAGGAGCTCCTGGCTCGCGCCGGGCAGGGTATCCGCCACCAGTTGCCGCGTCTGCGCGGGCGAGAGCGGCCCCAACTGGAGGTCCGCGAACCGGGCCCCCTCCTTGCGCGCCTCCTCCAGCACCATCGCCAGCGGGTGCGCGGTGTCCACCTCGTTGTCCCGGTATGCGCCAATCAGCAGCAGGGGCGGCGTGTCCGGATGGGTGCTCAGGAACTTCAGCAGTTGGAGGCTGGCGAAGTCCGCCCACTGCAGGTCGTCCAGGAAGAGCACCAGCGGCCGCCCCGAGGAGGCGAACACCCCGAGGAAGCGCTGGAAGAGGCGGTTGACGCGGTTGCGCGTCTCGGCGGGCGGAAGCTGCGGCGCGGCGGGCTGCTTGCCCACCACCCTCTCCAACTGGGGCACCAGGTCCACCAGCACCTGGCCGTTGCCCTCGAAGGCCTCCGTCAGCCGCTGACGCCAGGCCGCCACCTCCTCGTCACTGCCCGCCAGCACCTGCTGCACCAACGCCCGCATGACCTGGGCCAGCGTGTCGTAGGGCACGTCGCGTTGCAGCGTGTTGAACTTGCCGCGGAGGAAGAAGCCCCGGCGCTCCAGCACGGGCCTGTGCAACTCCTGGACGATGGAGGACTTGCCGATGCCCGAGTAACCCCGCACCAGCACCCACCCGGGCCGTCCACCCCGCGCCACGCTCTCGAAGGCGCCCAGCAGCGTCCGCACCTCCGCTTCGCGGCCGTAGAGCTGTTGCGGAAGCTGGAAGCGGGCGGGGAAGTCCTGGAGGCCGAGCGGGAAGTCCTCGCTCACGCCCCGCCGCAACGCCTCGTGGCACCGCTCCAGGTCCGCCTTCAGTCCCTCGGCGCTCTGGTAGCGCTCGTCCGCGGCCTTGGCCAGCAGCTTGAGCACCACCGCCGAGAGCATGGGCGGAATCGTGGACTCCCACTGGCTCGGAGATACGGGCGTCTGGGAGATGTGCGCGTGGAGCCACTCCAGGGGATCCTTCCCCCGGAAGGGCAGACGCCCCGTGAGGAGCTGATAGAGCGTCACGCCCAGCGAATAGAAGTCCGTGCGGTAGTCCACCACCCGGTTGATGCGCCCCGACTGCTCCGGGGACATGTACGGCAGCGTGCCTTCCACGAGGGAGACAGTGGCGCCCTCCACGTGCTCCACCTGGCTCAGCGTGGCGAGGCCGAAGTCGATGAGCCACACCTCCCCTCCTGGAGAGCGGAGGATGTTGGCGGGTTTGATGTCCTTGTGGATGACGCCGCGGCGGTGCATCTCCGCCAGCGTGGCGGCCAGGGAAATCGCGATGGAGAAGAAGTCGGCGAGAGCCAGGGGCTGGCCCAGCTGCTCCGAGAGGGCCTTTCCCCCCACGTCCTCCAGCAGCAACACCGGCCGCTCCCGGAGCACCTCACAGCCCCGGGCGGCGAGCACTCCGGGCGTCCCCCGCAGGCGCTGCAACACGTCGTACTCACGCTGGTAGCGCGCATGCTCGCGGGGGCCGAGGTGCTCGTTGCGCGGAGTCTTGACGATGACGGGTACCGCGTCAGCCTCGCGCAGCGCCTGGAACAGCAGGCTGCTGCTCGTCATCTGGAAGAGGCCGAGGAGCTTGTACCCGGGGATGTCCATCATGGTGGTACGGCGGGTTTCTAACACCTCGCCAGAACCTCCCAAAGACGGGCAGCCCGCCGTCGCGCGCTCGACAGCGCATGGCCCACTCGGGGTAGGAGTCCATCCCCCGCACCGTATGGCTTCAGCCTACGGGAACTCCCTAACCGGCGCGCTCGCGGGACTCCTGCTCGCGATCGAAGTCCACGAGGGCCTGGATGATGCGCTCGCGGGAGTCGGTGAGCAGCAGGTAGCGCGCGTAGTCATGGCCCCGGGCGAGGTGCTCCAGGACGGGGTAGACGGGCCGCGTGCGCGTCCAGAAGTCCTGGCCCAGGAAGATCATCGGGCTGATGACGCCCACGGTGTTGTAGTGGTTCTGGCAGGCGTCCTGGAAGATCTCCTGGATGGTGCCGGCGCTGCCCGGAGAGTAGATGACGCCGCCCCTGGCGATGGTGAGCAGACCCTCCTCTCGCACGCTGTTGGCGAAGTACTTGGCGATGTGCGTGGCGAAGGGATTGGGCGGCTCGTGGCCATAGTGCCAGGTGGGGATGCCCAGGCTCTCGCTGACGACACGGTCCGCGTCACGGAGGGGCCAGGTGGCGCGCACCTCGAAGGCCCGCGAGAGCCACTCGCGGTCCCTGTAGCTCGGGGCCTTGGCGAGGAGCTCGAGGGCGGCCGACAGCTCGGCGTCTGTGCGGCGGGCGAACCAGGCGCCCACGTGCGTGGCCTCCATGGCGCCCGGCCCGCCACCGCTCACCAGGAAGAAGCCGAGGCGCGCCAGCTCGCGGGCCAGCTCCGCGACCGCCCGGTAGTCTGGCTGACCCCGGAGCATGGAGTGGCCGCCCATGATGGCCACCACCCTGCGCGGCCGGCCCTGGCTGTGCTGCGCGAGCACCTCCTCCATGGCATCGGTGACGGCATGGTCGTGGAGCCGCTGCGCCAGCGTCTCCAGCAGCGAGGGGGAGTTGGCCGCTCCGCGCGAGTTCCAGTGGGCGTAGATGCGGGCGTCGGGCGTGTCGGCGTAGCTCTCGGGACGCGCGGGGTCGAAGCCCGCGTACAGCTCCTCGGGAGAGTAGAGGCCGCCCCGGTAGGGCGAGTAGGGCAGCCCCGAGAAGGGAGGGAAGACCATGGCCCCGTGGGCAATCACGGCCTGCAGCGCCTGCGTCTCGAGCTGGCAGCCCAGGAAGACGGTGCCCGTGAGGTCCGCACCCAGCAGCACCCGTGACTGTTTCGTCAGGTCCAGCCCTTGAAGGATGACGTTGGCGAGGCTCTTGCCGCCCGACAGGTGCTGCTCGAATGCCGCCAGGGTTTCAATCTCGACCACGAGGAACTCCCGAAGATGAAGGGGGCTTCGAACATAGCAAGTCCGAGCGTCTGGCAGACTCGAACCATGCCGAGAATGCTCTCCGTCTGGGTTCCGATCACTCTGCTGCTCACGCTCGCCTGCGCGACGGTCCCGCGTCCCACGCCACCCGTTGCCCGGCAACAGCCCCACGTCATCACCCTGCACGGCGACACGCGCCAGGATGAGTACTTCTGGCTGCACGAGAAGGACAACCCCGAGGTGCGCACCTACCTCGAGGCCGAGTCGGCCCATGCCCGGGCCTTCATGCAACCCACCGCGAACCTCCAGGAGCGGCTCTACCAGGAGATGCTCGGGCGCATCCAGCAGACGGATGCCAGCGTCCCCTACTCCAAGGATGGCTACCTCTATTACTCGCGCTCGGAACAGGGAAGGTCCTACGCCATCCACTGCCGCAGGCATGCCAGCCCCGGCAGCCCCGAGGAGGTGCTGCTCGATCTCAACGTGCTCGCCGAGGGGCACCGCTACTTCAAGCTCAAGGAGTTCCAGGTCAGTGACGATGGCCAGCGGCTGGCCTTCTCCGCCGATACCAGCGGAGCGCGCGATTACACGCTCTACATCAAGGACCTGCGCTCCGGCGTGCTCCTGCCCGAGCGGCGCGAGCACGTCGATGACGTGGCCTGGGCCGCCGACAACCGCACCCTCCTCTACACCACCGAGAACGCGGCGAAACGCTCCCACCAGCTCTGGCGCCATGTGCTCGGCGAGGAGCGGGACACCCTCGTCCACGAGGACACCGATGAGCGATTCAACGTGAACCTGTGGCGCTCGCGCTCGCGCGAATACTTCATCATCCAGAGCCGCAGCCGCGACACGAGCGAGGTGCGGGTGCTGCCTGCTCACGCCCCCGATGCTCAACCCCGCGTGGTGGCGCCTCGCGAGCAGGGCCACAAATACTCCGTGGACCACCGGGACGGGCTCTTCTACATCCGCACCAACGCCGGAGCCCCCAACTTCCGGCTCGTCACCGCCCCGGTGAACGCTCCCGGGCCAGAGAACTGGAAGGAGTTCCTGCCCCATCGCGACACGGTGATGGTCGTGCAGTTGGAGGTCTTCTCCAACCACCTCGTCACCCGCGAGCGCGAGGGAGGCCTGGAGCACCTGACGGTGACCGACCTCGCCTCGGGGGAGCGCCACCGGGTGGCCATGCCCGAGCAGGTGTACGAGGTGGAGTTCGCCCAGAACGAGGAATGGAACACCCGGAGCCTGCGCTTCCGCTACGAGTCCCCCATCACGCCGGCCTCGACCTTCGACTACGACATGGCGACGCGCGAGCGGGTACTTCTCAAGCAGGAGACGGTCCTCGGAGGGTACGAGCCCTCGCGCTACACCACGGAGCGCCTGCACGTGACGGCGGCGGACGGCACGCGCATCCCGGTCAGCCTCGTCTACCGCAAGGATTTGAAGAAGGACGGCAGCGCGCCCATGTACCTCAAGGGATACGGCGCCTACGGAGCCACGCCCTCCCTGGGCTTCTTCGCTAATGACCTGTCCATGCTCGACCGGGGAATGGTGGTGGCCACCGCCCACGTGCGCGGCGGCGGGGAACTGGGCGAGGCCTGGCACGACAGTGGCCGCCTGCACCGGAAGATGAACACCTTCACCGACTTCATCTCGGTGGCCGAGGCGCTCATCGCCCAGGGCTACACCTCGAGGGAGCGGCTGGCCATCTGGGGCGGCAGCGCCGGAGGGTTGCTCGTGGGGGCCGTGCTCAACCTGCGCCCGGACCTCTTCCGGGTGGCCCTCGTGCACGCGCCCTTCGTGGACGTGCTCACCACGATGCTCGACCCGTCACTGCCGCTCACCGTCCCCGAATACGAGGAATGGGGCAACCCCACGCGGCCCGAGGATTATGCATACATCAGACAGTACTGCCCCTATACCAACGTGAAGGCACAGGCCTATCCGGCGCTCCTGGTGATGGCGGCGCTGAACGACAGCCAGGTGATGTACTGGGGGTCCGCCAAATGGGTGGCCCGGCTGCGGGCCCACAAGACGGGCTCCCGTCCCGTGCTCCTCCAGATGGACATGGCCGCGGGACACACGGGCGCCTCCAGCCGCTACGACCAGCTGCGCGAGACGGCCTTCACCTTCGCCTTCGTCCTCACGCAGCTGGGGATGGAGCGCTGACAGGATTCAGCAGCTACTGCTCAGCCTGCATGAGCGGATAGAGGGCTCGATGATTCACGTTCTCCTGACACACCGCCAGGTGAGGCTTGCCTCCGATGGTGATGAAGGCGTGCCTGGTGGAGGGTGGCGTATTCGCGAGCCATGACTCCGCATCTGCTTGCGTATCGAATGCGGCCACAGCTGGGGGCAGGCCCTCCTCCAGATGACTTCCGATGAACTCCTCAAGGGTCGGAATCGGAAGAAAGCCAGGCTCCCTCCGCTCGCGGCTCCGCTTGACGGAGTGGTACTGGTTCCCGATCAACACCCTGGCCCCATAAGGTGGAACAAGTTGCTCATCCAGCCATGTCTCCGCTTCGGAATCCGTTTTGAAGGCAGCGATAACGGGCGGGAGGGTGTCGGTCTCCCAGTAGCGAGGATACTCTTCAAGTCCCCTCTTCTGGCCGGAGACCTCGATGAACGCGAGTGCGTCCATGACCGCGAGGAGAATCTCCTTCTCCTCGACGGAGGAGGACTCCCTTCGGATGCGTTCGAGGAGTTCTAGGACCTGAACAAACGAAGGAACAGGTGGATGGCCGGAGGGTCTGCTCGTGCGGAATTCGTCGAAGCGATAGAGCTGGCCAGTGAAGTAGATGAAGGCAACCGCGCCATTCGCAACATCGAGGAGCCCGCGTTCCTCCTCGGACAGACCGTCCTCCTGATATCTGCCGAGCAGCGGCATCGCGTCGCCCGGAAAGCATTCGATGATCATGGGATGGACTCCTCGAAATCAGGCGCCGAGAGAGCGCCGGAGGATGCGACGAAGAGAAAGGGCGCGAGGATGATGACGCCTCCGCCCGAGAAGGCCACGGCGAAAGCCACCCCAGCGATGACAATGACGGAACCGGCCAGGAGTTCTGTCCTGTGGCGCTTCACCCACTCGACGGCGGCATCAATGGAGACGAACCTGTGAACGCGTGCGCCCTTGCGTTTGACTTCATCCCAACAAGCGTTCCGCTGTGCCGCGCATGTGTCACGCAGTATCTGACCTTCCCCAGCTTCTCGCCGTACTAGGCGATGTAATGCTCCCAGTCTGGGGGAATTGAGCTCCTCATGCACAACTCCCAGCACTTTTCATAAACAGCCTGACATTTATCGCCCGTCACGCGGTTGCCAGAACGCCGGCCCGCGAGCACGACCATGCCGTCGAGGTCAGCGCTACTCGCCGCACTCGAGTATTCGAGTATTCTGGCAGCTCGAAACTGGATGTTGGACTCCAGGAGTGCGTTACCTGCCCGTCCGGTGCCTCCTGGATGACGAGTACGTATCTGGACAGAGTCTCAGGGCCCACTGGCCCTGGTACTGGGTTCATGGGCCGGGTCACACCGCAAGAGACAAGGAGAAGGCTGAGGCTCGATGCGACGAGCCTCTGAAGTGCTGTGATCTGGATGCTCATGTGGAGTAGCCGCCCATCATCGGCGTGGAGGCCACTACCACGGCCGGGTAGCACCGGCCACCGCTTTCCCCCGGACGGCTTTACGGTCCGGACTGAGGGCCGAAGGACTCGGCGCCGCGAGGCTGGCGTCCATAGGCCTCGCCCGGCTTCAGCGGCGCCAGCCAGAGCAGATCCATGGCCGACTTCCCATCCGCCGCGAAGAGCGACACCTCGGGTCCCTGTGGGTCGATCGTCGCGCCCAGGTGCGCCGTCCCCGCCGCCCCCTGGCGGAAGGTGACAACCTGTCCGGGCGCGACGGTGAGTGCGGGCAGCGTCCACTGTCCGGGCACCCGCGTGAAGCCCGAGAGGTACAAGCCTCCCACCGACACCGGCGCGGAGCCCCGGTTGTAGAGCTGCACCCAGAAGGCGCCCGCCGCATCCCGGCCCACCCGGTCGATGACCAGCACTCCACTCCCGAGCGACTCGATGTCATGGATGTGCTGGAGCAGCCACTTGCGGCGCTCACGCACGAAACGGTGGAGGTGCTCGGAGCTGCGCGCGACGTGGGGAGGACTGACGTACGGGTCCACCGTCTTGCCGTCCGGCCCGGGCACGATGAACGGAGCGAGCAGCTCGTGCATGGCGTCCACGCGCGGACCGATGTTCTCCTCGGCGAACCACGTGTCGAGCAGCTTGCGCAACCGCTCCACGTACCGGGCCCGCAGGCCTGGATCATCGTAGATGCGCGTGGAGAGCGTGCTCCATGCGGGCTTCATGTCCTGCATGTCCGGGAAGGTCCGGCGGAAATCGGCCAGCTCGTACACGTGCGGATCGTAGGCGGTGAAGCTGAAGAGCGGATGATCCTCCTTCACGCCCTGGCGCTCGGGATTGGTGCGGTTGTAGAGCGACAGCGCGTTGTTCAGGTCCCACGGTACATACGTCCACTTCCCCATCTCGCGGTCGTAGATGAGATAGCTGCGCGAATCGCCCTGCAGGTCATTGTTGATGAACGTCTCCAACGCCAGCCAGGTGAGGTAGTCCTCCAGCTCCAGCCGCTGCTGGGCGAAGGCGGCGAATTGGTGCGGCGGCGTGCGGTTGATGCCCTCGAGGAAGCTCCACAGCCGGTCCCACGGCTCCTTCTCGTTCGTCTTCTTGTCCCAGCGCTCCTGGTACTGCTCCTGCGGAGGCTGGCGCATCTCGCAGTCGTGCATGCCGCAGCGGTAGAGGTCTCCGTCGTCATCGAAGTCGTGGGCCTCGAGGAAGTCCTTGTTGATGGACTCCAGCTCGGTGAAGACGCCCTCGTACTTCGTGAGGACGCGCCCATTGTCCTGGACGAGGTGCAGCGTCACGTGGACGTAGCGCGCCCGAGGCACGCGCAGGCCCACGCTCGCCGCCAGGTCGTACCAGAGCTTCTCGGTGAGGTAGCCGCCGTCCTTCCACGTCGCCAGCAGCTCGATGTTCTTCTTCCCCTCGAAGCGCGCCTCCTTCTGCTCGAAACGCACGTCCCAGGACTTCTTCACGACGCGCGCGTCCGTCTTCGTGGAGCGCCCGCGGAAGCTCAGCAACGCCGGGTACTCGCGGCCCTCGTGGGTGAAGCGGCCCTCCACCTGGAACTTCTGTGACGGAGGATCCGGAATGTGAGCCCACAGGGCATCGTAGTCCCGCTGCGACAACGTCAGCGCGTAGGTGGAGATGGACGTCTGCAGCGTCGGCCACCGGGGACTCGTGGGCGAGGGCCTCGAGCCCGTCTGGCTTCCCCCGTCCGGAGTGCCCGCGTCCGGTGGTGTCCCGGCATCCGGCACTCCCGCATCCGGTGGAGTGCCCGCATCGGGGAGGCCCGCGTCCGGCGCCCCGGCGTCGGGCCGTCCGGCGTCGGGCTCCCCGGTATCGATGATGCCGGTGGGGTCCTTGCGCGCATCAGGTGAGGGCTCGGTCGAGCCACAGGCGCCCAGGAGGAAGAGAAGTCCGGTGAGCAGCGCGATTCTCATGCACTCCACCCCAGAGCAAGTGATGCGCCAGGGTCGGAGTCCTGTCCGCGACAGCAATCAGGGCAGCCCGCGGGCGGGACCTGGGAAGCGAACTACCCAGGGCGGGTGGAACACAGGCTCTGGAGAGCACTCACGGAGACGCGGAGGGGCGCGCCGGTTCCCTCGCCTCCATGCGCATGCGCTGGATGAGCGATTGGTAGTACCGGTGCAGCGAGACGTTGAGCGGATCCACGCGGAGCGCCTCGGCGTAGCGCGCCAGTGCGCCATCGAGCACGTTCTGCGCCTCCAGGAGGATTCCCTCATCGAAGATCGCACGCGCGCGGGACTCGGCGTCCGGACGGGCCGCGAGGAAGGCCTGGCGCAGACGCTCCACGGCATTCAGTTGCACTCCGGCGGCGATGCAGCGGGCCACGCCGTAGAAGTTGCCTCGCGAGGCATCGAAGCGTGCGCGGGACAGAGGCTCGCCGAGCGTCTTCCGGGCGGTGTCCACCTTCTCCCGGAGGGCCGCGAGCGCCTGGCGCTGTCCGGCCGGCAGGGGCCGCTGCCAGAAGGGCTCCAGCCGGCGCTCGGCCTGGACCACGCGCCGCATCACCTCGGCGAAGTCCGCATGCGGGTGGACGGCCAGCAGGGTGTACGGATCCTGGCTGCACGTGGCGGCACGCGACAACAGTTGGGCGAGCTCCGGATCCGGCGTGGGCTCCGCGGGAGGCGGGGCCAGCGCCTGGGCGATCAGCCGGCGCACGTCGTCCGAGGGCTCGGAGAACTGGAGGATGTAGCCCTGGCGGCCGCCCCAGGTGCGCGCCTCCTCCGCGGGAAGCAGGCGCACCACGTCGCAGGCGCAGGCGAGCACCCAGCCATTGAGCGAGAGCTCCACCTCGATGCGGGCCCCGAGCCGCGGCAGCGGCCCGTCCCAGGCGATGCGCAGCCCCTCCTGGCTCACGTCGTTCACGAACACCGGCTGAAGCCCCCTGCCCTCGGGGTCCTCGACCCGCACGTGGAAGGCGGGCGGCGCCAGACAACCGAAGGCGGGCCGCCGCATGGCCTCGCGCAGGGCGGAGCGGAAGGCGCGGGCGGTGGGGAAGCGCTCGTCCGGACGCAGGGACATGGCCTGCATCAACACCGCGGACAGCGCCGGCGGCACGCGCGACTCGAGGATGTGTGGCGGCAACGGCTTCGTGGGCTTGTGGACGAGGAGCATCTCGCCCATGCGCCCGCCGCCGCCGAAGGGCAACCGTCCGGTGAGCAGCCGGTAGCCCAGCACCGCGAGCGCATACAGGTCCGCGCGGCCATCCGGCTCGGCGCGCACCCACAGCTCGGGCGCGAGGTAGCCCGGGCTGCCCACGACCATGCCCGCGGCGAGCTCCTCCTCGGAGAAGGCGGCGGCCAGGGTGGCGGACATGCCGAAGTCGAGCAGCTTCACGCGCCGCTCACCATCGCGGCCGGTGGTGAGGATGAGGTTCTCCGGCTTGACGTCGCGGTGGACGACACCGCACGCGTGCGCCGCTTCCAGTCCCTCGAGCACCTGCGAGAGGAGGAACACGACCTCGGCGGAGGGCAGCGGCAGCGGCAGTTGCGACAGGGCCGTGCCACTGACGTACTCCATGAGGAGGCAGTGGTGGCCGTTGGGCGCCTGGCGCACGTCGAGCACCCGGGCCACGTTCGGATGGATGATGTGCTGGGCGGAGCGGGCCTCCGCGTAGAAGCGGGCGAGCACCGCGGGATTGCTGGCCAGGTGCGGGTGAAGCACCTTCAGCGCGAAGTGCGCACCGCTGGAGGGGTGCTCGGCGAGGTACACGGTCCCGAGCGCCCCGGTGCCCAGCTTGCGCACGAGGACGAGGGGCCCGTAACCCATCCCGGACAGCGCCTCGCCGTCACACGGAGGAGCCTCGGGCCGGATGCATGAAACAGTCGTTGGATGATCATTGAAGCAGTGGTTGCAACCCATCGCCGCCCCCCAGCGGCGCTCGCCTGAACGGCTGCGCCTCCTGGAGTGTTGCAACCTGCATGCACCCTTGATTCGTCACGCAATCAACGCGACAAGCGCTGGAAGTACCGTGGCGCGCGGTTGGAAAGACGGAGTCGTCCGGTAATTCCTGCAAACGCGGCCCTGAAAGAACGGGAGTCCCTCTTCACTCTCGAGTGAGGAGAGTGAGGCGAGGGGCTTCGGGACCGGGTTTCAATGGATGACGTTGGAGAGGGACTCGAGGGCAGGCAGGCGGGTGGGAGGCGTGTGGTGCGCGTGGTCGTAGAAGCACCCGGGCCCGAGCTGTTCAATCAACTCGCGCTCCCGCGCATCGCCCTGCTCGGTACCGGAGTCGGTGGGTAGCTCGTAGGGCTGGACGAGGACGAGCTCCTCACCGAGCGGCTTGCGGCAGTCCTCGGGCAGTGAAGCGAGGCGTTCGCCGAACATGCGCACGAACGGAGGGCCGAAGAAACTGCGCCAGAAGAGGCCGGAGAGGCCCCCGCTGTAGTTGCGCACGGTGAAAGTTCCGATGGAGCCGTGACCGTTCTCGGCGGGGACTTGACGCCAGGTCTTGCGCTCGACGTCCTCGTCCAAGGAGGCCTCCGCCAGAGGGGAGTTCACCAGGCGCATGATTTCGGCCACCTGCACGACATGGGCTGCACGCCAGGCGGGCTTGGATACCAACTTCGCGGAGGCCTCCCAGGTGATTCTCCCATTGTAGGCATAGGGCCGGGAATCATCGCGCGCGGGGGCGAACCGGATGAAATCGCTGTCCGTCCGGGCAGCGATGCAAAGGGATTGATACTCCTCGTAGGTCTCGGTGAGCGCGTCGTAATCGATATGGTTGGGATCGAGCTTCTGATTCCAGGTAGCGAAAAACCCATAACGCGTGGGTGCGAACCACCGGTACTTCTCGAAGACGAGTTGAAGACACGCCCGGATCACCGTAGCCGGCGGGCGACCCGGCGGAAGGTTGATGTGGGTCGTGAGATAGCGCAGGCGAGGCATGGCGAACCTCAAGGTGAATACTTCACAGTGGCCTTGCCGTCACGAGCAAGCTCCTTGATGGCGTCGAGAAGCTGCCTGGTCAAATGTGTCCCACCTGCGGGATGCTTCGCGGAACGAACCCATAGCTCGACGTGCCCTCCGTATATCGCCACGTAATCGAGCATGGCCTTGAGATTCCCCGAGTGAGCCAGCTCCTGGCGGCCCTTCGCCTCGATGAACTCGTAGGGCTGGCCCCACACCATCTCGCTGGGATTGCCGCGCACGGAGTCCGGGATGAAGCCCACGGCTCCCTTGCCCGGTGGAGGCATCATCACCGCCGTGTTCTTCACGTAGCCCTCCGCCTTGAGAATGCCGTCCTCGAAGACGTTACCCGCCTGCTTGTTCGCGAGGATGGAGCGGTAGAGCCGCTCCCACTCGGGGTCCACGGCTGAAGAGAAGCTCCGGTACTTGCGCGGGTGTCGGAACTGGTAATCCACCCAGCACTGGGCCATGTGTTGGGGCGTCCCGGGGAACAGCCGCGTCCCATCCGGCAGCGTGCGCATCCCCAGCACGGGCAACACCTGCCCATGTCCCAGCGCATTCACGGCCATGCGCAGGGGCTGCTCCAGCGTCCCGGCCACCCGCTGGAGGAAGGCCAGTTCCACGTCGGTCAGCGTTCCGCCCCTGTCCGCGGCCCGCTGGAGGACGCGCTCGATCTCCTTCACATCATCGGAGCTCAGGTGCGAGGCCACACGGGAGAGCGCACGCACCTCGTCCAGACTCCTGCCGGTGACGAGCGCCACCCGTTGCACCGCGGCCTCCCCGCCCTGCTTCAGCAACTTGCCGTTGGTGAACGGCAACAACACCCCCAGCAGATGGATGAAGCGCTCGGGATTGCTGAGCGGATGTCCGGTGAGGCTGTAGCCAGACATGGCCGCCGACAGGTCCGTCACCTCTCCCAGGATGGGCGTGAGGCCAACGGCCAGCTCCACCACCAGTTCCTCCGCCGTGTACACATCCCCGGGCGGCGGCGTGTAGTCGAGGTGAGGAGGAGCCCTCTTGCCCAGCTCGATGGCGGTGGCCAGGGCGGAGCGGCTGGCCAGCAGGTAGAGCGCGACTTCCGAGGGGCTTCGCCGCAAGAAGTCCGGGTCCTGCGTATGGCTGTAGGCCCAGGCGAGCGTGGCCCGGACGAGCGCATCCAGGGACTTCTCGCGCAGTGGATGCTCGGTGAGGAGGTGGCCGGGAGCGATGCGCCGCAGGTGCGTGGCATGCGTCTCCATCAGACGCATTCCCCACTGCAGGTACTCCTCCAGCTTCTCCTCCACCGCCTTCCAGCGTGCTTCCTCCTCCTCGGGGCTCATGAAGCCAGGGGAGGAGGCTCGCGGCGCGGGCAGCAAAGGGCGGCCCCGGTCACCGCCAACGGCAGGCCCCGGAGCGGAGGACAGGGCCCACACACGGGTGCGCGAGGCCCATCCGGCTCGAGGCCCCGCGCAGGCCAGCAGCAGGAGCAGCAGGACGCTCGCCCATCTCCACCCAGGTGCGTCCCGTCTCCCGCGCATGACCACGGCCTACAGGTACTTCTCGCGCTTGCGGGCCTTGAGGGCCTCGACCACCTTGCGCACGTCCTGGCTCTTGTCCTTGGGCACCACCAGCACCGCGTCGCCCGAGTCCACCACCACCATGTCCGTGAGGCCCACCACCGTCAGCGGACGCTTGTCGGCCAGCACCACGCAGCCCTTGCAGTCCACCACCACCGCCTCGCCACCCGAGATGACGTTGCCGTGCTCGTCCGCGGGCCACACCTCGGGGATCGCCGCGAAGGAGCCCACGTCGCTCCAGCCGAAGTCTCCCGGCAGCACCGCGATGTTGCCCGCCTTCTCCATCACCCCATAGTCGATGGAGATGGAGGGCAGCTTCGGGAACACGCGCTTGAGCACCGCCGGGAAGGTGCGCTTGCCAGCCGCCTTGCGCAGCGCGTCCAGCCCCTTCTGCATCTCCGGCATGTGCTTGGCGAAGGCCTCCAGGATGACGTCCGCCCGGAAGACGAAGATGCCCGCGTTCCACAGGTACTCGCCCGACTCCACGTAGCGCTTCGCCGTCTCCGTGTCCGGCTTCTCGCGGAAGGCCTTCACCTGCCGGCCCCCGCCCTCCAACCCGTCACCCACCTGGATGTAGCCGTAGCCCGTCTCCGGACGGTTCGGCTTGATGCCCAGCGTGACGAGGTGGCCCTTCGCCGCCACCCGCGCCGCCTCGGCGATGGTCTTCTTGAAGCCGGCCACGTCCGCCACGTGGTGGTCCGAGGGCAACACCACCAGGATGCCCTCCGGATCCTTCGCCGCCACCTGCACCGCCGCCAGGGCGATGGCCGGCGCCGTGTTGCGCGCCACCGGCTCCACCAGGAGGTTCTTCTTGGGCAGGCCCTTCACCAGCTTCGCCGCCTGCTTCGCGTGCAGGGGACCGCAGACGATGAGGGTGTCCTTCACCGACGCCAGGCCCTTGAGCCGGACGGCGGTGTCGGTGATGAGCGGGTTCTTCGAGGCCAGGGGAAGGAACTGCTTGGGACGCGCCTTGCGCGACAGGGGCCAGAAGCGGGTACCAGAGCCGCCGGCCATGATGACGGGATGGAGGGTCATGGGCGGCGCACCATAGCGTTTTGCCCGTCGCTCGCCAGGGGCTCGCTCGCCCGGCTACCCCACGAACGTCGGCAGGAGTTTTGACCCCGCCCCGAAAAGCCAGTCTCATGCCGGGCGCGTTGGAGTCCAAGCACACATCGGTCGGTTTGACGCTCGCCCTCACCCTGGCGCTCGCGGTAGGGCTGTCGCTCGCCCCGCTCCCCGAGGCGTGGCGGCCCATCCCCAGCCTCTCCCAGGGGCCGGTGGTGCCGCAACTCATCGCGCTCGTCACCACCTCCAGCGCCGCCGCCAAGCGCAAGGCCATCGGCGTCGAGCCCGACACCGGCCCCGCCCCCGAGGTGCCCGAGCTCCCCGAGGAGGAAGAGGAGACCGAGCTCGTCGAGGCCGACACCGCCTCCGGTTCCGACGGCGGTACGCCGGCTCCCCCACCCGTCGTCGCCGACGCCTCCGACACGCTGGGACTGGCGAACCTGGGCCCCGCCACGCTCACCAAGGCCACGCGCATGGAGGCCCTGCGCGAGAAGATGGGCTCCAAGCACGTGGACCTCGACCCGGGCTGCCGCCGCATGGGCGCCTCCGGGTGCGAGGAGAGTGGGCTGGAGCCCTTCTTCAAGGCCCTGCGCGCGCTGCACAACGGCAGCCGCACCACGCCCGTGCGCGTGGAGCACCTGGGTGACTCGCTCATCGCCTCGGACCACATCAACGACGTGGTGCGCGAGCGGTTGCAGGAGCGCCACGGCTCGGGCGGCAAGGGCTTCCTCTACATCGACCGCCCCACCCGCTCCGGCCGCGGGGTGCGCGCCGGCCAGGCCTCCGAGGGCTGGGAGTTCATCCGCGTCATCGACCGCTCGCCGCCCCGGGACCGGCTCCCCTTCACCGGCGTGGCCTTCACCGCGAGCGCCAAGGGCTCTCAGGACGTGCGCTTCGACATCGGGGACGCGCGCACGGCCGAAATCTTCTTCCTGGCCCAGCCCATGGGTGGCTCCGTGCAGGTGCTCGTCGACGGAAAGCAACTGCAGCGTCTGCAGACGCGCTGGACTCCGGCCGAGGTGGCCAACGCCCGGGTGAAGCTGCCCGAGGGCGCCAAGACGCTGACGCTCAAGACGCGCGGCAAGGTGGAGCTGCACGGCGTGTCGCTGGAGAACGGCGAGCCGGGCGTGGTGTACGACACCCTCGGCCTGCCGGGCGCCTACGCGGGCGTGTTCCTGCGCACCCACCCGCCCTACTTCCGCGCGCAGATGCGCCAGCGCAAGCCCTCGCTGGTGGTGCTCATGTTCGGCGGCAACGAGGCCTTCCGCCTCTCGCGCGACTGGACGAAGCCCGAGGAAATCAAACAGGAGGCCGAGCAGCTGGTGAAGCGGGTGCGCGAGTCCGTGCCGGATGCCGCGTGCCTCGTCTGGTCTCCCATCGACGCGGCCGTGCGCACCATGGGCGGGGAGCTGGTCCCTCGCCGGGGCTCGCGCATGGTGGCGGACATCTTCCGCGACGCGGCGAAGGAGGGCGGCTGCGCCTGGTGGGACGCGCTCGAGGCCATGGGCGGAGAGGGCGCCGCCATCCGCTGGCTGTCGGCGGGCCTGCTCAACCAGGACCTCATCCACCCGCGCGCCCGGGGCTCGGACCTGCTGGGCCACCTCTTCGACCTGGCCATCCAGCGCGCCTACGCCGCGAGCAGCCCGCCCCGCATCGCCGCCGAGCCCTCGGGCCTGCAGAACGGCGAGAAGTCCCTCACCGCCACCTTCCGCCGCCTGAGCAAGCTGGAGAAGGGCGAGGACGCGCGGCTGGGCATCCTCCAGATTGGCGCCTCGCACACGGCCTCGCACTACTTCACGGACGCGATGCGCAACGCGCTGGCGAAGCGTTTCGGCGACGCCGGGCGCGGCTTCATCTCCGCGGGCAAGCCGTCGGAGCGGCTGAAGCCCGCGGGCGTCTCGCGCGAGCTGACGGGCGAGTGGACGGTGGAGGACGCGCTGCAAGCCACCACTCCCGGACAGGCCTGGGGCCTCGGTGGCACCCGGGCGGTGGGCGCTCCGGGCGCCTCGCTGCGCATCCGCTTCTGCGAGGGCTGCACCGCGGCCACCACGCCTCCCGCGCGGCTCTCGCTGTATTGGCTGGACGGTCCCGGCAGCGGACGCATGGAGGTGAAGGTGGACGGCAGCGCCATGCCGCCCGAGCCCGCGCCGCCCGAGCCCTTCACCGCGCCCACGGTGCGCGTCCGCTCCTTCCCCGTCACCGGCCCGGCTCACGAGCTCGAGGTGCTCAACCCGGGCGGTGGCCCGCTCACCGTGCTCGGCGCGGCGCTGGACCTGGAGCAGAAGGGCATCGCCTATGACGCGGTGGGCCTGCCGGGCTCCACCGCCTCCACGCTGGCCGGCATGGACCCGCAGGCGCTCTCCGCGCAGCTCTCCTCGCGCAAGCCCCAGCTGCTCGTCTTCTGGTACGGCACCAACGAGAGCGGCCAACAAGACCTGGATGCGGAGAAGCTCCGCACCGAGTACGGCGCCCTCATCTCCCGGCTGCGCAAGGACGCGGGCGGCGCCGAGTGCCTCGTCATCGGCACCACGGACCGGATGCAGAAGGGCGCGGACGGCAGCTGGGAGGAAGCGCCCGCCCTGGCCCGCGTGGTGACGGCCCTCCCCGAGATGGCGCGCGCCCAGGGCTGTGCGTACTGGTCCCCCCGGGCGGCCATGGGTGGGGACTGGAGCCTGCTGCGCTGGCAGCGCGAGGGCCTGGGCCACTCGGACGGCATCCACCTGACACCCGCGGGCTACGAGAAGCTCGCGGGCTCGTTCCTCTCCGACCTGCTCGCGGCCTACGAGGTCTTCAAGACCCAGCCGCCAGCGCTCGCCGCGGAGGGCGGCTGACGTGTATTTCCACAGCCTCCAGTTCCTCTTCTTCCTCACCCTCACCTTCAGCCTCTACTGGGCGCTGCACCGCTACAAGTGGCCGCGCCTGGGCGTGCTGATGGTGGCGAGCGTCTACTTCTATTCGATGTGGACGCCGTGGCCCCTGGTGCTCTTCCTCGGGGCCACCGGCATCAACCACCTGTGCATCAAGGGCTTCCGGCGCTCGCAGTCGGCCGGGGTGCGCAAGGCGCTGTTGACGTTGTCCATCGTCAGCACGCTCGGGGTGCTGTGCACCTTCAAGTACGCGGACATGTTCCGCGAGACGGCGGTGGCGCTGCTGGGGCCGCTGGGCATCCACGTGCGCACCCAGCCCTTCGGGCTGCTGCTGCCGGTGGGCCTCTCCTTCTTCACCTTCCAGGCCCTCAGCTACGTGGTGGACCAGTACCGGGGCGAAATCGAGAAGGAGCACTCGTTCTTCGAGCACCTGCTCTACCTGCTCTTCTTCCCGCACCTGGTGGCCGGCCCCATCGTCCGCGCCTCGCACCTCATCGAGCGCTTCGACGACACGCCGTCGCTCACGGCCGAGGAGGGAGGCCGCGGCCTGTACCGGATCGCCGTGGGCCTGGCCAAGAAGCTCATCATCGCGGACGTGCTGGGCTCCGGCCTGGTGGACCCCGTCTTCGCCTCACCCGAGGCCTATACGTCGGCCGAGTGCTTCATCGCGGCGGTGGCCTACAGCTTCGAGCTCTACTTCGACTTCTCGGCGTACTCGGACATCGCCATCGGCACGGCGGCGCTCTTCGGCTTCAAGTTCGCGGAGAACTTCAACCGGCCCTACCTGGCGACGAACCTCTTCGACTTCTGGGCCCGCTGGCACATCAGTCTGTCCAACTGGTTGCGCGACTACCTCTACCGGCCGCTGGGTGGCAACCGCGTCTCCAAGCCGCGCGCACTGCTCAACCTGATGATTACGATGGGCCTGGGCGGCCTGTGGCACGGAGCGGACTGGCGTTTCGCCATCTGGGGCCTCGCGCACGGCGCCATGGAGTGCGTCATCCGTGTGTGGTGGTGGATGACGGGCAAGCCGCCGAAGGAAGGCAAGATGGCGGTGGTGCGCGCGGGGCTCGGCTGGGTGGCCACCTTCACCGTGGTGGTGCTCACGCGCATCGTCTTCCGCTCGCCGAGCCTGGCGCACGCGGGGGAGATGTACCTGCGCCTGTTCGAGGGCAGCCTGGGCCTGGCCAACGTGAGCACACTGGTGTGGACGATGCTGGCGGTGGCGGCGGTGAGCCACGTGACGCCGCTGAGCCTCTTCCACAAGGCGGGAGATCTGTTCGTGCGGATGCCGGTGCCCGTGCGCGCGGTGGTGCTGGTGCTCGTGGGCCTGGGCGTGCGGCACCTGACGTCCGTCGAGACGCGGCCGTACGTCTACTTCCAGTTCTGAGTTCCCTGCCCCCCAATTTTCCCTCGCCCTCCGGGAGAGGGACGGGGTGAGGGTACCACGGACTCCGGGTTGGATCCGTGCATGACCGCGCTGGGGTGGAGAGACAGAGTGAAGAGACTGGACGAGTTGGTGAAAATCCTCCAGGAGGGGGACACGGCGGAACAGATTTCCGCGGCTCGGGAGTTGGAGGCACTTGGCCCGTCGGCCCTGGCCACACTGCCCCATGTCCTCGATTGCCTGCCCACGGCCGGAACCAATCTCCAGAAAGCCCTCCTGAACTCACTGGTTGGATTTGGACCCAGGGCGCTCCCGGAGATTACCCGCCGCGTCCAAGACGCTCCGGAGCCCGCGAAAACGGCCCTGCTCAATGCAGAGCATCACGTGGCCGAGCGCCTAGGCGCGCTTCTGGAGAAACAGGCTCGCCTGCGGAACTGGACGGCACGGGCGAGCGGGCTCTTGGGGTTTACCCTCCTGCGCTTCTTCGCCGGTCCCCAGCTCTATGAAAAGGGG
>NZ_JPMI01000393.1 GCF_000733295.1 Archangium violaceum Cb vi76 | reverse complement strand
CCATGAAAAGGCGCAGGACCTTTGGGATGCCACGTCCGCGACCCTCCGCGGAGTAAAGGCCGATTCTCTCGAACCCAAGGTCCGCGATTTTATCGCCGCGCTCCTCGCGCGTACGACGCACATGGGCGTGGTCGCGCTCCTCCTCGTCCTGGCCCAACCGGCGATGCTTGTGGTGCAAACAACCCTGCTGTCCGCACAGAATGAAAAGCTGGACCGACAGAACAGCCTGATGGCCGCCGAACAGAGCGTTCACCTGCGCCGCCTGTTCACCCCCGAGAAAGATGACAAGTTCGGTTACCTCTCACTTTCCATTTCAAAGTGGAACTATCAGCAGCGGATTTCCGGGCTGATGGCCGCTGGGCTCGGTGCAGCACAACCAGAACTCATTGCCCCGCTGCTCCAGAGCCTCATCCGAGATCCCGATCCACGTATCAGCTATGCGGCACTCGTCGCATCCAAGGAGCTTCTCGCTCATGAGCGGGAGGATGTGCGCGCAGCCTTCGCCAAGCGGCTCAACCCAGCATTGCCAGACATCGTCGAGCGCATCCGGACAAAGAAAGGCGATGCGCATCTGGAAGACCTCAAATCACTGCGCTCCATCGGAGTGGACGCAGTGCCCGCTGTCTTGGCTCACTTTCCGGTCCTACAGTTCGATGCGGCATCCTTCCTGTGGGAGTTCGGAGAAGGTGCCCCCGGCGCATATGCGTTCATCCTTGATGAAATCGCCAAAACGAACGCGCTCCTTGAGAGACCTGTCTCTGGCTCGGAGAGCAGCGAGATGATCGAGGCAGAACAGCGGCGCCTTGAAATAGCCATCGACACCATTGCACCCAACATCCTGCGCCAAGAAGCGTTCCATCCGTATCTACGCGCCACGATGAAGGACCTGGAGGCAACGACCCATGCACGGGCCGTGTACCAACTGCTCGCACAGGGAAGCTTGTGGGCCAAGCCATTCGTGCCCGAGGTACTCAAATCCCTCGAAAAAGCTTCCGCCACATTCCTGCGGGCAGACATGCTTCGTGCGCTCGTGGTTTCGGATCCTCCCAGCGATGAGATCTTTGAACTCCTCACCAACGAACTGGGCAACTCCTCTTCGTTGATCTGGGCCGCTGCCAAGGAGACCCTGGTCAAGATGAACCTCACGCCTCAGCAGGAAGAGGCTCTGCGACATCGATACGATACGACCCAGGAGCATTCGCACCAATTGATGCTGCTCGATGCCATTGAGGCTCGGAAGGCCGCACGCACATCCACCCAGACGACTCCTTAAATGAAGAGCTGGAGGCACTACGCCGCCCAGCGGCGCACGATGCGGTCCGTGGCCTCGGCCTGAGCCGCATCCACCAGAAGCACCATGCCGCCTCCCCGCGCCCCCAACCGCACGCGTCCGTTGCCGGCCGTCGGCCCGAGCGCACCTCATCCGCATGCCACAGTTCTTCCCCGCTGACGAACAACACCTGCCGCATGCGCACGCCGAACTACGGCTCCGATAACCGCCGCTTGTGCTCCACGAGCAGTTCCACCGTCACGTCCGCAGCAGGCTTCCCGGTCCCCGAGCAGGTGAGGCCAAGGAAGGCGGTATACCCAAGCCGGAGCAACCTCGCACACCCTGCGAGTCGTCCACCTCGCCCGCGAAGGGTTGGCGGTCAGGCCCAAGAGCGAGGCGAGCATGCCGCGAGGTACTCGGAGAAGGAGCAGTCTCCTTCGATGCGCACCTCGTCCCAGACCGGCAGAGCATGGAGATGCCTTAGGCACCCACAGACGCCAGCGACACCTACACCGGCTCGCCGAAGCGCGGCTGCCACATGAGCCGCTTCGGGGTGAACCAGAACCGCCCCATGCACCACAGGTAGTAGCAGTTCCGCTTGCGAAAAGCATGGGCGAAGGCGTGCCGAACCGCTTCAGCCATCGCGGTTGGTGATGGTCAACAGGCGTGCAGATGCCCATACGCAAGCCATCCAAGCAGATAACCACTCCCACACTCCCCCAGGCGAGCAAATATCTACATATCTATGGAAATATGACATTTCCAACTACAGATGGCCGTGGATGGCCAGGAGTAACTGAGTGAGGAACTGCACGTCGTGGTGGATAAACAAGTCAATCTGGCTCGGACTTTTGCTGGTGGTCAGCTGTAGTCAGCCGACCAATAGTCCGGGAGAAGTGGTTGCCCACAGTTTTTCTCTGCGAGGCACGCAAGCTCGAGTTCGTATCGCTGCTGAAGGAAGCCATTCTCTGGCGGTGCGCTCAGATGGTACCGTCTGGGCAGCAGGCGCCAACTACTCCGGTCAACTGGGGGATGGCTCCACAACCAGCCGATCCATGCCTGTGAAAGTGCAAGGCCTGAATGGGATCGTGTCTGTAGCTGCTGGCAATTCCCATTCACTGGCAGTGCGCTCAGACGGCACCGTGTGGGCCTGGGGCGACAACTCGTACGGCCAACTGGGGGACGGCACCACAACAACCCGCTCTGTGCCCGTACAAGTGCAAGGCCTGAACGGTGTATTGTCCGTGGCCGCTGACTATCATCAATCTCTAGCGGTCCGCCCCGATGGTACTGTTTGGACCTGGGGCCACAATCAATCAGGCCAACTCGGGGATGGAACCACGACCCACCGCTTTGCACCAGTGCAGGTGCAAGGCCTGAGTGGAGTCCTCGCAGTGGCCGCCGGCGATCAACACTCAGTTGCAATGCGATCCGATGGCACTGTTTGGACTTGGGGTAGCAACTACTCTGGACAGCTGGGAGATGGGTCTACAACTAATCGCCTCCGGCCAGGACAAGTGCCTGGGCTGAGCGGGGTGGTGGCCGTGACCGCAGGGGGTGATCACTCGCTGGCGTTGCGTTCTGACGGCACCCCGTGGGCCTGGGGCAGCAACTCCTTCAGCCAGTTAGGCGATGGCTCCAGGATTACACGCACCGTCCCAGTGCAGGTACCCGGAATGAGCGGGGTGGTAGCTGTGGCTGCAGGTGACTACCACTCTTTGGCGGTTCGCTCCAACGGCACCACATGGGCTTGGGGTACCAACTCCGAAGGCCAATTGGGCGATGGCTCCAAGCTTACTCGCGTTGCTCCGGTGCAAGTGCAGGGGCTGAGTGGGATCATGACCGTAGCCGCTGGCCCTTTCCATTCATTGGCAGTGCGCTCTGATGGCACTCTGTGGACTTGGGGATCCAATGCCGACGGACAGCGCGGAGATGGAACCACGAACAACCGGTCCGCGCCAATGCAAGTACCAGGACTGAGTGGAGTGGTAACAGTGGTTGCAGGCGATTACCACTCGTTGGTAGCGCGCGATGACGGTACCGTTTGGGCTTGGGGCTACAACCAATACGGCCAACTGGGAGATGGCACATCAAGCAGTCGCACTGCGCCCGTGCAGGTACCAGGACTGACTGGGGTGATGACCGTGGCTGCAGGTTCCAACCATTCATTGGCCGTGCGCTATGACGGCACCGTTTGGGCTTGGGGTAACAACCAATACGGCCAGTTGGGGGATGCAACCCGGACCAATCGCACCACACCCGTTCAGGTGCAAGGACTGAGCGGGGTTTTGGCCGTGTCTGCTGGCTCTTACCACTCGCTGGCGGTGCGCTACGACGGCACCGTGTGGGCATGGGGAGACAACCAATACAGTGAACTGGGAGATGGCACCACAAACAGCCGCACCACCCCCGTTCAGGTGCAGGGATTGAGCGGAGTTGTATCCGTAACTGCTGGATATGTTCACTCACTGGCTGTGCGCTACGACGGCACTGTGTGGGCATGGGGTCGCAATACAGACAGTCGGTTGGGAGATGGCACCACGACAGACCGCTCTTTGCCGGTACAGGTACCAGGGTTGAGCGGAGCCGTAACGGTGGACGCGGGCACCTTCCACTCGTTAGTGGTGCACTCCGATGGTCCCCTCTGGACCTGGGGCGGCAATTACTTCGGCCAACTGGGGGATGGCACTGGAACTTGGCGCTTGACGCCGGTGCAGGTGCAAGGACTGAACGGGGTGCTGGCCGTGACCGCTGGCTATCACCACTCGCTGGCAGTGCGTTCTGATGGCACCCTGTGGGCTTGGGGTAACAACCAATACGGCCAGTTGGGAGATAGCACCACGACTAGTCGCTTCGTGCCGGTACAGGCACAAGGATTGAACGAGATAGCAACCGTGGCTGCGGGATCTTTTCACTCACTGGCACTGCGCTCCGACGGCACTGCATGGGCCTGGGGCTTCAATTCTGACGGACAGTTGGGCATCGGAGGGTTACCAACTTACGCAACCACTGCCATTCAATCCTTGTTGTATTGAATGCAACGCATCATCTGTTCCTCATCTCATCCTGCGACGCCAGCCTGACGGACAGCCACTCCGTGGGCGAAGCGTGCAGTCATAGGCACGTCGCAGCAGCCGACCAGCACTGTTCCACGAGATCTGGGTTATATGAATCGAGACCCACGTCGACCAGTTTCATCTGACGATGTGTAAAAAAAGAGCCGGTGGCCTCAGCACCACTGGCTCTTCTCTTTTCATCCACCCGCACCAGCAAGCAAGAGCCGGTAGGAGTAGTGACGAAAGGTGATACCAGCCTTCCCGGCCTTCAGCACATTAGGAAGCCCGGCGACCATTTCTTCACACTGCAGAAACATGGGCATGCTTTTTATGCTTGAGCGCTCTGAAGTGAGTATCCCTGTCCTCCACATGCCGAGTGGTAGGAGTACTTCCGGGGGCTGTGGCCGAGCGAGCCCAAGCAATTGGACATGGTAGGCGTTAATTCCCGGGCGCGATGAAACCAGAAAGATACAGCTCGATTCACGCCGCCCAGCGGCGCACGATGCGGTCCGTGGCCTCGGCCTGGGCCGCATCCGCCAGCAGTTCCATGCCCATGCCCCGCGCCCCCAGCCGCACGCGCCCGTTGTCGACGGCCGGCCCCGAGCGCACCTCGTCCGCGTGCCACAGCTCTCCCCCGCTGGCGAGCACCACCTGCCGCATGCGCACGTCGAACTCCGGCTCCGACAGCAGCCGCATGTGCTCCACCAGCAGTTCCACCGTCACGTCCGCCTCGGGCTTCCGCGTCCCCGGGCCCGTGAGGACACGGAAGACATCGGCATAGCGCTCGGCCGGGAGGAACGCGGCATACCCGGGCCGGAGCACCGCCACCCCGGGCTCCGACTTCTCACCGGCTCGCGCGCGCTCCGGGGCACGCCAGGCCGGGAGCACCGACACCTCGTGCACCCGCGGCGTGCCGTCCACCTCGCCCGCGAAGGGCGACTGGCGGTGCAGGTCCAACAGCGAGGCGAGCAGGCTCGCCTGGCCCGCGTGGCGCACGGTGAAGGCGCGGTCGCCCTCGACGCGCACCTGGCCCCAGGCGGGCAGCGCGGAGATGCCCTTGGAGCCAATGGACGCCAGCGACACCTGCACCGGCTCGCCGAAACGCGGCTGCCACATCAACCGCTTCGCGGTGAGCCAGAAGTGCCCCGTGCACCGCAGGTAGTAATAGAGGACGAGCGCCCCGCCCGCGAAGAGCATGGGCGCGGGCCTGCCGAACCGCTCCAGCCCATAGCGGTTGGTGATGGCCAGCAGCGCGAACACCCACGTGCCGGGCCAGGAGAGCAGATTCCGCAACCCCTGCCGGCCCTCGAGCAGCACCGGCTCGTCACCCCCGGGCGGCTGAGGCCGGGGCTCGCTCAGCAACGTCTCCAGACGGCCGAGCACCTCGCCCAGCGACGCCCCACCCCGCCGGGTGAAGTGGGAGAGCCGCTTGCGCGCGAGCACCTCCAGCCGCTCGCGCTGACGCAACAGCCTCGGGCAGCCACCGCCGTCCCGGGCCAGCAGCTCGCGCACGGGGGTCTCCAGCCGCAGCGCCCCGCGCAGCCAGTCCGGTTGCGCGCGCATCAGGCGCTTCCACCGCGGCGAGCGCATCACCCGGAGCAGTCCGGTGTAGCAGGCGTCCCCCTGAGCCACGACCTCCGCGGCCTCACGTACGCCGGACCCGGCACCGTCCTCGAAGGGAGTGCCGGTATCGGAGTGGGCGACGACGTTGGGGGATGCCTGGAGCATGCCGTGAGTCCTCTCGACAGTTCACCTACCCAACGGCCTGGACCCGGGGTTCCATCCAGGTCACGAATCCTTGACAGCGGTGCCGCGCAGGGGAGGCGAACAGCCGAGCATAATGTCCCCTCCCGACCGCCCGCCAACCCGAGCGACCGTGACGCATGGCGTCACCCCTCAGCCCTCTCGGCGCCGCATGCCCCCGTCCGTGGAGGGCTCGTACTGGAGGAGCGGAGGCACCCGCGGCAGGAGGAGCTTGAAGCAGGTGCCCTTCCCCTCCTCGCTCTCCACCTCGATGCGGCCCCCGTGCGACTTCACGATGCCGTGCACCACCGACAGCCCCAGCCCCGTCCCCTCGCCCGCGGGCTTGGTGGTGAAGAAGGGCTCGAAGAGGTGGCGCTTCGTCTCCTCGGACATGCCCGTGCCGGTGTCGCTCACCTCCACGTGGAGGGAGTCCCCATCTCGGCGCGTGCGGATGCGCACCTCTCCACCGGACGCCGTGGCCTGCCCGGCGTTCACCAGCAGGTTCACCAGCACCTGGACGATCTGCCTCGGCCGGCCCACCGAGCGGCCCACGTCTCCCAGCTCCTTCTCCACCCGCACATGGCTCAGCTGGCCGTGGGCGATCCGCAGCGCCGTCTCCACCTCCGTGTCGAGCTCGTACGAGGTGTGGGCCTCCGGGTCTCCGCGAGCGAAGCGGCGCAGGTCCCCGACGATGGTGTTCACCCGCTTGATGCCGTCCAGCGTGGCCGGGAGCACGTCGTCCACGTACTCCTTCATCACCTCGGGCAGGTCCGGCGCGTCGCGCAGGTCCCGGAGCATCGAGTGGACGTTGCTCGTCACGAAGCTCATCGGGTTGTTGATTTCATGTGCCACGCCCGCCGCCAGCATGCCCAGGCTGGACAGCCGCTCCTGATCCAGCGCCCGCTGATGCAGTTGCTGCAACTCCTGGTGCGCGGCCGCCAGCTCGCCGTGGGTCCGCGCCAACGCCTGGTGGGTCTTCTCCAGCTCCTCGCGCTGCCGCAGCACCTGCTCCAGCACCCCGCGCAGCGCGGCGATCCGCTTCTCCGACACCAGGAAGCCGCAGGCGGCCAGCAGGAGGAACGCCGCGGACATGCCCGGCTCGGCGCCCGACCCCAGCGCCATCACGGCCACCCCGGCCAGGTAGATGACCGTGCGGAGGCGGACCCACCGGTCCATCCCGGAGAACAGCAGCAGGCTGTAGGGCACGAACACCCACGCCAGCGGATGCCAGTGCGTCGCGGTGCCCCCCACCACGCTCCCCGCCAGATTGGCGAGCATCCGCACCGTCTCCGCCATGGCCCGGCCGCCACGCCGGGACACCCACTCGACGAGCCACATGTTGACGAAGCCGAGCACCGCCCACACGCCCGCCAGCGCGAGGAGCACGGACCACTGGCCCCAGAACCCGATGAACAGCGCCACGTTGAACACGACCGGCCCCAGACCCGCGACCAGCTGGCTGCCCCGGTCGAACGGCTCCGTATCCGCGTCCACCGAGGCCTGCTTCGCGGGGGCGTCCATGGGTGCCGCGAAACGGCTCAGGGTCCCGACGAGGTGGCCGGTCCCGGGCCCTGTCCCTGTCCGCCCAGCAGGGCGCGCACGTCGGCCACCAGACGATCGTCGTCCCAGGGCTTGCTGATGAAGTGGGAGATGACCCCGGACTCGGACCCGCCCGACAGGTCCGCGTGCCCGGAGATGAGGATGCGCGCGGCCCGGGGCGCGATGCGCAGCACCTGCCCGAGCAGCTCCAGCCCGTTCATCCCCCGCATGCGGAAGTCGGAGATGACAACGTCCGCCTCGAAGGTGGCCAGCTTCTCGATGGCCTCCTGGCCATTGAGCGCCACCTCGATGGAGAAGCCCTCGCGCCTCAGCAGGCGGCGGAGGGCTCCAACGACATGTACTTCATCATCGACGATGAGAATCCTGGCCATGGGGGCTCCGAGCCACACCGGCACGTGCCTGCACCCTACACCAGATGCGGGAAGTGCTCGTGGCGGGACACTGGGTGGACAGGACGGCGGACGCTCGAGTGCCGGCATGCCGCACGAGCGGCCAGCCGGAGCGCTTCAGGGAGACGACGTGGGGCGTGAGAAGGGCAGGCATGGGACAGCAACCACGAAGACAGGGAAATCCTGATGACAGGAACTCCTCCGGGTCCCGATGATTCCTGGCCCGGCCCTCAAACAAGGAGACTCGCGAAAGAATAACAGAGACCGTCCCGCGCGGCGCGAGATCAACGTGTTTTCGGAGGAGGGAGACCGGACAGCTGGGAGGCCAGCCGCAGCAGATCCCTCAGGATGCGGCCAGTGGCACCCCAGATGACGTGGGTGCCATAGGTATAGAAGTCCACGTCGTACTCCACGCCACGTACATGGCGGCGCTCGGTGCGGCGGATGGCCGGGTCGAGGAGGACCTCCAGGGGCACCTCGACGATGAACTCCACCTCGTCCGGGTTGGGCCGGTACTCCAGGCCGTGGGGGATGACGCCCACGAAGGGCTGGATGCGGAACTCGGTGAGGGTGGGCACCTCGTCCAGGGGGCCGAGCACGCGCACCCCGGACACGTCGATGCCCAGCTCCTCGCGCGTCTCGCGCAGGGCGGTGTGCAGGGGGGTGGGGTCCTCGGGATCCCTCGAGCCGCCGGGGAAGGAGTACTGGCCGGCGTGGTGGCGCAGCGTGGTGGGGCGCTTGGTGAAGAGGACGTGGGGGACACCCTCGCGCACGAGGAGGGGCACCAGCACCGCGGCCTCGCGCATCACGACCCCGGGCAGGTGCAGGGCCCGGGGGGCCCGGGTGGTCAGGTGCTTCTCCAGCGCGTCGAAGAGTGCGTCCACGGCTCAGTCCGTTCCCTGCCTCTCCACGGGGACCTTCAGAGGCGTGTTGGGGGTATCCACATTCTCCACTCCGGACAAGGGGCGGAGGACGCCCTGGTTGAGCAGCACCAGCAGCACCACGCCCAGCACCACCCGGTAGACGATGAAGATGAGGGTGGAGCGCTTGCGCAGGTAGCTCAACAACCAGGCGATGGCGGCCCATCCCGAGGCGAAGGCCACCAGCGTGCCCGTCACCAGGGCCATGGTGGAGGGACGCTCGGTGGCCTCCAGCAGGTGCTTGAGCTCGAAGATGCCGGCCAGGGAGGTGGCGGGGATGGAGAGCAGGAAGGAGTAGCGCGCCGCGTCCTCGCGCCGCAGGCCCAGGGACAGGGCGCCGGTGATGGTGGTGCCCGAGCGCGAGGAGCCGGGGATGAGGGCGAGTGCCTGCCACAGCCCGACGATGAGGCCATCGCGCCAGCGCATGTCGTCCAGGGTGCGCTTGTGGGAGGCCATCCGCTCCACGACGAAGAGGATGAGGGCGAGGACGATGAGGCTGCCGGAGATGACGTAGAGGGAGCGGAGGGAGCCCTCGATGGTCTTCTTGAAGGCCAGGCCGCAGATGCCGATGGGCAGGGTGCCGATGAGGACGAACCAGGCCAGGCGCGAGTCGGTGGTGCCGAAGGGCTCGCGCCGCGCGAGGCCCTGGAAGAAGGCGCGCAGGAGGGTGACGATGTCGTGGCGGAAGTAGATGAGGACGGCGGCCACGGTGCCGAGCTGGATGACGGCGGAGTAGGCGGCGCCGGGGTCGGGCCAGCCGAGGAGCTCCGGGACGATGCGCAGGTGCGCGGTGGAGCTGATGGGGAGGAACTCGGTCAGCCCCTGGACCAGCCCGAGGACGATGGCTTGAAGGAGACTCATACGTGTGGGGAAGTGGATGTATGCGCTACCCTGCGGGGCAGCAAGAGCCTTCGTCGCTGGCTGTCGTCCGGGAACGTCCATGCCCCCTGCCCCCCCCTGTCCCTGCACCTCCGGCCTGCGCTACCGCGAGTGTTGTGCGCGCTACCATCGAGGAGAAGCGGAGGCAGCGGACGCCGAGGCGCTGATGCGCTCGCGTTACAGCGCCTTCGCGCTGAAGGAGGTGGAGTACCTGTGGCGCACGCTGCACCCGGAGCATCCGGACCGGGCGAGGCCGAAGGAGGAGATGCTGCGCGAGCTGCGGGCGGTGGCGAGCGGGCACAAGTACCCGAGGTTGCACGTGCTGGACCGCCAGCCGCCGGACGAGACGGGGAAGGCGGTGGTGCTCTTCTACGCGCGCATCTTCGAGAAGGGCAAGGACCGCTCGTTCGTGGAGCGGTCGGAGTTCCGTCACGATGGGACGGGGTGGCGCTACCTATCGGGAGACGGCTTCCCGGCGAGCGAAAGCCCCCGGCCCCCCGAGACCCTCACCCTGGCGGATTTCCCCTCTCCCACCGGGAGAGGGTCGGGGTGAGGGTGCCACGTGCCCCGGGTTGCAACTCCCTCTCCCGCTGGGAGAGGGTCGGGGTGAGGGTCATCACTCGGCGGGAATCGGGAGGGCCCGCAGCACGCGGTTCTCGCCCACCTGGATGCGCAGCAGCAGCACGGTGCCAGGCTTCTGCCCCCTGACGATCTGCGCGAACTCACGCGGGTTGCGAACCGGTTTGCTGGCGGCCTCGACGACGACCATGCCGGGCTGGAGGCCGGCGCGGTCCGCGGGAGAGCCCGGGTCCACGGCGACGATCATCGCGCCCTGCCGGACGCCCGGGGCCATGCGCGGATCCACCTCCTGGAGCCGCAGGCCCAGCTTGCGGCCGGTGTCCTCCTCGCGGCCCTGTTCGTCGGAACCGATGCCGTTGCCCTCGAGATCCGGGCGCTCGCCGAGCTTCACCCGCAGCTCCTGCTGCTTGCCGTTGCGGAAGACGGTGAGCTTCACGGTCTCATCGGGAGCGCGGAAGCCGATGTCCCGGGTGAGGCCGCGCGAGGACTCGACGGGCGTGCCGTTGATGGCGGTGATGACGTCATCCTCCTTGATGCCGGCCTTCGCGGAGGGAGTGTCCTCCTGCACGCCGGTGACGATGGCGCCCTTGCGCGCCGGCACGTTGAGCGCCTGGGCGAGCTCCGGCGTCAGGTCCTGCACCGACACGCCCAGCCAGCCGCGGCGGATCTTCCCCTTCTGCAACTGGGGCAGGAGCGCCTTGGCCATGTTGGCGGGGACGGCGAAGCCGATGCCCGAGCCGCCGCCGACGATGGCGGTGTTGATGCCGACGACCTCGCCCTTCATGTTGAAGAGAGGCCCGCCCGAGTTGCCCGGGTTGATGGCGGCATCCGTCTGCAGGAAGTTGTCATAGGGGCCGGCCTGGATGTCGCGCGCGCGGGCCGAGAGGATGCCGGCGCTGACGCTGGAGGTGAGGCCGAACGGGTTGCCGATGGCCACCACCCCGTCACCCACGCGGATGTCATCCGAGTTGCCGAGCCGGGCCACCGGCAGATCGCGGACGTTGCCCTGGAGCTGGATGAGGGCCAGGTCGGTGAGCGGATCCCTCCCGAGCACCTTGGCGTCGAACTCGCGGCCATCGTTGAGACGGATACGGATGTCGATGGCGTTCTCCACCACGTGGTTGTTGGTGAGGATGAGGCCATTGGAGTCGATGATGAAGCCCGAGCCCTCGCCCTGCTGGACGCGCTCCTCGGGGACGCCGCCGGGCGGCATGCCCTGGCCTCCGGGGACGCCGAAGAAGCGCTCGAACAGGTCGCCCGGGATGCCCTCCATGGCGGGGGCGCGCGCCTGGACCTGCACGTTGACGACGGTGTCATTCACGGCCTCGACCAGGTCCGCGATGGACTGCATCGGCCCCGAGCCGCCCACCGCCGCGGGCTGATGGGGAGCCGGCGGGGGCTGTTGCGCCTGCTGAGCCTGGCCGGCGCCTCCCGGGGCCGGAGCCTGGTCCTCGGAAGGAGACGCGGGAGCGCGGGCCTCGGGTTGCTCCGTGGCGGGCCGCGCGGGCCCGGCTTCCCGGGTGCGCGCCTCACACCCGGTAGCGACCACCAGCATGAGGGCATTGAACAGGACGAACTGCTGCCAGAAGGCCGAGCGGGCGTACTTCATCGAAGGGCATCCTCCCTTCGAGGGAAGATGAGGACCCCCCGCCGACTGACAACCACACGTCACGCAGGAGCGGACGGGCCGGGCCACCCTCGGCCGCTCCCTCCCTCCCGCACCGCCTCACAATCCCGAGCACCTCGCACTGGGCCGGCATGTCCAGGCGTTCATGGGAAGCGCACGCCGCGCACGGTAACGGTGCGCGCCCCGCCCACCTCGACCAGCTTCAAGAAGAAGGGGCCCTGGAGTTGCTCCACTGGGGCTTCCGCCTCCACCACGAGCCGCGCCACCTCTCCCGGCAACAGGGGCTCGGACTGCGACACCCGCGTCACCCGCAGCCGGACACCGTCTGGGCTCACCAGCTCCGCCCCCTCCGTCATCCAGGGCTGGGCGCTGGTGTTCCGCACCATCAACTCCACCGCCACCTGCTTCTGTTTCTCGGCGTGGTAGCTCCAGGCGTCCGCCACCTCCAGGGGCGCGCCGGGACGCTGGGTGAGGTCGCGCTCGAGGTCGCGCGCCTCGATGCCCTGCCCCGACCCACCAGCCCGGCGCCCAGCGACTCCAGGAGGCCTCCGGCACAGGGCCCCTGCGGACGGGCACGCTCCTGCGCCAGCGCGGCCTCGCACCGCTCGGCCCGCTCGCGCTGCTGCCGGGACTCCAGGTGCCATGACTCCCCGGAGCGGGGCTGGCGGTACACCCGCACCTGGTGCTCGGCCCGGAGCGCGTCCTCCACCAGCCGGAGGGTGACGCTTCCGGGCACCTGCCCGTCCGCGAAGCGCACCGTCACCAGCAGGGGCCTGTCCGGCGGCGGAGACTGCGTGGGCAACAGTGTCACCAGGCCCTCGGCCTCGTTCACCGCCACCTTCACCCCCTGCCCCCCTCCACCCTCACGCCACCGGATTGCAGCGGCGTGTCGAACTCGAGCGTGGTGGACTGGTGGGGGCGGATGCGCACCGGGTGCAGCTCCCCAGCGTTCTCCGCCGTCAGCTCCAGGTGGCGTGCGCCCGACGTGTCCCAGTCCTCTCCATGGGGCGAGGCGGGCGTGGACACGAGCAGCGCGAGCAACAGGGGGGCGGCGAGCAGGGTGGACATGGGGGTGACCTCCAGAGTGGTCCACACTAGCAGGGCCTTGGAAGTCGGCCCCTCCTGTTTCTCCTACGGTTAGTGCCAGTGCCCTTCCTTGTCGTACCGCCATGCCTCGCCGAAGCGCTTCACCGGGCGGAGAATCGCACTGATGCGGATGACGGCGGTGTCCTGGCCACTGCCCTCCTCCTTCTCCCAGCCCCATCGAGTGTTGGAGTATGCCTCCAGGCACACCGGATGGGACTGGCCCCCAGGGGTGTACGCCTGGGTGAAGCGGGCCTGCACCCGCTCGCCGAAGAGCAACTGGCCGGTGAACAGGGTGCCGCGCGGCAGCTTGCCCCAGTGGTCCTGGGCAGAGAGGCGCACCGTCACCAGGCCCGGCTTCACGATGCTCTTCGCCCAGCCCCGCCGCTCGATATTCTCCACCCCCGGCCCCGGCTGAAAGAGGACTGTCTCGGACTCGTCAGTGAGCGCCAACTCCTTCATGGCCTGGGCGGCACCGGGGGGGCACTCGGCGGGAGGGGGCAGCGGGGGCGTGGGCAGCACGTGGGCGGTGGTGGCGGGACTGGGACAGCCGCTGGCCAGGGTGCAGCCGAGCACGGCCGCGCCCACCTTCGTGGCCGAGGAGCCCGTCCGCTTCGGGGGAGGGGAGGCTTTGGCTGGAGTCTTCACGCGCGTCTCGTCCTTGGGCGTCGCACGGGCGACGGGCGCGGGGGTTGCCGCCTCATGAGGCGCCGCACCGCCGTCACCTTCTGGCCGCTTCCACGGGGACGCCACTTCCTGGCCGCCCGGCTCCAGGCTGATAGGAAGGAACTCCGAAGGTAGGCTGGCGCGAGGTGTCCCCACCGGTGACGGCGTGCGCACGGAAGCAGGGGGCGAGGAGCGCAGGGCGAGCCACAGGCCCAGGCACAGCACGAGCACCGCACCGGCGGCCAGCGGCACCCGGGGCGTGCGTGCGGTGGGCCGAGCGGTGTCCTGGACTCGCGGAGCCGGCGGTGTCACCGCCGGAGCCTCGTCCGCCGCTCGCGGCACCTCGGGCCTGGCGGGCGGCACGGGCTCCTCCACGGCCACCGGGAGCACTGCCACTTCCGGTGCCACCTCGCACTGGCCCCGTGGGGAGGCGAGTGGCACGCCCTCCTCCGAAGCCGCCTGGGGCACCGCCACCTCGGGTGGCTCCCCCTGCGCGGAGCCCGGCACGGACGGCTCCGAGAACGCCACGCCCACGGCGGAAGCCTCCGGAGGCGGCGCGTGCGAGGGCAGCAGGGTGGACACCTCGTCGGGCGCACGCGGCCTGCCGCGCACCAGGGCATGGGCGTAGCGGGCCCGCCGCTCGAAGAGCGCCACCAGGTCCGCCCCCCACCCCATGCCGTGCTCGAGCACGGTGGTGGCGTGTTGCGGCCCCCACGCCTCGCCCAGCGGCACCCGCCACGCCTCGTCCGCCTGCTTCAGCGCCTGTGCGAGGGCCGCGTCCACCGCGAGCGCATCCGCGTACCCCTCCTCGGGCTGTTTGCGCAGCATGCGCCAGCACACCTCGCCCAGCGCCCGCGGCACCCGGGGGTTGTACTCGTGGGGCACTGGCGGCTCCTCGTGCAACACGGCGTGCACCAGCTCGCCCTCGCCGCCCAGGAAGGGCAGCCGGCCGGTGAGGGTGAGGTAGAGCTCCACGCCGAGTGCCCACACGTCGTCTCCCGGGCAGGCGCGCGAGTCCTCCAGTCCGCGCCAGGCACGCCACACCCGGGGGCCGAGGTAGGACCAGCTGCCCGGAGGAAAGGCCCCCGTCAACCGGGGGGCGTCCTGGTAGGTGGCCACGCCGAAGTCCACCAGCACCACCTGCCCCTCGCCCCGCACCAGCAGGTTGGCGCCCTTGACGTCGCGGTGCACCACACCGGCGGCGTGCACCACCGACAGCTGGCGCGCGCCCTGGCCGAAGAGGTGCGCCACCTGGAGGGCGCAGGGGTTGTGCACGCGCGTCCACAAGTCCAGCGGCAGCCCGCGCACCAGCGGCATGACGAGGAAGAGGTAGAGGGGTT
>NZ_JPMI01000392.1 GCF_000733295.1 Archangium violaceum Cb vi76 | reverse complement strand
GTGCGCGGGCCACACGCCCTCCTCCACCAGGGGCAGGCCTCCGGCTTGGCCGAGTTTCACCATGACGTCGCGCTCGCGCCAGGCCCAGCGCGCCGAGCGCGGCAGGAAGAGGAACTTCACCGCGTACTGGCGGCCCTGGCGCGAGGCGCGGAAGACGGTGCCCTGGCCTCCAGTGCCCAGCTTCGCCTCCAGCGTGTAGCCGGCCACCTCCAGGCCCGGCCGGGGCCGCCAGGGCGAGGCCTCCTGCAGCAGGGCCTCCATGTCCCCGGGCCCCCGCTGCGCCTCACCCCCACTGCGTGTGTCGGCTTCGCTCATGCGCACCACCTCCGAGGTGGGCCAGCCTACAGGACGGCTGAAGACTGGTGGGCGTGGGCACTCACCGGCAGGCGCACGGGTCGCGGGCCCCCAACGGGTGCGCCCCAGCGGAGACGCGCACCCCGGGCGGGTCACTCGTCATCATGACGAGCGAATACAAACTAATCCTACATATTCCATACACTTCAGTTGTCATGATGACGAGTGAGGGCCACTGCCCGGGGAGTGGAGTGAGGAGCCCGGCGACTCGTCGGCGGCCGAGCGGTGAAGAGGCGCCCCTGGGGACAGCCTGGGCGGATAGGATGGGGAAGACGGTTTGCCGCCGGAGACCCGCCCATGCGTCCGCGCTTCCTGGTGACCATCAACACCACAACCAGGTGCTCAACCTCCAGCGGGACGCCGCGAGCTTCTGCTCCCGCTTCGCCTTCTTCTTCGCCCACGTGGCCCCGGACGCCCCCAACGACGCCGCGCAGCAGTTCGTCGCCGCGCAGCCCCACGTCCTGGAGCTGTACCGGCTGTTGGATGGGTGGTGCCCAACCGAGGCGGGCCCCGTTCCCTCGGCGCTCGCCGAGCAGGCCCGTGCGTGCCTCGTGGCCTTCGGCCTGCCCCTCCCTGCGCCGGCCGCCTACCACTGAGGGCCCGCGAACCCTAACCGCACCGCCCGCACTAGTAGCTCCGATCCGCTTGCGGTGGGGGTCCTCTGTCCCTACTCTTCTCTCGTCGTCGTCCCCCTTCAGGGGTCCGCCGGAAGGTTCGGCTGTAGCTGCTTTCTCCCCATTCCTGGGGTCCACCAAAGCAACCGAGGCCGCGTTGTCCTCCCCGTTTACGTGGGGTTCCACCGCCTAACCGCACTGCCGACGACAGCCCCGGCTCCGAGGTCTCCTCGGGCCGGGGTTTTTCTTTCTCACGCCTCCGAACGCCCACCGATCTCGGGGAACCGCGCATAGGCTCGCTTGAGGGCCTCGAGGTGGGCGGGGTTGTCCACATCGAGCGGTGCCTCGCTGAGGCTCACCACCCACCCACCCGACGCCGTCCGCCGGGCCCGCGCCAGCAGCTCGGCATCGCGGGAGGGGTCCGGGAAGCCGATGGCCTCCGCAACCGCAGCCGACCAGTAGTTGATCCACCCAAGGTACCTGGGGACCTTGGGCGAGCGGATGTTCCACGCAAGCTTGAGCATCGGGAGGCCAAGAGGCGGCCCGTCAGGGTTCCCGAGCTTCGGCCCTACCTGCGCCGCGATCACCAATCTCAGGGGGCCGGGCGCCACGGTTCCCCACTTGGCGCGCACGCCTTCCGCGACATTCTCCAGCATGTCCATTGCCACAGCGACAACGCGCTCGTCCTGCGGGACGTTCGCGTGGACGAGAAGCTGTGGCTCACCACCCGGACTCGAGCGCGCGCTCTCTCTCCGCCCATCCATCGTGACGGGGTAGCTCTCGTCTCCATTGCACAGCATCCCGAACTCGCCATCCGTAGCCGACGCCGCCAGCCACGCCGCCCGCTCACGAAGCGCGACGGGCCGCCCTGCGTCCGAGACCCGCCACGCCAATCGCAAGCCGGGGAGTGCTCGCTCCATCCCCTCAACAGCCGCGAGCGGGCGCCCGTCGTCTCCGGTGAGCGCTGGCGCGAAGACGTGAAGATGCAACTCGGCTTGAGCGGTCATCATTTGCACCCCGTGACGACGATATCAAAGTTGTCGTCCACCTTTAGCAGCGCGGCCTTGTGGGCTTCACTGATTACCCCAACCCTGAAGGCATACCCACAGGCCTCCGCAATCTCCCGGTACACCGTGAGCTCCTTAATCTCCCTCTTGACCGTGATGTTCTTGAGGAAGTCGGTGTACCCGTCGAAGTACTCGACCTTGATCTCCCACAACACCCGCCCTCCCACCTGAAGCGCGTCGAAGCTTTTGCCCGCTACCTCCGCATCCTTCCCGGGCCAGCGGTTGGGCGGATACGAGTCGGCGCACCTGTTGTGGGCCTTGTTGCCGCCCTTGTGCGGCACCGGGATGGCCTCGCACTTGCGCTCGCGCTCCCTGTCGGTGGGCTCCGGGGCGGGCCCTGGCGGCCAGTCCTCTCCCTCGGGCTTCGACTTCGGACGCCGCTTCTTCTTGAGCTCCGGCGGAGCGGGCTTCGTCTCCGGCACGGGCCGCGCTTCCGGCACGGGCCGTGTCTCTGGCACGGGCCGTGTCTCTGGCACGGGCCGTGTCTCTGGCACGGGCCGTGTCTCCGGTACGGGCAGCGTCGGCGGCGGCCGCACCTGGGGGCGGCCCCGCTTCTCGTACGCCTCCAGCGCCTCTGAAATGGCGAAGCCCACCGCCACCACGCCCACGACGACCACCGCGCCCACGAGCAGCTCGGGCCCCGCGAGGACACATAGCCCGATGCCCACGGCCCCGGCGCCCGCAGAGGCGACCGAGCACCGTCCCGTGGTGTCCCTGAACCGCACCCGCTCATGGTCGAGCGCGTAGTAGCACTGCACCACCAGGTCGGCCCATGGCTGGCCCGCCGCCTCGACGACGCACCGGCCCCCATCCGTCCAGGGCAGCTTGGCCGCGCGCCGGAGGTTGGCGACCACCATGTCCTCGCCGGAAGCGTCCGACGCCGCCGCGGCGCCCTCCTGGGGCCTCACCGCACCCCGCCAGCTGCGCTTGCCGGTGAGCGTCCCGCCCATGGGGTAGCCCGTCGCGCAGGCGGCCTGTAGCGCGAGGACCACCAGCACCAATGCACGCGAGGCAAGCCACGGCCTACCCCGCGAGCGCCGCCGGGACGCGAGCTGCGTTCCGCCGCCTCCCCCCACCGCAGGACTCGGGTGCTTCTTCAACATGGCGCTGGCCCTCCCCAGGAGCATCAGCCCTTAAGGATAGGATGCGGGAAGGCCAACCATACAGAACGGGCCACCCACCAGCCCTGGAGTTCGCTCGGCGAGCCGCGGCGCCAGCGCCGCATTCGCCACTCAGCAACTGAGGGCGAGCAACAACCGCCACTCCGTCTCCGCGGACTCGGGTGCTTCTTAACAGCTTGTTGGCCCTTCCTCGGCGAGGAGACGGCCCTAGACGGACAGGATGCGGGCCGTCCAACCCTATGGGGGGGGAAGGGCCCGAAAACGCCAGGAATCTCGGCCAATTCTACTGCGCACCCTCTGGCAGTGAGCCGAAAACTGCCTACCTCGCGGGGCGGAATCGTCACCCGACTCAAAAAGTAAAAGAAAGAATTGCGCGCCGCACCGGCCATGCATATCCACTGAACAACCTTGTAGTGGAGGACAGCACAAATGGCAGACGATCCGAAGAAGACGGGCCCCGAAGATGCCTCTCGCGTCAACGTCAACCAGGAGCACGAGGTGGATTACTGGTGCGGGAAGTTCGGCTGCACGGCGGCGGAGCTGCGCGAGGCCGTCCGGGAAGTCGGCGTGATGGCCTCCGACGTGGAGGCGTACCTCAAGAAGAAGAAGAAGTAGGGCCTCCTCGCAGCGGCTCGCGGTAGCGGCGCTGGCGCTGGGGGACACGCTGGCGGGCCTAGCCCACCTCGTCTTCCACCCGGGCGAGAGCCTGGAGGGCCTGACGCGGCTGCCGGGAGCGGTGCGCGTGCTCTTCCAGAACGCGCCCGAGTACTGGGAAGCCTTCCGCCACAAGCCCCGGGGCGAGCAGGTACGTGAGGGCTCGCGGCTACTGGCCCATGTGCTGCTGACGGTGGGCACCTCGGGGGCGGGGGCGGTGAAGGCGGTGGGGTGGGGAGAGAAACTCGGCCGGCTGTCGGTGCCGCTGCTGACGCTGACGAAGCGGGGCGAGCTGGTGCTGCGGCTGGTGGCGGTGCCTGGGAACACCATGGCGGTGGCCGGCCAGGGGCTGAGCGTCGCCTGGGGCCTGCACCTGGCCAAGGTGGGGACAGGCGCGGCGGGTGGCGGCTGGGTGCCACCGGTGGGGGGGGCCGGGGCAGTGGGTGCCCAAGAACGAGCGGATGTCACCGCGCTCGCGTGCCTTCCAGCACCAGGTGACGAAGGCCCCGGCGGGCTGGGTGTACCGCGTGTGGCGCAACGGCGAGAAGGCCGACTTCGACGGCTTCGAACTGGACCAGCGAGTCCTGCAAGAGACCAAGGGCCTGGGCTACGACAAGCACTTCGACGCGAACCTCGAGCCCAAGGAATATTTCAAAGGTGCAGCCAGACTCGTCAGGCAGGCACAGCGGCAATGGCGAGTGGCCAACGGCATTGCCATCCGCTGGCACGTGGCGGAGCCCCGCATGGTGCCCATCCTCGAGAAGCTGTTCCGGGAAAACTTCATCACGGGTATTGAGGTGGTGTTCACTCCTCCACCCTGAGTCGAAGCCGTATGAGAGAGACCTATTACGCAGGCATTTGCTGGGGGGCGCGCAAGGATTCCGCCGAGGAGTGTGCCCGGCGGGCGGAGGCGTACTTCCACCTCCTATCTCGTTGCGACCCCATCTACACCCGCTGGTTCGAGCAGGCCGACTCACGCAAGAAGGCACTTCAGCTGCGGTTCGAGCCCACCGCCGAAACGTTTACGCGCTTCTTCAAGAAGAGGACGTACCAGGAGGGCCGGGATGGCTTCATGCTCTGGGTGTGGACGGGGCACGAGGAGGGGCACGGGGGGCTGGCCACCTTGCGCTGTGGCTCCGCGGCCGAATTTGTCCCAAACAACTGCCTCCTCTACCTGCCGAAGGAGGAGCCGGAAGAGGAGCGCGTCCTGCAGGTGGATGTGCTCGCCCAGGTGCTACGCGCCATGGTGCTGGCCTGGGAGCCGGACTGGGGGTTCATCACCTCCGGTGATTTCCGGGACAGCTTGTCGCCGCAAGGCATTGCAGGAACCTTCGTGGGCTGGTTGACGTACTTTTCTCGTCGCCGGGGGGAAGTGCCGCCCCTGCCGGAGCCGGTGCGGGTGCAACCGGTGGAGGACCAGGGCACGCTCCTGCTGCTCACCCCCGAGCGCCTCACCGCCTCCAACCCCGAGCACCTCGCCCTGGGCCAACGGGTCCAGGAGGTGTTGCACGCCAGGGGTCTGCTGGAGCCGGTCGTTTCCAGACGGCCCGCCACCTGAGACGACGGCGCTGTCCCTGCTACGGCCGCCCTCCTACAGCCCCTGCATGTCGTAGCTGGAGGGCACGTCCACGTGGAAGGCGAGGTCCACGGAGCGCTGCTCCGAGGGGGCCAGCGTCAGCTTCCAGGTGACGATGCCATCCATCTCCTCCACCGCGTGGCCGGGCGTCGTCTTCTTGGCGTCCAGCGTCACCGTGACGTCATCGAGCTCGGAGACGGGGATGTGCTCGGCCACCTCCACCACCTCGGGGCGCTGGCGGTAGTTGGCCAGGTTGAAGCGGTAGGCATAGTGGAAGCGGCGCCGGCCGCCGAAGAGTCCCTCGTCGCGGGCGATCTCCTGCACCACCACGCGCTCCACGCGCAGCGACTCCTCGAGGCCGAAGGTGAGCTGGAAGGCACCGCCCTGGGGCACCTGCTCCACCTGCTGGCGGCCAATGAAGCCGGAAGCACGGAACATGTCCACGGGGCCTGGCAGCAACGGGAAGGGCGCGCCGTTGACGAGGCTGGCCACGCGGAACACCACCGGGTGCAGCTTGGGCACGGTGCGCCAGACGAAGGAGGACTTCAGCTTCGTGCGCGCCACGCGCAGCCGCACGGCCGAGCCCTCTCCGGGTACCTGGGCCAACTCGGGCACCAGCAATTGCACGGAGATGCCCTGCGAGGCCGCCTGGAGCGCGCCCTCCGTTTCCCCCGGCATCTGCCCACCGGCCTGGGCGTGCTGCCGCACCTCTTCGCGGCGCACCAACACCTTGCGCTCGGGGCGGCGCTCCCAGGCCTTCAACGTGAGGGGCTTCAACTCCGGCGGTGTCGCGTTGTCCCGGGGCCGGGCGGTGGAGAGCGACAGCCGCCCCCCGCTCCAGTCCTCGCCGGTGGACTGGCTCACGGTGGCGAAGGTGGAGAGCTCCACCTGGCCCGCGGCCTCGTCGGCGCGCGCCTCGTAGGAGGGCGTCCAACCCGCGCCGCCCACCACGTACTGCAGCTCCACGCGGGCACGGCCCTCGGAGGGACAGGCCAGCCGCACCTCCACCCGGCGCTCCATGCGCGCGGCCGAGGCGGAGAGGAACGACTCACGGCCGCGCAGCGAGTCCAGCTCCCGCTGCACCTCGCGCATGCGGGCGGCCCGGGCGGACAGCTCGGAGGCGGCGCGCAACCGGGCGTCCAGCGCGGTGTCGAAGGCCTGGGTCCACGCCCGGGCATCCGGCTTCGGCTCGGTGAGCTCGCGCGCCACCCGCTTCACCGTCACCTCGGTGAGACTCTCACCCAACTGCTGCAGCGACTGGGCACGGGAGCGGGCGTCCACCAGCTCCGCCATCTCGCGCTCCAGCGTCTCGCGCTTCTTGCGCAGGGCTTCCAGCTCCGGGCCGAACTCCGCCTGGCGCGTGCGCTCCTCGGCCACGAGGCTCTCCACGATGGCGTCCTCGGAGCGGGCACGGAAGCTGGAGGGGTCCGCGGCGGGCGGTACGGACTCGAAGACGGCGAGCGGGCGGCCGGTGCAGGCCACCGTCTCCACGCGCGTCACCAGGGCGCGGTCCGGGTAGACGACGACGGAGGACACCTTCGCGGGGGCGGCGAGCGCCAGCATCATCAAGGGCAGGGTGTGCATGGTGGCTCCTCGCTACTGGGACTGCTCCAGGCGCCAGCCCTTGGGGTGGCGGACGGTATAAAGGAAGGACACCCCCTTCTTCTCCGAGGGTGGCACCGTCAGGCGCCACACCAGCGTGCCCCGGGCCGGGTCCTGTTCGGCATAGGGCTCGGTGCGCACCAGCTTCACCTCCACGTCCTCGCTGCGCGACAGCGGCCACTGGTCGTGGAGCTGCACCGGCAGGGGGAAGGGGTACGGGTTGGCCACCTCCAGGGTGACGAGGTACTCGGTGACGTCATCCTTGCCGATGAGGCCCTTCTCGCTCGTCATGAGCTTCACGTTGCGCACCGGGCGCACCGCGGAGTCGATGCCCAGGGGCAGGGTGAAGGGCTCGCCCGGAGACACCAGGGTGAGCCGGGCCTGGCCCGCGGGGTCCGCGCCGACGAAGAGCTGCGCGTCCCCACCGGGCATCACCTGGCGCGAGGGGCTGCGCAGCTCCGCCACCAGGAAGGCATTGGGCGTGAGGGCGGGGTACAGCTTGCGCTCCACCTGCACGGGCCACGTCTCGGTGAAGAGGGGCACACGCCGCTCGCCCTTGCCGCTGAGCACCGTCTCGCGGCGCTGCGAGGGGAAGGCCAGCGCATAGCCGCCCGCGAGCGAGGCGGGCAGACGCGGATCCACCACGGGCCGCCGCCAGCCCTCCGGGGGCGCGAGGCCCACGGGGACATTCTCCGCCACCGCGCCAGGAGCGGACTCGGCGAGACTCTCGAAGGATCTCGAAGCACCGCCCTTGCCGCCGGGCCGGTTCACCGCGATGCGCCGGACGAAGTCCTGATCGACGTTGACTCCGGTGCTGGTGGAACCGACGTCGACCGTCGGCGGCGCGGCGACGAGCGCGATCGCCTCGGACATACTCTCGGGAAGAAGCTCCACGTTCACCCGGATGGTGCGCTCCAGCCGCAGCTGGATCTCCGAGCGCGTCATCGGCTTGAACGACTCCTTGTCGAACCGCAGGGCATAGACCCCCGGCGGGAGCTGGGGGATGCGGTACTGGCCCTGGGCATCCGTCACGACGATCTGCTCGCCCACGAGGTTGGGCGAGACGGCCGTGATGACCACGTCCGCCATGGGCCTCTTCGTGTCAGCGGTCACGACGGTGCCGACGATGGTGCTGCTTCCCGACGAGGACTGGGAGCGCGACCGGTCCTCCGCATAGGACGGCGGCGCCGGTGCGGGAGCCGGCTGCGCGGGCGGGGTGGTCGCGGAACCGGCCTTGCCGATGAGCGAGAGCAGACGGGCGCGCATCCGCAGGTCCTCGTTGGGAGCCTCGGGCGGCTTGGGAGGAGCGGGCGGCGGGGCGCGCCAGGAGTCGGAAACGGAAGCGGGCGTGGGGATGAAGCGCTCGCGCTGGCCGATCTTCCAGGTGGCGAGCTCCGGCGCGGTGGTGGCGGTGGCGGGCAGGGCGGTGCTGAGCGTGAGCGCCGCGTCCTCCCAGTCCTCGCCGGACTCCTGGCTGACGCGTCCGGAGAAGGCCACCTGCACGCGGTTGGACTCCGGCTCGAGCCGCAGCTCGTAGGCGGGGTACCAGCGCGCGTTGCTGGTGACATAGGTGAGGGTGAGCGTCGCTGAGCCCTGGCCCGAGAGAGTGGGAGCGACCTCCAGGCCCCGGCGCCGGGGCTCGCCACCGAGCCGCCGCGCTTCCTGGACGTTGCGGGACAGCTCTCCGTCCAACGCCTCCTCGCGCTGGGACACCTCGCGCAGCTTCGCCTGGAGGCGGGCGGTGGTCTCCACCACGAAGTCGGAGGCGGCGCGCCAGCCGGAAGCATCGAGCCGGGATGGCCCCCGCGGTGCGCCCTTGGCGATGGGAGGCGGCTCGGTGGACGGCTCCTCGTCCGTGACGGAGGGGCGCACCTGGCCGAGCGCGGTGAGCTGAGCGGTATACGCCTCGCGCTCGGCGCGGACCTGGGCGAGCTGATCATCGAGCCGCTCCAGCGTGGTGACGAGCTTGCTGGCCGCGGTGGCGGGGAGGGCCTCGGACTCGACGGGGCGGATGTCCACCCGCGTCACCTCGGCGCCCTGGGCCTCCACGCGGATGGAGGCGGGGTCCACCGAGCCATACAGCGGGGGCAACTCCACGCGCTGGGTGCCGGAGAGGGCCACCCGGGCCGTGCGCACCACCCGGGCCCGATCGCTATAGACGGTGACCGAGGTGACGGGCGCATCCACCGCCGTGAGCCACAGCGAGCTCAGGACGGACAGTCCAAGAACGGGCATCCACCCGTTGTAGCGCCCCCGCCTCGGTGCCGTCACCCGCGGGCGGCCCGCCTCACGCGGAGTGCGGGTGCCCGATTCTCAGAGGGCGGCGGTGGAGGTCGCCACGGCCGCCATGGGCTCCTCGGACTTCGTGGGCTCGAGCACGCCCCCCGGCTCCACGAGCACGCCGCTCTGGGCCACGCGGCGGAAGTAGTGGCAGGCCGGAGTGGCCCGGCGCTCGAGCGTCTCGAAGTCCACCGAGTAGAGGCCGAAGCGGGGCCCCCACCCCTCGAGCCACTCGAAGTTGTCCATGAGGGACCAGTAGAGGTAGCCGCGCACGTCGGCGCCCTGGCGGACGGCGCTGAGCATCTGGCTCCAGTGGTTGTAGAGGTACTGGGGCCGCCGGTCGCCCTGGCGGTCGTCGATGCCGTTCTCGGTGACCCAGATGGGCTTGCCGTACTTGTGGTGCAGCTCGACGAGCAGGTGGGAGAAGCCCTCGGAGTAGTCCTCCCAGCCGATGTCGGTCAGGCCGCGGTTGTGGATGTCGCGGTACTGGAACTGGAGGAAGGGCGGCTTGGGGACGAAGCGCAGGTGGGCACGCGTGTAGTAGTTGATGCCCATGAAGTCCACGCTGTCGCGGCCACCCTCGATGCGCTGGCGCGTGGAGGCGAGACCGGGCATCTGGATGCGCAGCTCGCCATCGGTCAGGGCGCGGTGGAAGGCGTGGTTGTAGTTGTCGAAGGCCAGCCGGGTGAGGGCTCGGTCCAGCGGATGCCACCAACGGTCCGGCCGGAAGGCGAGCATGTTCTGCGAGATGCCGATCTCACACCGGCCGCACTCGCGGAGGAGCTCCTCGCGGGCGGCGACATGCGAGCGCGCGATGTTGCCGAGCGCGAGCATGGACTTGTGCCCATCCGTGATGCCGGGGGGGATGACGCCCTGGATGTAGCCGCCGAGCAGCAGCACCATGGGCTCATTGAAGGTGATGACGAGGGCGTCGAGGCCCTTGAGGATGCGCGCGCAGATGCGGGCGTAGCGGCGGAACTCGACGACGGAGGAGGGCTCGTGCCAGGGGGTTTCCCGGTGGAACCACTGGGGATGGGTGAAGTGGTGGAGGGTGACGACGGGCCGGATGCCGGCGTCCTTCATGCGCAGCAGACGCTGGCGGTACTGGTCGACGGCGGCCTCATCCACCTGGCCGCGGACGGGCTCGATGCGGGCCCATTCCAGCGAGATACGGAACGCCCCGCTGCCCACCTCCTTGGCGAGCTGGACGTCATGGTCGAAGAGGTTCCAGTGGTCCACGCCGCGGCCGCAGCGGTGGTTGGGGTCCTTGCACTTCCCTTGACGCTCCCACTCGGACCAGTCGTTCTCGATGTGCCCTTCGACCTGATAAGCGGCGGTGGCCACCCCGAAGGTGAAGCCGCGAGGAAATTCATTGGTGCCCATGAAACACAAGGTATGGGCCCGACTGACGAGCGGGAAGTGATTCCCCGGTTTTGGAATCACGACCCGCGGGTGAGATGAGCCCCTATCCAACAATTCCGGAGCCTGAGAAACCCACGCGGGCGGGGAGCCACTGCGCCGTGGCCCCCGGACCACACTCCGCCCCCTTCCCCTCTCCCTCTGGGAGAGGGACGGGGTGAGGGTCTCCCTCCAGGTGCTCCCCCCTGTGCCCCAAGAAACGACTCTGGCCCACACCTTGCTCCAGGACCGCGCACCCACCCTCACCCTGGAGTCCCCATGATCCGAGCCCTCCTCCCCACACTGTTGCTCCTGACCACCCCCGCCCTGGCGGAACCCACTCCCCCCCGGAAACACCCGGGCTGCTTCGTGCTGCTGGACCTGAAGACAGGGGAGCTGAAGCGCAATGACGCGAAGCGCTGCGAGAAGCGCACGTCACCAGCATCGACCTTCAAGGTGCCGCACGCGCTCATCGCGCTGGAGACGGGAGTGGTGAAGGACCCGGCGGCGATGCGCAAGTGGGACGGCCAGAAGCGCTCCATCTCCGACTGGAACCGGGACCACTCGCTGGAGTCCGCCATCCGCTACTCGGCGGTGTGGTTCTTCCAGGGGACGGCGAAGGAGATTGGCCGCGAGCGGATGAAGGACTGGCTGCACCGCTTCAACTACGGCAACGAGGACATCTCCGGTGAGCTCACGGCCTTCTGGCTGGAAAAACCCCTGCGCATCTCGCCCGAGGAGCAGGCGCGCTTCCTCGCGAAGCTGTACCGGAACGAGCTGCCGGTGAGCGAGGGAACACGGGAAACGGTGAAGCGGATGCTGGAGTACACGCCGAAGACGGTGACGGAGAGGACGAAGCGGATGGCGGGCCCGTGGAGCACGGGAGCGGTGGTGAGCGGGAAGACGGGCAGCACGCACACGAAGGAGGACGGGGAGGTGAGCTGGCTGGTGGGGCACGTGCGCTCACCGAAAGGCGAGTACGTCTTCGCGAGCCTCGTCACGGGCGAGCACCTCGAGGGCCCGGTGGCGCTGCACGCGGCCGCGGATGAGCTGCAACGGCTCGGCGTCCTCGAGGAACAGGACCACCCCTACTGAGCGGCGAGTCACCCATACGCGAAGCACGGTGGCGGGCCGTCTCCTGAACGGGAGGCGGCCGGCCGCGCACAGAACCCTTCCGCCCCACCGGACGGCTCGCGTAGGGTCCGAGCCATGGCGGATTTCGACCTCGTGGTGATCGGCTCCGGGCCCGCTGGCGAGAAGGGCGCGGTGCACGCGGCGCTGCACGGCAAGCGGGTGGCGGTGGTGGAGCGCGAGCCGGTGCCCGGCGGCACGGCGGCCAACACGGGTACCCTGCCCTCCAAGACGCTGCGCGAGACATCGCTGTACCTCTCGGGCTTCCGCCAGCGCGGCCTGTACGGGGTGGATGCGCAACTGCCGCACGAAACCACGGTCTCGGACTTCCTCTACCGGGAGCGGCGGGTGAAGGGCAGTGAGCGCCACCGCATCCTCGAGGACCTGAAGCGCCACGGGGTGGAGCTGGTGTACGGCAAGGGCACGCTGGCGGACGCGCACACGGTGGTGGTGAGCCGCGAGGGCCAGCCGGAGCGGCGGCTGACGGCGGACGTCATCCTGGTGGCCACGGGCTCCTCGCCCTACCGCCCGCCGATGTACCCGTTTGGTGACCAACGCGTGCACGACTCGGACGAGCTGCTCGACATCCAGGTGCTGCCGCGCGCGCTGGTGGTGGTGGGCGCGGGCGTCATCGGCTCCGAGTACGCGTGCATGTTCGCCGCGCTGGGCATTCCGGTGACGCTGGTGGACCCCAAGCCCGAGCTGCTGCCCTTCCTGGACGATGAGCTCTCCGCGCTGCTGAAGAAGCGGATGGAGTCGCTCGGGGTGAAGATGCGGCTGGGGAACACGGTGGAGGCGGTGGAGGTGCCACCGGACCCGAAGGCGCCCATCCGGCTGACGCTGAAGGACGGCGAGCAACTGGAGGTGGACCAGGTGCTGGTGGCCTCGGGGCGCTCGGCGAACACGGCGGGGCTGGGGCTGGAGGCGGTGGGCGTGAAGCTGGGCGCGCGGGGCCAGGTGGAGGTGGGGCCCGAGTACCAGACGGCGGTGCCCGGCATCTACGCGGTGGGGGACGTCATCGGCTTCCCGGCGCTGGCGTCCACGTCCATGGAGCAGGCGCGCATCGCGGTGATGCACGCGTTCGGGCTCGAGACGAACCGGATGGCGTCGGTGCTGCCCTACGGCATCTACACCATCCCCGAGGTGTCCATGGCGGGCGAGACGGAGGAGGCGCTCCGGGCCAGGGACATCCCCTACGTGGTGGGCCGGGCCGCCTTCTCCACCAACGCGCGCGGTCAAATCATCGGCGAGAATCACGGGCTGCTGAAGCTGCTCTTCCGCCGCGAGGACCTGCGGTTGCTGGGCGTGCACGTGCTGGGTGAGCAGGCCTCGGAGCTGGTGCACGTGGGGCTGCTGGCGCTGATGACGGGCGCCAGCGCCCGGCTCTTCGTGGAGACGTGCTTCAACTACCCCACGCTCTCCGAGGCCTACAAGACGGCCACCTACGACGCGCTGGACAACGTCAGGTCCCTTCCTGCCACGAGCCCAGGTACTTGACCTGCGCGGGGGTGAGCTTGTCGATCTTCACCCCCATGGCATGGAGCTTCAGCCGGGCGATCTCCTGGTCCAGGTGCTCCGGCACCGCGTAGACCTTCTTCTCCAGCTTGCGGTGGTTCTTCACCATGTATTCGCTGGCGAGCGCCTGGTTGGCGAAGGACATGTCCATCACGCTGGAGGGGTGGCCCTCGGCGGAGGCGAGGTTGATGAGACGGCCCTCGCCCAGGACGATGATGCGCTTGCCGTTCCTGAGGGTGAATTCCTCCACGAACTCGCGGAGGACGGCGCGTCCCTTCGCCATCTTGTGCAGCGTCTTCAGGTCGATCTCCACGTTGAAGTGGCCCGAGTTGGAGACGATGGCGCCGTCCTTCATCTTCTCGAAGTGCTCCTGGCGGATGACGTCGATGTTGCCCGTCACCGTGCAGAAGAAGTCGCCGATGCGGCACGCCTCGCTCATGGGCATGACGCGGAAGCCGTCCATCACCGCCTCGAGCGCGGTGGTGGGGTCCACCTCGGTGACGACCACATCGGCGCCCATGCCGCGGGCGCGCATGGCCAGACCCCGGCCGCACCAGCCGTAGCCGGCCACCACGAAGACGCTGCCGGCCAACAGCCGGTTGGTGGCGCGGATGATGCCGTCGAGGGTGGACTGGCCCGTGCCGTAGCGGTTGTCGAAGAGGTGCTTCGTCTTCGCGTCGTTGACGGCGATGATCGGGTACTTCAGCACGCCCTCCTTCGCCATGGCGCGCAGGCGCACCACGCCCGTGGTGGTCTCCTCGGTGCCGCCGATGACGTGCTCCAGCAGCTCCGTGCGCTCGTTGTGCAGCACGCCCACCACGTCCGCCCCGTCATCCATGGTGAGCTGGGGCCGGGTGTTCAGCGCCTCGTGGATGTGGCGGTAGTAGGTGTCGTTGTCCTCGCCCTTGATGGCGAAGACGGAGATGGCGTGGTCCACCACCAGCGAGGCCGCCACGTCGTCCTGGGTGGACAGCGGGTTGGAGGCACACAGGGCCACGTCCGCGCCGCCCTCCTTCAGGGCGATCACCAGGTTGGCCGTCTCCGCCGTCACGTGCAGACACGCCGCCAGACGCACGCCCTTCAGCGGCTTCTGCTTCGCGAAGCGCTCGCGGATCTTCCCCAGCACCGGCATCGTGCGGCCGGCCCACTCGATGCGGCCACGGCCCTTCTCGGCCTGGAGGGGGTCCTTGATGTCCGCATGCACCGGCGCCTGGTTGACCTTCGCTCGCTTCTTGAGGCTCACGACCTTCGCCATGGAGGAGTCCTTCCGGGGATGGAGAAAAGAAAACGCGCGTGAGCCTTACCGGGGCTCACGCGCGTTTCAACCACTTGGGACGTTCAGCGTCGAATCAGACGGCCTTCAGCCGGGAGGTACCGGCCGGGCCCGCCACGGCCTCGCGCAGGGCGTCCTTCTTGTCGGTGCGCTCCCAGGAGAACTCCTTCTCGGAGCGGCCGAAGTGACCGTACGCGGCGGTCTTCTGGTAGATGGGCCGCAGCAGGTCCAGGTACTCGGTGATCTCCCGCGGCTTGAGGCCGAACGTGTGGCGGATGGCCTGCTGGATGCGCTCCTCGGGCACGGTGGCCGTGCCGAAGGTGTCCACCAGCACGCTCACGGGGTCGGCCACGCCGATGGCGTAGGAGACCTGCACCTCGCAGCGGCGGGCCAGGCCCGCGGCCACCACCGTCTTGGCGATGTGCCGGCCCATGTACGCCGCCGAGCGGTCCACCTTGGACGGGTCCTTGCCCGAGAAGGCGCCGCCACCGTGACGGCCCATGCCGCCGTAGGTGTCCACGATGATCTTCCGGCCCGTCACGCCCGAGTCGCCCATGGGGCCGCCGATGACGAAACGCCCGGTGGGGTTGATGTAGATCTTCGTCTTGGCGTCGATGAGCTTCTTGGGCAGCGCCTTGGAGATGACGTCCTCGCGGATGGCCTCGTGGATGCGCTTGTTGGAGACGTCATCCGAGTGCTGCGTGGACACCACCACCGCGTCGATGCGGGCCGGGCGGCCGTTGCGGTACTCGACGGTGACCTGGCTCTTGCCGTCCGGGCGCAGCCAGTCGTGCGTCTTGCGGCGCACATCGGCCAGACGCTTGGTGAGCGCGTGGGCGTAGTGGATGGGGGCCGGCATGAACTCCGGCGTCTCGTCGCAGGCGAAGCCGAACATCATTCCCTGGTCGCCGGCGCCCTGCTCCTTCTTGTTGTCCACACCCCGGGCGATGTCCTGGCTCTGGCCCTCGATGGCCACCATGACGCCGCACGTGTTGCCGTCATAGCCCATGGAGCTGTCGGTGTAGCCGATGCGGCAGATCGTGCCGCGGACGATCTTCGGGATGTCGACGTAACAGTTCGTGGTCACCTCGCCAGCGACGATGGCCAGGCCCGTCTTCACCAGGGTCTCCACGGCCACGCGGCCCTGGGGATCCTTGGAGAGGATGGCGTCCAACACGCCGTCGGAGATCTGATCGGCGATCTTGTCCGGGTGCCCTTCAGTGACGGATTCGGAGGTGAACAGGTAGTCGGTCGGCATGTCGTCTTCTTCGGAGGGGGTACGGCCCACGTCAACGGCTTAGAAGAGCAGGGACACTAGACGTTGGGCTCCAGGAGAGTCAAACCCGGAAGACAGGCGGAAAATTCGCCTGGCAGGCGTGTTTCGAGCACACCGTGCAGGCGGCCTGGCCCCCGGGCCCCGCTCCGGGCCCCGCGTGAATTTCGCACGCCCCCAACCGTTCCATTGCGCTACAGAGGCAGCCCTCTGAAGGAAGGACTTGAATGAACGCCCGTCTCCGCTCCCTGACCCTGCTGGCCACCCTCGCCTTTGCCCTCCCCGCGCTCGCCGCGCCCAACGAGCCCGTGGCCAAGCCGGTGAAGACCGTCGTGCAGTCCGTGCGCTACAGCAAGGACGACATCGCCCTCAAGCAGCTCGCCAACGAGGAGCAGGGCCGCTTCCTGCTCGGTGAGGACTGGGAGAAGGGCACCGACGCCCAGCGCAAGGAGTTCACCAGGCTCTTCCACAGCCTCTTCGCGAAGATCGCCTTCCCCAAGGTGCGCGAGAACTTCAAGAACCTCGCCTCCATCACCTATGACGACCCCGCCGTGGAGGGCAACAAGGCGAGCGTGAAGTCCACCGTCGTCATCGAGCACCCGCTGAAGAAGCAGGAGATGAAGCTCCAGTACACCGTGGTGAAGAGCCAGGGCGGCTGGAAGGTGCTGGACGTGGCGGTGCTGGGCGACTCCATGCTCACCGGCATCCGCGACGACCAGGTGCGCCCCATCCTGCAGCAGGGCGGCTGGGACAAGCTGCTGGAGCTGATGCGCGCGAAGGAAGCCGAGCTGGGCAAGAAGTAGCCGTATTCCACCTCCGGGAGCCGGGCAACCGGGCGCCCGGAGGTGAAGCCGGTTGTACTGGGGAACAGGTGAAGTAGACAGGAAGGGCCGATGCCCCGTCCCCTGCCCCAAGCCGTCCCCGTGCGTGAAGGACGCTCCTCTCGCGAGGTGGACGCCTTCTGCGTGCAGTTCGCCCCACGCGCCCCGGGCCACCCCGCCGTGAGGGACCTCCAGCACCTGCTGGCCGATGTGCCCTCGGAGGGCCTGGAGGCCCGCCTGGAGTGGGTGGAGCGCTGCGTCGCCTGGCTGAAGGACCCCCAGCCCGCGCTCGGCCTGATGGAGCCCGCCGAGCCCGAGGCGCCCGCGGTGGTGACGCGCCTCGTCCTGTTGATTCGCGTGCTGGAGGCGAGAGCGTCCGCGCGAGAGCCCGTGGCCGCCCTGGTGCGCGAGGTGATGGCCGCGACGAGCGGACTGAAGCTCTTCTCCCAGGTGGGCCTGCCCACCGGACTGGGCTTCCTCGACGAGGTGTCGGACCGGCTCGCCCGCCGCCTGTTGCCCTCGCCGCCCGAGGATCACCAGCTCTCGGAGCTGCTGCTGCGGCTGTTCCCCGACCGGGGGGACGCCGACTGGTTGGAGGGCCTGCCGCCGGAGCCCCTGGCGCGGCTCTCCGCCCTGTTGCAGGGCGGCACCCTGCCTCCCGTGAGGGGGCCCGCCCTGGTGGTGCGGGCCTCGCTGGTGGATGCGGTGGGCCTGCTCGCCGTGCAGACGGCGGCCCTGGGACTCGCCGAGGACGTGAGGGATCGCTGCCCGGAGGTGTCCTTCCGCTCCTCGCCCTTCCTGAAGCTGCGCCGTGTGTCCGAGGGCGTGCAGGCGCGCGACGCCGCCCCGGACTCGCTGCGGGAGCTCGGGGACGTGGTGGAGGAGTGCCGGCAGGTGGTGGCCATCGTCTCCAGCCACCTCGAGCAGTACGGGGTGAGCGTGGACCTGGTGTACCGGCTGGAGCGCATCCGCCGGAGCCTGGAGCGGATGGAGGCCATCGCCCGGGTGCTGGGCGCGGAGCCGGGTGAGGCGCGCTGGCGCGAGGGGCTCGTGCTGGTGACGGATCTGCTGCGCCGGGCCCACACGGACCGCTCGGTGCGGGCGGTGGTGGCGAGCAACGCGCGGCTGCTGGCTCGCAAGGTCATCGAGCGCGCGGGTCACTCGGGCGAGCACTACATCACCACCACGCGGGACGAGTACCACCACATGGTGCACTCGGCGGCGGGGGGTGGGCTCATCACCGCCGTCACGGCCATCCTCAAGCTGTACGCGGCCACGCTGGCGCTGGCGCCCTTCTTCTACGGGCTGGCGCTGGCGGGCACCTACGTGGGCAGCTTCCTGATGATGCAGGTGACGGGCTCCACGCTGGCCACCAAGCAGCCGTCCATGACGGCGGCCACGCTGGGGAGCGCCATCGGCGGCACGGGCGGCACGGGCGGGCGGCTGTCGCACCTGATGGAGCTGATCCCCCGCATCACCCGCTCGCAGATCGCCACGGCGCTGGCGAACATGGGCACCGTGCTGCCGGCGGCGGTGGGGCTGTCGATGCTCTTCGCCTGGTGGAAGGGGCACCCGCTGCTCAACGCGGCCCAGGCCCACTACGTGGTGGACGCGCTCCACCCGTGGCGCAGCGGCACCGTCTTCTACGCGGCGCTGACGGGGGTGCTGCTGTGGCTGTCCAGCCTCGTGGCCGGGTGGCTGGAGAACTGGGCGGTGTACCGGCGCATCCCCGAGGCGCTCGCGCACCACCGGACGCTGCGGCGGGCGCTGGGCGACGCGGGGGCCAGGAAGCTGGCGGGCCTCTTCTCGCGGAACATCGCCGGGCTGGGGGGCAACGTGAGCATCGGCATCCTCCTGGCGCTGCCCCCGGTGGTGGGCAACTTCTTCGGGCTGCCCCTGGACGTGCGGCACGTGACGCTGTCCTTCGGGCAGCTGTGCCTGGCCGGCTACGCGCTGGGGCCCACGGCGGTGCTGCGGCCGGACTTCCTCGCGGCCCTGGGGGGCATCGGCGTGACGCTGGCCATCAACTTCGCGGTGTCCTTCTCCCTGGCGCTCGGCGTGGCCCTGCGGGCGCGGGACGTGCCGGTGAGGGACATGGTGCGGCTGGTGCGGCTGATGAGCGCGCGTTTCCTGCGTGAGCCCCGCGCCTTCCTGCTCCCCCCCAGGGCCTGACCGCGGTTGACCCTCTCCCGGCGGGGATTTCCCGGTGCACTCTGGTTGAAATCCCGGCCCTTGAAACCGGGGAATATTTCGACCCTCACCCCAAGCCCCTCTAGAGGGAAAGAGGGAGTGCGGCAGACGGGCAGCCGAGGGGTGTCACCGTGCTTCTGATGCGGTCGGTTCTCCGGTAGGGTCCGCGACCGCATGAGTGACTCGACCCACAAGACGCCCCGCTTTGCTCTCGCCTACGCCAGGTTGATGGTGCGCAGGCCCGGGCTCGTCATCCTCGCGATTCTCGCGCTGACCGGCGCGGCGTTGTGGGGAACCACGAAGCTGACCATCAATTCCAACCAGCTCGACCTCATCTCGCAGGATCTGCCCGAGGTGAAGGACGTCAAGCGCGTCATCGACATGGTGGGTGGCAGCGGCTACCTCATCATGGGCCTGCGCGCCGACGACGAGGCCACGCTCAAGAAGGTCGCCGATGACATCGCGGCCGGGCTGCTGGCGGACAAGGAGAACGTCCGCTTCATCACCTACAAGGTGCCCGTCGAGTTCGTGCAGCAGCAGATGGGCCTCTTCATCAAGACGGAGGACCTGGCCGAGGGCAAGCGCCGCATCATGGCGTACCTCAAGGACCAGCTGCGCCGGAACAACCCCTTCTTCATCGAGATCCAGAAGACCGAGCCGGTGAAGCTGGAGATGCAGGACCTCGTCGACAAGTACAGCAGCGTCGGCAAGAAGAGCATCCGGGATGACTACTACATCTCCAAGGACCGGAAGATGATGCTCATCCTCATCAAGCCGATGTGGGACTCCAACCAGCTCGGCAAGACGAAGGTCTACGTGGAGAAGCTGCGCAAGGACCTGGCGGCCTATTCCAAGAGCGAGAAGTCCGGGGGCGTGGAGCTCGTCGAGGACTACGACAAGATGGGTGACAAGACGCTGGTGGCCTACGGCTTCACCGGCTCCTACAAGACGGCGGTGGACGACTCGTACGCCATCGAGGAGTCGCTCGAGCCGGTGTCGCTGCTGGCGTTCGCGGCCATCTTCCTCATCACCATCCTGGCCTTCCGGAAGATCGTGCCCACGCTCATCGTGTCCATCGGCACGGTGATCGGCACCATCATCACCATGGGCTTCACCTACCTCACCGTGGGCGAGCTCAACATGATCACCAGCATCCTGGGCGCGCTGCTGCTGGGGTTCGGCATCGACTACGGCATCCACTTCATCTTCCGCACGCGGCTGGAGCTGGGCCAGGGCAAGCCGTATGACCAGGCCATCCAGGACGCGGTGGTGAACGCGGGCCGGCCGGCGCTGGTGTCCGCGGTGGTGACGGCGGGCTCGTTCTTCGTGCTGATGGTCAGCGAGTTCCGCGGCTTCAGCCAGTTCGGCTTCCTGGCCGGCTGCGGCACCTTCATCATCGGCGTGATGCTCTTCGCCTGGAGCCCGGCGCTGCTGGCGCTGGCGGGCCGCATCAACCCCGAGCTGCCCAGGAAGCTCATTGGCGAGATGAAGCCGCCGGCCACGCAGAGCGCCGCCACGGGCAAGGAGCTGCGCGTTCCCAAGCCGGGCCTGATGCTCGGCATCAGCACCGTCGTCGTGGCCATCCTGTGCGTCTTCGCCGTCCCGTGGAGCGACGTGGACGTCCCCACGGACAAGCCCGCCTCCTTCGCGGACCGCATCAAGGCCGGCATCCGCTTCAACTACAACAGCCGCGCCCTCATCCCCGAGGGCCAGTCGTCGGTGAAGCTGCAGGATGAGATCAGCCAGCGCTTCGACATGTCCGCGGACCCCATCGCCGTCTACAGCAAGACGCTGGAGGAGGCGAAGGCCATCTACGACGAGCTCGAGGATCCGGAGAAGCGCAAGTCGAAGTACTCGGCCATCGATCAGGTGGTGAGCATCTACACCTTCGTGCCTCCCCCGGAGCGGGCCGCGGCCAACACGAAGATCCTCCAGGAGTGGCAGGAGGAGCTGAAGGACATCGACGTGGCGGCACTGCCTCCCGAGGTGCAGGAGAAGGCGGCCCTCTTCATGAAGATGCTGGAGGCCCGGCCGTATGACGTGCACGGGGTGCCGGAGATCTACGCCTCGCAGTTCCGCCACCTGCCGGAGACGAAGCCGGAGAACCACGGCTACCTCACGTTCATCTACCCGAGCGTGGACCTGTGGGACGGCAAGAAGATGCTCACGTTCGTGGACCAGACGAACCACATCCCCACCCCCGAGGTGAAGGACGCGCAGGGCAACGTCATCGCCGAGGCGCAGGTGCGCCGGGCCGCGGGCGCCGCCCAGCTCTTCGCGCGGCTGGCGCGCATCGTGCTCGGCGACGGTCAGCTCACCGTGCTCCTGGTGACGCTGTGGATCCTCGTCATGCACTACCTGGACTTCCGCAACGTGAAGCTGGCGCTGGCCTCCGTCATCCCGCTCACGGTGGGTCTGGCGATGATGTTGGGATTGATGACGATGTTCGATCTGCACCTGAACTTCATGAACATCATCATCCTGCCCATCCTCCTGGGCTTCGGCGTGAGTCACGGCCTCTACCTGCTGCACCGCTTCCTGGAGGGCACCTCGCCCGTGGTGGCGCTGCGCAGCGTGGGTGCCGCGGTGGCCTCGTCCACGCTGACGACAGCCGCCGGCTTCGCCGCCCTCCTGATCGCCAGCCACAACGGCCTGAAGTCCATGGGCGTCGTGGCCTGCATCGGCCTCATCACCACGCTGGTGGTGTCCTTCACGGTGCTCGCCGCCGTGATGCAGGTGATGTGGGATCGGCTGCCGCCCAAGCTGAAGAACGGCGTGGTGCACACGCCCGACGGGCAGCCCTCCAGCCAGGACAAGTCCGAGGCGGCCTGAAGCACTCCCGCTGAGACAGGGACCCGGAAAGAACCGGGTCTCGTGAAGTGAGAAAGAGCCCGGGTTCCGGCGAAGGTGACACGAATTGTCCCTTCCTGGCCCGGGCTCGCTACATTACCGGCGTGCCCACTTCCGGTAACCCTTCCATCCTGGCCATCGATCTCGGGACCTCGGCCGTGAAGCTGGCGGCCGTCACGCTCCGTGGAACCATCCTCGGCGGAGAGGTGGAGCCACAAGCAGTCCAGTTGCTGCCCGAGGGTGGCGCCGAGCAGGACCCCGAGGCGTGGTGGTCCGCCATCGTCCGTGCCACCCGCCGCCTGCTGGACAAGGGGATCGTCTCCGCGGACGACATCGTCGGCATCAACATCAGCTCCCAGTGGTCCGGCACCGTCGCCGTGGACGAGCGCGGCAAGCCCCTGCATCCCGCCATCATCTGGATGGACTCGCGCGGCGCCCCCCACGTGCGGCGCGCCGTGCACGGCTTCATGCCCGTCGAGGGTTTCGGCCTCTCCCGCCTGGTCACCTGGGTGCGGCTGACCGGTGGCGCGCCCACCCTCTCGGGGAAGGACCCGTTCGGCCACATCCTCTACCTGAAGAGCGAGCACCCCGAGCTCTACCGGAACACCTACAAGTTCCTGGAGCCCAAGGACTGGCTCAACCTGCGGCTGAGCGGCCGCTTCGCCTCCTCCTTCGACACCATCACCCTGCACTGGGTCACCGACAACCGGGACCTCCAGCGCATCCACTACGCCGAGCAGTTGCTCCAGCTCGCGGGCCTGCCGCGCGAGAAGCTGCCGGACCTGGTGCCCGCCGCCAGCGTGCTCGGCCCGCTCCAGCCCGAGGCCGCCCGCGCCCTGGGATTGAGCGAGAAGGTCCAGGTCATCACCGGCGCCCCGGACATCCTCGCCGCCGCCGTGGGCTCGGGCGCGGTGCGCGATTTCGAGGCCCACCTGTGCATCGGCACGTCCGCGTGGATCGCCAGCCACCTGCCCTTCAAGAAGACGGACGTCTTCCACCAGATGGGCACCCTGCCCTCGGCGCTCCCGGGCCGCTACATCCTCACCAACGAGCAGGAGTCCGCCGGCCTCTGTCTGTCCCTCCTCAAGGACAACATCCTCTTCGACCACGAGGAGCTCACCCGGTACGGCAACACCGGCAACCCGGGCCAGGCTCCCGTGGACCTCTACAAGGTGCTCGAGCAGCAGGCCGAGCGCATCCCCGCGGGCAGCGACCAGCTCATCTTCCTGCCCTGGCTCAACGGCGAGCGCAGCCCCATGGATGACCAGCACCTGCGCGGCGGCTTCTTCAACCAGTCCCTCAAGACGACGCGCGGCCACCTGGTGCGCGCCGTGCTCGAGGGCGTGGCCTATAACTCGCGCTGGCTCTTCGGCTACGTGGAGAAGTTCGTCGGCCGCAGGCTGGACTCCCTCCGCCTCATCGGTGGCGGGGCGCGCTCCCGGCTGTGGTGTCAGATCATCGCCGACGTGCTGGACCGGCGCATCCAACAGGTGGACGAGCCCGTGCTCGCCAACGCGCGCGGCGCGGCCTTCCAGGCGGCCCTGGCGCTCGGGCACCTCACGGTGGACGAGATTCCCTCGCTCGTCCCCGTGGCGAACACCTTCGAACCCAACCCCCAGAACCGGGGGCTCTACGACGAGCTCTTCGGCGAATTCGTCAACCTCTACAAGTCCAACAAGGCCATCTTCGCGCGGCTCAACCGCGCCCGGAGCGCCTGAGTCGTCCACGGGAGCACAGCAACCATGGATCTGCCCGAGCTCGGAAACAACCTCCTCAACCGCGTCCCGCCCCGGCTGTTGTCGACGGCGGAGCGCTACCTCAAGAACATCCCCTTGCTGCGCGAGCGGCTGGAGAAGGAAACGGACTCGATGCTGGCCGGGCTGGAGGGCGGACTGAAGCCCTACCGCGGCCAGACGCCCACCTTCGACACGCTTCCCTCCAAGGGCCTCTCGCGCGAGGACGTGCTGAAGCAGATGGAGGAGCTGCGCGCGAAGGAGGAGGACCGTTGGAAGGGCGGCTACGTGTCGGGCGCCGTGTACCACGGGGACTCCGGGCACATCGACTTCCTCAACCGCGTGTACGCCATCAACTCGCAGGCCAACCCGCTGCACGCGGACCTCTGGCCGAGCGCCACCAAGTTCGAGGCCGAGGTGGTGGCCATGACGGCCCACATGCTCGGCGCCGCCGAGGCCAACGCGGGCCGGGCTCCCGAGGAGCACATCTGCGGCGCGCTCTCCTCGGGCGGCACCGAGAGCATCATGCTCGCGATGAAGACGTACCGGGATTGGGCGCACGACACGAAGGGCATCACCCGGCCCGAGATGGTGGCCCCCTCCAGCGCGCACCCGGCCTTCGACAAGGCGGCGCACTACTTCGGCATCAAGATGGTGCGCGTGCCCGTGGGGCCGGACTACCGCGCGGACGTGAAGGCCACGCGCAAGGCCATCACCCGCAACACCATCGTGCTCATCGGCTCGGCGCCGGGATTCCCGCATGGGGTCATCGATCCCATCGAGGAGCTGTCGGAGCTGGCGCGCAAGCGGGGCATCGGCTTCCACACCGACGCGTGCCTGGGCGGCTTCGTGCTGCCGTGGGCGCGCAAGCTGGGCTACCCGGTGCCGGAGTTCGACTTCCGGCTGCCCGGCGTGACGACCATGTCCGCGGACACGCACAAGTTCGGCTACGCGGCCAAGGGCACGTCCGTGGTGCTGTACCGGGGCACCGCGCTGCGCTCGCACCAGTACTTCACCGCCACCGAGTGGCCCGGCGGCATCTACTTCTCCCCCACCTTCTCCGGCAGCCGGCCCGGGGCGCTCATCGCGGCCGCCTGGGCTTCCCTGGTGTCCACCGGTGAGGAGGGCTACCTGGACGCCACCCGGCGCATCCTCGAGGCGGCGGACGTCATCAAGCGCGGCATCCGCGCCATCCCCGGCATGCACGTGCTCGGCGAGCCGCTCTTCGTCATCGCCTTCGGCTCGGACGACGTGAACATCTACAAGGTGATGGAGCACATGGGCGAGAAGGGCTGGAGCCTCAACGGGCTGCACAAGCCGGCCGCGGTGCACCTGTGCGTCACCCAGCGGCACACGCAGCCCGGGGTGGCCGAGCGCTTCCTCGAGGACTTGAAGGCCGCCGTCGAGCACGTGCGCGCCCACCCGGAGGAGAAGGGCACCATGGCCCCCGTCTACGGCATGGCGGGCACCGTGCCCTTCCGCGGCCTCTTGAGCGACCTGCTCAAGAAGTACATGGACCTCATCTACAAGGTCTGAGCGCTCGCCAGCCCAGCTGTCACAGAAGTGTCACGAGCGCGTGAAGCCGGGGCCCCTACAGTCCGCGCATGCCGCACATCCTGATCGTCGATGACGAACCGGACCTGGCGGGGCTGCTGGCGTACAACCTCGGGCGGGCGGGCTTCACCACCACCCAGGCGCATACAGGAGCGGAAGCCCTGGCGCGGGTGCGCGAGGGACTCCCGGACCTGGTCCTGCTGGACCTGATGCTCCCCGACATGGATGGAGCGGAGCTATACCGCCAGCTCCGGGCGGACCCGGTCACGCACGCCCTGCGCGTCCTGGTGCTCTCCGCCCGTCCGGATGCCCACGCCCGCGTCCAGGGGGTGGAAGTCATCCTCAAGCCCTTCAAGGTGCAGGAGGTCGTGGCGCGGGTCACAGCGCTGCTACGAGTTCCCTGAAGCTCCAACACATCTTTCATGCTGGTACTTATGCGCAGGTGTTGTAGTCACCCCCTCCGCAACGGATGGGTGACGGGACGCGTCAAGTCCGGCCCAGGAGAAGCGCGATGCTCGAGAAGCTGATGCCCAAGTCGGACGAGTTCTTCGACGACTTCGATGCCCAGTGTGCTGTCACGGTGGAAGGCGCCCGCATGCTGCATGCCCTGCTGAGCGACTTCCGGGACGTGGGCGCCCGGGTGCAGGCCCTGAAGGACATAGAGCACAAGGGCGACGAGGTGACGCACACCGCCTTCAACCGGCTGCACAAGCAGTTCATCACCCCGTTCGACCGGGCGCAGATCCACACCCTGCTGTCGCGCATCGACGACGTGCTGGACCTGGCCAACGCGGCGGCGAGCCGCATCCACTACTACGAGATCCAGTCGAGCCTGCCGGACGCCACCGAGCTGGCGCGGCTGCTGGTGATCAGCGCCGAGAAGGTGCAGGAGGTGGTGGCGGCGCTGCGGCTCATCAAGAAGCCCGAGCAGATCCTCGCCGGCTGCAAGGAGATCAAGCGGCTGGAGACGCAGGCGGACGAGGTGCTGCGCTCGGGGCTGGGCCGGCTCTTCAAGAGCGGCGCGGACCCGCTGACGATCATCAAGTGGAAGGAGATCTACGACCTCATCGAGACGGCCACGGACAAGTGCCAGGGTGTGGCGAACGTCATCGAAGGCGTGGTCCTGGAGCACTCGTAAATGTTGCTCACGGCTGTCGTTCTCATCGTCGCGGTCGCGCTCGTCTTCGACTTCATCAACGGCTTTCACGACGCGGCCAATTCCATCGCCACGGTGGTGTCCACGCGGGTGCTGTCGCCGAACCTGGCGGTGGCGTGGGCGGCCTTCTTCAACTTCGTCGCGGCGTTTGGCGGCGGGGTGAAGGTGGCCAACACCATGGGCAAGGGCATCATCGACTTCGAGATGCTGCGGGCCTCGGGCTCGGAAGCGGTGCTGCTGGTCATCTTCTCCGCGCTGATGGGCGCCATCGCGTGGAACCTGCTGACGTGGTGGTGGGGCCTGCCCTCCTCGTCCTCGCACGCACTGGCGGGAGGGATGATTGGCGCCACGCTGCCGGTGCTCGGCATGGCGGGGCTGGTGGGCTCGGGCATCGCGAAGATCGCCGCCTTCATCGTGCTCTCGCCGCTCATCGGCATGGTGCTGGGCACGGCGCTGATGGTGGTGAGCACGTGGACGGTGCACAAGCAGACGCCGCTGAAGGTGGACACGTGGTTCCGGCGCCTGCAGCTCGTCTCCTCCGCCATCTTCTCCTACAGCCACGGCACCAATGACGCACAGAAGGTGATGGGCATCATCGCGGTGGTGCTCTTCGGCACCATCTGGAAGGACCGGCCCTTCCACATCGACTGGTGGATGATCATCTCGTGCCACGCGGCCATCGCGCTGGGAACCTTCTTCGGAGGGTGGCGCATCGTGAAGACGATGGGTCACAGCCTCACGAAGCTGGCGCCCATTGGCGGCTTCGCGGCGGAGACGGGTGGAGGTGTCACCATCATCGCGCTGGCGAAGCTGGGCATCCCGGTGTCCACCACGCACACCATCACGGGCGCCATCACGGGCGTGGGCTCCACCAAGGGCTGGCGCGCGGTGAAGTGGGGCACGGCCGGCCGCATCATCTGGGCGTGGGTGTTCACCATCCCCGCCTCGGCGCTCATGGCCGTGCTCGTCTATGGACTGTCCCGGCTGGTGGTGATGGCGGTGGGGTGAGCGCCCCGAGAGGCGGGAGGCCCCCCGTCCTCCCGCTTCCCGAAGTCACGCCCCAGCTCAGCTCGCCACGACCTCGGTCGAAGAGTCGCCTCCGTCGGGCACCGGCGAGCTCTGACGCTTCACTTCATCCTCGTACGCAACGAGCACGAGCGCCCGCAGCTTCTCGATATCGCTCGGGGCGTTGAAGTACACGCGGCTCTTGCCGATGCTTTCGGGAGTGGCTTCCACCTCGAAGCCCTTCGCCAGCATCAAGGCCTGCTCGAGGGGAACACGAGACACGAGGGACTTCTTCTTGCCATTGGTGAAGGCCCGCAGGAACCAGGAAGTCACCTTGCCCAGGTTGATGCCGAAGTAGCTCGCCGAGTCCTTGTAGCCAACGGTCTGCTTGATGGGCGATTCCGCGCAGATCCGCTGGACGATCCGGAAGATCTCCAGCTCCACCTCGGTCGTCTCGATCTGGGTACCGGAGGACGGTTCGACCGCACTGGCAGCCGCCTGGAGCGATTCCGCGGCGGACGGAGGAGCAGGCGGAGCAGCAACAGGCGTAACCGCCTGGACATTGGGCAGAGCGATCTCCTGTTGAATCGACTTCGTCATCATGTCGAGCAGGGTCGTCTGGATGGCCTTCTTGACGATGGGGATGAACCGCTCCACCACGTTCTTCGTCACACGGCCCGAAACGAGCTCCACCTCGGCGAGCAGGAACCGGACGAAGCTCTCGGAAGGATTGCGCAGCAGCTCGTTGATGAGTGCCGTCACCTTGCCCACGAAGATGATCTCCTCCGCATGCCCCTGGATGGACTCGGAGTTGAATGCCTCCTTCGTGAAAGGCCGGAGGAGTTCGACCTCCCGCTCGGTGAACGAGAGGATGTTGAACTCCATGAACGGCACGGAGTCCATCATGTTCTGCGCCTGGAGGTCCGTGAAGAACCGGTAGCGAATGCCATTCGTCACGACACCGATTCGCACCGACGGCGTGGCGTTGAAGTATCGCGAAAGCTGACCATCATGGTCCTCGGGTGCGGCATCCGCGGCCTTGCACTCGATGAAGAGCGCGGGCTGCCCCTTGAGGTGGAGCGCGTAATCGACCTTTTCGAGCACCCCACCCCGCTTCTTGGCGAAATCCGCCACGTATTCAGGCTGGGTCTCCGTGGGATCGTAGACGTCGTAACCGAGCACCTGGAGGAAGGGCAGGATGAGGGCCTGTTTCGTGGCTTCTTCGCCCTTGATGAAGGCCTGCCGCTTCTTCACCTGCTCCGAGAGCTGCCTCAAATCCTCACTGAGTCCCATTCGTTCCCCCTCATGCCTTGGTGCAGGCACAAACGTGTCACAGCGAACACTCGGGACCTTACCGCACCAGACTCCAGGCCCCAAGTGACGCCAGCCGCAATGAGGACGATGAGGGATCTAAGGTTGCAGCCCCGAGAATCGCAGCACCGCCGCGAGGAACTCGCTCAAGCGCGAGAGGTCATTGGCCGCCGAATGGACACGGACCCAATCCACCTCGGCGTATTCGTGCACCAACAGGTTGCGCAATCCCACCGCCTGACGCATGCGGCGGGCGAGTGCCGCGTCGATGACTCCCTTCTGGGCGAGCAACTCGAACTCCTCGCCCGCCGACTCCGGTGCACCCCAGGCGTTCTCGGCAATCAGGTGCTCCGCCAGGTCACGGCACTCCTCGACCGCGAGGATGAGATAGAAGGCACAGAGGTCGCGCCTCGGCCGCTCCGCCATGAAAACCTCGGGAGTGACCGTGGCCAGCGGAGCGATGAGCGACAGGCGCTCGCGCAAGCGCTCGGCTTTCTTCAGAACGACCGCTTTCATCGGCTCTGCCCCGATTGTTCTCCCTGCTCCCTCAGGAATTTCCGGAGTCCTGCCTCCGTGTAGCGGCGGAACCTCGGCTCGAAGTCACGCCACTCCCGCATGGCTTGCTGCCGGAACTCAATCCATTCGTCCTTATCTCCCAAGAGGAGCACCCCCTTGGAGATCTCATGACGCAACAAGGCGGAGCGCACCTGGGGCAACAGCACCACGTCCACCCGGCGTCCCGTGGCCTTCATCAGGTCCGCCACGAGGCCCCCTAGCTCCCAGGCATCCGGCGCTGGCTCCAACCGAAGTGCCAGATCCAGGTCACTCGACGGCTTCAGCTCCCCCCGGGCTCCCGAGCCAAAAAGCACGGCGAACGCAACATCCCCCCGGGCCGCGAGGCTTTCGCGAAGTTTCTGGAGCAGAGCGTCCATGATTCCCAAGAATAAGGACACCGTCTTCCATCTTCCACCTCCTCCTCACCTCGAGCCCCTTCCCCTTTCATTCCGCACGCCCCATCCAGGGCGTGGTGTAGAAACGGGCGCCCCTCTGGAGAGGAAACCGACGATGAATCGACTCGCGCTCGTTCTGGGACTCGTGCTGCTCGCCGGCTGTGCCACCGTGAAGAGCAGCCGCGTCCGCCCCGACTACGAGACCGTGGACAAGACACAGGTCAAGCGGCTGGCCGTGGTCACCCAGCCGCTCCCCGACGGCAAGCAGGAGGTCGGCGAGCTGTGGAGCCTCATCGCCCGCCGCTACGTCAACCAGAACCGCGACTTCATCGCCAAGGCCAACCTCGCCCTCGCCGGTTCCCCCGAGGACACCTCCCACAAGGGCCTGTGCGTCGAGGGCATCGAGGGTGTCCTCTGGCTCTCCCCCAACGTGAAGCGCTCCGGCAATGGCGTGGAGGCCGACGTGAAGGCCCAACTGCTGCGCTGCCGTGACGGCCAGGAGGTCTGGGCCGCCGAGGCCGCCGGAAGCTGGCCCTCCGAGGACGAGCGCTACAAGGAGCTCACCGCCCAATACACCAGCGAGCTCGGCGCCGATGTCGCCCCCTACGTCGGCCCCACCTTCCGCCTCCTCAGCGCCACCCTCGACACCCTCCCCCGCCCCACCCTCAATGACGCGGATGTCGAGGAGAAGATCGAGCTCGGGGAGTAACCCTCCATGGTGGACCAGGACACCGCCCTCCTCCGGCTCGGCATCTCCTTCGGGCTCGGCTTCGCGCTCGGCTTCGAGCGCGAGGTCCGCGGGCAGAGCGCGGGGCTGCGCACCCATATCCTCGTCTGCCTCGGCTCCTGCCTCTTCACCCTGACCAGCTTCTTCGCCGAGCAATCGCTCGGCGCCGACACGCACCAGGAGGTCCGGGCCGACGTCACCCGCATCGCCAGTCAGATCGTCGTCGGCATCGGCTTCCTCGGCGGCGGCGCCATCCTCCGCCATGGTGCCAGCATCCGGGGACTCACCACCGCCGCCAATCTCTGGCTCACCGCCTCCGTGGGCCTCGCCGTTGGCATCGGCGCCCCCCTGCTCGCCCTCGCCACCACGGGGCTCGCCCTCTTCGCCCTCGTCGGCCTGCGATTCCTCGAGCACGCCATCCGCCGCTTCCGCAAGCGGCACGGGCTCCTCGCCGATCATGATCTGAGCGTCCAGGAGCCCACGGAGGACGGGCAGAACACGGAGAAGCCACGGAAGTAGGCAGACCCTCACCCCAGCCCTCTCCCAGAGGGAGAGGGAGCTTCGCACGGGTTCAACCTGTGGTCCCTGGCACCCTCACCCCGTCCCTCCCCGAGGGGAGAGGGGTGGGCTCTCAGGGGTGGGTACTCACGGCTGCTCGCCCAGGCGACGGTCCATCTCCGTGCGGATGAACCGCTCGATTTCCTCCGCCGTCGTCAACTCCATCGCCGTCTCGAGCAACTGCTCCGCATCCGCACGGCTCGACTCCCGGATGATGCCCTTCACCGTGGGAATCTGTCCCGCCGTCATCGACAGCTCGTCGAAGCCCAGCGCCAACAACACCAGCGCGTAGATGGGGTCGCCCGCCATCTCGCCGCACATGGCCACCGGAATGCCCGCGCTCTTCGCCGCCGACACGATGTTCTTCAGCGAGCGCAACACCGACAGGTGCAGGGGCTTGTACAGGTACGCCACGTCCCGGTTCTGCCGGTCGATCGCCAGCGAGTACTGGATGAGGTCGTTCGTCCCCACCGAGAAGAAGTCCGCCTCCTGCGCCAGCCGGTCCGCTATCAGCGCCGCGCTGGGCGTCTCCACCATGATGCCCACCTGGAAGCGCTTGCCGAGTGGAACGCCCGCACGCCCCAGCTCCGTGCGGCAGGCCTCCAGCTCGCTCCGGGCCTCGCGCAGCTCGCTCATCCCGCAGATGAGCGGGAACATCATCCGCATGTTCCCGTGCACGCTCGCCCGCAGCAGCGCGCGCAGCTGCACCCGGAACAACTCCCGGTTGGCCAGGCAGTAGCGGATGGCCCGCAACCCCATGGCCGGGTTGGGCTCCTTCTCGTGCTTCGTCTTCCCCGGCACCTTGTCCCCGCCCAGGTCCAACGTGCGGATGGTGACGGGCCTGCCGCCCATCGCCTCCAGCACCTGCCGGTAGGCCCGGTACTGCTCCTCCTCCGTCGGCGGGCTCTTGCGGTCCAGGAACATGAACTCGGTGCGGTACAGGCCGATGCCCTCCGCCCCGTGCGACAACAGTGAGGAGATCTCCTCCGGGAACTCGATGTTCCCCACCAGCCGGATGCGGAAGCCATCCGTGCTCTGCGCCGGCAGATCCTTGGCCTCCAGCGCCCGGGCCTCCATCTCCGCGTGGCGGCGCATCGTCTCGTGGAAGAGCGCCAACTGGTCCTCCGTGGGGTTCACCAGGACGAGGCCCCGCGTGCCATCCAGCGCCACCAGGTCTCCCGGCGAAATCTGCTCGCTGGCCCGGCCCGCGCCCACCACCGCCGGCGTGGAGCGGGCGCGCGCGACGATGGCCGTGTGGCTCGTCTGGCCGCCCAGGTCCGTGACGAAGCCCGCCACCCGCCCGCTGCGCGCCATCATCGCCGTGTCCGCGGGCGACAAGTCGTGCGCCACCACCACCGCGTGGTCCGGCAGCGACACCTCCTCGTCCACCACCTGCCCCATCAGGTTGCGCACCACCCGGTCCGCCACGTACTCCACGTCCGAGCGCCGCTCCCGGAAGTACTCGTCCGGAATGTTGTCGAAGAGGTGCTTGAGCTTGCGCGCCACCCGCCGCACCGCCCACTCCGCGTTGATGCGGTCCTCCACAATCAGCCGGTTCACCTCGTCCACGAACATGGGATCGTGGAGCATCAACCGGTGGGCCTCGATGATGAGGCCGTGCTCGGGCCCCTCGGAGCGGGTTATCTGTTCCTTGAGCTCGGAGAGCTGGCGGTCGGACAGGTCCAACGCCGTCTTCATCCGCATGCGCTCGGGATCGACCTCGGCCTCGGCCAGCCGCAGCTTGGGGGTGCGCACCCGCTTGCGGTCCAGGATGTAGGCGTGGCCCACCGCCACGCCCGGAGAGGCGCCGATGCCCTTCAGACTCAACGTGGGGGTGGCCTGGCTGCTCACGGTCCCTTCTTCGTCTGCGGCGGCTCGCCGCGCGTGTGGCTTCACTGCGACTCGCCGAACCTGTTGGCGATGAGCTTCTGGATGTCCTGGAGACACGCCTCGGCGTCGTCTCCCTTGCACGTCACCGTCACTTCCATGCCCTGGGCCGCCGCCAGCATCAGCACCCCCATGATGGACTTGGCGTTGGCTTTCTGGCCCTCGCACAGGAGCGTCACCTCGCTCTTGTAGCGGTTGGCCACCTGGACCAGCTGCGCCGCCGCCCGGGCATGCAACCCCAGGGCGTTGATGATCTCGAATGTCCCTTCGGCCATGCTCGACATTGCCAGTCCCTGTTCTCCTCTTCCTCTACAAAAAGGCGCCCGCCACACAGGCCAGTCCCGCGGCGAGATAGAGCACCACGTAGTTCGGAACCCGCCGGGCGACCAGGAGGTAGGACACCACCCCCAGGGCCAGGCAGCCCGCGGACAGCAGGGGCGCGAAGCGGCCGCCCGCGTTGGCCCCGAAGGTGACGGCCAGCCAGGCCGCCAGTCCCCCCGCGCACGCCGCCGCCACCGCCCGCAGCTTCGCTCCCCGAGTGGGAAGATTCGCCCTCGCCACCGCCTCCACCAGCCTGTCCCCCAACGTCAATCCCAGCAAGTACAACCGGGCCCGGAGCGTCAGGTGGACGAGGTTGTAGAGGACGAGGAAGAGCACCGCCGCCCACGCCGCCAGAATCGGCACCAGCGCCGCGCACACCGCCCCGGTGGCCGGTTTGAGCGACAACCAGAAGAAGCCATCCCCCAGCGCCGCCAGGGGCCCCATGAGGGCCGCCTTGAAGGCCACCACCCGGTCCGGCGGCTCCTCGCCCCGGGCAATCCGCTGCTCGTGGTAGAGGACGCCCCCCACGATGGCCGCCGCCACGTACGGGTGGGTGTTGAAGAAGACGAGGTGGCGGCGCACCGCCTCCTCGAGTGCCTGCTTGTCCGGGTAGAGCCGCTCCAGCGCCGGGTAGATGGCGTAGGCCAGCCCCAGGTTCTGCATGCCCTGGGGATTCCACGACGCCTGCAGGAAGAGCGAGCGCAGGAAGACGCGCAGCAGCACTCCTCGGCTGAGGGGCGGGCTGACGACGCTCACAAGCACCCCCGGAGCAGGACGAGGAGCACGGCCAGGGTGACGATCCCGGCGCCCAGGCCCGCGAAGAGGGGGGCCCGCCGGGCATGGCTGCCCCGCGCGGCGATGGAGGCCGCCACCGAGGCCATGGCCGGGTAGGCCCACGCCAGGCCCCGCAGCGCCGGCAACGGCAGCCGCTCCAGCAGCGGCCCGAGAAAGAAGCCCACCAGCGCGCACGCGGCGGTGATCGCCCCGAAGAGGACGAAGTGCGGCCACATGCCCCAGAGGTTCTGCTGCATGGCGCGGGTGAGCTGGCCCGCCTCGGCCGAGGCCATGGCCTTGCGCGCCAGGCGCGACGAGTAGCGCTCCAGCACCCGGTCCACCACCAGGCCCACCCGTGCCAGCCCGATGAAGAGCAGGATGGCGATGGACCAGAGGGCCGGCGTGGAACCGGCGCCGGTGGCCGCCGCCATGGTGGCCGCGGCGGCGGAGGTGCCGGTGGCCGACAGCGTGTCGTTGTCCGGCAGCGCGGCGCCCAGGTTGGCCGTGCCCAGGTGGAAGAGCTCCAGCAACATGCCGATGAAGAGCCCGGAGGGCACGTCGTTGAGCAGCAGCCCCATGGCGGTGGCCGCCACCAGCGGGCGGGAGAACATGGCCTGCAGGAAGGCCTTGCGCTCCACCGCGACGAGGCCGCCCCAGACGCCGGCGAGCGCGACCTGGGTCCAGCCCACGCTCACGGCCTCATCCCGCCTTTCCCCACCGCTCTTTGAGGTCCGCCAGCTCCACCGGCTTCTCCGCCGGCACCGCCCGCGCCTCCACCTTCACGCCCTCGTCCGCCAGCCGCTGCAGCGCCTGCAGCTCCGACTCGGCCAGGAAGACGGAGGGCGACACCTGCCGCCGGCCCGTCCCGAAGTGCACGTTGCCCAGGTTGAGCTGCTCCACCTTCAGCCCGTGCGCCTGCGCGAAGGGCACCGCCGCCACGTCCCGCAGCAGCACCAGCGTCTTGACGGCATCCTTGGAGAGGCCGGCGAAGTCCACCTGCGCCAGCGGGAAGATCTGCACCTCGATGGCGCTCTGCACCGCCAGGGCCATGGCGGCGCGCACCAACGGGCTGCTGGCCGCCTCGTCGTCAGCCACGACGACGCGCGAGACCTTCAAATGCGGGAGCCAGGCCTCGACGACCTGTCCATGAATGAGGCGGTTGTCGACGCGGACCAGGGTGATCACAGCAGTCTCGAATCGCCCACCCTCGGGGGGCCGTCAAGTTCGCGGCGCGGGCGGTTGCGGCTGACGCTGCTGGGCCTCGCGCAACAGGGCTGAAGCACAGGTGATGTTGCGCTGTCCATAGGACGCCAGCTGGCTGGCCATCTCCGCCAGGGGCAGGTCCTCGGAGCGCAGGGAGTTGGCCTTGAGGAGCATCGGGAGGTTCACGCCCGCGAGCACCTCCAGCTTGCCCGACTGACAGCGCTCCGAGCACATCATCAGCGACTCCTTGCAGGGAGTACCGCCGAAGAGGTCGGCCATGACGATGACGCCATCGCCCTGATCCAACGCGGTCACCGCCTGCCGCATCTTCGCCCGGAGCTCCTCGACCGAGGTTCCAGGCTCGATGTTGCAGGTCGCCACCGCGGGCAGCTTGCCCACGATCTGCTCAGCGGTCGCTACCAGCTCGTCCGCCAGACGTCCGTGCGATGCCACTACGAGGCCGACCATGATCACCTCTCACCAGCCCCCCCAGGGCTGGACCTGACTACGCCTGAATGGTGCGATGCGCAACCCCCACCGAAAGTTTCCGTTGGCACCCAAGCCACCACCCCACTCCCACCCACCTTCCCTTGCAGAAGGAAGGTAAGTCAGCTTCCGGCCCCCCGCCCGCAATTTCACCGTCTTTCGGACGAACCGCTGTCGTCTGCCAGACGAGGAGGCAGGGACAGGCGGGAGGAGCGCCGGGTCGCTCGCGCATCTTGCCACCCATCAGGAGGAGATGCGCGGGAGGGGGTGTGAGCGCGCGGAGGCGCAATCCTCACCCGGCCCTCTCCTGGCGGGAGAGGGAGGAGTCAGCCGGCGGTGAACCACCCGCTCAGCTTGAGGGCAAAGGTATGCCCACCGGGTGAAGTGAGCGCATCACCGAGGAAACGGGGCGACAGCGGGTCGCTCCGGGCCGAGGGGGTGGAGCGGTCCTGCTGCCACACGAGGAAGACGGTGCTGCCCGGCCGCCACTCCCAGCGCAGCACCACGTTGCTGCGGAAGGAGCGCAGGTTGAAGTCCGGGTCACCCAGGCGGAAGGAGGAGCCGCCGTCCACCAGCTCCATGTCCCCGTCCGCCAGGCGCGAGAAGGAGCCGTAGCGGCGCAGGGTGCCACCGGCCCGCTCCAGCTCGCCGAAGCCGCTGAAGGAGCCGCTGGAGGCGAAGGGCTCGGCGTAGGCCTCGATGCTCAGGTCCGGAGAGAGGAAGAGGTTGGCGCGCAGCCGCAGCGCCACCTCGCGGCGCCGCACGGAGCCGAAGACGTAGCGATTGCCGAACGTCCCGGCGCCGCCTCCCTCCAGCGTGTCCACGTACTGCATCCCCTCGGTGTAGAGGGAGGCGGTGGGCTCGAGGCCCAGGCGCAGACGCCGGTGGAGCTGCAGGGTGAGCGAGGCCGACACGAAGCCGCCCTGGCTGCCCTGCTCGAACGCCCAGAGCGAGCCGGTCACGCGCCAACGCGTGGTGTCATTGAAGCTGTTCTCGAGGGTGAGCTCCCCGTCCACGCCCTGCGCCGTCCGCATGAGCGGCCCGCCCCGGGTGAGCGAGTCCGAGAAGGCCCGCGGCAGGTACGTCACCCGGAACTCGCCCGCCCAGAAGTTGGGGAAGGTGGCCGCACCGGTCAACTCCAGCTCGCTGGACTGGCGCGTGAGGCCGTAGTTCCAGTTGGAGGCGGCGGACAGGCCCAGCTCCCAGTTGCGCAGCAGGCGGCCCGGGTTCGTCTCCCGGTACGTCAGGCCCAGGCTGGCATCGAGGTCGTCCGCGGTGTTGAGCCGGCCCAGGTCGTTGAGCTCGAAGCCCGGGGAGAGCGCGTTGGCGCTGGCGTTCCACAGCCAGTGCTCACCACTCACCCGCTCCACCTTCGCGCCGAGCGCGTAGCCGGACAGCGCGGTGGCCTCGGGGTCCACGCGCACGTACGACTGGTCCGGCCGCTGGAAGTAGCGGGCGCTGGACTCCTGGAGCCGGGTGATGGCGGCGGCGTCTCCGCGCACCAGGCTGCCGCCCGCGTAGCCGGAGACGAAGTACTCGCCGCCCATGCGCAGCCGGAAGTCCGCGCCTCCCGAATACGCCTCGCGGGCCAACTGCCGCGTGAGGCCCTGACCTCCGCCGATGTGCCGGTACATCGTGGTGGCGGTGGCCCCCACCACCGAGCCGCCAGGGCCCAGCTCCTGCTGCGCGCGCAGCACGCCGAAGCCGGTGCGCGAATCGAGCTTCACCCGGCCCCGCGCCCCGGTGGCGAAGTCATAGGTGTCCGCGAACGCGTCCCCGGTGAAGGCCCCCAGGGCGCCCAGCGACAGGCCCGAGGACAACCGCCCGGTGAGCTTCGCCGCGCCCCAGATGGTGCTGGCGCGCGGGGACTCGACGAAATCCGCGGACGCGGAGAGCCGCGGCGCGCCCCCCACGCGGCGCGAGTAGAAGTAGGCGGGCCCATAGCCGCTGCTGTTGTTGAGGAGCTGGCCACCCTCGGTGAAGAAGGGGCGGCGCTCCTCGAAGAAGTTCTCGAAGGCGGTGAGGTTCACCTGGGCCGGGTCCGCGTCGACCTGACCGAAGTCCGGGTTCACCGTGGCGTCCAGGGTGAGGTTGGGCCCGAGGCCCATCTTCGCGTCCAGGCCCGCGCGGCCCGAGTAGGGGGTGCGCTTCTCGAAGGGCGTGCCGGCACGCGGGTTGGCGCCCGAGGCCGCCTGGATGTCCCCGGCGAGGTAGGGCACCACCTCGATGCGGCGCGAGGGCGCCACACCGCGGATGCCGGTGAGCTCGCCGAAGTGGGAGGACCAGGCGGTGACGTCGCGCGGCACCACCACCCAGAAGGCGTCCTCGTTGCGGCGGGGGATGTAGCGGTTGATGTTGAGACCCCACACCTGCTGCTCGGCCGCGTTGAAGCGCAACTGGGAGAAGGGGATGCGCAGCTCGGCCACCCAGCCCACGGACGTCTGCATGGTGCGGGCCTCCCAGACGGGGCTGTAGGAGGCGTCGCGGACGTACTCGTGGTCCTGGGGGTGATACCAGTCCACGCGTACCCCGGCGGCGGTGACGGCGAAGCTGTAGGCGGTGCGCCGGTCCCGGTACGTGTCCAGCGAGATGATGAGGCGCTCGGCCGAGCCGCTCTCGTCGCGCCGGGTCATCACCGTCTCGATGTCCTCGGGCTTGTCGCTGGCCATGCGCGCGCCCACGTAGAGGGCCTCGGCGTCGTAGACGAAGGCCACCTCCGTGCGCAGCGTGGACGGCTTGCCCTGCTCGGGCTCCTTCTGGGTGAAGTCGCTGGTGAAGGGGATGCGGCGCCAGATGTCGTCATCCAGCACGCCGTCCACGCGCGGGCCCTGCTCCACACGCACCGCCTCCAGGCGCCGCCCTTCCCCGGCCGTGGAGGGCTGGGCCCGGGCGGAGAGGCTCGCGAGGAGCGGGACGGAGAGCGCGGCGAGCGCGAGGACGGAGCGCGACATGGCGGGGCGAAGAACCATATCCAGGCCCCGGACGCGAGCCAGAACGAGACCACCTGCCAGGGGAGCGCCCCTCGCCGGTTCGCGGAGCGAGCCACCTCAGAACCCACGGAATAGAACGTAGAGGAGCGCGGAGAGCGCAAGTGAGACAAGGACAGAGCCCAGACGCCCAAGCTTGTTGGAGAAGAAGAAGAACATGCCGCCAACGTGAGGGCACCCCGGATGGGATGCAGGAACCAGCGACCCATCAGGCGCTCGAATTGTACGGGGGGACAACACGGGACGAGAAATTCATCGGATACACTCATCGGCCGGACAGCGAGGACACTCCACTCGCCGTCCTACCCTGACGATCGCCATCCACTCGTAATGGATGTAGAATCACAGGTATGCGCCTCGCGATTACTGGACTTGGCCTGACAAGCACACTCGGGGGGGTTATCGGTGGGTGCGCGGCGTTGCGGTGCGGCATGGCTCGCCCCAGAGCTCTCGATTACCATGTCGTGTCCTCCGGCGACATGCCAGGTGTAGAGCCCGTCATTGGACACCCGATTTCCGGGCTGACTGATGGATTCACGAGCCTGGCGCTTCATGCACTGTTGGTGCACCAGTCGCTTCGGGATCTCATCCATTACGCGCGACTCAGCACCTCAGAGTCCAGGTTCTGGCGGGATACGGCACTCATCCTCGGGATTTCCAGGGCCAGAACGCTGGAGCAGGAAGAACTCGAGGTCTTGCTCAAAGAGGAGCTCGTGCCCCTCGCCGTCCGCCGCGCTCGCCTCGATATTCCCCGGGAGAAGCAGCACGTGCTTCCGCGAGGACATGCCTCCGTCCTAACAGCGCTCTCGGATGTCTCCAAGTCAATTGCAGCAGGCCAGTTCCAGCGTGCACTCATCGTGGGCGTCGACAGCCTCGTCAGCCAACCCCTTGTCGAGCACTTCTTCCAGGAGGGCCGCCTCAAGACACCCGAACACCCAATCGGTCTGATGCCAGGTGAGGCCGCGGCGGCGCTGTTGGTCGAGGAGGAGAGAGCCGCCCAGCGGCGGGGAGCCCGGATCGAGGCTTTCATTGGAGCCCTCTCTCTCGGCACGGAAACAGTCCTGGAAAGGGGAAGCGCCTGTCAGGGGTTGCAACTCGCCGCGACAATCGAACGCACACTGGCGCAAGCGACACACATTGGGGACATCTACGGAGACCTCAACGGCGAGGAAAGGCGGGCACGGGAATGGGGAACATTCCTCGCACGGCTTCCACGAGAATCATTGCTTAGTCATACAGCAAGCCACTGGCCTGCGGTTTCCTTCGGTGACACAGGCGCAGCAAGCGGTGCCATCTCCATCGCCGCTGCGGCACGGTCCTTCGCCAGGAACTACGCCCGGAGTTCCGAGAGCCTTGTCTGGTCGAGAGCCGAAAGCGGAGAAGTCGCCTCCGGCCTCGTCATTCGCCCCTGAGAACAATGGAGGTCCGTTATGTCCGACAACTCACATGCAGCCTGGGACGCGAAGACCCTCAACCACCGAGACAAACCAACCGGATACGGATGCCTCTGGAGACACGACATCCCCCATACCTCTGCCTCATGGGCCACCCACCCCTGCAACTACCGGGTCAACGGATATAAGGTATCCTTGAGTTCGCGAAGCGAGCTCTACAATAAGGACCATCAGCAGATTGCCAAGAACCTCGGACTCGTGACCAAAGACTTCAGCGACGTGAGTTCCAAGGGAAAGAAGTGGATTTGGAAGAAGTTCCCCTCCACTGACAACTCGAGTCGCAAGTCCCCATTGGAGAACTACTTTCGGCAGGCAAGGAAGTCCCTCGACTGGCTACGCCGTGGGAAGGAGGGCTGGCACATCGGGATCTCACACCTAAACCCAACACCCAACCATCCCCAGAGGAAAGGCAACCGTCCTCAATTCCAGCCCCGGCAGAACGAGGTACTCGGCGGGTATGGTGCCTTCTATCCGTACGAGCACAACTTCCATCACCTCATTCCCATTGGGGCCATCGAGGAATGGGTCATCGGCAAGGGGACGACTGGAGGCTCCACACGCTCTGAACGAATCATCAAGATGATCCTCTTCTCCCGATGGAACATCCACAACGAGAAGAACATCATCCTGCTCCCCAACCAGCAGTTCGAAGCGCGAATCGTTGGCCTTCCCGCCCACTGTCCATGGGATATTCC
>NZ_JPMI01000391.1 GCF_000733295.1 Archangium violaceum Cb vi76 | reverse complement strand
GATATTCCCGGCCACAAGGACTACCAGGACTCATTGAAGAGCAAGCTACGCGATCTACGGGACAAAATCGACGAGGCCCTGGATCAAGGCAAACATCCCAAAGACATCAAGAAGATGATCACCCGCCGCCTCGACGACCTTTCGGGCATCCTACTGGACAAGACCAAGCGAATGAGAGCCGGCGAGAAGCTTCAAGCAGTCAATTGGAATTCACCATGAACCATACCTATTACACCTTCAAGAACAGCCACGATCCACGCGCAGCCGAGATTGTGGAACTACCCGACAAGGTTGAAAAATACTATTATTTAAAGCGGGGCAGAACCATGAAACCTCATTTCCCTCCTTCGACAGCGCTCTGTCTGTACGAAGAAGCAGGGGACATGCTCACGGACTTCATCAGTAACCCCGATCGTGTGCTCTACGTGTCTCGTCGCACCCAGGAACTCCTGGTTCGCAACGGACTCCCGGACGACTCCATCGAGTACCTCCCCTTTGTGCTCCACGACAAGCGCGGCCGGGTCGTCCGGGAGCAGTATTATATCGCCAATCCGCTCATGTGCATTTCGTGCTTCGACCTCAAAAGCTCACGCTATTGGCTCGAATCCGATGAGCCACCCGAGATAGGAGACGTCGAACAACTCCGCCTGCGAGAGGACCAACTCCCCGCTGATGCCAAGCTCTTCCGTGTCGCCGAGTTCCCGAGGCTCATGGTCATCCGCTCCGATCTGCTGGAAGCCATGCGCCGAGAGGGGCTGACGGGCCTCAACGTCCAACCCGTGGGTGAGTCGCTGAACTGAGCCCTCCTTCTCCCTCGCAGGCCCCGATGATGGACAGCATTCTCGACGGCATTGCATTCCTCCTGAGCGAGCGGCTCCCTCTCCTGAGCAGGGGGAAGCCAGACGCCAGGCTAACACTGGAGACCGCACGGCTCTTCAGACAGTACGGCTGTGGATTGCTGTTGTCCGGACTTGACGAGGACGGATTCCGGGACAGCCTGCGTCAAGCCGCTACAACATACTCGGAACTCCTCAAGCGCAAGCAGGAGTGCTCCGAGTACGACCAGTACTATCTTGCGCGTAGCAAGGGGGAGCCGCTCTTCGATGCCATCGCAGCGGGAGAGTCAGAGCTGGCCCGAAACATCGCCTCGCGGATGTCCACTCATTGGATGGAACGGATGGAGCCCGAGGAAGACTTCCATTACATTGGTGCCCTTATCGGGTTGCTGCAGGAACGCGGCACGGAAGGCGAGCTTGCCGCCTTCGAGCGCTGCTTGCAGGGGGGCGAGTCCTATCGCTTGGAGGCGGCGCGGGCACTCGCCACTCGAGATGCTGAAAGATTCGAGCAAGGTTTATCGGGGATGATTGAGGAACAAATAAACTGGCGCGAGCGGCAACGGCGCTCCGGGGTCTTCGACCCCTATCTTCACAAGACGGAGGCCTTCATTTTCGTGGAGGGTGTAGCGCTCATCCATCTGGCCAGGGCTCGTGGCATGAGCACTCGCGAACGCTACCCGCTGATTCCCGAAGCAGCCCTGGGAAGCCCGACCTCGCCAAGCGCGGGCTGATTTCCGCGCTCGCGCCGCCTGCCTGCTACTCCTTCTCGACGTCGCGATCCCACAGCTGCACGCGGGGGTGGTCGCCCACGAGGCGCTTGCGCAGCTCCTCGGCGATGGCCACCGAGCGGTGCTTGCCGCCCGTGCACCCCAGCGCCACCGTCAGGTACGCCTTGCCTTCCTTCTGGTAGCGCGGGAAGAGGAAGCGGCAGAGGTCCACCACCTTCTCCACGAACTGCTGCGTCTCCTCGCGCTCCAGCACGTACGACGCCACCCGCGGATCCTTGCCCGTGAGCCCCTTGAGCTCCGGGACGAAGTACGGGTTGGGCAGGAAGCGCACGTCGAACACCAGGTCCGCCTGCGGCGGCACCCCGTGCCGGAAGCCAAAGGACATCACGGACAGGGACGGCCCGCTCGCCGGCTCCGGGTTGAAGCGCGCCTGCACCATGCGCTTCAGGTCGTGCACGTTGAGCACCGACGAGTCGATGACCTGATCCGCCAGCTCGCGCAGGTCCTTGAGGGCCTCGCGCTCGGCTTGAATCCCCTCGGACACGCTGCCGGTGGGCGCCAGGGGGTGACGGCGGCGCGTCTCGCTGAAGCGGCGGATGAGGCTCTCGTCGCTGGCGTCCAGGAAGAGCACCTCCACGTGGTGCCCCGCCCGGCGCACCTCGTCGAGCACCCGCGGCGCCTCGTGCAGGAAGATGCCCTCGCGCGCGTCCACCACCAGCGCCAGGTGGGAGAACTGCCCGCCTCCGGCCAGCTCCGTCAGCTTGGGCAGGAGCAGCACCGGCAGGTTGTCGATGCAGAAGAAGCCGACATCCTCCAGCGCACGGATGGCGGTGGACTTGCCCGAGCCGGACATGCCCGAGATGATGACGATGTGCTTGGCAGGGGCCGTGTTCACTCGACTTCCTCACCCATGGAGCGGCGCATCGCCCCTTCGGCGATGGCGCGGTTGAGACGCTCGGCGAACTCCCTCGCCGAGTGGTGACCCTGCTGCTTGAGCAACTGGTTGCGCGCGGCCACCTCGATGATGGTGGTCATGTTGCGGCCGGGGCGCACCGGCACCACCGACAGCGGGATGTCCACGCCCACGATGTTCATGAACCGGTCCTCCACCCCCAACCGGTCATACTCCTGTTGCGGGTCCCACTCGTGCAGTTCAATCACGAGCTCGATCTTCTTGCGCTCGCGCACCGAGGCCACGCCGAACAGGTCCTTGATGTTGATGATGCCCAGGCCGCGGATCTCCATGTGGTGGCGGATGACGGGGTTGCCCGCGCCATACACCACGCCGGGCCGGCGCCGCGTCACGTCCACGATGTCGTCCGCCACCAGCCGGTGGCCCCGCATCACCAGGTCCAGGGCGATCTCACTCTTGCCGATGCCGCTCTTGCCCAGCAGCAGGATGCCCACGCCGAACACGTCCATCAACACGCCGTGCAGGCTGCTGGCCTCGGTGAGGGCCTCCTCCAGGAAGGCCTGCACCTGCTGGATGAACTGGCTGGAGAGCAGCGGGGTGCGCATCAACGCCAGCCCGGCCTTCTCGCACGCCTCCCGCAGGGCCGGCGGCGGGATGATGTCCTTGGTCACCACCACGCAGGCCAGCTCCTCCTGGAAGAGCGAGTCCAGCACCTCGCGCTGCCGCTCCTCGGGGAGGGTGAGCAGGTAGGACACCTCCGTGTTGCCGAACACCTGCACCCGGTGCGGATGGAGGTGCTCGGTGAAGCCCGTGAGCGCCAGCCCTGGCTTCTGGATGCGCGAGGAGTTGATACGGTGTTGCACCCCACGCTCGCCCGCGACGAGGGTGAGCCGGAGGTCGTACTCGCGATCCTCGAGAAGCTGTGAGACCCGGATTGAGTTCATCGGCACGTGTGGAATATCACCCGCCGGACTTTTTGCGTGGTGATCCCTCATGTCCGCTTCCCCGCTCCCCTCCGAAACGCCCGCCGAGCGGCTCCTCGCCCGGGCCGTCCTCGTCCTGCTGCTGGGGGTGGGAGCCATACTGCGAGTGTGGTTGGCGCTCGGGGATGACGGCGTGGCCTGGCCGGATGAAATCTACCAGAGCCTGGAGCCGGCCCACCGGCTCGTCTTCGGCTACGGGATGCAGGCCTGGGAGTTCCTCGAGGGGGCCCGAAACTGGACCCTGCCGGGGCTGGTGGCCGCCCTGTTCAAGCTGTCCGGCCTGCTGGGCCTGGAGGAGCCGCGAGGGTACCTGGGCCTGACGAAGGGGGCCTTCGGGCTGGTGGGGGCCGCCACGGCCTGGGGAAGCTGGAAGCTGGCCCGGGCGTATGGTGCCTCGCCGCTGGCGGCCAGCGCGGGGGCCTCGCTCTTCGCGCTGGCGGCCGTGCCGCTCTACTTCGCCCCCCGGGCCATGAGCGAGAACGCCTCCGCGCTCCCGGTGGTGCTGGGGCTGGCGTTGGCGCTCGCGCCGGGAGCCTCGCGCCGCGCGGGGGTGGTGGGGGCCTCGCTGCTGGGGCTGGCCGTGCTGCTGCGCCTGCAGAATGGCATCTTCTGCGTGGGCCTGCTGGCGGTGCTGGCGGCACGGCGCGACTGGCGGGCCGCACGGGACGCGCTGGCCGTGCTCGCCGGGTGGGCCTTCCTCTTCGGACTGCTCGACAAGCTCACCTGGGGCCGCTGGTTCCACTCGGCCCTGGTGTACCTGGAATTCAACTTCGTGAAGAACGGAGCCGCTGGCTGGGGCACCGAGCCCTTCAGCTTCTACAACCGCGTCCTGTTCCGGGCCATGGGCGGCGTCACCCTGGTGATGGCGGGACTGGCGCTGTTCGCGGCGCGGAGGGCCCCGGGCCCGCTCGGGGTGGCCGCCGCCTTCTACCTGCTCCACGCGCTGCAACCCCACAAGGAGCTGCGCTTCCTGGTGCCTGTCCTGCCCGTGTTCGCCGCGCTCGCCGGCGTGGGACTGGACACGGTGCTGCGCCACCTGCCGCCCTCCCCCGTCCGGCTCGCCCTGCCGCTGGCGGTGGTGGCGGTGGCGGGCGTCTCCGGCCTGCGCGTGGGAGGGCTCACCTTCCGGGACATCGGGCAATACCCGGGGCCGAAGTCCCTCCAGAACGCCTGGGATGACTTCGGCCCCGCCAACCGCCTGCTCATCACCGCCGGCAAACTCCCGGACGTGTGCGGTCTGAAGGTGGAGGCGGCACACCTGGCCTGGACGGGTGGCTACAGCTACTTCCACCGCGACGTGCCGCTCTACTCGCACCTGGGGCCCGGGCGCGAGTCCCAGCGCTACAGCCACGTGCTCACCGGGTCCGGCGGCGTGGCCAATGGCGAGGTGGTGGCCTCCGAGGGATCCTTCGTCCTGGTGCGTCTGCCGCACGGCCGCTGCACGCCGGACCCGGCCTGGTCCTCGCGCCTTCCGTGAGCCAACGCTTTCCCACCGGGAGCATTTCCCCCCGGACACGGCGCTGCTAAGCCGGGCCGCCTATGTCCGACTGCATCTTCTGCAAGATTCGCGACGGTCACATTCCCGCGAGGCTCGTCCACCGGGATGACCACTGTCTGGCCATCGAGGACATCAACCCCCAGGCCCCCACGCACCTGCTCGTCATCCCGCTCGAGCACATTCCCACGATGAATGACGTCACCGTGGAGCATCGCGAGATGGTGGGCCACCTGCACCTCACCGCCGCGAAGCTGGCGCGCCAGCGAGGGCTCGCCGACAGCGGCTACCGGCTCGTCCTCAACACCCGCCGCGACGCCGGCCAGACGGTGTTCCACATCCACCTGCACCTGCTCGGTGGACGCCCCATGGAGTGGCCGCCGGGGTAGTGGCGTCGGACCCGGGTGTCACCGCGTGACTCACAGGTCCGGGTCACACGTCCAGGGGTATTTCTCGGAGTAGCGGTAACACTTGTAATGGGGTCCGCAGGCATCGGGCACGGCCGGGTCACAGGACTTCCTGCAATAGCTCATCTCGCAGACGAAGCCCTCGGGGCATGCAGGCGTGTGTTCCTCACCACAACGGATGAGACACGTCCCCCAGGCCTCGCGCGGATGGCTGAAGACATTGCTCATGTAACACTTCTGCCCCATGGGACAAGGCGTCTCCTGGCAATTCTGGCCATGAACCTGTGCACACACCGACACGTCCTCATTGAGATCGGGCCGGATGCAGTGCTGGCCCTCGGGGCACGCGCGGCCCTCACACGTGGGCAGACAGGAAGGGCCATTGAGGCCCTCCCGGCAGAAGAATCCCTCGGGGCAACTCCCGGGCTCTTCCACCCGGCACGGCCGTCCGCACCGGTAACCCTGGCACAAGAGACCGCGTTCGCATGCCGCTTCACGCAAAGGAGACATGTCTGCGCAAGGCTCCCCCTCCTTCCGCACTCCCACGAGCGTACAATAACGGATGTGAGGCCCCGCTCTCGAGGCCTCCAATGTACGGCACACCATGTCTTCCGAGCATTGCTGATCCGTCATGCACCTGCTGTCCGTGCAGTACCTCCACATCGACCGCGCATTGAAAAAGCACGCAAGCGGTGGCTCGCAGTCCTTGCGCCCAGAGCACGGGCGCTCATAGGTCATCAAGCGCTGGCGCTCTCCGGGCGAAAGCATTGGGACAACCTTCGCTTCTGGCGGCGGACGCAATCCTCCCAACATGGCCATATAGAGGACCCAAGCCAACGGCAGGAGCAGGAAGAGACCCAGCAAAACGGCAAGGGGGGTGCGCCAACGCATCACAGGTCAATCCTTGAACTGACACGCATGGGGGCAACCGGAATCTTCCCACTGCTCAGAAGGAACATTGCACTTTGCTACCCACTCCTCCTTGCTCAAGGGGCAGTCGTGCCGGTGCAGTTCCTCCGCGAGGTCCTTCGCCATCGCCCGATCGATGGTGCCCCCTTCCCGCCACGTCTCCGGGCATCCCGTCCCCACCGCCAGCACCACCGTGAACGCGAACACCCGTCGCCAGTGCATGTGTCCTTCCCGTGGAGGAGGTATCGCTCCCACGCGCCGGCAGCATAGCCCTTCACTTCACCCCTAACGCGGAATCTCCGTCGCGGAGACAGGGGGCTCCACATGGAGCTTGCGCTGCTCCCTCCGCAGGAAACGCTCGAGCCCCACGCGCGTCACCACCCCCACCTGCCCATCTCCCCGCACCGGCAACGCGTCCACCAACTGGATGTCCATGGCCGCGAGCGCCTCGCCCACCGTCGTGTCCACGGACACCGCGGGGGCCTGGTCCGCCAGCGCCGCCACCGTGGACTCGTCCCCCACCTGCCGCCAGCGCTCGCCCAGCGTGCTCGCCGTCACCACGCCCACCAGCCGCCCTCCCGCGTCCCTCACCGGCAAGGCCGCCACGGGCGCCGTGAGCAACCGCTCGCGCAACGCCGAGGCTCCCAACTCCGGCCCCACCGGCTCCATCCACACCACCAGCGCCCCCACCGGCGCTCGCCGCAGCGTGTGCGGATCCACTCCCGACTTCCGCTCCACCAGCGTGTGACACAGCGCCGAGGCGATCGTGCACGTCACCATCAGCGGCAGGATGATCGCGTAGTTGCCGCTCAGCTCGTACACCATCATCAACCCCGTGAGCGGCCCACGCGTGAGCGCCGCCACCGCCCCTCCCATGCCCACCATCGCGTAGGCCCCGCTCGGCGCGGTGATGCCCGGCATGGCCGCGTGCAGCACCTCCCCGAACGCGCCTCCCGCCAGCGCCCCCATCACCGTCATGGGGAAGAACGTCCCTCCCGAGCCTCCCGAGCCCAACGTGAGCGCCGTGGCCACCAGCTTGAGCGCGAAGCCCGAGGCCAACATCACCAGCGGCAGCGCCCGCAGCGCCGCCTCGTTGATGGACTCGTGCCCCGTCCCCCACACCACCGGGTGCACCAGCGCCAGGCACCCCACCAGCAGTCCACCCAGTGCCGCCCTCAAGGGCAGCGGCTGCCGTCCCAGGAAGGCACTCACCCGTCCCGGCTTCTTCCCCTGGAAGAAGTCCTCCACCCCGTGCATCAGCCGGATGAAGACGTACGCCAGCAGCCCCATCACCAGTCCAAGCACCGCGTAGAAGACGATCTCCCAACCGCTCACCATGCTGTAGGACACGCGTTGAATCATCGCCGCGTTGCCCATGACGCCCCGGCCCACCATCGTCGCCGTGACGCTGGCGAGGATGATGGGAGAGAAGACGCGCAGCTGGAACTCGCGCAGGATGATCTCCATCGCGAAGATGGCGCCGGCGATGGGCGCGTTGAAGGAGGCGGCGATCCCCGCGCCCGCTCCACTCGCCAGCAGGATGGCCAGCTCGCGCCGGGTGAAGCCCAGCGTACGCCCCACCGTCGAGCCGAACGCCGCTCCTCCAAATACGATGGGCCCCTCGCGTCCGGCCGAACCGCCCGTGCCGATGGTGATGGCGCTCGCCACCAGCTTCAGCACCCCGTCCCGCCCGGACAGCCAGCCCTCGCGCTCCACCGCCTTCACCACCTCGGGCACGCCGTGGCCATGGGTCTCGGGCCGGTTGCGCAGCACGTGCCCCACCACCAGCCCTCCCACCATGGGCAGCAGCGGCACCAGCCAGGGCTGCACATGCGCGAAGCTCAGCTCCCCGCCCCGCATGTGGCCCACCACCGAGTTCACCGCCGCCACCGCCACCAGCGGGTAGTAGAGCGACAGCGCCCCCAGCACCAGCAGCCCCAGGACCTTCAACCGCCGCTTCACCTCGTCCCGAGGGCCCCCGGGCAGGATGAGCCGCGCGAGCACCAACGCGCCCATTGCCAGGGGGACGCCCACGATGAGGTACTCGAAGTGCCAGCGCGCCTCGGCGAAGGCCCGGGTCAGCGCCTCCCGCGTGCCGGACTCCGGCAGGAACGCGTTCAGCACCCGGGGGAAGCCCAGGGCCACCCCGCTGACGAGCGCGATGAGGTTGGCGAAGAGGCCCGCGGCCAGTCCGCTGTAGAGGCCCACCACCGCGCCCGCCACGGGCAGCACCGAGGGCCCCGGCAACCGCAGACGGTTGGTGGCCGCCAACAGCCTCAACACCAGGCGCTCCAGCCTGCCGCGCACCGTCCTGCCCGACTGCGTAGAAGAGTCCATCTCCGCGACGCCCACCTTCGAGTCAAAGCCATCAGCGTCGCACGCCCCCTCACCTCGAACACCTGTTCTGGTGTCCCGGTGTGGAGTCTTCGACGCAGGACAGGTGAGCTCCTAACGCCCCTCGGCCGTCCACCGCGCACGCGGGGCGAACAGGCGCGCTCCCGAGGGCGCGCTCGCCATCTCCATGGGCACACCATAGAGGGCCTCGAGCCGCTCACGCTGGAGCACCTCCGGCGCGGGCCCCCGGGCCAGCACGTGCCCCTCGCGCAGCAGCAACACGTGCGTGGCGAAGGCCGCCGCCAGGTTGACGTCGTGGAGCACCGCCACCGCGCCCAGGCCCGCGTCCACCCGCGCACGCACCCGCTCCAACGCCCCCACCTGGTGCGCCACGTCCAGGAACGCCGTGGGCTCGTCCAGCAGCAACAGCTTCGGTTGCTGGACCAGCCCGCGCGCCAGCAGCAGCATCCGGCGCTCTCCTCCCGACATCGCCTCGCAGGAGCGCTCCGCCAGGTACGCCACCCCGAGCTCCTCCAACACCTCGCGCGCCACCGCCTCGTCGCTCGCCGAGGTGAGGCCCCACAGGCCCAGGTGCGGACTGCGCCCCATCAACACCAGCTCCAGTCCGCTGAAGCCCTCGGCGGGCTCGAAGCCCTGCGGCACCCACGCCACGTTCCGGGCGAGCGCCCGCGCCTCCCACTCGCTCCGCTCGCGCTCCAGCAGGCGGATGCGGCCGCGCGTCCAGGGCATGGCGCCCAACACACTCTTCAGCAGCGTGCTCTTGCCGGTACCGTTGGGCCCGAGCACCACCCACAGCTCTCCCGCCCGCACCGCGCAGTCCACGTCGCGCAGCACCGGAGCCGGCCCATAACCGGCGCTCAGACCCTGGATGTCGAGGAGCGTGTCCACGGCGCGTCGGAAGGGCCCCGCCTCAGGAGCCCTTCTTCCTTCTCTGGATTTCCCGCTGCAACGCCCGCACCTTGCCGAGCAGCTCGGCGCTCTCGACATCCCCCATGCCCACCACCTCGGACTCGAGGTCCTCGTAGCGGCTGCACAGCAGATCGAGGCTCTCGCACGCGTAGACGCGGGTGAGCGCCTTGTAGGCCGTGCGCGTGCGGACCCACTCCTTCTGCAACAAGGACTGGCGCGAGGGCGGACGCTTGCGCTGGACCTGACGCTTGCTCGAGGCCGAAACCGTGGCGTTGGACGGAGCGAGCGGCGCGAGCAGCGCCTCGTCCGCGGACAGCTCGCTCTCGGGAGAGCCCGTGTTCCCCGTGGGAGCCGCGGCGAGCGCCTCCACCGGAACAGCGGCTGGAGCCTGAGCTTGAGCGGCCGTGCCAGGGTTCTCCGTGTTCGCGGAAGCCGTCCGCGCGGAATCGGCCACGGCGGCGGGCTCCCCGGCCGCGGGAGCCGGAGCGGACGAAGGCGCGGAAGGTGTCGGGGTCTGGGCCGGCTTCTTCCCCTGGAAGAGCGGACGCGCGGGCGGAGGTTCCACCGGCACTTCTTCGCGAGGCGGCTCCAGGAAGACGGCGGCGCTCAGGCCACCGCCCACCAGCAGCAGGAGCACCACCACGGCAAGCAACCCCCACGGGAATGGCCGTGCCGGCACGGACGTGCGGCGGGTGATCTCCGGCCGTGCCGGCGGCTCCGCCTCGCCGCGCCAGCCGCTCGAGGCCTCGCGCTCCTCCTGATTCCGGGCGGTGACGGCCATCGTCCTCGACGTGGAGGTGGTCGGGCGCGGGGGCACCACGGGAGTGCCCGTCGACGTCACGCGCCGCCGGGGCCGCCGCGTCTTGCCCCCTTGGGACACCTCGTCGTCCGGGTCGCGGGTCAGCGACTCATCGAGCACCACGCGCGGCTGGGTGTCCTGGCGATACACGTCCTGCAGGACCACGCGCGGCTGGGTGTCCTCGTGACCCGAGGGCACCTGCATGCGCGGATTCGTGTCCGCCAGGCCCACGTCCACCTCGTCCCCGAGCGCATCTCCGGTCTCGGAGGCGGAGGCACCCTCCTCCTGCTCGCCCGTCTCGTAGGACAAGGGAGGCGCCGGGCGGGAGTCCCGCGGCTCCTCGATGGCGCTCAGGTCCTCGTCCGAGCGGAGCGGCTCGGACCACATGGGCGTGTCCTCGATGGGCACCGGCGCGAGATCCTCCGGAGGCGCCTGCTCCAGCATCGGCACGGCCTGCGGTGCGCCCGGCCCGGAGGACACCACCAGCTCGCGCGTCGGGGCCATGGACCCGGAGACCGGGATGGCCGGTGTGAGCGGGACACGGGGCGAGGACGGCACCGCTCCCATCTGCACGGAAGGCCGGAGAGCCGGGGCCCGGGCCGCACCCGAGCCGGGCTCCGGGGAGAGCACCGGAGGAGCGGCGGAAGCACGGACGGGAACCGGAGCGGGCGCGGGACTCCTGGGCACGACCGGCGCCGTGAGCCCCGAGATGTCCACCGTGGGCGAGCCTCCCGGTGGCGAGTGCCGCTCCTTCCGCGACTCCTCGATGGCCTCCACGGCGACGGCGGGCCGGGTGGGCTCGTCCAGGGCCGAGGCGGGCACGGCCGGGCGCGTCTCGCCGTCATCGCGCACCGGAGCCCCCTCGCGCGTGCGCGGCGTGGGACGGAAGGAGAGCGGCTCGAAGGCCCCCTCCGGCCGGCCCGACTTCGACGACGGCTCGGCCGAGAGCCTCGGCGCGGCACCCTCGGGCGTGCCCACCCCTCCGGACTCCGGCTCGAGCGGACGCGCCGCTTCCCGGAGGCTCGCCAGCAGCCGCCGCTCGCCCTGGTACTCCGGGCCGAACAGCTCGTGCATGTACCGGCTGACGTTCTCCGGACCCGAGGAGGGATCCAACTCCAGCAGGCACGCGTTCAGCTTGCCGCGCAGCTCCTCCGCCGATTGGAAGCGCTGGGCCGGGTCCACCGCGAGCGCCTTCATCACCAACTGCGTCACCGCGGGCGGCGCGGACGGCACCACCTCGCCCAGCGGCTGCACCTCGGGCTGGGCCACCGCGGACATCAGCTCGCCCGGAGGCAGCAAATCGAAGGGGTTCTTCCCCGCGATGAGCTCGTACAGACACAGGCCCACCGCGTACAGATCGCTGCGGCGATCCACCGGCTGGTGCCGCGCCTGCTCCGGCGACATGTAGAGGAACTTGCCGAGGATGATGCTCGGGTTCGTCTTCGCCGCGCTCAGCCGGCTCTTGGCCAGGCCGAAGTCGATGACCTTCACCTCCCCCTCGTAGGAAATGAGGATGTTCTGCGGCGAGATGTCCCGGTGCACGAGGTTCAGCTCGCCCTCGTCATCTCCCTTCTTGCGGTGCGCGTAGGCGAGCGCGTCCAGCACCCGGCCCATCACGAACAGCACGAAGGTGAGCGGCAACGGCTTCTGCCTGTCCCTCGCCCGCGCCGCCACCTTGCGCAGATCCTTGCCGTCCACGTACTCGAGGGCCATGTACGCATCGCCCTCGTGCAGCCCCATGTCCAGCACCTGCGCGATGGAGCCGTGTGACAGCTTCACCAGCGTGCGCGCCTCGCCCACGAAGCGCTCGACGAACTCCGGATCCGCCGCCAGCTGCGGCAGTATCTTCTTGATGACGCACAGCTTCTCGAAGCCCTGGGCGCCCTCCAGCCGTGCGAGGAAGATTTCTCCCATGCCGCCGGTGGACAGCTGGGTCAGCAGCGTGTAGCGGCCGAACGGCACGGGCCGGAACGGACGCAGTCGAGCGGTCGATGACGACGGGTTCATGCCGGACGCTGGGCGCTCATGCTCGCAAGGGGGGCGCACATGCTCGCATTGTTCCGGGTCCGAGTGCGAGTCTCCGCCGAACCATGATTACCACACTTCCACACTTCAGCGCACACCGGGATTGGTGAGCTGGGGGATGTCCTCGTCCACGACCTCGAAGGCGGCGACCTTGTCGCGGGGGGAGCGGATGAGGCGCTCGCCGAGGGGGACGACGTCGAAGCGGGCGCCGATCACCGCGAGCGTCTTGCCGGTGATGAGCACCTGGCCGGGCGAGGCGGTGGCGGCCAGCCACGAGGCCACGCTCACCCCGTCGCCCACGGCGGAGAAGGAGGGGCGGGAGTCGGGGCCCACGAAGCCCGCCAGGACGCGGGCGGTGTTGATGCCGATGCGCAGCTCGCAGCGCTCCTCCGCGGGGCGGCGGGCCATGTGGCGCTCCCAGTCCTCGCGCAGGGCGAGCGCGGCCCGCACGGCGCGCACGGCGTCGTCCGGCTTGGAGGCGGGAGTGCCGAAGAGGGCGCGCAGCGACTCACCGAAGAAGGTCTCCAGGGTGCCCTCGAAGCTGAAGACGAGCCCACCCAGGCGCGAGTGGAAGTCGTTGAGCAGCTCGGTGGTGCGCAGGGCACCGAGCTTCGAAGCCAGCGCGCCGAAACCGACGAGCTCGGCGTGGACGATGGTGAGGTTGCATTCCGCCAGCGCGGGCAACCTGCCACCGGTGCGCTGGACCTCGGCCGTGCGCCGCTCGGCGACCTCGGGCCCGAGGAAGCGCTCCAGGTGGTGACGCAGCGGAGGGGCTCCACTGCCCGAGGCGGCGGAGAACTTCTGCACGCCGGTGGCCACCAGGTGCGCCACGGCGGTGCAGGTGTCGAGCATGATCTCCAGCTCGGTGTCGTTCTTCGCGGAGGTGTTGACGTAGAGGACGCCGGAGAAGGGGGACTCGAGCCCGATGGGGATGCAGAGCACCCGGTCCACACCATAGAGGATGACGCTCTCGCGGCTGGCGAAGCGGCGGTCATCGCGCACGTCACCCACCACGAGCGCGCGGCCCTCGCTGAGGGCCTGCTCGATGATGCCATCGGAGACGGGCACCTCGCCCTTGGCGAGCTTGCCGCGGTGGCGCACGGCGGCGGGCACGAAGACGCCGGTGGGGTGGCGCAGCAGCACCACGGCGGTGGTGGCGTCGATGCGCTCGAGCACCCGGTCCATGGTGGCCTCGAGGAAGTCCGTCAGGGTGGCGGAGGTGGCGAGCGCCTCGGCGGTGTGGAAGAGGAGGAGGAGCGTCTCGTAGGCGCCCCGGGGAGCGGTGGGCGCCGCCGGGAGGATGGGGGCGGCGGTGGCGGGAACGCTGTCGAAGGGGCTGGAGAAGTTGTCGAGCGCCCGCAACAGGTCCACGTTCTTGATGTTCTTGGCGAGGATGACGGAGGCCCCCACGTCATCGCCATGGCCGAAGCGGCGCACGCCTCCGGCGCCCAGGTCCACCATCTCGGTGGCGGCGTTCTCCACCTGGTTGGGCTGGCGCACCGAGAGGGTGTTCTCGCCCAGGGAGATGGTGTCGCCGGGGAGCAGGGCGATGCTGCCCTGCAGGGGCGTGCCGTTGACGCGGCTGCCGTTGCGGCTGCCGAGGTCCTCGATGCGCAGGGTGTCGCCTTCGGCCACGAGCCGGGCATGCCGGCGCGAGACGAGGTCCCCGCCGAGAACGATGTCGTTCTCATCCGCGCGGCCGAGGTGCGTGACGCCCTCGGGAAGCTCGTAGGCAGTGTCGAAGTAACCCGGGCCGTTGATGATGATCTGCCACATCGCGGCGGGGAGATTACACGACCCGGGCGCGCCATTCGCCTGGAGGCGGCGATTGACACCCGGAGTCAAATCCGCCCCAGGGTGGGTGGAACCACGCCGTCAGCGGGGCCGGTGGATCCACACCGAGTCATCCACCCGCGCCACCCGGAAGCGCTGCAATGGACGGGTGGCGGGACCGAGCAGGACCCGGCCATCCTCGCCGAAGCGCGAGCCGTGGCAGGGGCACTCCAGGAGGGCCTGCCCGGGGACGTGGGTGACGTGACAGTCCCCGTGCGTGCAGATGCGCCAGACGGCGGAGAAGCAGCCCGACGCGGTGTGGAGGACCACCACGTCGAGCAGGGCCTCGGGGACGCGTACCGCCGCCGAGCCCCCCGGACGCCTCAGCGCCGGGTACTCCGAGAGCTTGACCTCCACCCAGCCCTCCTCGGGACGGCCGGGGGTGACGCCGCAGGCCTCGGCATCGGAGAACGGGAGCACGGTGGCCTCCCGCCACTCGGGAGCACAGCCGGAACAGAGCGCGGCGAGGGCACAGGTGCCGTGCAGCAGCGAGCCGAGCACGGCTCGCCGGTCCATTCCGGGGGTCTCGGGAGGCGGGGGCGCGTCCATCACTTCCACTCGCAGATGGGAGAGCCGTTCACCACCGCGACGGCGTCCAGGTCGAACCCGCCGGAGGTGAAGCCGTAGCCGTTCTGCCCGCTGTCCCGGATGCGGATGAAGCGGGCCCGGGCCACACCGAGGGTGGACAGGTCGAAGCCGTCCCCTCCCGCCACGGACGGATCCGTGGGGCTGATGCCGTTCTCCGGCGTGGAGAACACGGGCTTCACGCCCGCGCAGCCGGGGTAGCCGTGGGTCCCATCCGAGGGGTCACAGGGGAACCGATGCCACGCCTTGCCGTCCTCGCTCACCTCCACGAAGGCCGTCTCCGCGTAGTTGCTGAAGGCGTTCTCGAAGACGAGCAGGTCCACGCCGGGCCCGTCCTCCACGCCGATGTCGGTGAACTCGAGGACGATCTCCCCCCGCTCGCCGAGCGAGAGCACGTCCAGCGAGCCCATGCCGGAGCCGCCACCACGGGGCGGTCCGAGCACGATGATGGGGAAGCCGTCCTGGCCGAAGCCGGAGGAATCACCGGGCGTGAAGGAGACCACCTTGTCGGCGAACGGGTTGTTCTCACTCGCGCAGACCACCGGGGCCGGGGGGTCCTTCTCCTCCTCGGAGGGACCCCCGCAGCCCGCGGCGAGCAGGCACATGACGAGACAGGCGCGCCAACGCGCCAGGGTGCCGTGCGTCTTCATGGCCCTTAGCGCTGCTGCAGACGGACGAGCCGGCGGCCGTTCTTGTCCTTCACGCCGACGAGCAGATCCTCACCCATGGGCGCCATCGTCACCACGTTGGTGCAGGTGTTGCTGGTGGTGAGGACAGGAGTGAGGTCACCCGCCGTCACGGTGCTGGGGGTGATGCCGCCCACCGTCAGCTCGATGCGCGAGACATCCTGGGTGGCCGTGAAGGTGCCACGGTGCAGCGCCACACCCTTGCCGAACCCCGCGACGCCCTGGAGGTCGTTCTTCGCGTAGAGCTCGATCGCGTTGGGGTTGGTGAGCGCGAAGGTCGTCTCGCCCGAGATCGCCGGCGAGTACACCGCGGGAGCCACGGCGGTCAGGTAGTTGATGCTGTCGTACGGATCAGACGTCGAGGTATCGGAGGCCGCGTAGCCGAGCACGGCCACGTTGTCGCTCGTGACGGCCGAGTAACCGCTGAAGGCACCCGAGACCGGGAAGGTCGCCAGCTTGGAGCCCTGGAAGGGCCTGGTGTCCGTCCGCAGCGCGTAGATGGCGGTGTCACTCCCAGCCACGCCCTCGAGGCCCACGCCATTGATGAGGAAGGCACCGGGGACGGCGGCGGCGGAGAAGTTGCCCGCGGCGGAGACGTAGCGGGTCTCGGCCGGAGTGACCGTGTCGTAGACGAGGACATTGCCGGGGAAGCCTTCCCCGAATTTGGTGTAGCCGGTCAGCAGCCGGGTGCCATCGTTGGTGAGGTACCCGCTCGGGAAAGCACCCTTGTCCGCCTCGGGAATAAGGGCCTGGAGGGGCGTGGTGCTGGAGGCGATGACCGGCCAGTTGCCAAGCGCGTAGAGGCTGTCGTCAGCGCCATTGAAGCCGTACAGCTTGAAGTCGCTGCCACTCGGCACGGCGGTCAGCGCACCGATGCCATCCGGGAGGGTCACGGACTCGGCGGTGGTGAAGCCCGCCTGGAGCTGCAACGTGCCGAGCTTCGCGTCATGCGGCAGGTCCGCGCACGTGACGCCCGCGTCGGTGCCGGCATCGGTCCCCGCATCGGTGCCCGCGTCCGTCCCCGCGTCGGTGCCGGCATCGGTCCCCGCGTCGGCGATGTCCCGCTGCACGCAGCGGTTGTCCACGCACTCGTAGCGCTTGCCCTCGGCGGGAGCGCCCTGCTTGTTCGCGCAGTCGGTCTGGTCGACGCACTCCTCTTCACAGCCCGTGACCAGCAGCCCCAGCGACAGGGTGCCCAGCACCACCACGAAGCGGCCGAACCGGCCCGAACCCATCGTTCCCGTCTTCATTCGCGTCCTGCTCCTCGCCCCCTCGGGCGGAATGCCTTCGCGAGGAGTGGGAGCGGGATACGAACCAGGCACGGCCTGACAGAGGACGCACACGGCGGCGCACCCGCTGCCTCCCCTCGGAGGCCTCGGTGTTGTCCGTGCCACCGGCACGGGTCCTCGGCAGGTTTTCGGACTCACGGGCGGCGTGGCCTCGTGGAGAGGCCACCTTGTCTACTGGCCGTCGCTTCCCAGTCCTCGGGAGAGGACCAGTGCATCCTGACGGTTTTCGTTCCCGTTCACCGCTGCGGGGCAGTCCCGGACTCGCACCGGGTTCCCTCGAATCCCCACCCAGAGGTGGAAGAACCGAAGACGGTGGGCGGGATATGGCGGCGGGGCATCTCTTGTCAACTGCGAGTACCGCGGACTGCGAAGAGCGGTCGGCGGGAGTCGAACCCGCGTTCTCCTGAGTGGCGCTCAGGGGCCTCACCTCTCGGCCACGGCCGCATGTTGCTGGAGCGCTCCTGCAGGGAATCGAACCCTGTTCACACGGTAGACGGCCGTGCTGCGATCCAATCGCATCCAAGAGCTTGTGTCGCGGAAGCTTCAGAGTCCGGGCGGTAGACCACCCTCCAACTCGAGGCCGGAGAGGTCCAGAGCGGCATCCAGACCGGGACGCGAAAGCGCGTCGATGCCAGCGTCAGTATCGTTCAGGGACTCGAGGTTCATCGGGCTCTGCTTCGTCACCGTCGTCATGGTCACCGCTCCTTTCACCTAGAAAAGACGCTGCACGAATCCATTCCTGACAACGCCGGCTCAAACCTGGAGCGATTGACAAAACGGTCTGCCCCCACTACCGCTCGGGCGAAGGGAGATCTCTTGCCGCAGCGTTCGCAGCACTTCGCCGTTCTCGCTTCTCCAGGGTGGGTTGCCCTGCTCGTCGCGTGGTCGCTCCTCGGCGGCACGGCGTGGGCGCAGGCCACCGTCGTGCAGGCGCCCATCGGGGGCCACTCCCTGCTCCTTCCCAACCGGGTCGTCTGCGGCCAGGCGTCGGAGGGCTGGACGGTGGGCGAGGATTCACGCTCCGTCCGCCCACCCCGGGCAGGCAGTGAACGCGTGGGCCAACCGGTGACGCTGCAGGTGGCGCCCGCCGCGAGCGGCTGCACGGGCCCCCAGGAGACGCTCACGCTCGTGGCGACAGGGGCCTTCCCGGAAGTCGAGCCGGCGAGCGTACTGCTGGCCGCGGACGAGGGGCGGCTCGAGCTGCGCGGACGAGGGCTGGCGGGAGCGCAGGTGTTCTGGCCGGGCCCCACTCGCGACGCGCGAATGGAACACGAGACCTGCCTCGGCACCGGGCCCTCGGAGGCTCCGCAACCCTGCGTATTGCCGGTGCGCCGCGGTGTGCCAGCGGACGTGTCCCTCTTCCTGCTTCCGGCGGGGGCGCGCTTCGGTGAAGGCGTCCTCACCTTCAATGCCTCGGGCCGGCGGCTCGAATCCTCGGAGCTGCAAGTGCGCCCGAGCCGCGTCATCCTGTCCTCGGTCCTGCCGGGAGTGCCCGCCCTGGATCTCTCCACGGGAGAAGGCCGTCTGGCGCTGCCACACCCCGAGGCCATCGCGTCCGTCGACTGTGGCCCCGCCCGCTGCGAGCTGAACGAGGGCGGCGTCTCCGTGCGCGCCGTGCCGGGCCTCGTCACGAGTCTGGGCCTCCGGGTACGCCTGGTGCCCCGGGTGTTCGTCGCGCGAGGCGAGGCACTCGACAGCAGCGCCTCCGCGGTGCTGCAACTCCTGCACTGCCCGGTGGAGCTCGTGTCGGGACCGCCGCTGAGGAGCGCGGAGGACATGCGGGTGGTGGTGCGGGTGGACCCGCGCTGCGCGTCCGAGGCGCGGACCTTCCACTGGCGCGCCAACGGCGAGCCCGTCGGGGTGACCCAGGTGGTCCGGGAGGACGAGGCGGCCTTCATGCTGCTGCGGGTGGGGCGCCTGGGGGCGGACCGGCTGACCCTCACGGCCACCCGCTCCGAGGTGGACCCGACCGTGATCGCCACCACCGCGGCGGACACCGTCACGGCCCCCTCCCCTCGCGCACGTCTCGAGCTTCCCGGTTTCGGTAAGATCGACTTCATTCCCACCAACCGGGAGGCGGACCTCTCGGTGGCGTCTCCCGGTGATCGCACGAGGCTCGTGCCGCTGTCCGTCGAGGGGGCCTACTCGGTGCGGACCGAGCAGGGGCGCTTCCGGGTGCGCGGGGATGAGAACAACAGCGGCTTCGTCCCGCTGCGCTTCGGCTACCGCGTCGAGGGGTTGCCGCAGGCCTTGCGCTCGGTGGACCTCGCCGTCGTGTACGAGCGGACCCAACGGGCGCTGCGGGAAGCCTCGGTGCCCGCGCAGCTCAGCGCATCGGCCGAGTCCGAGGAGCCACTCATCGAGTTCCTGTGTGCCGACAAGGACGGGAACTCCCAGCGCATCCATCCTGGCAAGCCGACGCGCATCCCCTTCGAGGCGCGTGACAGTTGCCGCATCATCATCCACCGGGAGCGGCTGCGGCCCGAGGATGGCTTGCAGGAGATCATCCTCGAGGTGGACGTCACGTCCGCCAGCGGCTCGGCGCGAGAGGCCGCGCGGGTGAACGAGCGCATGGTGCTCCAGCCAGGCGGCGAGCCCCGGACGTTCTGGCTCAAGAACGTGCTCGAGCAGTTCGATCGCATCGTCGTACGCGTCAGCCACATCGTGGACGAGTCGCGCTACCTGCTCGCGGCGCCCTCGTCACGGGCCAGCCTGCCCTCGGTGCAGTGGTCGGCGACCGTCGAGGGCTCGCGGCTGCGCCTGTACGCCACCGCCACCATCCCCAGCGGCCTCTACCGGCTGAATCAGCCGACGGGGCAGCTCACGCTGAACTTCGGCCTGCTGTCCCGGCTCACGTTGTTGGACGAGCAGGGCAAGGAGGGACTGCTCGGACTGGAGTTGGGACTGATGGGCGTGGGGCTCGTGCAGACGGGAGGACTGTTGAACGACTATCCCCCCACGCTGGCCGCCGTCGCGGGATTGGGCATCCGCGTCCCGCTGGGAGGAGGCTCCACGGGTGGGCAGGCCGCCTTGAGCATCCACGTCTGGGGAGCCTACGAGTTCCGCGAGGCCTACTTCATCAAGCTCCCGGACGGCTCCGTCGGAAGGGAAGTGGGCCGATGGGCCCTCATCTTCGGACCCAGCATCTCGCTGGGAAACATCGGCATGAACCTCTGAGTACCGCGGGCGGGAGTCGAACCCGCAACCTCTGCGTTCTGAACGCAGCGCCTCTACCAGGTTGGGCTACCGCGGCATGTGCTTCCACTGCTGGACTGTGTGTGCCGGAAGCGGGAGTCGAACCCGCAACCTCCAGACTCTCGATCTGGCGCCTCTACCAGGTTGGGCTACTCCGGCATGGGACTGCTGGGACTGCGAAGAGCGGTCGGCGGGAGTCGAACCCGCGTTCTCCTGAGTGGCGCTCAGGGGCCTCACCTCTCGGCCACGGCCGCATGTTGCTGGTGTTGCGTGTACCCCGTACGGGAGTCGAACCCGTCTTTCCGCATTGAGAGCGCGGTGTCCTCGCCGATAGACGAACGGGGCAGCAGAGCAGGACCCGGAACGACAAGAGGCCGGGTCCCTTTCTGGGAGCCCGGCCCCTGAGTCCCACGCCTCGTCTGGGACGAGGTCGCGGAAGCTTCAGAGTCCGGGCGGTAGACCACCCTCCAGCTCGAGGCCGGGGAGGTCCAGAGCGGCATCCAGACCGGGACGCGTCAGCGCGTCGATGCCAGCGTCAGTGTCGTTGAGGTGCTTGAGGTTCATCGGGCTGTTCTTCGTCACCGTCGTCATGGTCACCGCTCCTTTCATCGAGAAAAGACGCGGCGAAAATCCGTTCCTGACAACGCCCGCTCACCCGCCTCGCATGCCCCTCAGCCCGCCGTGAGCCGCCCGCTGCGGTACAGGAGCGCCAGGAAGAGCGGTCCGCCAAGCAGCGCCGTGACAGCGCCCACGGGAATGGACTGGTTGAACACGGGGTAGAGCAGCCGCGCCAGCAGGTCCGCGAGCGTGAGAAACGCCGCGCCCCCGAGTGCCGAGAGCGGTACGAGGAGACGTTGGTCGGGCCCGAGAGTGAGCCGGAGCAGGTGGGGCACGAGCAGTCCCACGAAGCCAACGAGCCCCGAGAGCGTCACGACCCCCGCCACGCTGGCGCTCGCCGCGAGGAGCAACCACCGCCGGGTCCGGACCACGGGCACTCCGAGCGAGGCCGCGTCCTCATCTCCCAGGGTCAGCAGGTTGAGCCGCCCCGAGAGCGCGATCATCACCCCGATGGCCACGGCCTGGAGGAGCGCGGACAGCACGAGCGTCCCGGGTTCCTCCGAACCGAGGTCACCGGCGAGCCAGGAGAGGATCGCCTCCAGCCTGTCCCGGCCGGCGAGGGTCTTGATGAGGGTGATGGCCGCCGCGGCGAAGGTATTGAAGATGACGCCCGTGAGGAGCACCGCATGGGGAGCCCGGCCACCGTGCCCCCGGCTGATGGCGAGCACGAAGAGCATGGCCGACACGGCTCCGAGAAAGGCGAACAGTGCGGGCGCGGAGAGGCGGGCCAGTCCCCCTCCCAGCCCCGGGGCCACATCCTCCACGTTGGCCAGACCCAGGGCCAGGGCCAGGGTGGCCCCGAGCGCCGCGCCTCCCGAGACGCCGAGGATGAAGGGATCCGCCAGGGGATTGCGCAGCACGCCCTGCAGCGTGGAGCCGGAGGCGGCGAGCCCCGCCCCGACGATGGCCGCCAGCAGGACATGCGGCAGCCGGACGGACCAGAAGACATGGCTGTCCGTGGAACCAGGGTGGGCGAAGACCTTGACGAGGGACACGGGCCACTCCCCGAAGGAGACGGCCGGCACGAACGTGGCGAGCAACAAGACGAGGAACGCACCGCACAGCCCGAGCGCCCGGGCGGGAGTGAATCCCCTTCTCATGATGTGGCGCTGACCCATCCCTCGTGCTCCACGTTCAGCGCGGGGTGCCCGCGTCGGGCTTCTTCGCCGCCGGATGCAGCAGCGCGAACAACTCCTCCAGCCCGCGCCCCAACGAGGGCCCCGGCTGTAGCAGCGCCATGGATGGCAGCTCCACCCACCGGGCTTGTGAGAGCGACGGGAGTGCGGCCACCTTGTCCTTGCCCACGTCCACATCCGCGGCATCCACCACCACCTCTGGCCGCGAGCCCACCGCGCGCTCGAGCGAATAAACGGCGTACGCCGAGCCCGCTTCGGAGGCGACGTTGATGGCTCCGGCATCGCGCAACAGCTCGTCCGCGAAGGAGCCCGGCCCGGCGACGACGAGCGGCTCGAAGCCATAGACGAACAGGACTCGGGGCGCCTGGGAGCCCTTCGCCCGCTCACGGATGCGGGCCCGGGTGGACTCGATGCCCTGGACGAGGGCCTCGGCCTCCTTCTGCTTCCCCAGGGCCTTGCCCACCGCACGCATCGCCTCCAGCGTGTCCGCGACGGTATGGAGTGGCAGCAACAGGATGGGCACTCCCACCCGGGCCATCGTCTCCACGGCGCGCTGATTGCCAGGACCAGGCTGGACGAGCACGAGGTCCGGCTCGAGACCCACCACCCGCTCGATGGATGGATTCACGAAGCCTCCCACCCGGGGAAGGCCGGCGACCTCCTTCGCCTCATCGAAGGTCGAAACGCCCACCAGCGTGCTCCCGGCGCCCAGGGCGATCACCGTCTCCGTGAGCGACGGAACGAGCGTCACCACGCGCTTCACCTTCTCGGGGGGCTTGGGGCCCAGGAAGCGTGGCCCTCCCTGGGTAGGAGCCGCGTGCACGGCGGTGACGAGGCACAGCGCGGCGAGCAGGACGAACGGAGCGAGACGGGTCTTCATGGGGAGGCTCAGGGAATCGCGACGACATCACCGACGAGGGAGGGCCCACGGCTGCGCGGACAGGCGAGGATGGGGGGCTCGGCACCGGGCCCCAGCCCGCGCCGCTCCACGAGCGAGTCACCCACCACCTCGACGACGAAGACGCGGCCCGCGTTGTTATCGCCCACGTAGGCGCGGCTGCCCACCACGGAGAAACGGCCCGCGGACGGGAGCGGACACGAAGTCCCCGCCGGGCACCGCAGCGCGAGCGAGGCCACCACGCGGCCGTCCGTGCCGAGCAACACCAGGCCCGTGCCCTGAACGTCGATGAGGTTGAAATTGCGGTCATAGACGCCCGCGCCGCCGCAGCTCACGAGCAGCCGCTCGCCCACGGGGACGAGCCAGAACGGGTTGAGGCAGCCCGTGCCGAGCTCGATGGGCTCCACCGCGCCGGTGGCGGGATCGATGCGGGCCAGGAAGCCGGGACCTCCGACGGAGTAATCCCGCAGGTCCAGGTTGCCGAGCGCGGCGTACACCCGGCCCTGGTGCACGGCGATGCCCGCGGGTGAGGGAGCGGTGGTGCGGCCCGGGAAGGGCTTCAGGGCCTCGCCCGTGGGCAACTGGAAGGTGTTCGTGAGGGTGGGCGCGGTGGGGTCGGCCACCGAGACCCGGGCCACCTTGCCGCCCGCGGACGCATCCGTCTGCAGGTTGCCCAGCAGCGTGACATAGACGTCCGAGCCATCCAGCACGAAGCCATACGGGTTGGTATTCGCGCCGAAGTTCACGCTGCCCACGTCGGTGAGCGGGATGCCATTGGGGAAGCGGGGGCCCGTACCACCGGCGGGCTCCCCGTCGCGCCGGAGCACCTGCAGCGTGTTGCTGGTGGAGTTGAGGACGAAGACGTAGGGCTCGCGCACGAGGAGGTGGTTGGGAACCAGACCCGTGACGTTCCAGGCGGGCAGCTCGCCATAGTCGGAGAGCCGGGCCTGGCGCAGCCGCATGGACGCATCCAGCACCAGCAACACGTCCTGCATGCGCGCGACGGTCTGGGGACTGGTCCCCACCGCCACCGAGGGCCCCTTCACGTCCGGCCCGGCCTGGATGCCCACCACCTGCCCGGTGTTGAAGCACGCGGCGATGACGTCATAGGTGCAGGTGCCGCCCCGGCAGCTCCGCGAGTCCGCGCACACGTTGCCGCAGGCACCGCAGTGGAAGGCATCCGTGTCCAGGTCCACGCACGAGCGGTCACAGCGCTCGGAAGTCGCCAGCGAACAGGCCGCCTTGCACTGCCCCTGCTCACACACCTGGTCCGGAGCGCAGGCCGTGCCCCCCTCCCCCGCGCAGCCGCCACAATGAGCGGGGTCCGATGCGGTGACGACACACTCGCCACCGCACGACGTGGCGCCCGAGCGGCACTGACAGCCGCCCTCGACACACACTTCCGTGGAGGAGCAGACCACGCCGCAGGCGCCACAATGGGACGAGGTGCTGGAGAGGTCCACGCACGTATCGCCGCAGCGCGTCTGCCCCTCGGAACACAAAGCCCCTTCGTCCGGACACCCCATCAACAACAGGGACAGTGTCACCAGGAGTAGCGCCGTGTATGCCCCCTCTCCCTCTGGGAGAGGGCTGGGGTGAGGGTCTTTCCTGCTCATGGTGTCTCCGTCCCGGAGAAGTTCCCGGCCACCGACAGGTACACGGCGCGGCCGGGGAGGGGGTAACCAACGAAGTCCTCGGCGCGAGCATCGAAGAGGTTCTTCACCTCGCAGGAGACCGTGAGCTCCGGGCGCGAGCCAAAAGTGCTGGCCAATCCGGCATGAACGAAGGCGCGCCCGGGCAGCGACATCGAGCCATCCCGGGTGAGCGAATGGGCCGACTGGGCCACCACCTCCATGCGCCCCGTGAGCCACCGGGGCCCGCCCATCACCCGGGCCGCCAGCTTGTGCCGGGGCCGGTAGGGCAGCTCACGCAGGTAGAAGCGCTCATCCCGCTGCAGGTCGCTCGACACGGTGAGCGTGTAGCTGAAGGCGCCGGAGAGCAACGGATGCGGGCGCCACTCGCCCTCGGCCTCGAGCCCCACCACCCGCGCGCTGGCGAAGTTGTACGGCCTGGCGGCGCCGGGCGGGTAGGCCTCGTAGGAGATGAGATCCTCGTAGAGGCTCGCGAAGCCGCCCACCGAGGCGAAGGACTCGTCCGAGCGGTGCACCACCGCCGCGTCCGCGTACAGGGCGCTCTCGGGGCGCAGGTCCGGGTTGGGCAGCAGCGTGCCCTGGCGCACGTACAGCTCCAGGAACGAGGGAGCACGGTGGGCCCGTCCGGCGTTGGCGCGCAGCTCGAAGTCCGCGGGCAGCTCCACGGTGACACCCACCTTCGGGGACAGCAGCGTGTACGGGCCCGCACGATCCACGCGCAGCGAGGGCGCGACGGTGAGCTGCCCGTCCCACAGCAGCACCTCGTCCATCGCCATCACGCTCGCGCGCAGCCACGACGGCTCTCCCCCGGAGGCCTCGTTCGTGTCGGCGGCGGTCACGGACTCACCGCCCACGCTCACCACCGCGGACAGCGCGTGCCATCCGCCCAGCAACACCTGCCCCTCCAGCTCCACCCCGCCCAACTGCTGCACCTGCGGCTCCGACTGGCTCCACGAGCCACCCGCCAGCGCGATCCGGTCCCGGCGGTAATACGCACGCGCGTTCGTCCGCACGCCACCCGGCAACGTGCCCATCACCCGCAGGCTCGCCGAGCCACGTCCTCCCGACTGCCGCGCATCCACGCTCGGATTCTGCGAGGTGCCCGCGAGGCCACGCTCGTCGAAGGACAGCTCCCCCAACAGGTCCGCGGAGAACCCCCCACCCAGCTCGCGCCGCAGCCGCAGCAGCCCCCCTGCCCCGCGTGCGTCGTTGTTGGTGCGCCGCTCCTCGACGAGCGCATCTCCGGGCAGCGTGGGGCTTGGATCAAAGAGGTACGGGAAGCGCCCGCTGGAAGTGCCCCCATGGACGAGCACCAGCGCCTCGCCGCCCGCGAGCGGCCCCGAGGCGGACAGCCACCCGAGCGCCGTGTCCCAGCTCCCGTACGAGAGCTCACCCGACACGCGCGCGTCCACACCGGGACGGCGGGTGATGATGTTGACGACGCCGCCCAGTCCTCCCGAGCCGTAGCGTGCTCCCGCGCCGCCGCGCAGCACCTCGAAACGCTCGGCCATGGCCGCGGGCACGCGCGACAGGTCCGCGATGCCTCCGGGCCCATTGAGGGGAATGCCATCGAGCAGCACCAGCGTCGCGTTGGAGGACGCGCCCCGCACCACGAGGCTCTTGCTCTGCCCGTAGCCGCCCACGTCCTGCAGCGTGACGCCTGGAGCGGTGGACAGCATCGCCGCGGTGTCCCGGGCCGCGCCGCCGAACTCGTCCACGCGGATGACGGTGAGGGCGCCGCTCGGGTCCCTCCGTGACGCCGAGTCCGGGGGCGCGGGAGCCTCGGCCGTCTCCACCACCTGCACGGTGGGAACGCGGAAGGGCTCGCCCCCAGGCGCGTCCGGGGCCGGTGGGGCCGGAGTCTCCTGGGGAGGCGGCGCCGCCTGCTGCGCAAGCGCGGAACCGCTCGTGCTGAGCGCCAGGCAGAGCAACCGCCCGGCGAGGTGCGACCGCCGCATGTACCCGCCTTCCGCTCTCTCCGTCGAAGAGAGAAGGCCAACGCGGGCAGCTCGCGCCCACACCCCTGGGCAGGTCTCCTGGCTTCCGGGCTCCGGCCGAGACGCACGCCGCGTCTCCCAGAAGGGCTCCTCCACCTTCCCCCGGTTGGAAGGCCGGAGTGGCGACTGCCGAGGATCCCTGCCCTGACCTCAGGGCTGCCCGATCACAGTGGCGGGACCGCGCCGGACTCGCACCGGCTTCCCTCTTGAAGGCCCGGCATGGGCACCCAAGGGCAGGCCCTTCCTAGGGGCTCAACCCCCGCGCGTCAAGCCACCGTCGGTGACGTGCGGGGTCGCCCGGGCCCCGCGGGAGTGACGCGCCAGCCAGTCGAGGATGAACTGGTTGAAGGCGGAGAAGTCGACGAAGGTGGCCAGCACGTCGCCGAAGCGCAGCGAGGCCCGGTCGAACAACGGCGTGGGCCGGCCAGGAATCAACAGCGTGCCGTTGTGCCAGGTGCCGTTGTGGCTCCCGTCGTCGGCGACGTACCAGACGCCCGTGTGCTTCTCCTCGCTGAAGGTGGCGTGTACCCGCGAGACCGTGGGGTCCTCGACGACGATGTCGTTGTCCGGTGTACGCCCCAGCGTGATGCCCGGAACCGGCGAGGTGAGGCCCTGTGGCCGCTTGCGCACCTCGAGCACGAGGGGCTCGGCGAGCGTGGGCCGGCGCAGCGAGAGGCCCGTCATGGTGCTTCGGGTGAAGAGAGGACGCACTCCCATGGGAGGCGCCTCCCACACCAACACCGGCCAACGCACGGCGTGGCGCACGGAGTGCGGGTCATCGAGGAACTGAGAAGCGAGGGCGGAGAACTTCAGATGCACGGGACAGCCCTCCAGCACGCGAGGGGATACGCGAGAGGGTGTGCATGGAGGGTGATCCGAGCCAGTCCCCCCTCGGCCGGTGAACACGAGCGGGACAGCCACGCTGGAAGTGCGCGCCCGTCCCGTACTTCGGACACATGAGGCGTTGCTGTACGCCTCGCGCGAACGCGCCCCGAGGAAAACACCGCTGGCACGGCATCTGCTCTGTGCAGCGGACAACCGCGCCATGGAGGCGCGAAGGAGAAGGACAAAGGTGGTCGAGATGCTGACGGCGGGGAAGCGGTTGGCGGTGTTCTCCATCCGCGAGGGCAAGGGCGGGAGCATCTGGGTGCGGGCGGGGAGCGCGTTCGTGAACAAGGACGGCTCGCTCAACGTGCTGCTGGATGTGCTGCCGCTGGACGGGAAGCTGCACGTGCGCGAGGCGGGGGACAAGAAGGACACGATGCAGGCGGGGGGTGGTGGGCGCTACGGGCTGGACGGCGGGCTGGACTCGCTGCCGGTGGGAGGCCACTCGTGAGCGGAGGGGTGATGCGGGTGGCCGCGGTGCTCGGGCTGTGGCTGTGGCTGGGGCCCGGGAGCGCGGAGGCCGCTCAGGCGAAGACGCGGACGCAGTACACGGGGGTGGTGAACCTCAACGAGGCGACGGTGGCGCAGTTGGATCTGCTGCCGGGCGTGGGCGAGAAGGCCGCGCAGCGCATCGTCACCTGGCGCGGGAAGCGGGCCTTCAAGCGCATCGAGGAACTGGTGCGGGTGAAGGGCTTCGGCAAGAAGCAGTTCCTGAAGCTCAAGCCGTACCTGACGCTGCAGGGCCCGACGACGCTGAAGGTGGAGAAGGTGCCGGTGCGGGCCGACGAGGTCCGCATCACCGGCTCCGTGGCGAAGCACTGAGGGTACGGAGAGGGAGGGTGCCCGTCCCCCGGGCATCCTCCCTCCCGTGCGTTGCTCACCGGCCGGAGGCGCGGGGCAGCGAGATGACGTCGGCCTTCTCGGTGAGGGCCATCTCGGGCGTGAGTTGAAGGGGCTGGACGGGCGCGGAGGTCAGGGTGGTGGCCTCGCGCATGGCGCCGATGAGTTGCTGCCGGCCATGGGGATAGGGCGCTTCCGGACCGGTGAGGGACATCAACTGGTCCTGCAACACCTCACCCGCGGGCGTGCGCAGTTCCCGGTCATGCTGGAGCAGTCCCATGATGATGGCGTCCAACGCGGGCGAGATGCCGGGCACGAAGTGGGAGGGCGGCAGCAACTGCTGCCGGGTGGAGGCGAGCATCAGCTCCGCGTCGTTCTCGCCCCGCAGGACGCGCTGGCCGGTGAGGGCCTCGTGGAGGGTGAGGCCGAGGGCGAAGAGGTCCGTCCGGCCATCCAGGGGTTTGCCGTAGGCCTGCTCCGGCGCCATGTAGCCCGCCTTGCCGCGCACCGTCTGTGCCTGGGTGAGGGCGAGCTGGTTGGCCGCGCGCGCGATGCCGAAGTCCGACACCTTCACCTCGCCGATGCGCGAGAGCAGGATGTTGGGCGGGTTGAGGTCGCGGTGCACCAGGCCGAGCGGCTCACCCTTGGGGCCGGTGCGGCCGTGCATGTACATCAGCGCGGCGGCGACCTCGACACCGATATAGGCCACCGCCGCGGGAGGCAGCCGCGTCCAGGACACGCGCCGCAAGAGCGAGCTGAGCGGCATGCCGTCCACGTACTCCATGGCCAGGAAGACGGTGCCCTGGTGCCGTCCCAGGTCGAGCACCTGGACGATGTTGGGGTGGATGAGCAGCGAGCCCAGCTCGGCCTCGCGCCGGAAGAGGCCGAGGAACTCCTCGTTGTCCGCGTACGCCGGGAGGACGCGCTTGATGGCCACCTGCTTCTCGAAGCCACCCTCGGGGCTGTAGGTGGCGCGAAACACCTCGGCCATGCCGCCCACGCCGAGCCGCTCGTGGAGGAAGTACTTCCCCATCACGTCCTTCTCACGGATGGCGCGCAGGGCGTCCTCGGCCTTGCTCACGATGAGGCTGGCCAGCGTCGCCGCCAGCGGCCCGTAGCAGAAGAGGAACACGCAGCGCAGCAGCACCATGGGGAACGTCAGGGTGCTCAGGGGTTCGGCCGGGAGCCGGGGCAGGGCCACCAGCAGGTAGAGCGCCATGTACTCCAGCGCCACCAGCGCCGCCGCCGCGTAGGCCAGCTTCCGTCCCGCGCGGAGCGCACACACCACGATGAGCGCGCCCCAGGCCGCCAGCGGTGGCGCGGTGAGCGCGTACACGGCGCCATGGGAGTACACGTCCATGACGAACACCGCCGCCGGAATGGACACGGTGATGGCGCTGTCCACCCACTGCATCGCCGGGTGGAAGCCGCCCCGCCGCAGCTCCCGCAGCATGAACGTGTAGTAGAGGCTCAGTCCTCCCGTCAGGCCCGCGATGCCCAGCGACAGCCGCCAGCCGATCACTCCGACGAGCAGCAGCGCGGCCACGCAACTCAGCAGGGTCATCGCCCGCATGAAGCGCGCGATGGACATCTCGCGGGGGACGACGTCCTGATCCAGGTACTCCTGCAGCAGACGTGCGGAGTGCGATGCGCGGGGGGCGGCGGCTTCCATTGAAGGCCAGTCTAGCCGACTTCCCGGCCCACCACCGACGCGCCCCTTCTCCCTCCGAGCAAGCCCATGCCCTAACCGAACGTCACGTTCATCAGCTTCACGATGGGCTCGTCCCCATAGAAGTCGATGATGTTCACCGACGCGTATCCCTGCTCCATCCGGAACAGGTTGGCGTCCGGCATGCCCAGCGCCTCGGCCAGCAGCGTCCGGTTCACCCCGCCGTGCGACACCAGCACGAACGTCTCGCCCGCGTGCCGCGTCCGCAGCTCCCGGCCCGCCGTCAGCACCCGCTCACGCATCTCCGGGTAGCTCTCCCCTTCGGGGAAGCGCACCCGCGTCGGATGCGCCATCCACTCCGCGTACACCTGGGGGTAGCGCTGCTCCGCCTCCTCGTAGCTGAGCCCCTCGAAGAGACCGAAGTCGATCTCCCGGAACGCCGCCTCCGTGTCCACCGTCATCCCCTTCAGCTCCGCCAGCGGCGCCGCGCTCTCCCGGGCCCGCTGCCGGGGGCTCGTGTAGATGCGCAACAGGGGCGCCTCGGCCAGGAACCGCGCGGCGCGCTCGGCCTGCAACCGGCCCGCGGACGACAACCCCACGTCCAGCCGCCCGTAGCACCGGCCCCGCATCTCCTCCACGGGCTGCCCATGGCGCACCAACACCATCCGCGTCATTCCCTTCGGAAGCCGCCAGTCCATCACCCCTCCCCCAGCCCGAGCAGCACCACGAACACCCACGTCCCACCTACCTCCGTGTTCGTTCCCATCTTCTTCTCCCGTCATCCCCCCATCCGTTGCATGCACCAGGCGCCCTGGATCGCCCACTCCACTGTCACCCCACCCAGTATCACGCCTCCCTGCCCTCCGGGCACACCCACCGCCCATGCGGACATCAATCCGCCGGGGCCACACCTACCCTCGCCGACACGTTCGTCCAGGCGGCGACCGCCCCCCGCACCACGGCCATCAGGGCTGAATCCACCCCGCCCCAGGGCACCAGCCTCCCCGCCACCAGCCCCAGCACGAACGTCAGCGCCAGCATGCGGATCCCCCACACACGGCGCCCCCGGGCCTTCGGCGCCGGTCCGCCCCCCGCCACCGCCCGCTTCAGCGCGACGCCCTCCTCGTCCAGCACCAGCACGCGGACCTTGATGCCGCCAGAGAGCAACGTCTCCACCAGGGTCTCCAGGAAGCCCTCGTAGTGCTCCGGCGACAGGTCCAACTCCATGCCGTGGTGGGACGCGTAGCGCAGGGCCACCGACTCGTAGCAGCGCAGCTGCGCCTCCTGCTTCGCGGTGTCCACCCAGCCGCAGACGATGGAAGGCGCCGACCCCTCTCGCGCCACGAGCGAAATGGACTGCCGGGCCAGGAGTCCTCCCGCCGTGCTGGGCCCCTCGGGCTCGTCCACCCGGAGCACCCGGTAGGGCGCGCGGCCGAAGAACCGCCGGGAGAACGTGTCCCTCAGCAGGTCCGCGATGAGCACCGCCTTCGTCGAGAACACCGTGCGCAGCTCCGGCTCCTCGTCGACCGGGACATCGACCGGGGCGATCAGCCTGCCCGTCGTGTCCTCATCGACCACGGGCGGAGCCGTGCGCGTCGCATCCGTCAGCTCCAGCTCCGGATAGCGCCAGGGCGCTTCCCCCGTCTGCTCCAGCGTGGAGAAGTCGAGCTTCCGCTCGCGTCCGAGGTTCATCTTCCTGTCCGCCATGGGCTACCCCCTTGCTGTCCCTGGATTCCGGGCGCGGCAGGATACGAGGAAGACCCACCTTTGGGTACCCGCCGGGGCTCCATCCGCTATAACGGATACACTGCTTGACAAACGGAGGGGTGCCGGGCACTTTGTGAATCGTTCATGCCCGCCCTCCGAGCCCCGCACATGAAGGTGTGTTGCCGCCGGTCCACGGGGGTGGGTGCTCGCCCGCCGGAAGCCTGAGGGCCGCCGGTCACGAGTTCTTGGAGAGCCCACCACCCCGCGGGGGACGGTGGGCTTTTGAATTTCATGGGGTACCTCGATGAAGTCGCCATCCGCTCGCAGGCTCACCGCCGCCCTGCTGTCGCTGCTGCTGTCCGCCGTGCCCGCGCTGGGAGGCTGCTCGAAGCCGGGGGCCGCGCAGGGCGAGCCCATCACCCTGCTCAACGTCTCGTATGACCCCACGCGCGAGCTCTACACGGACCTCAACGCCGCCTTCGCGAAGCAGTGGGAGGCGAAGCACGGGACGAAGCTCGTCATCAAGCAGTCCCACGGCGGCTCGGGCAAGCAGGCGCGCGCCGTCATCGACGGGCTGGACGCGGACGTGGTGACGCTGGCGCTCGCGTACGACATCGACATGCTCCACGACAAGGGGCAGCTCATCCCCGCGGACTGGCAGAAGCGGCTGCCGAGCAACAGCTCGCCGTACACGTCCACCATCGTCTTCGTGGTGCGCAAGGGCAACCCCAAGGCCATCCGCGACTGGGAGGATCTGCTGCGCGAGGGCGTGAGTGTCATCACCCCCAACCCGAAGACGTCCGGGGGCGCGCGCTGGAACTACCTGGCGGCGTGGGGCTACGCGCGGCGCAAGGCCGGCGGTGACGACGCGAAGGCGCGGGAGTTCATCTCGAGGCTCTTCAAGAACGTGCCGGTGCTGGACTCGGGGGCGCGCGGCGCCACCACCACCTTCGCCGAGCGTGGGCTCGGGGACGTGCTGATCGCCTGGGAGAACGAGGCGTTCCTGCTCACCGGGGAGGTGGGCAAGGACGAGTTCGAGATCATCGTCCCCTCGGTGAGCATCCTCGCCGAGCCGCCGGTGGCGCTGGTGGACAAGAACGTGGACCGCAAGGGCACGCGCGCCGCGGCCGAGGCCTGGCTGCAGTACCTCTACACGGACGAGGGCCAGGAGCTGGCCGCGAAGCACCACTTCCGGCCCCGCTCGCAGAAGGTGGCCGCGAAGTACGCCCACCGCTTCCCCACCGTGAGCCTCTTCACCATCGACGAGGTGTTCGGCGGCTGGAAGCAGTCGCAGAAGCAGCACTTCGACGATGGCGGTTCCTTCGACCAGCTCTACGTCCCCCAGGCGCAGTAGTCCGGAGCCGCGCACGCCATGCACAGCAGCGCACGACGCCGCGTCCTGCCGGGCTTCGGGCTGACCCTGGGGCTCAGCTGGTTGTACCTGGGCCTCATCGTCCTCCTTCCGCTGTCCGGACTCTTCCTCAAGACGTTCTCCCTCTCCTGGGCGCAGTTCTGGGACACGGTGGCCGCGCCCCGGGTGCTGGCCGCGTACCGGCTCAGCTTCGGGGCGGCCCTCGCCGCCGCCCTGCTCAACGCCGTCTTCGGCCTGCTGGTGGCCTGGGTGCTGGTGCGCTACCGCTTCCCGGGCAAGGCGCTCGTGGACGCGCTGGTGGACCTGCCCTTCGCCCTGCCCACCGCCGTGGCCGGGCTGACGCTCACCACCCTCTACTCGCGCAATGGCTGGTACGGGCAGCACCTGGAGGCGCTCGGCTTCCAGGTGGCCTTCACGCCGGTGGGCATCGTCATCGCGCTCACCTTCATCGGGCTGCCCTTCGTGGTGCGCACCGTGCAGCCGGTGCTGGAGGACATCGACGCGGACGTGGAGGAGGCCGCCGCCACGCTCGGCGCCACGCCCTGGCAGGTGTTCACCCGCGTCCTCTTCCCCAGCGTGATGCCCGCCCTGCTCAGCGGCTTCACCCTCGCCTTCGCCCGCGCCATCGGCGAGTACGGCTCCGTCGTCTTCATCTCCGGCAACATGCCCATGAAGACGGAAATCGCGCCGCTGCTCATCATCACCCGGCTCGAGCAGTACGACTACGCGGGCGCCACGGCCATCGCCGGGGTGATGCTGGCGGTGTCGTTCGCGATGCTGCTCGCCGTCAACCTGCTGCAACGCTGGACCCATCGCCGGTTCGAAACCCGGCCGGGGACCGGATAGGACGCGCGCCCCATGCACCCCACCTCGCACGCTCCCCGCCGCAACCGGCGCCTCGTCTCGGGGCCCGCCCCCGTGCGCTGGCTGCTCATCGCCGTGGCGCTCGCGTTCCTCGGCTTCTTCCTCGTCGTGCCGCTGGTGGCCGTCTTCACCTACGCCCTGCAGAAGGGCGTGGGCGCCTACTTCGACGCCATCCTGGAGCCCGAGTCCTGGAGTGCCATCCGCCTCACGCTGCTGGCCGCCGCCATCGCCGTGCCGCTCAACCTGGTGTTCGGGCTGGCCGCCGCGTGGCTCATCGCCCGCTTCCGCTTCCCCGGCCGGGACGTGCTGCTCACGCTCATCGACCTGCCCTTCAGCGTCTCGCCCGTCATCGCGGGGCTCGTCTTCGTGCTGCTCTTCGGCAGACAGGGGTGGCTGGGGCCGTGGCTGGCCGAGCACGACATCCACATCATCTTCGCCGTGCCGGGCATCGTGCTGGCCACGGTGTTCGTGACGTTCCCCTTCGTGGTGCGCGAGGTGCTGCCCATCATGCAGGCGCAGGGGCACGACGAGGAGGAGGCGGCCCTGTCGCTGGGCGCGAGCGGCTGGCGCACCTTCCTGCACGTGACGCTGCCCAAGGTGAAGTGGGGCGTGCTCTACGGCGTGCTGCTGTGCAACGCGCGGGCGATGGGCGAGTTCGGCGCCGTGTCCGTCGTGTCCGGGCATGTGCGCGGGGTGACCAACACCCTGCCGCTGCACGCGGAGATTCTCTACAACGAGTACAACCTCGCTGGTGCCTTCGCCGTGGCCTCGCTGCTCACGGTGCTCGCGCTGGTGACCCTGGCCGTCAAGAAGTACGTCGAGTGGAAGGCGGAGTCCGCATGAGCGTCGTCGTCGAGCAACTCACCAAGCGCTTCACCTCCGGGGGCACGCCCGCCGTCTCGGACGTGTCCTTCCACGCTCCGTCCGCGGCCATCACCACCCTGCTCGGGCCCTCGGGCGCGGGCAAGTCCACCCTGCTGCGCCTCATCGCCGGGCTGGAGCTGCCGGACTCCGGCTCCGTGCGCATCGAGGGCGTGGAGTGTACGCACCTGCCCGTGCAGAAGCGCGGCATCGGTGTCGTCTTCCAGAGCTATGCGCTCTTCAAGCACATGACGGTGCGGCAGAACATCGCCTTCGGGCTGGAGACGCGCAAGCTGCCGCGCGGAGAAATCGAAGCGCGCGTGGACGAAATGCTGAAGCTCGTGCAGTTGGAGGAGCTGGGCAAGCGCTACCCGGGACAGCTCTCGGGAGGACAGCGGCAGCGCGTGGCCTTCGCGCGGGCGCTCGCCATCCAGCCCAAGCTGCTGCTGCTGGACGAGCCCTTTGGCGCGCTCGACAGCCGCGTGCGCGTCGAGCTGCGCGAGTGGCTCCAGTCCCTGCACGAGCAGACGGGGGTCACCACCCTGCTCGTCACGCATGACCAGGAGGAGGCGCTGGAGATTTCGCAGCACGTGGTGGTGCTCTCGGATGGGCGGGTGGCCCAGGCGGGGCCGCCGGAGGAGATCTACGACCGGCCGGCGACCCCGTTCGTCGCCTCGTTCGTGGGAGGAACCAGCGTCCTGCGCGGGCGTGTGCGCTCGGGCCGGGCCGAGGTGGGCACGCTCGTGGTGGAGGCGCCCCAGAGCGCCCGCGAGGGCGAGGCGGTCCAGGCCTTCGTCCGTCCGCATGACATCAAGATCGCCAAACCCGCGAACGGGAGCAACGAGCTCACCACGGGCCGGGTGGAGCGGCTGAAGTCCGTGGGCGGCTACGTGAAGGTGCTGCTGAAGCTGCCCTCGGGAGAGACGGTCACCGTCGAGGTGCCGCGCGCCGAGTTCGATGACCTGGGCGTCGTCGAGGGAGACCACGTCCACGCGGACGTGCGCATGGCCAAGGTGTTCCTCGGCGACTTCGCCATTTGAGCCTTTGCATCCACCGGTCTCCTCCCGGCTGGCCGGACTCGTCGGAGGTGCCTCCAGAATGGGAGTTCACCATCGGAGGCACTGATGACATCCACGCTGTGGGAGATGCCACTGCGCTCATGGGTGGAAGGGCCCGTGAAGCCGTGGACGGGGCTGCTGCTCACCCTGACCCTGCTGTGCAACGCCTGTGCGGCGGTGCGGCCGCCGGGCCGGGAGACGCACCTGTGCTACACGCCGCACGAGACCGCCGCCCCCTCCTGGGTACAAGGACCTGGTGAGCCGTCCGCGCCCGGGCCCGGGGGGCCGCACCACCGCCAGGGCGCACACGAGGCATTGAAAGCGCCAAGCCCTGGCGGCGTGATGATGGGCACGCGCCTCGTCGTTTCCGCCGAGTGGGTGGAGATGATGCGGCGGCTGGTGCGCACGGGCGTCCTCTCACTGCCCGCCGTGAGCGCGGCGGTACGGATTCAGGCCGGCCTGGCGATGAAGGCGCACGGCGAGCTGCCGCGCGGCGTGCGAGAGGCGTTGGGCGAGGGGCCCGAGGTGCGGGCCATCCGCGTGACGGACAGAGCGGGTGCTGGCATGGCAAGGCGCCCCCGGCACCATGTGCTGCCCAAGGAGTTCCGCGAGTGGTTCGAGAAGCGCGGCTTCACCGGCGAGATGGACATCGACCAGTTCTGCGTGAAGCTGGAGCGGGCGCACCACGAGGCCATCCATGGCGGCGGCAACTGGAAGCTGGGGCGTACCTGGCCCGGTGAATGGAACCGGATGATCATGAAAGCGCTGCGTGATGCCGAGGTCGACGCCGGACGGATGTTGACGCGGAACGAAGTCCTGAGTCTCGCCGCGAAGCGGATGAAGGACTACGATATCCCAGTGAACTTCATCCGCTGGAGAGGGCCATGAGCGACGGACGTGCGTGGCAGGGCAACGTGAAGGCACGTCTGTACGAACGGGTCCGCGCGCTTGGCTACGATTCGCTCACCGCCTTCGCGGATGCTCGTCCCGCTGTCCCGCTGTACTTGCTGGCCAAGGAGCTGGGCAAGGACGACGTCGCCGGAGTACAGGTATTGAGCGGTCTGCTCGCCGAGGCAGAGAGGCGCAAGCAGGTCACACGCTTCGTGCGCGATGTGCTCGTGCGCATGTTGGCCCAAAGCGTCCCCGACGGTTGGCCAGCCGTCATGGATGACGCCAACCGTTTCAATGTGGCCGAGGCACTTGGCTCGTGGTCTGCCTACACCCCGGAAACCCATGAGAAGCGCGTCGAGCAGGCCAGGGCGGCGCTGCGCGCCACCCCCCCACCGCCCGGGTGGCGCCCGCTCGGTCCCGACGACGAGCTGCTCCTCACGCTCCTGCCCGACGAGGAAGCCTGAACTTCCCCTCCGCGCGCGAGCGCGACTTCGGATAGGACAGGCCCATGGAAACGGGATTGCTGACTTCCCTGGGACTCTTCCTGGGCGGTGTCGTGCTGCTGCTGCTCGGGGGGGACTTGCTCGTCAAGGGCGCGGTGGCCCTGGCGGAGCGCCGCGGCGTCCGGCCCCTCACCATCGGCCTCACCCTGGTGGCCTTCGGAACCTCGGCCCCGGAGCTCGCGCTCAACGTGGCGGCGGCCGCGGGGGGCGACACGGCGCTGTGCTTCGGCAACATGATGGGCTCCTCGCTCACCAACATGGGCCTGATTCTCGGCCTGTCGGCGCTGCTGCGGCCCGTGAAGGTGCAGTCCTCCCTGCTGCGGCGGGAGCTGCCCGCGCTGCTCGGCGCGGTGGTGGTGGTGCTGGCACTCGCCCTGCCGCCGCCCCTGCTCGAGGGGGAGCGCCCCGGCCTGTCGCGCCTGGAGGGACTGGTGCTCATCGCGGGCTTCGGCCTCTTCCTGGCCATGCTGCTGCGCTCGGCGGGGAAACCCGCGCGGGTGGGCGCCGAGTTCGCCGAGGAGCTCCGGGAGGTCGCCAGGCACGAGCCCGTCGTCTCGTGGCAGCTCGCCTCCACCATGGTGGCCGGCGGCCTCGCGCTGCTGGGCTTCGGGGGCAAGCTGGGAGAGATGGGCGCCGTCGGCGCGGCCCAGGCGCTCGGCATGTCCTCGCAGCTCATCGGGCTGACCGTGGTCTCGCTGGCCACCACCATGCCCGAGCTCTTCACGAGCCTCATCGCGATGCACCGGGGCCAGGCGGACATGGCCCTCGGCAACATCATCGGCTCGAACATCTTCAACCTGCTCCTCATCCTGGGGACGGTGGCGGTGATGACCACCGTGCCGCTGCCGGCGGGAGGCATGTCCATCCTCCTGGTGCTGCTGGGCTTCACCCTGCTGCTCTTCCCCCTCTCCGTCTCCTTCGACTGGACCATCACCCGGCCCGAGGGGCTGCTGCTGCTCGTGCTCTACCTGGCCTTCATGGCCTGGCAGGTGTGGATGGGGCTGAGCGCGGCCGGGTGAGCGCTCCACCCGCCCCTCCCCGCCCGCCCGGCGCCGAACAGGTCCGTGAGGCTTCGGGACGTGGCCCCTCCGCGCGGATGCGCTGGCCTGGCGCGTCGGCGTCCAGGGGGTGAGGGACCGACGCACCCGGGAGGGGCAGCCTGGGGAGATACGATGGGGAGGACGGTCCGTCCCCGGAGCCCCGCATGTGTCTGTCTCCACTTCCCTCGTCCCCTGCCGGGCGGGGGCTCGCCCACTGCGTGCCGCTGACGCTGGCGCTGCTGATGCTGGGCGGGTGCGCCATGGGCACGCCTCTCCCCGGGCTGCTCACCAGCCCCCGCGCCCACCGCCTGACACCGGCCCTCTCCACCCCGGCGCGCCCGCCCGGGCCCGTGGACGACTCCGTCCGTACGGCCGTGCCGCCCGGCGACGCCCCTGGGCTCGACGAGGACGATGACCCGGAGGACGACGTCGACGAGCAGGCGCCTGGTGCCCCGGCCCTGACGGCGGACATCCCCGGGGACGAGTCCGGCTCGCGGGGACGCCGCCCGGTACGAGGCGAGGACGAGCAGTTGGAGGACGAGAGCCTCGTGGGCTGGAGGGATGGGGTGGGGGAGGGACGCCCCTGGCCGGTGCCCTTCAGCGTGGACCATTTCCAGGGCCTGCTGGTGCAGGTGGGCGTGTCCCCCGAGGTGTTGCCGGGGGACGGCGGCACCCTGTCGCCTCAACAGGCGGCGCAACTGCTGGCCCACCTGCTGGAGGCGGAGGCGGGACTGGGGGAGTTTCCCCGTCAGCGCATGGCGGCGCACCTGCTGCTGGAGGTGGCCACGGCCGCGGAGCCGGTGACGCGCGAGGAGTTGCACGCGCGGATGGACCGCTACGAGGTGGGCCCCTTCTACGCGGCGGAGGACGGGCAGTTGTGGCCGGTGGACACGGGGCTGGAGGTGCCCCGGGGCGCCATGCCCCTGGGCCCCTACGTGCCGGATGACGGCGTGGTGCTACCGGCGCTGGAGGGAGCGGGGCTGGCGCTGGGAGACACACTGGAGGGCCTGGCCCACCTCGTCTTCCACCCCGGCGAGAGCCTGGAGGGCCTGACGCGGCTGCCGGGCGCGGTGCGCGTGCTCTTGCAGAACGCGCCCGAGTACTGGGAAGCCTTCCGCCACAAGCCCCGGGGCGAGCGGGTGCGTGAGGGCTCGCGACTGCTGGCCAACGTGCTGCTGACGGTGGGCACCTCGGGGGCGGGGGCGGTGAAGGCGGTGGGGTGGGGCGAGAAGCTCGGCCGGCTCTCGGTGCCCCTGCTGACGCTGACGAAGCGGGGCGAGCTGGTGCTGCGGCTGGTGGCGGTGCCCGGACGGGCCGTGACGGTGGCGGGCCAGGGGCTGAGCGTCGCCTGGGGCCTGCACCTGGCCAAGGTGGGCTCGGGTGGCGGCAGCGGCTGGGTGCCGCCGGTGGGGGGGCCGGGACAATGGGTGCCCAAGAACGAGCGGATGTCGCCGCGCTCGCGCGCCTTCCAGCACAAGGTGTCGAAGGCCCCGGCGGGCTGGGTCTACCGCGTGTGGCGCAACGGCGAGAAGGCCGACTTCGACGGCTTCGAATTGGAGCAACGCCTGCTGCAGGAGACCAAGGGGCTGGGCTACGACAAGCACTTCGACGCGAACCTCGAGCCCAAGGAATATTTCAAAGGTGCAGCCAGACTCGTCAAGCAGGCACAGCGGCAATGGCGGGTGGCCAACGGCATTGCCATCCGCTGGCACGTGGCGGAGCCCCGCATGGTGCCCATCCTGCAGAAGCTGTTCAAAGCGAACAAAATCACGGGTATTGAGGTGGTGTTCACTCCACCTCCCTGAGGCGAAGCACGCATGAGAGAGACCTACTACGCGGGCATCTACTGGGGGGGCCGCAAGGACTCCGCCGAGGAGTGTGCCCGGCGGGCGGAGGCGTTCTTCCACCTGCTGTCCCAATGCGACCCCATCTACACCCGCTGGTTCGAGCAGGCCGACTCGCGCAAGAAGGCGCTCCAGCTCCAGTTCGAGCCCACCGCCAACACCTTCCTGCGCTTCTTCAAGAGGAGGACGTACCAGGAGGGCCGGGATGGCTTCATGCTCTGGGTGTGGACGGGGCACGAGGAGGGACACGGGGGGCTGGCCACCTTGCGCTGTGGCTCCGCAGCCGAATTCGTGCCAAACAACTGCCTGCTCTACCTGCCGAAGGAGGAGCCGGAGAGGGAGCGCGTCCTCCAGGCGGACGTGCTCGCCGGGGTGCTGCGCGCCATGGTGCTGGCGTGGGAACCGGACTGCGGAGTCGTCACCTCCGACGATTTCCGGGACAGCCTGTCGCCGCAAGGCGATGTGGACCTGGGGTGGTGGACGTACTTCTCTCGTCGCCGTGGGGAAGTGCCGCCCCTGCCGGAGCCGGTGCGGGTGCAACCCGTGGAAGACAAGGGCACGCTCATCCTGCTCACCCCCGAGCGCCTCACCGCCTCCAATCCCGAGCACCTCGCCCTGGGCCGGCATGTCCAGCAGGTGCTGAGCGCCAGGGGCCTGTTGGAGCCGGTCGTTTCCAGACGGCCCGCCACCTGAGACGCAGCCCCCACTCATTGCCAGACACCGGCAGGGGCCCGGCGGGCCCGGGGCCACCGCTCGAGGAGCGAGCGGCCTTCAGGGGAAGCGCACGCCGCGCACGGTAACGGTGCGCGCTCCGCCCGCCTCGTGCAGCTTCAAGAGGAAGGTGCCCCCCAGCTGCGCCTCCTCCGGGGCCTCCGCCTCCACCCCGAGCCGCGCCACCTCTCCCGGTACGAGGGGCCCGGACTGCCACACCCGCGTCACCCGCAGCCGGACACCGTCCATGCTCACCCGTTCCGCCCCCTCCGTCCTCCAGGACCGGGCGCTGGTGTTTCCCTCGCCAACGCGGCCTCGCACCGCTCGACCCGCTCGCGCTGCTGCCGGGTGCTCACGCGGCAGGCTCCGTGGCCGGCTGCTCCTCACGGCGCAGCCGCGCGTCGAGCACGAACGTCCCGAAGGGCACCAGCGACGCGATGAACGCGCCCAGGACGCGCACGAGCGGCCAGCGATGCACCACGGCCACCTCCACGAGGAACAGGAGGTAGAGCACGAACAGCATCCCGTGTGCCCAGCCGACCACCTTCACTCCCAGGGGCATGCCAGCGAGGTACTTCAGCGGCATGGCGATGAAGAGGAGCAGGACGAAGGAAAGTCCCTCGAGCAGGGCGATGGCGCGGAAACGGCCGAGGGACGTGTTCTTCAGCATGGGGGGCCTCGTTCTTTCCCCCCTCGCTTCGCATCGCCGGACACCCGGGTCAACGTGACAACGTGACGCAGCCCTCCGCGCCTCCAGCCGGGCCACCCCGCCTGCCCGTCAGCGCGGCGAACCAGCGGGCCAGCCCCTCCCCCCCTCCCCGGCTCCAGCTTTTCGTCCAGAACCGCCTGACGCCGCTTCGCCGCCCTGGTATCCGGCCCCGGAATCGCGGAAAGTATGGCGTCAAACGAAGGCATGGCGTCTCCCCTGGTGGGAGCGCGCGCGCCCTGGCCCGCCCAAGCTCGCCGGGCCATGGATTTTCCAGGCAGGTAAGGCCTGGATGTACTACCTGTCCAAGATGGAGTAAGCGACAGGAAGGTAGAATTTGGGGGACACTGTACAGATGAAACCCACTGAAGAGGCCACCGACCCAACCCACGCGGACAAGTCCAAGGGCACTCCACTTGGTGAAGTACTGGAATTCATGCGCCTGCTGTGGGCGGTGGATCACGGCCTGCAGTCCACGTCGAAGCGCATGGAGTCCACGCTCGGACTGACGGGTCCGCAGCGGCTGGTGCTCCGGCTCGTGGGGCGTTTCCCCGGCATCACCGCGGGGCGGCTCGCGCAGATCATGCACGTGCACCCCAGCACGCTGACGGGGGTGCTCAAGCGGATGGAGAAGCGCGGGCTGATCGAGCGCAAGTCGGATCCACTCGACGGACGCAAGGCGCTCTTCTCCCTCACCGATGCGGGCCGCGCGATGGACGTGCCCTCCGAGGGCACCGTGGAGAGCGCCGTGGAGCGGGCCATCTCCCGCATGCCGCGCCCCCGCCTGCAGAACGCCCAGGAGGTGCTGATGGCGCTCGCCCAGGAGCTGGGCGCCAGTGAGCCCCAGCCGGACCACCCCAACGGCGGCATGGCCCGGGACCACGAGCACGTGGCGGCGGGCAGCGAGGGGGAGACGGCCTCTCCGAAGACCGCCAGCCGCTGAACCCCGCGGCCTCCTGGTAAGCCGTCAAGCTTCCACCGGCGGACACCCGGCACCGGAAGCCCCCCCCCGGAGACCGGGGGGACGCGCCGCGCGCTCGGGCCTGCTACAGATTTGGGAAATAGGCGGCCCGGCCATGGGTTGCCACGCGACCGAGCGGACCTGACAGCGTGAACCTCGAATCCCCGCAAACCCCAGGCGCGGAGCTCCCGCCTCCGCCTCCCCCGCAGCCCCCTGCTCCGCCTCCGGCGCCCGAGGTGGAGCCGCGCTCGCCGGGCGTGGAGCGGCTGCTCGCCGCGGTGCGTGCCCGCCAACGCCGCCAGCTCTGGCTGCGAGGCGCGCTGCTGGGCACCGCCACCGTGCTCATCCTGGCCGTGGCCGGTGGCTTCCTGGCCCTCGCCGCCCCGGCGGCCGGCCGCTGGGTGCTGCTGCTGTCCCCGGTGGCGGGCGCGCTCGTGGCGTGTGCCTTCGGCGTGTGGCTCTCCCTGCGCACCGTGGGCGATGACCAGCGCACCGCGCGCCTCATCGGCGAGCGCCAGCCGCAGCTCTCCCTGGACGTGCTCGCCGCGGTGGAGCTGAGCCGCGAGCGGGGCCAGCAGCCCCAGCACTCGGCGGAGCTCGCCGAGGCCTTCCTGCGGCAGATGGACCTGCGCGCCGCCCAGGTGGACCCGGGCACGGTGGTGGACTCCGCCCGCCTCAAGCACACGGCCCTCGCGGTGGGTGGCGTGGCGCTCGCGCTGGGGGTGGTGCTGGGCCTGGCCGGCTCCTCCTGGCGCGCCGGGTTGGACAAGGCGCTCGCCTCCGCGCGGCAGATGGTGCGGGCCGAGCAGCGCGAGCCCATCACCGGCGACATCGAGCTGACGTACCGCTACCCGGCCTACACGGGGCTCGCCCCGCGCACCGTGCCGGGCACCAATGGGGAAATCAGCGCCCCGGCCGGCACCGAGGTGCAGCTCGAGACACGCTCGGACCGCGAGGTGGAGCGCGCGGAGATCGTCGTCAATGGCGAGACGCTCCCGCTCACCGTCCAGGACAAGCGCGAGCTCACCGGCAGCTTCGTGACGAAGAAGAGCGGCAACTACCACTTCGTCTTCTACGGCCCGGGCCGCAAGGCCATCGCCACCGGCCCGGACATCCCGCTCAACGTGGAGGCGGACACCCCGCCCCAGGTGACGCTGCTCACGCCCGCGGCGGAGATTGAAATCGACCCGGGCCAGCAGGTGACGCTCAAGTACGAGGCCAGCGACGACTACGGCCTCAACGGCCTGTCGCTCGTCTTCCGCACGCCGGGGGCGAAGGAGGAGTCGCGCCTGCCGCTGCCCCGCGAGGATGGCCGGCGCGACAAGGGCACCTATACGTGGGACCTGGGCTCGCTGAAGGTGGAGGCGGGAGACCGCATCTCCTACTACGTGGAGGCCAGGGACAACGACGCGGTGGAAGGCCCCAAGCGGGGCGTGAGCCGCACGCAGGTGCTGCGCGTCTACAGCGCCGCCGAGCACCGCCGCGCCGCCCTGCAGAAGGCCGAGGCGCTCTGGGGCCGCATGGTGGACCACCTGGCGGACCGGCTGGAGGGCCCGGACCGGGACAAGACGAAGGACGTGCAGAAGGTGACTGCGGCGCAGACGGTGGACACCAGCGGCCAGACGCTGGTGTCGGACATCCGCGCGCTCGCCCAGGAGCTGGCCCGCGAGCGGGACAACCCCGCCGAGCTCGTCGCCGCGCTCTCCAACGTGGCGCAGACACTGGGCCCCAAGGTGCGCGCCACCGCGGACCTGCGCCGCATCTACCTGCGCACCCAGCAGCGCCGCACGGGCGGCGATGACTTCGGCACCGGGGCCCGCCTGGGCGTGCTGGTGGAGGAGGAGGTCGCCGAGCTGGAGAAGGACATCCTCTACCTGGAGTCGCTGCTGGACCGGCAGAAGCTGGAGGCGCTGCAGGAGCTGGCCAGACAGCTGGCCTCCGAGCGGCGCGAGCTGGCCAACCTCATCGAGCAGTACAAGCAGAACCCGGATGAGCAGGTGCGCGAGCAGGTGATGCAGCAGATCCAGCAGGTGCGCAAGCGCATCGACGAGCTGATGCAGCGCATGGCGGAGATGCGCCAGGGCATCCGCGACGAGCACCTCAACGCCGAGGCCCTTCAGGAGATGATGAAGGACCAGGACATGCAGAGCGCGCTCGACGAGGTGGAGCGGCTGATGCGCGAGGGCAAGACGGACGAGGCGCTCGCGAAGCTGCAGGAGCTGTCCATGCAGATGGACGAGATGCTCAACGGCCTGAACGACGCGCAGGAGGAGTTCGGCAACGAGCAGTACCCGGAGCTGGCCAGGAAGTTCGGCGAGTTCATGGACGAGCTGCAGAAGACGGCGCAGGAGCAACAGCGCGTGGCGGACGCCACCAAGGCGCTGCGCGACCAGGCGCGGCAGCAGAACAAGGATCGGCTGGCGGAGAAGGGCCGGGCGATGAAGGAGGAGCTGCAGCGCCAGCTCGAGCAGGTCCAGAAGGACTACCAGGAGCTGAGGCCGGACGAGCTCAACAGCCGGGCATCGCGGCCGCTGGAGGAGGCGCAGGCGGAGCTGGAGAACGCGAGGAACGCGCTGAAGGTGGACGACTTCGACCTGGCGGCGGAGGCGGCGCAGCGGGCGTCGGAGGCGGCGCAGCAACTGGCCAGCTACGGGGAGCAGCAGCGCGCGCTGGACGAGCTGTACGGCAACCCGGACGAGGTGCGCGAGCAATCGGCGAAGCTGGCCGAGAAGCTGGAGAAGGACGCGAAGACGGTGGAGGACGTGAACCGCAAGCTGCAGTCGCTCTTCCCGTCGCCGGGCTCGCAGATGGGGCCGCAGGAGAAGCAGCAGCTGCAACAGCTGGCCCAGCAGCAGCAGTCGCTGGAGCAGAAGGCGCGGGAGCTGCGCCAGCAGATGCAGGACATGGAGCAGATGGCGCCCATCTTCGGCCAGGAGGCGGGAGACCAGATGGACGAGATTGGCCGGCGGATGGGCGAGGCGGCGCAGCGGATGCAGGGCAAGGACGCGAACCGGGGCTACGGCGAGCAGCAGGCGGCGCTGGAGGGGCTGAAGCAATTCCAGCAGCAGATGAAGGAGAGCCAGCGGGGCCGGGGCAAGGGACGCGGACTGCCGTTGCCGATGGGCATGGGCCGCCAGCAGGGCAACGGGACGGACCCGCGCGACAAGGTGGAGATTCCGGACGAGGAGGCCTACCAGGCGCCGAAGGAGTTCCGGAAGGATCTGCTGGACGCGATGAAGGAAGGGACGCCGGAGAAGTACCAGGACCAGGTGAAGCGCTACTACGAGGAGCTGGTCAAGTGATGAACCGGGTTGCAAGCTCCCTCTCCCTCTGGGAGAGGGCTGGGGTGAGGGTCTTCGCCCTGCTGTCCCTGTTCCTCGTCACGAGCGCCCAGGCCCAGGACGCCCTGAAGGCGGAAGCCAAGGAGCGGCTGGGGAAGGTGGAGGCGGCGCTGGACGCCTGGGACGTGCCGGGAGCGCGCCGGGAGCTCCAGGCGCTGGAGGGAATCGTCCCGGAGGACGTCGAGCCGCTCAAATACTTCCAGGGCCGGGTGGCCTTCGAGGAGGGCCGCTACGACGAGGCCATCGAGCTGTTGCAGGCGGCGAACATCGAGGACAAGCCGGGCAGCTACCTGCGGCTGGCGAAGGACACGCGGGCGATCGTGAAGGACTACGCGCGCGCGGAGAGCGAGCACTTCATCTTCTTCTACCCGAAGGGGAAGGACGAGGTGCTGGTGCCGTACGCGCTGGAGACGCTGGAGTCCATCCACCGCGCCCTGGCCGAGGACCTGGGGCACCGGCCGCCGGGAGGCAAGATTCGCGTCGAGGTCGTCAACAACGCGCGCGAGCTCTCCAAGGTCAGCACCCTCACCTACCAGCAGATTCAGACGACGGGCACCATCGCCATCTGCAAGTTCAACAAGCTGATGGTGACGAGCCCCAAGGCGGTGGCGCGGGGCTACGACTGGCAGGACACGCTGTCGCACGAGTACATCCACCTGGTGGTGAGCCAGATGAGCCGCAACACGGTGCCCATCTGGCTGCACGAGGGACTGGCCAAGTTCCTCGAGTCGCGCTGGCGGGGCGAGCCGGGGCTGGCGATGACACCCTCGACGCAGGCGCTGCTGGGGCGGCGGGTGAAGGAGGACAAGCTCATCCCCTTCGAGAAGATGCACCCGTCCATCGCGATGCTGCCCACGGCCGAGGACGCGGCCACGGCCTTCGCCGAGGTCTACTACGCCATCGACTACGTGCACGAGACGCAGGGCAACAAGGGCCTGCGGGAGATCATCCTCGGCCTGCGGGATGGGAAGCCGGACCGCAAGGCGGTGGAATCCGCCACGAGCATGTCCTTCGCCCAGTTCGAGAAGAACTGGCTGGCGCACATCAAGAAGCAACCCTTCCCCCAGGAGCTGCTGCCGCGCGAGGAGGTGGTGCTGAAGGAGAACGCGAAGGACCAGGACGAGAAGAAGAAGGGGCGGGAGATCTCCTTCGGGGACTTCGCGGAGGTGACGGAGCTGCCGGCGCGCAAGTTCGCGCACCTGGGCGAGCTGATGCGCGAGCGCAACCGCATCAAGGCGGCGGCGGAGGAGTACTCCAAGGCGCACCGGCTGGTGGGCGACAAGTACGAGTCCGTGTCCAACAAGTACGCGCTGGCGCTGCTGGAGCTGCGGCGGCTGGACGAGGCGGAGAAGGTGCTGCGCGGCTCGCTGCGCGTGCACCCGGGCTCGCCGAGCACCAACGTGCACCTGGGCCGCATCCTGCTGTTCCGCAAGGACTACCCGAAGGCCAGACAGGCCTACCTGGAAGCGCTGGCGGCGGACCCGTTCGACCCGGAAATCCACATCGCGCTCATGCGCATCCACGGGGCCCTGGGCGAGACGGCGCTCGTCACGCGCACCAAGGCGGCCAGCGTGGTGCTCACCGGCCTCAAGCCCGAGGACGTGGAGCAGGTGTCCCGCGAGTTCATGCGCGAGGACAAGGAGCTCGTCGAGACGGGAGACGTGGGTGCCTCGGCGAGCAAGAACACCGCCCCCGCGCCCGAGACCCCCGCGAAGGACGGCGGTAGGTAACCGACAGCGGAGCACGAAGGGGCACGAAACCGTTCCTCCCTGCGTGCGGGTCCTCTAGTGTCCCGCCGCATGAATACCCGGCCCTCGACCTTCGCCCTCGCCGCCGCCGTGTTCCTCCTCGCTTCCACCGTGGAGGCCAAACCCTACCGGGCCATGGTGACCCGCACCGCCGAGACGACGCGGAGCGGGAACCTGGAGCTCGGCCTGCGCTACCAGGGCTTCTTCGCCCTCGAGTCCGAGCGCTCCCTGCCCTACCAGCAGCTCTCCCCGAGCATCCGCTGGGGCATCCTCGACAACCTCGAGGCCAACGTCTATTTCGAGGTGCTCGGGCTCGGCCTGCCCGGCGACAGCGACTTCCAGCTGGCCTTCGGTGACATCCCGCTCGGCCTGCAGTGGACGTTCCTGGAGACGCGCCCCTTCGCCCTCGCCGCCTACGCGCGCGTCACCTTCCCCACCGGCCCGAGCACCGAGGACGCCATTCCCCCCAGCCTGTCCGACGGCACCTGGGACTACGAGGGGACGCTCGTCGGCGAGCTGCGGGTGAGCAAGGACCTGCGCTTCATGCTCAACGCGAGCTACCTGCACCAGGGAACGCGTGACCGGGGCGCGCTCGCGGACTTCGACGTCCCGGATGCCGTCCAGCTCGGCCTGGCGGGCACGTACAACATCGACAACCTCACCCTGGTGGGCCTGGAGGTCATCGGCCGCGTCTACTTCGAGCGCGCCATCACCCCGGTGTGGACGGACAACGCCAACCAGGTGGAGATCATCCCCGTGGTGCGCCGCGAGGTCTACCCGGGACTCGTGCTGGAAGCCGTGGCCGGCATCGCGGTGACGCCGGACCTCTCCGACATCTACCGCTTCCGCGCGCTGATCGGCGGCACCTACGAGTTCGACCTCGCCTCGGGCCCGCGCCTGCCCAAGGACGATGACAAGAACGGCAAGAAGCCCGCGCCGAAGAAGAAGCCCTCGACGCGCAAGCGCTGACTCAGGCCTCGACGCCCACGCCCACCAGCGAGCCCGGCTTGGGAGCGGACGCCTGCGGAGCCCGGACCCGTCGAGGCTCCGGAGCACGCCGAGGCTCGCGCCAGTCGAAGCGGCCCTTGAGCTTGATGAACCAGCTCTCGAAGTAGCGGTGGCTCAGCGTGGCGGCCACCACGCTCACCGCCAGCGTCAGCACGAAGTAGACGGCCACGCCCTGCCCCGGCAGCGCCTTGCGCACCCCGTTGAGGGCCAGCATGTGCAGCAGGTAGACGCCGTAGCTGACCGTGCCCACGTAACGCACCCAGGCGTGGCCCAGCACTGGCGCCAGCGGATGCTGCTCGCGGATGCAGGTGGCCACCACCAGCGCCGTCATCACCAGCGAGATGAGCCAGTGGGGCGCCTCGTGCCACACCACGACGCCGGCCAGCAGCACCCCCATGAGCGGCACGCTCCACACCTGCCCCAACACCCGCGACACCCAGGCGAACCCCTTGGGCGAATGCGTCAGGTGCGCGGCCAGACACCCCATGCAGATGGACGCCGAGATGCTGGTGAGCACGCGCACGCCCAGGTAGCTCGCGTCCAGCAGCCCCGCGGAGACGGCCCACGGCGTGAGCAGCGACACCCCGAGCAGCCCCCCCATGAAGAGCACCGGCGTCCACGTGCGCCGCGACAGCGCCATCACCAGCGGCCACAGCAGGTAGAACTGCTCCTCGGTGGCCAGCGACCAGGCGAAATAGAAGATGACGCGCTTGTCCGCGGCCGGCGGGACGAACCAGTTGGACGTGTACGTGAGGAAGGCCGGCAGGTTGGCGAAGAAGTCCCCGCGCACCACCGCGTCCTTCTCCGACACGAACACCAGCGCCGCGTACAGGCCGAGCACCGTGTAGTACAGCGGGAAGATGCGCAGCGCGCGCCGGGCGAAGAACCCGCGCAGCGAGATGTGCCCCGCCTTGTCACGCTCGCGCAGCAGCAGCGTGGTGATGAGGAAGCCGCTGATGGCGAAGAAGAGCGAAACGCCCAGGTAGCCCCGGCCCACCAACCCCTGGTGGCTCCCCGCCACGTGGTAGGCCACCACCGCCACGATGCTCAGACACCGCAGTCCGTCCAGTCCGGCGAAGAAGCGGGCGTTCAGGAAGTCGTTGTGGGCGGTTCGCATGGAGTTCCTGTTTCGTTGGTTCTCCTTGTTTAGCAGCATTGCCAGATTCTGGAAGAGTGGAACTCAAGCCCAGGTACGAAATTTCAACTGAAATACATAGGTGTACATACGACACCTGCTCCGGTGCACCGACTCAGGGCTTCGAGACACCGACCTGGAGCTGCTGGCCGGAGGCGAAGGTGCTCCAGTCCGGGCACCGCACCTGCCGGGGCGCGTAGCGCTCGTGCCGGGGGCCCTGGGGGGAGTGGTACGCGAGCTGCGCCTCGAGCTGGGCCGTCAGCACCTGGAGCAGCGCGGCCGGAATGGGAGCCTCCGGCGAGTAGAGGTCGCGCACCTCGCCCGGGTCCTCCTCGAGGTTGTAGAGCTCGTAGTGGTGGGAGGACCTGTCCAGCGTGAGCTTCCACGGCCAGCACACCACCCCATCCCCGAGCCGCAGCCCATGCAGGGTGAAGAAGATGCCCGGGTGCGGGGCGCCCGGACGCTCCAGCTCCGTCAGCGGCCGGCCCTGGAAGGACGGGTGCGGCTCGAGGCCGAGCAGCTCCAGCACCGTGGGCATGACGTCCAACTGGGAGAGCGGCACGTCCACGTCCCGGCTCGCGACGCGCCGGGGCCAGTGGATGAGCAGCGGTACGCGCAGCTGGATGTCCGTCAGGGACTTGCCGTGGGTGATGCGGCCGCCCTCGTAGAAGTGCTCGCCATGGTCCGAGGAGAGGATGATGAGCGTGTCGTCCAACTGGCCGCTGGCCTCGAGGTGGCTCATGAGTCGGCCCACCTGCGCGTCCACGTACTCCAGGGCGTTGTCGTAGCGGTTGAGCACCACCTCGAGCTCCTCGCGCGGGTAGTGCAGGAAGCCGAAGGTGCTGGGGTTGGGCTCGGAGGGCTGGTGGCGTCCGGTGAAGCCCGGCGGAAGCGCGTACGGGAAATGGGTCCGCTGGAAGTTCACGTACGCGGCCCAGGGCGCCTTCGACTGCCCGCGCAGCCACTCGAGGAAGACATCCACCGTGAGGTGATCCGGAAGCTTGCGCTCATCGCCCTCGCCCATGTGCGGGCCGGGATGGTCGTTGGAGTCCCGGTAGAAGGTGGGCGTCCCCGTGTTCTGGAAGCGGCGCATGCCCTGCCAGTTCTCGTTCTGGCTGGAGACGGTGGCCGTGTCGTAGCCGAGCGAGTGGAAGGTGTCGTGGAAGAGCATCCGCGGGTAGTTGATCCGCTCGTACTGCTCCAACCATGGCCGGCGGCGCGGGAGCAGCGAGGACAGCAGCGCCATCTGCGAGTAGCTGGACGCGGGGGCGGTGCTCCACACGTGGCGGAAGCGCAGGCTCCGGCTGGCGAGGCGATCGATGTTCGGCGTGGCGGCCCGCGAGTAGCCGGCGTAGCCCAGGTGATGGGCCGGCACGGACTCCAGGAGGAGGAGGAGGACGTTGGGCCGGGGTCCCTTCCACGCCCGGGCGGACGCGAGCCACGCCTCGCCCGCCGAGAGCGGCGGACCGGGCGGCACGGACGGAGGAGGCCGCGCGCCCTTCCGCGCGGAGGCACTGGCGTCACCGGCGTCACCGCCGAACGAGCTCAGGAGCGTCAACTCCGGGCAGGAGTCCCCCACGGACCGGAAGCCCGGCGTGGTGGCGAGCACGAACAGGACGGCACCGCCGCCCAGGCCCACGGCCGCGAGCAGCGCGGGCGGGTACGGCCGCTGCGTCGCGGAGCGCCGGACGAGCAGCAGGAACAGGAGCGCCGCCACCACGAGGGCGGACACGCCGAGGGAGTAGACCTCGGCCCGGTGTCCCACCAGCGCGGCGTGGAAGAACTGCGAGGGGCTGGCGAGGAACATCTCCAGGCCGGAGAACGTTGGCAGCGCGCCCGTCAGGACACGCACGCCCGTGGCCATCACGTGGTGCGCGGTGGTGAGCGTGAGCCCCGCCGTCACGAGCCCCGCGGCCACCGGGCGGCCGCCCCGCAGGGGGAGCCAGGGAGACGTGAGCACTCCACCCAGCAGGCCCACCAGCGCGAAGAAGCCCGTGGACACCAGCACGGCCGCGGCCCCCGCCTCCTGGCCCATCCACGCCACGATTCCCTGCCCCAGCACCGCCAGGACCAGCCCCAAGCCGGCCCCCACCTGGAACGAGCGCGTACACCACACCGCCCGGGAGGGCCTCTCGGATGCGAAAACCGTCTGGGTCGTCATCGCGTGGAAACCAAACCAGTATGGCCCATGGGCACGTCGGATACCATCCGCGCCCATGACCGAGCGAGTCCTCAAATGCCCGCAGTGCAATGCGCCGATCGCACCTGCCCGCTTCGCTCGCTCGGTCGTCTGCTCCTTCTGCGGCGCCACGGTGCAGGTGGACCCCACGGCGGTCTCCACCGCGCGATTCCGGGAGGCCCTCCAGGCGTGGAACCAACCGTCCAACCATGGCTACACGGCCTGGTGGACCCTCGGTGATAGCCATTGGGCGCCCGGACAGCTCATCGCACGCGGTGAGATTTCGACGGTCTATGTCGCGGAGAGGGCTCGCTGGCCCACCGAGCGGGTTCTGCTGAAGGTGCTGCGCGACCGGGACGACGCGCCCTTCTTCGACCACGAGTGGGACATCCTCGAGGAGCTCCAGCGGAGCACCGCGGCGGGTGCCTCGACCTTCACCACCCGCCTCCCGCAACCGGTGGCCCGGGGAGTGCTGCGCGATGGGCCGCACGCCGGCTCGCGCGCCATGGCCCTGCGGTGGCATGGGAGCTTCGTCCACACCTTCGAGGCCGTACGGAACGTGTACCCGGGAGGTGTCGACCCGCGCGTGTCCGTGTGGATGTGGCGCCGGATTCTCGAGACGCTCTCGTTCCTCCACGGCTCGGGCGTCGTGCACGGCGCGGTGCTCCCGCAGCACCTGCTGGTCGAGCACGGAGAGCATGGAGTACGGCTCGTGGGGTTCAGCTGCGCGGGCCGCGCCGGGGCGCAATCGCGCGGGGTGTGCACCCGCTTCAAGGACTTCTACCCCGCGGACCTGCTGCGCTCGGAGACGCTCACCCCCGCGGCCGACCTGAAGATGAGCGCGCGCTGCATCGCCGCGGTCCTCGGGGGAGATCCCTCGCGAGGCTCGGTACCGGGCTCGGTGCCGGGTGCGCTGGCGGCGCTCATCCGGCGCGTCGCCGCGGGGGACGGGGTCGAGGAAACAGGGCAGGACGCCTGGACACTTCGCGAGCGCGTTGGTGAAGTGGGACACGCGGTCTTTGGCCGCCCGAGCTTCAATCCGCTCATGATGCCGTGAGGGCGAGGCCGCTCGCGGAAACGAAGGAGCACTGACGATGGGACACGGCAATTACAGCAACGAGGCGCACGAGGCACTCCTTCGCGGACGCGCCCAGCTTCCGACGCAGCAGGTCTTCCAGCAGAAGTCCTGCCACCCGCTGATGAACCCGAAGGGTGTCCGCCTCCGTGAGAGCCGCGACAGCGCCGAGCATCCCAACTCGCTGGGCATCGTCTTCGCGCTGGATGTCACGGGCTCGATGGGGACGATTCCCAAGCTGCTGGCCACGCAACTGCTGCCAAAGTTCATGAAGGTGCTCACGGACTGCCGGGTGCCGGATCCGCAGCTGCTCTTCATGGCCGTGGGCGATGCGACGAGCGACAACGCGCCGCTCCAGGTGGGTCAGTTCGAGTCCACCGCCGAGCTGATGGACCAGTGGCTGACGTGGAGCTTCCTCGAGGGAGGTGGTGGAGGAACGGGCCACGAGACGTATGAGCTCGGCCTGTACTTCCTGGCCCAGCACACGGAGATGGACTGCTGGGTGAAGCGGAAGAAGAAGGGCTACCTCTTCATGACGGGCGACGAGCTGCCGTACCCGAGCCTGTCCAAGCACATCGTCGAGGGAATCGTCGGGGACAGGATGGACGATGACCTGAAGACGGAGGCGATCGTCGCCGAGTTGCAGAAGACGTTCGTGCCGTTCTTCGTCATCCCGGACCTGGAGCGCCGCAAGAAGTGCGAGCGGCGGTGGAGGGACCTGCTCGGAGACCATGTGCTGTGCATGGAGTCGCCGCAGGACATCTGCTTCGTGACGGCGGGAGCCGTCTGTCTCTACGAGGGGCTGGTGAAGGACGTGGATGGACTGAGCAACGTCCTGCGGGAGGCGAACGTGCCCGGCGACCGGCTGGCGGCGACCCTCCGGGCGCTGACGCCCCTGGCCGAGGCGCTCGGACGCTCGGGGGGCCCCGCCCTGTCCGGCACGCCGTCGGAGGGAGGGGGCCTGCAGAAGCTCATCCGTAACGTCTTCAAATGAAGGCGCGGAGCGGACGGCGGGCCTCCATCGTCATCGACCTGGGTTTCGGTGACTGCGGGAAGGGGCTGCTGACCGACTTCCTGGTGCGACGGACGGGAGCGTCCGTCGTGGTGCGGTACAACGGCGGCGCGCAGGCGGGACACAACGTCGTCACGCCCGATGGCCGGCACCACACCTTCGCGCAGTTCGGTGCGGGGACGTTCGTTCCGGGTGTCCGGACGTTCCTGTCCCGGTACGTCGTCATCCACCCCACGGCCCTGCTCGTGGAGGGCGAGGCGTTGCGTACCAAGGGCGTGGGGGAGGTGTTCTCGCGCATCCGCATCAGCGAGCGCGCACGCGTCATCACACCCTTCCATCAATCCGCCAACCGCCTGCGCGAGCTCGCCCGGGGTGAGTCGAGACACGGCAGTTGCGGTGTCGGCGTCGGGGAGACCGTCCAGGATGCACTGGAGCATCCGGAGGAGACGCTCCACGCGGGGGACCTCCGCGATGCGGCACGGTCGCGCAGGAAGCTCCAGCGCATCCGCGAGCGCAAGAACGAGGAACTGCGTGCGCTGTGGACTGCCCTTCCCGCCGGAGGCCCGGCTGGGCGCGAGCGCGCCATCTTCGAGCACGAGGGCGTCATCGGCGCGTGGCTCGAGCAGGCGACGCACCTGGTGAAGCTCGGCCTGGTGGTGCCCGATTCGACGCTGAGGGACTGGATGACGGAGTCTCCGGCCACGGTGTTCGAGGGGGCACAGGGCGTGCTGCTCGACGAGTGGCACGGCTTCCATCCGTTCACGACGTGGTCGGACTGCACCGCCGCGAACGCGCTGGCCCTGATTGCCGAGAGTGGGCTGGACATCGAGGTGGAACGGCTCGGCGTGCTGCGCAGCCACATGGCCCGGCATGGCGCGGGGCCATTGCCGACGGAGACGGAGCTCCTGCGGCCCGTACTGTCCGAGCACAACGTCCACAATGCATGGCAGGGAAACGTCCGCTACGGCTGGTTCGACGCGGTGCTGGCCCGGTACGCGCTCGACGTGGTGGGCGGGGTGGATGCGCTGGCCATCACCCACATGGACCTGCTGAAGCAGCTGCGCACCTGGAAGGTCTGTGCTGGCTATCAGCGGGAGCCGATGCCCGGAGACTCCGAGCTCATCGCGCACCGTGGCGGGGCCGGGCTCGTCACGCGGCTGGCCGTTGCCCCAACATCATCACTCGACAGGCAAGCACGGCTGGCCGGGTGGCTGGGGGACGTGACGCCATCACTCGAGGAATGTGCCGCGAACGAGGGCGCCGTCCTGGAGCACCTCGAGCGGCACCTGGGGAGGACCGTGGACCTCGTATCGCACGGCCCCCGGGCCAGAGACGTTTCGCTCCGAATCCGAAACCGTTCCGCCTGAGAGCAAAATGAGCGAACTACCACCCATGAATAAAGCAGTAGTCATCGTTCTCGCTGTTCTATTCGGGCCTCTGACCGCACCTGCGCAGCCCCAGCTCTCCTGGGGTGGGCAGCACGCTGGCGCGCGCACTCAGTTCCACCAGTCATGTGGCGCGGCATGTGGCGCCCCAGTCAATGCGAGTACCGGGGAGCTCCTCGCACCGGGTGCGGTCCGGGCAGGACAGGTACTCAAGAAGGTTATTCAAGCCACCGAGGCCCTCCAAGGATTCATCACCGTGAGCAGGTTCCTCGACGAGGCCCAGAAGAAAGCCGTCGAGGAGATCCTGGTCGCATGCGCCAAGGAGGCCAACACCCAGGTGGATGATGAGCTCTTCGGAAAAGGGCGCTCCCTGCCTGATTCCGAGTGCAGCAAAGAACCCACCGTCAGTGAGAAACTCGCCCCCACCTGGCGAAGACATCTTGGAAAGCTCAAGCACGCCACCGCTTTCGAGTGCATCCAGCGCCGACTCTCGGAAAAGTTCCCCGACAACGTCTCCATCGAGCCACGCCTTCGGAAAGACGACCTCACCAAAGAGGTGCTGCTCACCGACAGGTGGGAAGGCTCGTTGCAACCGGACATCGTCATCCACTTCACCCGGAACATCACCCGGCTTCAGTGCATCTACGATCTCAAGTTCCCCTGTGGCTACGATGTGGGTACCAATCCGTGGACCGCCGAAGTGGTGGCACAGATGACGTCCTATGCACGCCTCGGCGGTGAGTGCCTTCCGGCACTCATCACTCCTCAGCGTGGCATCGTTCTCCAGTAGATGAGCCCATGACGTCATTCCGCCCGCGAGTCCGAATCCCAGGGCCCATCCCCTATACGTCCTGGTCCCCCGAGACAGGGGAGGTCACGAATCACTGGGAGCGCCTCATCGCCCGAGATGTCGTGCGCATCGTCTTCTTCGTGCCCCGCGACCACTTCGATATCGCCGCTGAGGTGTCCCACGCGCTCGACAGCTACCTGCGCGCTGTCAGCGCCTACCCGGCCGCTCTGTCGCAATACACCTGCTGTGATTGGGAACCTGGCGAGCTGGATGACAGAGGCTGGGAGCAGATTCGAGCCACCCTGAATCCGAAGGAGCAGCGATACGCGGAGGACTACACGCGCGATGAGGCCTCCCAGCTCTTGAAGGATGGTGCGGATCCCTACTTCGGCATCCATGGCACACAGGACAGCGGCTTCTCCTTCGAGTACCACGCCCGCGTTCCCTGGCGACAAGCCTCACCCGATAGAGCGAGCGTCCTCCGTGTCACCCTGCCCACGGAGTATCTCGATGAACGCAGTGCCAGTTCCGTACGGGAGCTCGCCCTCGAGTTGGCCGCTCGCCTTCCCTTCGCCTCTGGGCACGCCGGGCTCGCGTTGGACGTCGCGTATCCCAGACTCGGCCGGCTCGACACCCTGCGCCCTCTGATTTTCCGGCACCCTGGCTTCGACGTTCGCGATGCCGGAATTCGTGACGAACTGGGCGTGAAGGTGGATGGCGTCCACTGGATGAATTTCCTCGGAGAGCCAATGCTTGGCGAGTTGGGAGGAGCCCCGGGCCTCCGCGCCCGGCTCCACTCCCCTTCCACGGATGTGCATGCGTTGGACAGAGAGCGAGTCCTCGTGACCCTGGGGCCAGAGCCTGAAGCGGGAGACACCGCTCACGGCCAGTCGCTCCCCGCATATCGCGAGCTCGCACGGGTGTTGGAGCCCTGGCAGGAGCCATTTCCCTGGGACCACCTCGGAAACCAGGGCAAAGCCGCTGATGAAGAGGAGTGGCGCCGCTGGTGGCGCCGGTTCCTCGACTGAGACGCCCGCCCACACCTGGGAGCACTCGCGCTCGTGTACAGTGCGCCGCCATGCGCTCCGCACCACAGCCCACCGACCTGATTGGCCTCATCGGAAACACCCCCATGGTGAGGGTGACCCAGCTCGACACCGGCCCGTGTGAGCTCTACCTCAAGCTGGAGAGCCACAACCCTGGCGGCTCCATCAAGGATCGCATCGGCCTGTCCATGGTGACGGCCGCCGAGCAGGCCGGCCAGCTCGGTCCCCACCAGAAGCACCTCGTCGAGGCCACCGCCGGCAACACCGGCCTGGGCCTCGCGCTCGTCGCCGCCCAGAAGGGCTACCGGCTCACCCTCGTGATTCCGGACAAGATGAGCCAGGAGAAGGTGCTCCACCTCAAGTCGCTCGGCGCCGAGGTCGTCATGACCCGCTCGGACGTGGAGAAGGGCCACCCGGACTACTACCAGGACATGGCCGAGCGCATCGCCCGCGAGCTGGGAGGCTTCTACGTCAACCAGTTCGCCAACCCCGCCAACCCCCTGGCCCACGAGACCACCACCGGCCCGGAGATCGCCGCCCAGCTCGACAACCGCCTGGATGCCATGGTGTGCGGCGTCGGCTCCGGCGGCACCATCGCGGGCCTCTCGCGCTACTTCGCCAGGGCCATCCCCTCGTGCGAGATGGTGCTCGCGGACCCCGAGGGCTCCGTGCTCACCGAGTACGTGCAGACGGGCAAGATGGGCAAGGCCGGCTCCTGGGTCGTCGAGGGCATTGGCGAGGACTTCCTCCCGCCCAACGCGGACCTCACCCGCGTGAAGAAGGCCTACACCATCTCCGACAAGGAGAGCCTCGAGACGGCGCGCCTGGTGCTCAAGAAGGCCGGCATCCTCGCGGGCTCCTCTTCCGGCACGCTCATCGCCGCGGCGCTGCGCTACTGCCGTGAGCAGACCACGCCCAAGCGCGTGTGCACCTTCGTCTGCGACAGCGGCAACAAGTACCTCTCCAAGATGTTCAACGACTTCTGGATGGCGGACCAGGGCTTCCTGCCCCGCCAGGCCCACGGCGACCTGCGCGACGTCATCACCCGCCGCTATGCCGAGCGGGCCGTCGTCACGCTGTCCCCCCATGACACGCTGCTCGTCGCCTACGGGCGCATGAAGCTCTACGAGGTCTCCCAACTGCCGGTGCTCGAGGGCAACAAGGTGGTGGGGATGATCGACGAGTCGGACCTGCTGCTCGCGGCCATCGACGACGAGACGCGCCTGCGCCTGCCGGTGCGCGACATCATGACCACGCGCCTGCAGACCGTGGACGTCCGCACTCCCGTGCGCGAGCTGCTCCCGCTGCTCGACAAGGGCTTCGTGCCCATCGTCGTGGATGGCGAGGATTTCATCGGCCTCATCACCCGCATCGACCTGCTCAACCATCTGCGGCGCAAGCTGCGCTGAGCGGGCCGTACGAGGTACCTCGTACACGGCGTCAATCCTGGTGACGAAGGAGCCCGCTCTCACAGAGAGCGCGTGGTCCTCCTCAACGCGTGGGTGGTATGTGCTCCGCCCTTTTCTGGAGGAGACACCCCATGCGACCCCTGAGCATCGCCCTGCTCGCCCTGGCCATCACCGGCTTCGAGACGACGTCGGGCACTGACGTGATGGTGGGGCTGGCCACCGTGCCCAACGCGGAGACCCTCGCCATCGGCACCTTCCGGCCCGGACTCGGCGTGACGCTGTATACCGAGTAAGGCGTGTCATACTGACCGCTCCCCATGCTCTCCCGGCCGCTCGAGAATGGAACCCGGACGTGGACGTCCCCCAACGGGGAGCTGCGTCAGTGGAACCCCGCTCCCCATGTCCTCGTGTTGAGGTTCCGCGGCGCCCTGTTCGACGCGGAGTTCTGCCGGGTCGCCGTGGCGGTCATCAATGAGTTCGCCGCCAGCAACCTGGGGAAGATGGACATCTTCCACGACTGGGAGGGCATGGTGCTCTACACCACCGAGGCGCGGACCGAGCTGACCGAGCTGGGCCTGCGCCTCATGCCACGGCTCAACTCCCTCAATGTGCTGTTCAGCACGAGCTTCGTCGAGATGGGCGTGACGATGGCCAACATCACGTTGGGGGGCATCCGCATGTTCGCCCAACGCGAGGAGTTCGAGCGGGCCATCCGCCAGGCCGTGGAGTCCCGGGGCGGTACGTACACCCCGCTGCCGCCCGGGTGACCCACCGCGGCCGAGGCCGGGATGCCGTGCGGAGGAGAACGCCATCGCCGCCGTCCGCCGGGCGCGGCCCTCGTGGCATGTCGGGCAGTCAACCCTCACATCCCCGGCATGTGCGGCCACCGCTCCCTGGAAGCCACGTGCGGCACCAGCCTCCCGCGCATGAATCGAATGCTCGGGAAGCGGGCCGTCGTATTGGGGGGAGCGGGATTCCTCGGATCGCACCTGTGCGAGCGGCTGCTCGCGGATGGCGCCTCCGAGGTCATCAGTCTGGACAACTTCATCACCGGGGATGAACGCAACCTCGCCGGGCTGCGGATGAACAAGCGCTTCATCTCGTTGCACCACGACATCACCGAGCCATTCAGCTTCGACGGGCCAGTGCACTACGTCTTCAACATGGCCTCGCCGGCCTCGCCCATCGACTACGCGCGGTGGCCCATCGAGACGCTGCGCGTGGGCGCGCTCGGCACGGAGAATGGTCTGCGGCTGGCGCACCAGCAGAACGCGGTGTTCCTCCAGGCCTCCACGTCGGAGATCTACGGGGACCCGCTGGTCCACCCGCAGCGCGAGGAGTACTGGGGCCATGTGAATCCCATCGGCCCGCGCTCCTGCTACGACGAGGCCAAGCGCTACGGCGAGGCCCTCGTGGCGGCGTACCGCCGCGTGCACCAGGTGCGGACCCGCATCGCGCGTATCTTCAACACGTATGGGCCGCGCATGCGGCTCGATGATGGACGCGTGGTGCCCACCTTCGTGGGGCAGGCGCTCCGGGGCGAGGACTTCACCCTCTTCGGAGATGGGAGCCAGACGCGCTCGTTCTGCTACGTGTCGGATCTCATCGACGGCATCGTGCGGCTGGCGATGTCGGACGTGGAGGAGCCGGTGAACATCGGCAACCCGCGCGAGATGACCCTCCTCCAGTTCGCCGAGGCGGTGCGCGATGCCATGGGTGGAAGCAGCCGCATCACCCTCGAGCCGCTGCCCAGGGATGAACCGAAGCAGCACCGGCCGGACATCACCCGGGCGCGAAAGCTGCTCGGCTGGGAGCCACGGGTGCGGCTGGAGGATGGCCTGAGGGAGACGCTCCGGTACTTCCGAGACCTGGCGGAGCGTCCGAGTGCTCCGTACACGGCCCATTCCCTGTCGGACGCGGCTTCGGCCATCTGACACACCGGGCGCGCACTGCATGACACTGAAGGAGCCCATACGGCTCCGGGCCGCTCGCCCGGGCATGACCGCTTCGCGCAGAGTATGAAGCTCGAGAATAACACTGCGCTCGCGCATGGGCCACGAGCCTGGCTGCCCTCCGGGCACCGAGAGCCAAGACTGAGAGGCGGGCATGGACTTCACGGCGTGGATAGCACTCTCGGCGCGCCTCTTCGAGGGCGCGGGCGTGGCGGTGATGGTGGTGGGCACGCTCGTGTCCATCGTGCTGGTGCTCGCCCACTACCGCCGCGGGGGCGGTGAACAGGCCTTCCGCAGCTTCCGGGAGAAGGTCGGCCGCGCCATCCTGCTCGGGCTGGAGCTGCTCGTCGCCGCCGACATCATCCGCACCGTGAGCGAGGAGCCCACGTTGCGAGGTGTCATCGTGCTCGGGCTCATCGTGCTCATCCGCACCTTCCTGAGCTTCACCCTCGCCGTGGAGCTCGAGGGGCACTGGCCGTGGAAGAGCGCGGAGCTCCGCGGGGTACAGCAGCAGGGGCGGCTCACGCCTTCCGGCGCACAGCCCCCCTCCGGGCAGGAGGCCCGGACTTCCGAGCCACGGCCACCCCAGGAGCCCTGAGGTCTCCGGGCATCAGGCCGCGGACCGGGCGGCCGAGGCGCGAGCGGCGGCCACGGCGGCCTCGAGGTCCAGCTTGCCGCTGGTGCTCACCTTCCCCTTCAGGTCTGGATCCACCTCCACCGTCTTCACCAGCAGGTCGCGCACCTCGGCGGCCGTGAGGTCCGGGTTCTCGGCGAACATCAGCGCCGCGGTGGCCGCCACGCGCGGGGTGGCCATGGAGGTGCCGCTCATCTCCTCCCAGCGGTTGCCGGGCACGGTGCTCAGCACGTCCTCGCCCACCGCGGCCAGCTCCACCACCTTGTCGCCATGGGACGAGTAGCTCGCGAGCTTGTCGTTGTTCTTGTCCATGGACGCCACGGTGATGACGTTGGGCAGGTCCACGTTGGCCGGGTAGTCCGCCACCTTGTTCATGTTGCTGCCGTGGCCGTTGGCGGTGGCCGCCACCAGCAGGATGTCCGCGTCCGCCAGCTTCCGCACCGCGCTCGTCCAGCGCTCCTGCGAGGCCGCGTCCCGGAACTCGTCACCGAAGCTCGCGTTCACCGCGCGGATGTTGGCGCCCTTGGACTTCATGTCCACCACGTAGTCCACCGCGCGCTCGAAGTTCGTCAGCAGATCCTCTCCGTCGTAGAGGCCTCCCACCGACAGGATTTGCGCCTTGCCCGCGGCCACGCCGGTGTTGCCCTCGCCGTTGTCCTCGGCGGCGATGATGCCCGCCACGTGCGTGCCGTGATCCGTGCCCGCGCCCTGCATCGGATCGCCCGAGCCGAAGCCCACGTTGAAGCCGTGGATGTCGTCCTCGATGCCGTTGCCGTCGTTGTCGAGGCCGTCTCCCGCCACCTCGCCCGGGTTGGTCCACATGGATCCGTCCAGGTCCGTGTGCTTCGTATCCACGCCGCCGTCGAACACGGCGATGACGGGCGCGCCCGTCGGCGTGGGCCTGGGCTCCACCGGGCCGGTGGGCTCCGTCTTGCGCGCGGTGGACGCCGGCACCACCAGCGCGTCCCCCAGCAGGTGGAGCGGCCGCGAGCCCGGGCGCTGCCCCGTGGGACGGTCCACGAAGTTCGAGCGGGCGGGTGCCGGCTCGAATCCATCCACCGGGCGGCGCACCTCCGCGCGCGCGGCCACGGGAGCCGCCGGGGCAGCCTGGGGAGACGTCACCTCGGAGGAACGCGAGGCCTTCACTGGAACGGACGGGCTGGAGATCTTGGAGAGCGTGGTCATGGAGTGTAGGCCTTTCAGCTGAATTATCGGCGCATGACGCAGGGTGTTGCCTTTCCCCCTACGAATTCTCCGTTCCCACCACACGGCTGATCCCCAAGAAAATCAGGGAGCTTCTCAATAGTTGGGACTTCAAGGAAGGCGTACTGTCTAGAATTGGAAACTTCCGCCCGACAGAGGCCGCATCATGCCGTTCTCCCTCCGTCCCTCTTCCTCCCTGTCGCGCTCGACGCTCCTGCAGATGGGGGCGCGGATCGCGGGAGTGGTCGCCCTGGCCACGCTCTTCAGCTACCTGCACGTGCTGCAATCGGTGCGGGCCGAGAACCTCGCGAGGCTGGAGCGGTACGTGGTGGAGCGCAGCCAGCGCGAGCAGGGCATCTTCGTGCTGGCGCAGGACAACCACGCCGTCCTGAAGAAGGCCCTGGAGGAGAGGCTGCGCGCCCTGTCTCCCGAGGAGGTGGGCGCGCGTTTCGACAACCTCTTCGTCCGGCTGTCCGACGGCAGCGTCCGCAACCGCCCCGAGCTCTTCGACGGCACGAGGATGCCGGGCCTCATGGTTCCCCAGGGGGTTCCGCTCGACGAGGGGCTGCGCCGGAGCATCCTGGCCGCATATGACGTGCTCGCCCAATACGGGCCCGCCCTGCACACGCGCTTCACCAACACCTACGTCGTGCTGCCGGAGAACGCGCTGGTGCTCTACTGGCCGGAGCGCCCCACGTGGACCCAGGACGCCGAGAGCACCCAGTCCTTCCTCGGGCTCGAGTTCTACGAGCTGAGCGAGCCCGGGAAGAACCCCCAGCGGAAGACGGTCTGGTGCGGCATCTACCCGGATCCGGTGGACAAGAGCTGGATGGTCTCGGTCTCCACGCCGCTGGACCTGGAAGGCCGGCACGTCGCGACGATCGGCCACGACGTGCTCATCCAGGAGTTGATGACGCGCACCATCAACGACCATCTCCCGGGCGCGTACAACCTGCTCTTCCGCGATGACGGTCAGCTCATCGCCCACCCGCGGTTCACCCGGGAGGGCGACACGGGCGTCTATTACCTCCCGGGCAGCGCCGGGCGGAACAGCGAGGACGCCCCCAGCGTCACCGAGCAGCAGCAGCGCGACCTGCGGAGCATCTTCGAGCGGGTGCGCCACGGCCCGGCCGGACAGACGGTGGCGGAGCTGCCGGAGCATGAAGTGTACATCGGCATGTCACGGCTCGAGGGTCCCAGCTGGAACTTCGTCACGGTGCTGCCCGAGCGTGTGGTGTCCCAACCCGCGCTCCGCGCCGCGCGCCAGGTGCTGGTGGTGGGCCTCGTGGCGCTGCTGGCGGAGCTGGCCATCATGTCCTGGGTGCTCCGGCGGCACGTCACCCGCCCGATGCTGGCCTTCACCCAGGCCGCGGAGCGGGTGGCCGCCGGTGACTTCCACGTGGAGCTGGACACCTCCCGCGAGGACGAGCTGGGGCAGCTGGCGCGGGCCATCCGGTCCATGGCCGACAAGGTCCAGCATCGCGAGGAGGCGCTGCGCCAGGCCAACGAGCACCTGGAGCAACGGGTGGAGGAGCGCACGCGAGAGCTCCAGGACGTGCATGACCGGCTGGTGCTGACGGCCCGGCGCGCGGGCATGGCGGAGATCGCCACCAACGTGCTGCACAACGTAGGCAACGTGCTCAACAGCGTCTACACCGCGGCGCAGCTCGCCCGGGAGCGGATGGGCCAGATGCGGCTCGAGCAGGTGGGACGGGTGGCGGGCATGCTCCAGGAGCACCAGGCCGATGTTGGCACCTTCCTCACGCGGGACGAGCGCGGCCGGCATGTGACGCCCTTCCTGAGCAAGCTGGGAGAGACCCTGCTGAGTGACCGCGAGGAGTTGCTCACGCTGCTCGAGGACGTGGGCCGGTTCACCGAGCACATTGGCGACATCGTCAAGGTGCAGCAGAACTACGCGCGGACGCCCCGCATGCACGAGCCCGTGCACCTGGAGGAGTTGCTGGAGGACGCGCTGCGCATCAACACGGCCGGTCTCAATCGGCAGGGAGCACGGGTGGAGCGGCACCTGACCGCCCTACAGCCAGTGCTGACGGACAAGCACAAGCTGCTCATGATCCTCGTCAATCTGATCAGCAACGCCACCCATGCCCTGGAGCGGGCGGCCCCGGGCGAGCGGCGGTTGATCGTGACGTTGGAGCGCGGCCCCGGCGACTACGTGCGCATCGAGGTGCGGGACACGGGCGTGGGCATTTCACAGGAGATGCTGGTGCGCATCTTCCAGTACGGCTTCACCACCCGGGAGGAGGGACATGGTTTCGGACTGCACTCCAGTGCCCTGGCGGCGCAGGAGCTGGGGGGCTCGCTGAAGGTCCACAGTGAGGGGCCGGGACGAGGGGCCACGTTCACGCTGGAGATTCCCTGTCCCCTGGCCGAGCCCCAGGGAGGCGCGGCCTGACGGGGCTCCAACCCCGTGCGGATGGCTTCAGGGAAGGTTGCCCAGATCCCTACCCAGAAGGGCTTCGAGCAAAGAGGGTTCTCCTCCATTGAAGAAGTAGACGCATCGACCGGGGACAGGCTCGTTGGCCAACTCGAGCGGAAATGGCTGGTAGCCGAGTTCCCGCTCCAGGTGCTGCACGAGCAGCTCCGCGTGTTGCCTGATGTCGTCCGGTGGATGCAAGAAGAACCGCGGCCGGGTCCATGTGTCATCGGCCCTGATGTGCTCCACCGTGGCGTAGACGTGATAGAGCGGCGCGAGCACGCTCACGGCGCCCGCCAGACGAGTCAGAACCCTCCCTCCCTCCGGGAGTGGCTCCTCCAGGTAGACACAACACCGGAGACAGGCGGACATACCAGGTTGCGTCACGTTCCCGACAGGACGGCCGGGAAATGCAGCCCTGAGTTCATTGAGAAGAGAGGCCCAGCGATCCCAGGCCAGCGCTTTATCCCAGGCCTCGGACCATCGCTGGAATTCGGGAGTGGACCTGTCAATGTCGATGAAGACGGTGCTTCCGGGAGGATAGTGCTGGAGCGCGATGCGGATGAGCTCCGCTTTCGTGAATGCCCTCATTGCAACCTGGGAACCTCAATACCCTCACCCCGTCCCTCTCCCGGAGGGCGAGGGGTTGTTGGAACAGATAGGTGATTGGTTACGCCTTGCCCACGACCTTCTTCAGGAAGCCCCAGAAGCGGCCCGAGCGCTCCTTCAGGTCCTGGCCACGCCGCTCCTCCGCCGCCCGCGCCGCGTCCGAGGCCACACCCAGCCGCTGCCGCAGCTCCTCCGGCGTGTAGCGCGTCGCCAGGGTCGCCTTCATCTCCTTGCGCGTCGAGTACTCCTGTGCCGTCACGTGCAGCACGCACTCGGAATCCAGCCGCAGCGTCACCGCCACCCGCACCGAGCCCTTCGGACCCTTCGGCAGGCCCTCCAGCCGCACCGTCCCCAGGTACTCGTTCGCCGAGATGTGTGTGTCCTCTCCCTGGAAGATGGACAGCTCCATCACCTCTTCGTTGTCCCGCGTCGTGGAGATCGCGAACGAGCGCTGCGCCGGCAACGCCGTGTTGCGCTCGATGACCCGCGTGAACGCCCCCCCGGGCATCGCCACGCCAATCGTCATCGGCAGCACGTCGATGAGCACCACGCTGCTCACCTTGTCCACCGCGTTCGAGTACAACGCCGCGCCCAACGCCACCGCCTCGTCCGTGTTCACTCCCGCGTGCGGCGGCTTGCCGAACACTTCCTTCAGCTTCTCGCGCACCAACGGCATGCGCGCCTGTCCGCCCACCATGAGGATGTCGTCGATCTCCCCCGGCTTCATCTTCGCGTCCAGCAGCACGTCCCGCACCACGTCCAGCGTGCGCATCACCATCGGCACGCACGCCCTCTCCATCTCCGCCCGCGTCAACGTGACGTGCAGATCCCTCGGCTGCCCCGACTCGTCCATCATCAACATCGGGATGTGGACCTCGTAGGTGTTGGCCTCCGACAGCGCCACCTTCGCCCGCTCGGCCGCGTCCGTCACCCGCGACAGCGCGATCCGGTCTCCCTGGAAGCTCACCTTCTCCGCCTGCTGGAAACGCTCCAGCAACAGGTCCACCAGCACGTTGTCGAAGTCCATGCCGCCCAGGAAGATGTCTCCTCCCGTGGCCAGCACCTCGAACACGTTCCGGTCGATGCGCAGGATGGTCGCGTCGAAGGTACCGCCGCCCAGGTCATAGACGAGCACCTTCTTCGTCACCTCGCGGTTCAGCCCGTACGCCAGCGCCGCCGAGGTGGGCTCGTTGAGAATCCGCTCCACCTTCAGCCCCGCCATCCACCCCGCCCGGCGCACCGCCTCGCGCTGCGGCTCCGAGTAGTACGCCGGCACCGTCACCACCGCCCGCTCCACCTTCTGCCCCAGGTGCTGCTCCGCCAGCTCCTTGCACTCGCGCAGGATGATGCCCTGCACCTCTTCCAGCGACAGCACGTGCTCGCCCATCCGCACCGCCGCCCGGCCTCGCGCGTCGGGGATGATCTCGTAGTGGAAGCGCTCGCGGACCTGGTTCACCACCGCGCTGTCGAAGGGACGCCCCACCAGGCGCTTGGCGCCGTAGATGGTCTGCTCGGGGCGCAGCAGCACCTGGCTCTTCGCGCGGTGGCTCACCAGCAGCTTGCCCTGCGACGAGAGCGACACCACCGAGGGGATGGTGTTGTAGCCCTCGCGCGAGCGCAGCACCATGGGCTTGTTGTTCGTCACCACCGCCACGCACGAGTTGGAAGTGCCCAGGTCGATGCCGATCACCGGGCCCTTGCTCTCGAGGTTCGCCGGCGGCGTGAGGAAGACGGTGCGCACCTGCCCCGGTGAGCTCTTGGGCTCGGGAGGAAGCGGGGCCGCCGGTTTCGCCGCCACCGGCGCGAGCTGCGGTGCCGCCTGCTGCGTCTGCGGAGCCTTCTGCGGTGCGGGAGCGGGCGGGGCCGCCGGAGCCGCGGGGCGGGCAACGGATGGCGGCGCGGGCTTCCTCGCTGGAGGCCGGTGTGGCTGGCCCGCGACGGGCCTCGCGAACTCGAGCGGCTCGTCATCGTCGGACGACTCCAGCTCCAGCTCCACCGCGCTGCTGGCCTGGCCGGCGCGCGCGGGTGGGGGCGGCGTGGCCGGACCGGGCGTGGCCGCCGCCGAGAGGTCCGCCAGATCGAACTCCTGCATGCTGTTGCTCTGGCGTGCGGGAGGCTTCGCGGCGGGCGGCGGCTCGGCCCGCTGTCTCTCCGGCGGGAGCGTGGCGGCAATGAGCTCATCGAGCGGAATGTCGACGGCGGTGATGGGCGGCGGGGGAGGCGGGGCGAAAGGCTCGGGCGGGCGGGCCATGGGAGCGGGCCGCGAGCCGGGTGCGACAGGCGCCACGGAGGGCATCCCCCGCACCGGCGCCACTCCGGGAGCGGCTGGCGGCCTCGCGGCTGGCGGAGCGCTCACGGGTGCCGCCGGGGCAACCTCCCCCTTGCGCTGCAGCATCCTGTCCACGAGGGACTGGGAGGGCGCGTCCAGCTCCGTGAACTGGATGCCCATGCCGGGAGGCCCGGACAGGTCCTCGGGCGGCCGCACCCAGCGCACCACCGCCGAGCCCTTCATCACCCGAAGGCCATCGGCGATGCGCACCTCGAACTTCACCGGGGTGCCCACCGGCTGCGGCTCGCGCGAACGGATGAACATGCCCCCGGGGCTGATGTTGACGGCGAACTCCTCGACAAAGCTGCCGATGTCCGTGTGCTTGAGCTTTACCAGCAGACCCACGGCCTTGCGGTCCGCGGCGCGCCGTCCCTGATCCATAGCGTCTGACTGTCGCGGGTAAGACCGGCCCGCTCAAGTCTTTCTCTCCGCCTCCGCTCCCCTGCCTGCTGCCTTCCCGCTCCAGGTACGCCCATGGGCGACCCACGCCCACGCCTCCCACCCGCACGAGACGCACCGGGTAGGGCCTCCAGACGGGAGACCCGCCGGGTTCTTTCCGTTTTCTGGGGAAACAGGGGACGTGGACGGCTCACGGAGCGAGCAACCGCAGGAAGGCGTCCTGGTCCCACGCGCGCCCCGCGCTCGAGCCGCCGTGGCGCTGGTGGCCCACGAGGGTGAAGCCCTGCCCCGGGACGAAGTCCAGCGTGGTGCCCGCCACCGTGCAGCGGCCCTCGGGGCACTCGCCAGGAGACAGCGTGCGCTGGTCCCGCTGTGCGCCCTCCGGTTCGTACGCGCTCAGCGTGCCGCCACAGACGGCCACCACCTGCCCCGCGTCATCCAGTGCCACCGTGGGCGAGGCCGGCCGCGTGTCACAGACGAGCGGTTGGGCCCAGCGCTCGGCGCCGTCCGGGCCCGCGGCGAGGACGAAGGACTCGGAGTCCGAGAGCCGCGAGCCGCCCCAGGCGAGGGGACCGCGCAGCTCGCCCACCAGCACCACGCCCCCGTCGCGCTCCGGCCTCAGGCCGGTGACGTCGCCGTCCACGCCCCGCAGCTCCTTGCCCCACGCGAGCCGCCCATCCCGCTCGAAGGCGAGCAGCAACAGGGCCCGGCCCCCGGCGCTCCCGAAGGCCCGTCCATCCACCGTGAGCGCGCCCACGAGGCGGCCGGCGAGCAGCGTCCGGCCCGAGGGCGCGAGCGCCAGCGCGTGCAACCGCGACCCCGGCTCCACCCGCTCCAACTGCCGCGTCCAGAGGAAGGCCCCCTGCGCGTCATGGTGGGCGAGCACCGGCACGGGGCCCTCCGGCGTCCACTCCTCGGCCGTGACGAGCACCCCGCCCTCACCATCCGCCGCCATGCCGTACACCTTCTGCCCCGCGCGCCGCTGCCAGAGGGGCTGGCCCTCGCCGGAGAACTTCACGAGGAAGCCATCGGTGGCCGCGCCCAGGCCGAAGTCCAACGGGTACAGGAAGGCATTGCCGGAGAGGAACACCTCCCCCGAGGGCGAGGCCGCCACGCGCGGCGAGGCCACGCGCATCCGCGAGAAGTCCCGGGCCCAGCGCTCCGCCCCATCCGGGCCGTACTTCGCCAGCGTGAGGCCCCGGCGCTGACCGGGCACGGACTCGCGCTCCTCGTCCTCGCGCGGCGTGGAGAGCCACACCATGGCGATGTCCCCCCGCCCATCCACGGCGAGCCCCGTCCCGGTGTCGTCCTGCGGCCCGCCGAGCCGGTGGAACCAGGGCTGAACGCGAGGCGGCACACCCGCCTCCGGAGGGAGCGGCGTGGAAGGCGGCTCGGAGGGCGTCGAGGCAACCGGACTGGTGCCGGTCCCTTCCCCACCCGCCAGGGTCTCCTCCCCCCCCGCGCCTCCACAGCCCGTGGCCAGCGCCATCAGCGCGGTGGGGACGAACCACGTCCAAGCACGGTGGGTGTGTACTCCTGACTCTCGGTGCATGCGCTTCTCCCCCATCCCTCCCGGCCCGAGCGGCCCGGAGTGACGAACCGGGGGAAGGTAAGGGGGTCATTCCCTCCGGCATCCCCCCGGCCTCGGGTCCGCCGGAACCCCCCTGGGGGGGTAGGGAACCGGACTCAGGGTGTCCTGGAGCGGACGAACGTCCTGTGGCAGGAATACCCGCCCTCTGGAACGGTTGGCATCCCACGTTCGCGCCGGGGTCCCCCTGAGAACCCCTTGGACCGCGCGCCGCCCGAGATTAAGAGAACCCTCCTCATGGAAAACGCCGCCCCCATCGCCCCGACACCACCGGAAGCCACCAGCGAGGACCTTCAGGCCGTCGAGGAGCTCGCCCGGGCCAAAGCCCAGATTCTCGGGCAGATCGAAAAGCGCGTCGTGGGGCAGCGCGACGTGGTGGAGCACCTGCTCATCGCGCTCTTCGCCCGCGGCCACTGCCTCTTCGTGGGTGTGCCCGGCCTGGCCAAGACGCTGCTCATCTCCACCCTCGCGGACGTCCTCAACCTGTCCTTCAACCGCATCCAGTTCACCCCGGACCTGATGCCCTCGGACATCACCGGCACGGACATCCTGGAGGAGGACAAGGCCACCGGGCACCGCGCCTTCCGGTTCCTCAAGGGGCCGCTGTTCGCCAACATCATCCTCGCGGACGAGGTGAACCGCACCCCGCCCAAGACGCAGGCCGCCCTGCTGCAGGCCATGCAGGAGTACCGCGTCACCGCCGGCGGCCGCACCTACCCGCTGGAGCTGCCCTTCCTCGTCTTCGCCACGCAGAACCCCATCGAGCAGGAGGGCACCTACCCGCTGCCCGAGGCGCAGTTGGACCGCTTCATGTTCCTGGTGGACGTGGGCTACCCCACCGCCGAGGAGGAGGTGGAGATCGTCAAGTCCACCACGGGCGGCTCGCAGCCCAAGCTGGAGAAGATTCTTTCTCCCGAGCGGATTCTGGCGCTGCAGGAGCTGGTGCGCCGGGTGCCGGTGCCCGACCACGTGGTGCGCTACGCGGTGGAGCTGGTGCGGCACACGCGGCCCAAGGAGCCGGGAGTGCCGGAGTTCATCGCGAAGAACGTCTCGTGGGGCGCGGGGCCTCGCGCGAGCCAGTACCTGGTGCTGGCGGCCAAGGCGCGGGCCATCCTGAATGGACGCTTCGTGGCCTCGGTGGAGGACGTGAAGGCGGTGGCCCGTCCGGTGCTGCGCCACCGCGTGCTGCCCAACTTCACCGCCGAGAGCGAGGGCACCACCTCGGTGAAGCTGGTGGACCAGCTCGTCGCACTGGTGAAGGGATAGCGCCCGCGCATGCTGCTGGACGCCCAGACACTGGCCCGGCTGCAGGGCGTGAAGCTGCGCGCCCGCGCGGTGATGGAGGGGGTGCTGTCCGGCCTCCACAAGAGCCCCCACCAGGGCCAGAGCGTGGAGTTCGCCGAGCACAAGGAGTACGCGCCCGGCGATGAGCTGCGCCACCTGGACTGGAAGGCCTACGGCAAGTTCGACAAGTACTACGTCAAGCGCTTCGAGCACGAGACGAACCTGCGCGCGGTGATGGTGGTGGATGCGTCCGCCTCCATGGGCTACCGCAGCGGCGCGCTCTCCAAGCTGGAGGCCGCCACCACCCTGGCCGGTGCGCTGTGCTACCTGCTGGTGCGCCAGCAGGACGCCGCCGGCCTCGCGGTGATGACGAATGGCCGCTTCCAGGACGTGCCCCCGCGCGCCTCGGCCGGCCACCTCAACGTGCTGCTGGACGCGCTCGAGAACACCGCGCCCCACGGCGGCACGAATCTGCTCTCCGCCGCGGACCACCTCGCCGAGGTGCTCCCGCGCCGCTCCTCCGTCGTCGTGCTGTCGGACTTCCTCGACGAGAACCAGGACGCGCTCAAGCGGATACTCGCGCTGCGGCAGCGCAAGAACGACGTGTCGGTGTTCCACCTGGTGGACCCGGCCGAGCTGACCTTCCCCTTCGATGACCCCACCCTCTTCCTGGACATGGAGGGCGAGGGCCGCATCGAGGTGAACCCGCGCGAAATCAAGGAGAGCTACCTGGAGGAGTTCGGGGCCTTCCTGACGAACGTGAAGTCGGCCTGCGCGGAGGCGGACGTGGACTACGAGCTGGTGCGCACCGACGAGCGGTTGGACGAGGTGCTGCTGCGCTTCCTGGGCAAGAGAGGGAGGCGCCGGTGACCTTCGCACACCCGTGGATGCTGCTGGGCGCGCTGGCGGCCTTCATTCCGCTGCTCATCCATCTCTTCGACCGGCGGCGGCCGAGGCCCCACCCCTTCGGGCCCCTGGCCTTCGTGCTGCGCAGCCAGAAGCGCACCGCGAGCCGGCTCAAGCTCAAGCGGCTGCTCCTGTACGCGCTGCGCACGTTGATTCTGATCGCGCTGCCGGTGGCGCTGGCGCGGCCGGAGCTGAAGCAGGACGCCGAGGCGGCCGCGGTGGTGAAGGGCCCGGCGGCCACGGCCATCGTGCTGGATGCCTCGCTGTCCATGCGCTGGTCGGATGGGACGTCGCTCTTCGAGCGCGGCCGGGACGAGGCGCGTGACGCGCTGGCGGACCTGCGGCCCGAGGAGCCCGCGACAGTGCTGGTGTGTACGGGCTCACCCCTGCCGCCCGCGGCGCCGGGCTTCGACCGCTCGAAGCTGCGCCAGATGATTGACGAGGCGCAGCCGACGTACGAGGCGGCGGATTTGTCGCGATGCCTGGACCTGGCGGCGCGCTCGCTGGAGGAGAGTCCCGTGGCGGGCAAGCGTCTGGTGGTGGTGTCGGACCTGACGGCCGGCTCCATGCGGCTGGAGGCGCCGGTGCCCACGGTGAAGGGTCCCACGGGCGAGGCGGTGCGGCCCGAGGTGGTGCTGCGCGACGCGGCCAACGGGAAGGACGCCCTGCCCAACCACGCGCTGGTGGACCTGAAGGTAGAGCCCGCGCTGCAGGCCGGCCCGCGTGCCTTCCTCTTCACCTTCACGGTGAAGAACTTCTCGGACCAGCCGTTGAAGGATCTGGAGGCAGCGGTGCGGGTGGGCGAGAGCACGGTGGGCAAGGGCTTCGTGGACGTGCCGGCGAATGGCACGGCGCAGAAGTCGCTGACGGTGCGCTTCCAGCAGGGAGGCACCGTGGTGGGCCAGGGGACGCTGACGCCGGATGGGCTGGCCGAGGACGACCGGCGGGCCTTCGTGCTGGCGGTGCCGAGGCCGTTGAAGGCGCTGGTGGTGAACGGCGCTCCCCATGCGACGCGCTACCGGGACGAGGCCTTCTTCATGGAGGCGGCGTTGTCGGCGCCGGGCTCGCCGGTGCAGGTGGCGGTGCGGGACGCGGCGGCCGGGTGGCGCGAGGAGCTCGCGGGCTACGACCTGGTGTACCTGCTGAACGTGACGGCGCCGGAGGAGTCGGACGCGGAGAAACTGCGCGCCTTCGTGGAGAACGGTGGAGGCCTCTTCGTCAGCGTGGGAGACCACGTGGACCCGGAGGCGTACAACACGAGGCTGGGCGCGTTGCTGCCGCGCAACCTGCGGTTGGTGCGCACCAGCGTGGAGCGAGACGACCCGGACGCGGAGGGCAAGGCGGCGAAGCTGGCGCAGGTGAAGGTGGAGCATCCGCTCTTCGCGCCGTTCACGGGCCGCGCCGAGGAGGGCCTCGTGGGAGCCCGCTTCTACCGGTACATGCTGCTGGAGGCGGACGGGAGCGGAGCGGCGCAGGGCGCGAGCCAGGTGCTGGCCACGTACGAGGACGGTGCTCCGGCGGTGGCGGTGGCGCGGAGGGGCAAGGGCCGGGTAGCGCTGTTCACGAGCACGGTGGACCGGGACTGGAGCGACTTCCCCATCCGCACCAGCTTCCTGCCGTTGATGCAGCGTTTCGCGGCGTACCTGGCGGGCTCGCTGGAGGAGCGCGAGGAGCAGAAGGTGCGCGTGGGCGAGACGCTCTCACTGCGGCCCGAGGGCACGCAGACGGTGTCCGCGGTGAAGGCACCGGACGGCAAGGAGGTGCCACACAAGGCGCAGCCGGACGGCACGGTGCTGGTGGGTCCGGTGGAGCAGCCGGGGACGTTCTCGGTGTTGGGGGCGGACGGCAACGCGGTGCCCGCGCTGGCCTTCGCGGCGACGGTCGACCCGGCCGAGAGTGACTTGAGCCGGCTGCCGCAGGACACGCTGTCCGCGCACTTCGGCGAGGAGACGGTGAAGGCATCGAGCTCGGACTCGGAGCGCCCGCCCGTGCCGCTGTGGACGTGGCTCATCGTGGCCGCCGCGCTCGCCTTCTTCTTCGAGGGCACATTGCTGCGCAAGTAGCTCCCTCTCCCTCTGGGAGAGGGTTGGGGTGAGGGTCTACCGCACACCGAATCACGGAACCCGTTACAGTTCCGGGCTCCCGTGACCAGACCGCGCCTGCTCCCCTTATCCGTTGCTGTCGTCCTGTTGCTGTCCGCGTGCACCGCTACGTCCCCGGCGGTGCATCCGAGGGAGGACAAGGAGCAAGCCGGCCCCATCGCATGCGAAGCCCCGAGCGCTGACCAGTGCGTCGTGCTCGCCTGCGACGAGGGTGAATGCGGCGTCTTCAACTGCGAAGACGTGGACCCGGAAGCCGTGGCGTATGCGCCGCTGGCACATGGTGCGGAGTTGGCGCGCTATCGCCCTCCCATGCGCAGTCCCAGTACGCATCGCAATTGGAGACGCGCGGGGCTGAGGGAGGATGCACGGCCCCGGATGACGTTCCACTTCCGTTACAGGCAGGGATTCCTCCCAGCCTTTCCGCGGCTCGAAGGAAAGCTGATCAAGCACCACCTGTTCCCCCAGGCGCAGGAGTTCAGGAAGTGGTTCACGGACAGTGGCATCGACGTCCATGCTTGGACGATGGCCATCCCGGAGCAGGTACACCTTCGCGTCCATCGTGGCGCGAACGGCGGCCTGTGGAACACGGCATGGCGACAGTTCATGAACGCGAACTTCGGCCTCAGAGTGCCTCGGGAGGAGATGATGCGCAAAGCATTCGATCTGGCCTATCGCTTCGACATCGTTGGTCCCATCGTGCCTTATGGTCACCAGGTTGTATCGCCGGGCCCCCAGCTCTTCGCTGACTGAAGGCTGAGCGGGTTGGAGGAAGAAACGCTTGAAGTTCTATGCAGTCACAGGCGACGAAGCTCCTCGCTACACGGGAAACCTCAACGCCGGACACAAGTGGGGCCTGCCCGGCGTGGACTGGTCCCACCCGTGTCCGACCTGCCGCCTGGGGGGCGCGCTGGGAGGGCTGCACTATCCCTGCGTGGACATCTCCGTACTCTCGGAGCGCGAGAAGTTTCATGAACCCGAGCCGGTCCCCTACGAGGAGTTCGTCCGGCTGCGTGAGCTGGTGCGTCCACTCGCTCCCACGTGGGCCATGCTGGAGCCGGGGGCGGCTTTTGGCCCGGTAGAAGGCTCAGGGCTGGGGTATTTCGGCCAGCTCTTCATGCAAAACCCCTGGACACTCTACGTGCGCCGCGAGGCACTGGAGCATTTGCATGCGGCTGGCATCCGCAGACTCCAGGGCTGCCCCGTCAAGGTCCGATTCCGGCAGAAGAACCATCCGGACCTACTGGAACTGCAACTGGAATTGCACGGCCAGTTCCATCCCGAATGCATTCCGCCAACGCACAAGCCCCCCTGCCCCACCTGCGGCAGCCACCAGAACCCCCTCCCGAAGAAGTTCTGGCTCGACGCCTCCTCTCTCCCCCAGGGCGTCGACGTCTTCCGCTTCCGCGATGCGCCGGGCTTCATCTTCGCCAGCGAGCGCCTGGTCGAGGCGGTGAAGCGCCTGGAACTGGACGGCGTGGTGTTCCGGGAAGCCGAGATCCGCTGAGCAGGCCGCTCGAATCAATCCACCTGTCATCTCAGTGCTGGGCCCCCAAGGAACTCTCCAAGGGATTGAGAGGAGGCATCGCCTCGCCGGTGCTCTCGTCGATCACCTGGGCCACGGCATCCTCGAACTCGTTCAACGGGCAGCTCTTGGAGAGCGTCATGCGGACACCCGGAATCCGAGGGGCCCGCCGGGAGCTGTGAAGGATGATGGGCACCCCCTCGAGCCCCGGCTCGTGGAGCAGGTGATGGCACAGCTCGACGCCATCCATGCGAGGCATCATCCAGTCCGTCACCACCAGGTCCGGACGCTGCTGGCGGGCCTTCTCCAGGGCCTCCAGGCCATCGTGCGCATGGATGACCTGGTACCCCATCACCTCCAACACGTCGGTATAGAGCTCTTGGAGATCTGGTTCGTCATCGACCAGGAGAATCGTGCTCACGGTGGCATCCTCTCTTTCCGGAGCGACTGACCTGGAATGCAATCTCGCGCCCCTCACTAGAGAGGAGTCGCCCTCATTTCAGGTGTGATGCGTCCAAGGCCGAGGTGCAATCATGAGCGGCCATGACCCTCGCCAGCCGCTTCCTCGCGCGTCTCCTCACATTCCCTCCCGCGGACACCCATGACGTCCTCGTCGAGCGGGATGTCGAAGTGCCCATGCCCGATGGCGTCAAGCTGCTCGCCGACCGCTACTACCCCCGCCAGGGTGGCAAGCTTCCGACGATCCTCGTGCGCTCGCCCTACGGCCGGCGGGGCTTCTTCGGCCTCCAGTACGGCCGGCTGTTCGCCGAGCGCGGCTTCCAGGCGCTCGTCCAGAGCGTGCGCGGCACCTTCGGCTCGGGCGGACAGCTCGACCCGTTCCGCAACGAGCGGGACGATGGGCTCGCCACCGTCGAGTGGATGAAGCAACAGCCGTGGTTCTCGGGCGAGTTCGCCATGCACGGCCCCAGCTACCTGGGCCTCGTGCAGTGGGCGGTGGCCCGTGAGGCAGGTCCCGGCTTGAAGGCCCTGGTGGCCCATGAGACCGCGTCCGAGTTCCAGAGCCAGACCTACGCCGGTGGCGCCTACTCTCTCGACACCACGCTGTCGTGGGTCCATCTCGTCCGCACCCAGGAGAAGAAGGGACTGGGCGGCCTCATGGCCCGGCTCGGCGCGGCCCGCCAGCTCAAGCCCCTCTTCCAGCACCTGCCGTTGAACGAGGTGGACACACTGGCCACGGGCGAGCGGGTGCCCTTCTTCCAGGACTGGCTCGAGCACAGCGCACCGGATGACCCGTGGTGGAACCGCGCCAACTTCAACGGCGCGCTCTCCGAGGTCACCGCCCCGGTCCATCTGATTGGCGGCTGGTACGACATCTTCCTGCCCTGGCAGGTGAAGGACTACGCCGCGCTCCACCGGGCCGGGCGCGCGCCCTACCTGACCATCGGGCCCTGGACCCACGTCTCCGTCGAGGGCATGGCGGTCGCCGCGCGCGAGTCGATGATCTGGCTCAAGGCCCACCTCCAGGGAGACCGGAGCCACCTGCGCGAAGCCCCCGTCCGCGTCTTCGTCATGGGGGCCAACACCTGGCGCGACTTCTCCGAGTGGCCTCCGCCAGGCATCCAGACGCGGCGCTGGCACCTGCAAACGGACCGGGGCCTCTCACCCGCCACACCCGCGGCCTCGGGGCCCTCTCGCTACCGGTATGACCCCGCCAACCCCACGCCGTCCCTCGGAGGCGCGCTCCTGACGAAGGAGGCGGGGCCACGTGACAACCGCGAGCTGGAGTCGAGACCGGACGTCCTCACGTACACCAGCGCGCCCCTGGAGCAGGACCTGGAGATCATCGGCCCCGTGCAGGCCGAGCTCTTCGTCCGCTCCAGCCTCCCGCATACCGACTTCTTCGCCCGGCTGTGCGACGTGGAGCCCTCGGGCAAATCCGTGAACATCTGCGACGGGCTGCTGCGCCTCACCCCCGGCAAACCCGCCGCCGAGCCCGACGGCACCCTGCGCATCACCATCGACCTGTGGCCCACCGCCCACCGCTTCCTCGCGGGTCACCGCATCCGGCTCCAGGTCTCCAGCGGGGCGCATCCCCGGTTCGCCCGCAACCCCGGCACCGGCGAGCCGCTCGGCACCGCGAAGACGCTCGCCGCCGCCGACCAGGCCGTCTTCCACGACCCTTCACATCCCTCCGCCCTCCTGCTTCCCGTCATGGGCGGGTGAGGGTGTCCCCCAGGGTTGAGTTCCGGCCTCAACACCTTCCCGCCACGGTGGTTGCCGGAGCTCCAGGCAGGAGAAAAAGCTCCTGCCCCCGTGGGGCGACGAGCCTCCAGGCAGGCCCTCCCTTCCGGGGGCCTTCAGCGATGTGTTTCCTCCTCGCCGGACGACTGGCGTGAGAAGGTACGGCCCTATGAGCAACGCTCTCTACCGGGATTGTGCCCGGCTCTTCATGGTGGGCTTCCCCGGCCCCCGCATCGACGATGACTTCGCCGCGCTGATGAAGGACGGCATCTTCGGCGGCATCCTCTTCAAGCGGAACGTGGGCACCGCGCGGGAGACGGCCGCCCTGTGCCGCGACATCAAGACGCGCGCGGGCCGGCCCTTCATCCTCTCGGTGGACCAGGAGGGCGGACGCGTGGCGCGGCTGCGCGGCGAGCCCTACACCGCCCTGCCCCCCATGCGCGAGCTCGGCCAGCGCGGCGACGTGGCCCTCGTGGAGCGCGTGGGCCGGCTGCTCGCGCACGAGCTGCGCGCCATCGGCTTCGACTGGGACTTCGCGCCCGTGCTCGACGTGGACACCAACCCCACCAACCCCGTCATCGGCGACCGCAGCTTCAGCCGCGACCCGGACGAGGTGGCCCGCCTGGGCGTGGCGTTGGGACGTGGCCTGGAGGCTGGCGGCGTGGCCTCGTGTGGCAAGCACTTCCCCGGACATGGCGACACCACCACGGACAGCCACCTGACGCTGCCCCGGCTGCCCCATGACATGGAGCGTCTGCGCCGCGTGGAGCTGGTGCCCTTCCGCGCCTTCGCCCAGGCCGGGCTCGCCTCGCTCATGACGGCACACGTGCTCTTCGACGCGCTCGACCCGAAGGTGCCCGCCACCATGAGCCACCGCGTGCTCGACGGCGTGCTGCGCAAGGAGATGGGCTTCGACGGCGTGCTGGTGAGCGATGACCTGGAGATGAAGGCCATCGCGGCCCACTACTCGGTGGAAGAGGCCACGGTGCAGGGCACCCTCGCCGGCGTGGACCTCTTCCTCGTCTGCCATCAGGTGGACGTGCAGCGGCGCTGCATCGAAGCACTCGTGCGCGCGGTGGAGTCCGGCCGCGTGCCCCGCGCGCGCATCGAGGAGGCCCACCGCCGCCTCGCCCGCCTCGAGGCGCGCTTCGCCCACGGTCCCGAGGACCGGCTGGCCACCCTCGGCGACGCCGAGCACCGGTCGCTCGCCGAGGGGCTCGCCAGCGGCTTCAATGGGAAGGACCCCACCGAGGTCATGCTGGCGTCCCGGTAGTTCCTTCCCGGGCCTCGCGCCTACTTCTTGGGGACGTCTCCGGGCGCGTCATCCACGTCCATGCCGGCGCCACCCGTGCCCGCGCCTGTCGGGCCCGGCGTTCCCGCGTCTCGGGCCATGGTTCCGCCGCCCTTGGCGCCATGGGTTCCCTTGTGCGTCTCCGTGCCGCTGGTCCCGGAGCCGCCCAGGCCTTCCTGGCCCTCCATGCCCATACTGCCCGCGCCGCCAGTACCCATCTGCTCCTGGGTGGCGGTGTCCGCCCCCTGGTTCGTGTCCGCGCACGCCGGGAACAGCAGCGACGCCGAGGCCACGGTCCCCACCACCAACCACTTGCGAATGCTTCCGCGCATGTTCGTTCCTCACTCACGGGCGGACGTCTCCGCCGGCCCGGGGTCCATGAATGAATGGGTGTGAAGCCAATGCTCGCGCCGGGGCGCTCCCGAGGTGCCCATCCCATCCGGCACCGCGAGGATGCTCCTGACGCGAGATGGTCTACTTGCCGCCCGAGTCGCGTCTGGCGGGGGGCGTGTTGGGATTCGTCGGCCGGTCATTGCCCACGTTGCCCTGCGAGGCGGGAAGCTCCCGCGACGGAGCGATGACGCTGCCCTCCGTTCCCAGCTCCTCGTACAGCGGGCCGCCCTCGGGGCCCTGGGCGGGCGGAGTGGAGCCGCTGCCACCCATGGCACCTCCCTGCGCCTCGAGCAGGGCCCGCTCTCCGGGGTCTATCAGCAGGGAACGGCCCTGGGTGCCCTGCGCCTCGGGCGTCCGGGGATCGATGCTGGTGGGGATGTCCTGGATGGTGCCGTTGTAGCCACTCTGTTCCGGGCTCCGCGCGAAGCCGGGAGCGACCTCGTAGGTCCCCTGCTGCGGAAGAGAGCCACACGCCGAAACCAGCCACGAAGCCGAGGCCAGCACCCCCCACACCATCCACCGTCTGAAACCGCTGTCGTGCATGTCCGTCTCCCGGGAACACGTCTGGCGCTCGCGCCGCTCGCGGGGTGCGAGGGCGGAGCAGCCGCGCCTTCAGGGATGGGCACCCGGAGGCTTCCGGGCTACCAAGCGGGTCTCTGTCGAGCGCCCGCCCGCCCGGCTGGTCTCCAGCGTGGGCACCGGGCCCGCGCTACTGGTCATCCGGGGCCGGAGGCTGTCCGATCTGCCCCTTGGGGGCCTGCTGGCCTTCGCTCGCGGGCTCGTTGGGGAGCGACGGAGCGGACCCTCGCCGCTCCTGTGGCGCGTAGGAGCTGGCCGCGGTGGAGACGGACGTGGCACGGCCGGAGCCCAGCTCGACGCTCTGAATGCCCTGAACCCAGACGCCTCGGACGGCTCGCAGCGGCTTGCCCGTCCCGAGCTCCATGGCCACCTGCGCATCGAGCCGGGGCGGCGGGTATGGGACGCGCATGTCCTGCTGCAGCCAGAGGTTCTCCTGGTTCTGCTCGGACCCCTGGATGGTCGGCTGCTCGTTGTCCCCGGACCGGGCTTGCGCTTCACCGGCTCCGCCCGTGCCCCGCTCCTGCTCGGTGGTCTCGAACAGCGTGGCGCTCGTGCCGATGTTGGAATGCGCCTGGGCCGCCGCGTCCTGGTCCTGCGCCTGCGCGGGGTAATAGTCCTCCTGGGCCGTCAAGGACCACACGCGTCCGTAGTCGTAGGGGTTGTTCCCGCACCCGGCGAGCAGCGCCGCCCCGGCCAACCCGCCGAGCAGCGCCAGCTTCATCCCCGTCTTCCGCATGACCGCCTCCCTGTCGTCGTGCCTTGCCTAGGACAGGGGTGGGCATGCACGGGGAAGTCGGGTAGCCGCGAGCAGGCCGCCAAGGGCTGCTTGCTCGCGTGCACACGGACGGAGGCACCGGCTCGAACTCGGGGAGCGTGGCACCCTCACCCCGTCCCTCTCCCGGAGGGCGAGGGGAAATGTGCTCGCTCCGTCGCCAGGGGACTACCGGCGCGCGGCCGTCTTCTTGGACGCGGCCTTCTTCACCGCGGGCTTCTTCACCGCGGCCTTCTTCGTCACGGCCTTGCCCGCCGGAGCCGCCTTCTTCGCCACGACCTTCTTCGCGGCGCTCTTCGCTGCCGCCTTCTTCGCCGGAGCCTTCCCGCCCGCCTCGGTCTCCCCGGAGGCGCCGCCCTTCAACGACTGGAGGATCTCCTTCACGTGGCCATCCACCTTCACCTTGGGCCACACCCGGGCCACCTTGCCCTCGGTGTCGATGAGGAAGGTGGCGCGCGTCACGCCCAGGAACTTCCGGCCGTACAGCGACTTCTCGCCCCACACGCCGTAGGCGTCGCACACCTGGCGCTCGGTGTCCGCGAGCAACGGGAAGGTCAGCGAGAACTTCGTGGCGAACTTCTGGTGGCTCTTCGTGTCGTCCGGTGACACGCCCAGCACCACCGCCCCGGCCGCCTCCAGCGCCGAGTGCTCGTCACGGAAGTCACACGCCTCCCGCGTGCAACCCGGGGTGTCATCCTTCGGGTAGAAGTAGAGGACGACGTTCTTGCCCCTCAGCCGCGAGAGCTTCACGTCGTTGCCGTTCTGGTCCTTCAACTGGAAATCGGGAGCCGGGTGGCCTGTCTGGGGAATGGGCATGGGTGCCCGCTTGGATAACCCATCCATCCAGCTTCGCAAGCCCCACTTTTCCGGTCACCTTCCGCCGTCCGTCTCCCCAGGGTGTCCCGAGTGGTCATGCGGGTGGAGCCCCTGCTCGTCCAGCGAGTGGGACCCGCCCTCCGGCACGCCGGGCCTCGACAGCGGCCGGCGCGGCAACGGGGTGGTCCGCAGCTCCTTCAGCCGGGACAGCCTCCGCTGGGCCTCGGCGAAGACCTTGGAGTCCGGCGGCACCTTCTCCAGCTCGCCGATGACGGCGTCCCAGGCCGGGTCCTTCGGAGGGACGCCGCGCTCGACCAGCTCGGCGTGCTTCGCCTCGGCGCGCGCGAGGTGCTCCGGCCCCTCGTCCCGTTTGCAGGCCCCCAGGGTCAGCAGGACGCCCAACAGCACGGGAACCACGGCCCGGCGGCTTCGGTAGATGGGAGACACGTGCAACCCTCCTCCTGCTGGCCTCGGACACGAAGGGGGGCTAGGGTGCTCCCCCGTGTCGCCCCTCTTCTTCGCATTCCTGTTCGGTCTGGGCCAGGGCCTGCTCCACGCGGTGGGGCCGGACCACTGCGCCGCCATGGCCACGCTCGGCACCCTGGGCCCCTCCCGGCGCCGTGCCACCTTCCTCATCGCGCTGCGCTTCGCCATCGGCCACGCGGCGGTGCTCGGCGGCATCGCCACCTTCTGCCTCCTCGCGGGCGTGGGCCTCTCCGAGACCTTCGAGCGCTGGGCCGAAATCCTCGGCGGCGCCGTGCTGGTGGCCCTCGCCGTCACCGCCTTCCTCTTCCCCAACGTGCTGCGCCATGGCCACCCCCACCTGCCCGGCCACACGCATGAGCCCCACTCCCACATGCACGACCAGGTGAGCACCGCCGCCGGTGCCCTCATGGCCGTCAGTGGCGTGCGCCCGCTGCTGCTCGCCCTGCCTCCCCTGCTCGTGGGCGGCAGCATGCAGTCCTCCGGGTGGACGTACCTCCCCGGCTTCGCGCTCGGCATCCTCGTGGGCATGGGCGCGGTGGGCCTCGTCTTCGCCGAGAGCCTCGCCCGCATGGGCACCACCGTGGCCGAGCGCCTCCAGCGCCTCGTGGCCGGCGCCTCCGCCGTGCTCGGCATGTTCTGGATCGTCAGCCGCCTCTGAGGCGGGCGACGACCCTCACCCCCCGCCCTCTCCCAGGGGGAGAGGGGGCATGCGCAACCCCTACTGCTGGGTGCGGTGCTCGAGGATGCCCAGCGACATCATCGACACCAGGAAGCCGTAGACGATCTGCTCGGGACGGTTGGCGTACGCCAGCAGCTCGCCCACGGTGCGGTTGCCGTCGATCTTCGGCAGCAGCTCCGCCTCCCACCGCTCCAGCTCCACCTCGTGCAGCTGGTAGGCCGGGGCCACCGCGGGGATGAGCCGATCCTCGGGCCGCAGCATCCGCCGCAGGCGCTCGGGCTTGTAGAGCTTCTTGATGCCGCGGACGATGAGGTTCGCCGGGTGCACGTCCAGCTTGATGGACTCGGCGGCGGCCTTCTCCTTGAAGCTCATCACGTAGGTGCCGTCCTCCCACGAGAAGAGCGAGTAGATGATGGCCTTCACCTGCTGGCCCACGTAGTACAGGCGCTCGGTGTCCTTGAGCAGGCTCCGCTCCACCAGGATGTCGCCGGTGCGCCGGTTGTTCGCCGTGGCCACCGCCGCCGCGTCCTCGAGCTGCTCGGGTTTGATCTTCCCCACGCGCACGAGGAACTGGCCGAAGCGGTCCGCCAGCAGGTTGGAGAGGGCGAACACCGGCATGCCGCGCTCGAAGTAGACGACCTTGCGCACCTTGCCGCGCTGCACACCCAGCTCTCCCGTCTCGCGCGACAGGTAGAAGGCGGTGAGGAGCGAGGGCAGGTTGTCCTTGAGCTCGCCGCGGCGATGGCCGGGACCACCGGCGCCCACGGGCAGCGGCTCCGGCGGACGGCCCGGCACGGGCGGGCGCACCAGGGTGGCCGCCACCTTGTGCAGCGGGGTGGCCGTGAGGTTGGCGCCGCGGATTTCCGCGGTGAGGTTGTCGCCGCCCGTCACCTTGATGCGGCCCGTCAGCTCCATCGCGTCCTGGGGCCCCTCCTCCTCGACGTCGATGTCGAGCTCCACGTCGAAGGCGTCCTCCATGGAGGAGGCGGAGGGGGCCTGCTTCTGGACGGGCACCAGCTTCTGCACCGCCTCCAGCAGCTTGGCGGCCTCGAAGGGCTTCTCGAAGTAGCCGGCGGCCGCGTACTTCTGCCGGGCCTCCATGGCGTGCTTGCCGCCCTTGAAGACGCCGGTGATGAAGATGAGCGGGAGCTGGGGCTGATCCTTCCGGAGCGCGTCCGCCAGGTGGTAGCCCATCATGTCGGGCAGAAGGATGTCGAGCACGGCCACCGCGGGGGGTTGGGCGCGCGAGACCTCGACCGCCTGCTTGCCCTTGGTCGCGCCCACCACCTCGTAACCCGCATCTTCGAAGAGCTGGGTAAGGAGCGTGAGGAGCTCCTGATTGTCATCGACGACGAGGATTCGGGGAGCCATCGCGCGCACACCCTAGCCAAAAGCCCGCCACTTCGTAAGAGCTTGATGAAGCGGAGGATGCATCCCGGCGTCCGGGCGGATAGGTTGGAGCGCCCCCTCCGCGCCGGAATCCACCCCATGAAGTCCTCCCACCCCACCCGTCGCATCGTGTCGTGCCTCGCCCTCGCCCTGGCCCTGCTCGTCCCCCTGGGAGTCCACGCCCAGCAGGACGCGGGCACCCGGGACGCGGGCAGCGTGTATGACGTCCCGGACGCCTCGGTGGGAGGAGGCGGCGCGGACCGGGACAACCCGGAGGGGGATGACTCCACGGGCCGGCCGGGAGGCGCCTGCCGCAGCGGCAATGACTGCGCGGCGCGCTTCAGCTGCACCCAGGGTACGTGCCGCTACACGGGCATCCGCCAGGCGGACCGGGTGGGCTGCCTGTTGGGCCCGGAGGACTCCCTGGCGGTGGTGGGCCTGGGGCTGGGACTGGTGCTGGTGGCGCGGCGGCGCCGCCGGGAGGAACGATGAGGCTCGGACTCAAGGCGGACAACCTGCTGGAGCGGGTGGCGGACTGGTTCAACCTGGCGCCCCAGCCGCTGGCGCACGCCTTCTTCGGGATGATGGCCTCGCGCACGCTGATGGCCGGGGAGCGGCTGGGCGTGTTCGCGGCGCTGGCGGAGGGCTCGGCCACGGTGGAGGAGCTGGCGGCGCGGCTGAAGCTGTCGCCCGAGGGCACGCGCGCGCTGCTGGAGGCGCTGGAGGCGTGCGACGCGGTGGAGCGCAAGAAGGGCCGCTACCGGATGGCGGACCGGGCCCGGCGCTGGTTGGACCCGCGCTCGCCGCAGTACGTGGGTGGCTTCCTGGACTTCAACTACACCCAATGGGAGTGGTGGAGCCATATGGAGGAGGCCGTGCGCACGGGCGAGTCGGTGGACATCCACCGCTTCGCCCCGGATGACCCGCGCTGGAAGTCCTACATCCACGCCATGCACCAGATGGCGCGGCTGTCGGCGCCCGAGGTGGTGCGCGCCATTCCGTTGCCCCGGGGCGCGCGGCACGTGCTGGACCTGGGAGGGGCGCACGGCTGGTTCGCCGCGGAGCTGTGCCGCCGCAACCGGGGGGTGAAGGCCACGGTGCTGGACCTGGAGGGCAGCGTGCGGGTGGGGCGCGAGCTCATCGCCCAGGCCGGCCTGTCGCACCTGGTGACGCACCAGGAGGGGGACATCCTCACCTCGGAGCTGGGGGGGCCCTATGACGGGGTGCTCCTCTTCCAGGTGATGCACCACCTGTCGCCCGCGCAGAACGTGGCGCTGCTGCGCCGGGTGCGCACCGCGCTCACGCACAAGGGGACGCTGGCCGTGCTGGAGTACCTGCGCGAGGACGAGGAGACGCCGCCGAGCGCCGCCCCGCTCATCGGCCTGCACTACTTCCTCACCTCGAAGGCGGCGGCGTATACCCCGGCGGAGATGGAGGGCTTCCTGGACGACGCGGGCTTCCGCATCGAGAGCACCCGGCCCATGCGCCACGTGCCGCTGCAGACGCTGGTCATCGCCCGGCCCGAGTGAGCATGGCCTCGTCCACCCCTTCCCCGGACACGCGCCCCCTCGCCGTCGAGCTGGACGGGGTGCTGGTGCGCACGGACACGCTGCACGAGGGCCTGCTGCGGCTGCTCAAGCTCCAGCCGTACCTGGCCCCGGCGGTGCTGGCGTGGAGCCTGCGGGGCCCCTCCTTCCTCCGGGCCGAGGTGGCGCGGCGGGTGGAGCTGGACGTGGCGCTGCTGCCCTATGACGAGGTGCTCCTGTCGCACCTCTCCGAGGAGAAGGCGCGGGGCCGCCGGGTGGTGCTGGCCACGTCCGCGGACCGGAAGGTGGCGGAGGCGGTGGCCGCGCACCTGGGCCTCTTCGACGCCGTCCACGCCCGGGGCGAGCCCTTCACCGAGCCCCACGAGGAGGCACGCCGCACCGCGCCCTCCAAGCCGCTCGGACGCACGCTGCTCAAGGCGCTGCGGGTGCACCAGTGGGCCAAGAACATCCTCCTCTTCGTCCCGCTGCTGGCCGCGCACAAGGCGCTCGACGCGCCGCTGCTGGTGCGGGCCGTGCTGGGCTTCGTCTCCTTCAGCCTGTGCGCCTCGAGCGTGTACGTGCTGAACGACTTGTTGGACCTGGACTCGGACCGCAAGCACCCCACCAAGCGGCGGCGGCCCTTCGCCTCGGGGGACCTGCCGGTGAGCGCGGGCCTGTGGCTGGCGCCCCTGCTGCTGGGCTCCGGCGCGGCGGTGGCGCTGCTGCTGCCGCGCACCTTCCTGGCCCTGCTCGCCACCTACTACGCGGTGACGCTGGCGTACTCGTTCCACCTCAAGCAGGTGATGATGCTGGACGTGCTGGTGCTCGCCGGGCTGTACACGGTGCGCATCTTCGGCGGCTCCCTGGCGGTGGGCGTCCCCACCTCGAGCTGGCTCTTCTCCTTCTCCATGTTCCTCTTCCTCTCGCTCGCGCTGGTGAAGCGGCTGAGCGAGGTGCGGCGGCTGCGGCAGGCCAACGAGTCCGCCGCGCCGGGCCGGGGGTACGTGGCCGGGGACTACGAGCAGCTCGCCGTCCTCGGGGTGTCCAGTGGCTACCTGTCCGTGCTGGTGCTCGCGCTCTACATCACCAGCAAGGAAGTGACGGTGCTCTACCTGTCCCCGGAACGGCTGTGGCTGCTGTGCCCGGTGATGCTGTATTGGGTGGGCCGGGTGTGGCTGCTGGCCCACCGCGGCCTCGTGAATGAAGACCCGTTGGTCTTCGCGTTGAAGGACAAGGTGAGCTACGTGGTGGGGCTCATCGCCATGGGCGTGCTGCTGGCCGCGACATGAGGGAGTCCATGAAGAAGGTCATCGTCCTCGGCGCCACGAGCGCCATTGCTCAATCCACGGTGCAACTGCTGGCGGCCCGGGGCGCGTCCCTCTACCTGGTGGGCCGCAACCCCGAGCGGTTGCAGGCCACCGCCCACGAGGCGCGCGCGAAGGGCGCCGCCAGCGTGCACACCGAGGCGCTGGACCTGGACGACCTCGCCCAGCACGAGGCGCTGGTGGAGCGCGCGGCCACGGCGCTCGGAGGCCTGGACGGGGCACTGCTCGCCCACGGGATTCTCGGCAACCAGGAGGCCGCCCAGCGCTCGTACGCGGAGGCGGAGAAGGTGCTGCGCACCAACTTCCTGAGCGCGGTGTCCCTGCTGACGCCGCTGGCCAACCGCTTCGAGGCACAGAAGGCGGGCACCCTGGTGGTCATCTCCTCGGTCGCGGGAGACCGGGGGCGGCAGAGCAACTACGTGTACGGCGCCTCCAAGGGCGCACTGAGCGTGTTCCTCCAGGGGCTGCGCAACCGGCTGGCGCGCTCGGGCGTGGCGGTGGTGACGGTGAAGCCGGGTTTCGTGGACACGCCCATGACGGCGGACATGAAGAAGAACGCCCTCTTCGCCACCCCGGACAAGGTGGCCCGGGGCATCGTCCGCGCGGCCGACGCGCGCAAGGACGAGGTGTACCTGCCCGGCTTCTGGGCCCCCATCATGTTCGCCATCCGCGGCATCCCCGAGCGTGTCTTCAAGCGCATGAAGCTGTGACGCCCGGCGGGGCCTCCCGGCCCGGGTGACGGGCGGGCAGGCGGCCCCCCCTACCTCTCACGGCGGGCCGGCGCCTCCACCTCCCTCCCTCCTCCCGGGCCGTCCCGCCACGGGGGGTGGAAAGGTGATAGCGTCCAGGTCTCGAACATGGCGATCTTCAAGTCGTCGAGCAACAGCTCCCTGCCCAGCCGCATCGACGCCCTCATGCGCGCCTGCGCGCTGCCCCTGGCCCCCTTCGTGGCCTACCTGCTGGGCATGGTGCTCGGACTCGAGGGCGATCAGGTCTCGCGCGCGCTCTTCTGGCTGCTGCCGCCGACGCTGCTCCTCTTCGCCGTCCTCTGCCCGCTGATCATCATCAACACCTTCGTTGGCACCGCGCTGCGCGTGAACCCCGGGGAGCGGCCCGGGCTGCGGCTGGTGCGCATCCTCAAGCTGCCCTGGCGCCTGGCCTTCTACAACCTGGTGGGCACCTACGCCGCCGGCGCCACCTTCTTCAGCACCGGCGTCTGTCTGTGGTTCGGCAAGGCTCTCAAGCTGGCCGTCTGGGGCGGTCTCGTCGGCCTCGCCGTCGGCGTCCTGCTGGCCTTCCCCGCCGGCATCGTCATCGAGCGCTGGGTGCAGCCGCTGGCCCTCGAGGAGCAGCAGCGCCACCCCCACCTGCGCGTCATCAGCGGCGGCTTCTTCTGGGTGCGCCAGTCCTGGTTCCTCCCCTACGCCTTCGCCGTCTGCGTGCTCTCGCTCATCGTCCTCGGCGGCGTGGCCGTGGCCGTGCAGTCCAACAACGTGCAGCGCCGCTACATCGAGGACCTCCAGGCCGCCGGCCAGCACCAGGCCGCCCTGATGATGGAGGGAATGTCCTCCTCGCTCCTCGAGGAGCTGAGCGTGCCCGTCGCGGTGCTCGCCCTCCTGTTGCTCACCATCCCCACCGTCTCCGCGTGGATGCTGGCCCGCCGCCAGGAGCGCGGCTCCCTCTCCGTGCTGGAGGCCATCGAGGGCCTCTCCGTGGGCAAGGTGCGTCCGCCCCAGTGGGTGTCCACGGATGAGATCGGCGACCTGGCCTTCGGCCTCAACTCCATCGTCCTGCAGCTGAGCGCCCTGCCCCGCAACCTCCAGCAGTCCGCCAACCAGCTCGTCGAGGCCGGCGCCACCCTGCGCAACGCCAACGAGGCCCAGCGCCGCGCCCTCACCACGCAGGCCACCGCCATCCAGGAAACCAACGTCACCGCCCAGGAGATCAAACAGACCTCGGATCTCACCGCCCAGCGCGCCCAGGAGGTGCTCAACGTGGTGCGTCACGCCGAGGAGCTCAGCCGCGCCGGCACCCTGGCCATCGAACAGACCATCGCCGGCTTCAGCGCCATCCGCGACTCGGTGTTCGCCATCCGCGGCAAGATGGAGCGCCTGCAGGCCAGCGCCGTGCAGATCGGCGAAATCACCCAGACGGTGAAGGACCTGGCCGACCAGTCCAACATGCTCGCGCTCAACGCCGCCATCGAGGCCGTGCGCTCCGGCGAGCACGGCAAGGGCTTCGGCGTGGTGGCCCGCGAAATCCGCACCCTCGCGGACCAGTCCATCCGCTCCACCACCCGCATCAGCAACATCCTCGACGAGGTGGGCAACGCCATCGGCGACGCCGTGGCCATGACGGACGTGAGCGCCGCCCAGGTCGAGGGCGGCCTCGGCAAGGTCAAAACCTCCGGCGACAGCCTCCGCCAGCTCTCCTCCATGGTGAACGAGAGCGCCTCGGCCGTGACTCAAATCACCGTCGCCGTGAGCCAGCAGAACGCCGGCTTCGCTCAAATCTTCAACGCCATCGCCGACCTGTCGCGCAGCATGGACCAGGCCATGGAGCGGCTGGAGTCCACCCAGGAGGCCGCGGACACCCTCCAGAAGGTCTCCCACCAGGTCAGCCAGGTCGCCGGCCAGTACCACGTCGAATAGCCCCTCCCCGGAGTACAGGTCTTCCCGGGCTTTTCGTTCTTTCCCGTGATGCACAGGATGCTTCTGTCTACACCGGACTACCCCCGCCGTTGGGACTCCGAGGGTGACACATCGCGTCAGCTTTTCTTATTCCAGGCTTGCACGAAAATTACAGGTTGACCAAATACCGTAGCACCCTGTAATCTGTTGTCATCGTCGCAAGGGGGGCCACCAGCTGACTCGCCCTGAGCGGGAGGTCCACATGCACCGGCAGGAGATTCTCGACAACGTCCGCAACATCATCCTGGCGACCAACCAGGGCCTGTTCCCGGACGACGTGAGCGAGTTCGCATCCATGACGTATGATCTGGGCATGGATTCCTTCCATCTCGAGTCGATGATCTCCCGGCTCAAGGACGAAGTGGCCGACATCGAGTTCACCCCCTGGTACATCAAGGCGTCGCGCCGCGGGCACGACACGGTGGGCAGCCTGGTGGACTTCATCGACGAGCGGATGGTGCGCCACGTTCCCGCCGAGCTGCCCGAGGGCCGCGCCACGCACCTCTCCAACGCCGGGCCGGCCGGGCTCGAGGTGGAGGTCGCATGAGCCGGGCAGCACCCTTGCGTCCCACGCTGCTGTCCATCGCCTCGGCCACGCCGCCGCTCTCCCTCACCCAGGAGGAGATGTACGAAGGGCTGCTCAAGCACTGGTACAAGGACCTGCCCAACTCCGAGCGGATGATCAAGAACACGGGCGTGCGCCGGCGCCACTTCGCGTGGGACCCGCGCGTGGAGCTCAAGGACGGCAACCGCGGCATCAGTGATCGCATCCGCGTCTTCGAGCGCGTGGGCCTGGAGATCACCAGCGAGTCCGTGGAGAAGGCCCTGGGGAACCTGGACCGTTCCAAGGTGGGCGCCTTCACCATGACCACCAACTCGGGCTACTCGGGCCCGGGGTTGGATCTCTTCACCGCGAAGAAGCTGGGACTCAAGTCGAGCATCCGCCGCACCTTCGTGGGACACATGGGCTGCTTCGCGGCCTTCCCGGTGCTGCGCACGGCCATGGACAGCATCGCCGCGCGCCCGGACGAGTACGTCATCGCCAACGCCTCCGAGTTCAGCTCGCTGCAGTTCCGCAATGACGCGGATCCGGAGCAGGCCGTCATCATGGGCCTGTTCGGGGACGCGGTGTGCTCGCTGGTGATGGGCAGCGCCCCGGACGGCGAGGGCGTCCAGTTCATCCGCTCCCACACCGAGCAGCTCTACGAGACGAACGAGCTGATGGGCTGGCACATGTACACCGACGGGTTCAAGATGACCCTGTCGCCGTACGTGCCCTTCGTGCTGGCCGAGCACATCGACGCCTTCCTGGAGAAGCTGCTGGGCCCGGAGAAGCTGGGCAAGGCGGACATCAAGCACTGGCTCATCCACCCGGGCGGACCGAAGATCCTCGAGGCCATTGCCCGGCAGCTGAAGCTGGACAAGTCGGCCATGCGCGCGAGCTGGCACGTGCTGAGCGAGTACGGCAACTGCGGCTGCGTCACGGCGCTGCTGGTGCTGGAAGAGGCGTTGAAGACGGACAAGCCCCAGCGCGGCGAGTACGGCGTGATGATGGGCTTCGGCCCCGGCCTCACCGTCGAGGGCATGCTGGTCCGTTTCTGAGTCCAGGCAGGATCTCCACCGCCGGTTCTTCACCACCGGTTCTCACCGGGAGTCAGACAGCGATGAGCCAGGAACCGCTGCGCCGCCAGACGGGGTCCGTGCAACTGGGCCCCGGCGTGGGACGCCACCCCAGCCGGGAGATTTCCCAGCGGGGGCCCACCCGCGCCCACGTGGCGCCGGTACAGACGCTCGCCGAGGCCGTGGCGCACTGGGCGCGCACCCGCCCCTCGCAGCCCCTCTTCTACTTCGCGGACCTGGAGGAGAAGCTCACCGTCCTCACCGCGGCGGACCTGCACCACAACGCGCTGCGCATCGCCGCCCACCTGCACGCGCGCGGCGTGCGGCAGGGCGACAAGGTGGTGCTCTCCTTCGACACCAGCCCCGAGTTCCTCGAGAGCTTCTTCGCCTGCGGCCTGGTGGGCGCCACGCCCTGCCTCATCGAGCTGCCCTCCTCCAAGGTGTCCGTGCGCGCCTGGGGCGAGCGGCTGCGGGTGAAGCTGCGCCTGCTGGAGGCGCGGGCCATGCTCATCGACCCGGACTTCGCGGACCTGGCGCACGAGGCCCTGTTGGATCCGGCGTCCGACGGAGCCCTCTTCGTGGCCACCGTGAAGGAGCTGTCCGGCGAGGCCGCGCCCTTCGAGCCGCCCACCTCCAACGCCGACGACACCGCCTTCATCCAGTTCACCTCCGGCACCACGGACGCCCCCAAGGGCATCCAAATCTCCCACCGCGCCCTGTTCGCCAACTGCGCGGCCATGGGGGAGATCAGCCAGTGGGACTCGGATGACCTGATGGTGTGCTGGCTGCCGCTGTTCCATGACATGGGACTGGTGGCCTCCACGCTGGCCTCCTTCGTCCACGGGATTCCCACGGCGCTGCTGCCGCCCTTCGGCTTCCTGCTCAAGCCGGCGCGCTGGCTGTGGGCCATCCACTACTTCCGCGCCACCTCGTCCTTCGCGCCCAACTTCGCCTACCAGCTGTGCGTCAAACGCATCAAGGACGCGGAGCTGGAGGGCCTGGACCTCAGTGCCTGGGAGCGGGCCTACAACGCCGCCGAGTTCATCCACGCCGACACCGTGCGCCACTTCACCGAGCGCTTCCAGCCCCACGGCTTCGAGCCGGACACCTGGCGGCCCGCCTACGGCATGGCGGAGATGGTGGTGGGCATCTCCATCCGCGACCGGAACGACCCGGTGCGCCTGGAGACCCTCTCCCGCTCGGCGCTGGCCTCCAGGCGGCAGGCCGTGCCCGTGCACGAGGGCGGCCCGGACACGCTCACCGTGCTCAGCGTGGGCCGGGTGCTGCGCGGCATCGACATCCGCATCGTCGACGACGAGGGCCGCGCCCTGGGCGAGCGCCACGAGGGCGAAATCCTCCTGCGTGGCACGTCCCTCTTCGGCGGCTACTTCAAGAACCCGGAGGCCACCGACGCCGTGCTGCGCGACGGCTGGCTGCACACCGGGGACCTGGGCTACCTCGCCGACGGCCAGCTCTTCATCTGCGGGCGCAGCAAGGATCTCATCATCAAGGCGGGCGAGAACCACCACCCGTACACCATGGAGAGCGCCGCCGCCCAGGTGGCCGGGGTGCGCGCCGGCTGCGTGGCCGCCGTGGGCGTCAACAACCTCCAGACGGGCACCGAGGACATCGTCATCCTCTGTGAGAGCACCGAGACCCGGCCCGACGTGCTCCGCCAGCAGTGCAAGCACGTGGAGGAGATGGTCTACCAGGGCTCCGGCGTGCGCCCCAACCGCGTCGTCCCCGTGGCCCCCCACACCCTCCCCAAGACGACCAGCGGTAAAATCAAACGCGCCTACATCCGGCAGAACATCGAGGCCTTCGAGAACCTCTCCCTGCTGGTGACGCCGCCCGCCCGTCAGTCCATCGTCCACTGACCCCCACCCCACCTCCCCGCCAGGCCAACGCCGGTGCGCCTCGAGCGCTCCGGCGTTTCGCTTTTCGTGCGGCCTCCTTCACCCCAGGTCGCGCGTCTCCCCCGAATTACCTCTTCCTCCCGGCTCGCGGATACCTCCCCACATCCATGGAGCCAGAACATTCCAGAAAAGCCGCTTGCTCCCTTGCTTTCCTCGTTTTCTTTGAATATAAGACTGGAGAACTTTTCCCGAGGAGCTGGAAATGTCCCGTAGCGTCGTCTCGATGGGTGGCAAGTTCGCGGTCGTCGTTGGCGCGGTTCTCGCCCTGGGTGGTTGCACCAGCGCCGAGCAGAAGCCGGCCGAGGAGCAGCCCGCGCAGCAGGCCACCCGGAGTGGCTGCGCTACCGTGGACCTCACGGAGACCGAAAAGGCCACGGTGGAGCAGGCGATTTCCGGCCGCGTGAAGGCCGCCGCCCGCGCCAACGGCTCGGTGAACATCAAGGTCTACTGGCACGTCATCAACAACGGCACGGGCATCGCCAACGGTGACATTCCCCAGACGCAGATCGACTCGTCGATCGCCGTGCTGAACGACGCCTACCGCAACACCCCGTTCACCTTCACCCTGGCGGGCGTGGACCGGACCACCAACTCCACCTGGTACGGCTGCGCCGGTGGCGGCTGCGAGACGAAGATGAAGAACGCGCTGCGCATTGGCGGCGCGGGCGACCTGAACGTCTACTCCAACAACATGGGCCGTGGCCTGCTGGGCTGGGCGACCTTCCCCTCCAGCTACGCCTCCAGCCCGAAGATGGACGGCGTGGTCATCCTCTACAGCTCCGTGCCCGGCGGCACCGCGGCCCCCTACAACCAGGGCGACACCCTCACCCACGAGGCCGGCCACTGGCTGGGCCTGTACCACACCTTCCAGGGTGGCTGCACCGGCTCGGGTGACTACGTGAGCGACACCGCGCCCGAGGCCTCCCCCGCCTACGGCTGCCCGTCCGGCCGCGACTCCTGCTCCGGTGGCGGCCTGGATCCCATCACCAACTTCATGGACTACACCGACGACGCCTGCATGAACACGTTCTCCGCCGGCCAGGCCGACCGCGCCGACGCGCTGGTGGCCCAGTACCGCGGCCTGTGATTCACGCCTGAAAGTCCCGAGTCCCGGAAGTCCGACGCCGGAGCGCCTCCAAGCGCTCCGGCGTTCTGCTTTTTCGTGCGGCCCCCTTCACGCACAGTCCCGGTTTTCACCCGGATTCCACGCTCGGCATGTCCCACTCTCATTTCCTCATTTCCTGATGAGAGGAACATTTCAGTAAAAGCGCAGGGCCCCTTGCTTGGTCCTTATTCTTGAGATAGAAGAAGCAGCAACTATTTCCGAGGAGATGGAAATGTCCCGTAGCGTTATCTCGAAGGGTGGAAAGTTCGCTGTGGTCCTGGGTGCCATCGTCGCGCTGGGGGGTTGCACCAGCGCCGAGCAGAAGCCGGCCGAGGAGCAGCAGCCCGCGCAGCAGGCGACGCGTGACGCGCACGGTTGCGCCACGCCGACCCCGTCCGAGAGCGAGACCGAGTCCGTGCAGGCGATGCTCAGCCAGTATCGCGGTGCGATGGCGGCCGTTGGCTCCATCAACATCAACACCTACGTGCACGTCATCAACAAGGGCACGGGCGCGTCCAACGGTGACATCTCCGACACGATGATCGCCAACCAGATGGCGGTGCTCAACGCGGCCTACGCGAACACCCCGTTCCGCTTCACCCTGGTGAGCACGGACCGCACCACCAACTCCACCTGGTACACCGCCGGCCCGGATACCACGGCCGAGGCGGCCATGAAGAACGCGCTGCGCCAGGGCACCGCGGACGACCTGAACATGTACTTCAGCAGCCCCGGTGGCGGCCTGCTCGGCTGGGCGACCTTCCCCAACTGGTACGCGGGCGCCCCCAAGGATGACGGCGTGGTCATCCTGAACACCTCGCTGCCCGGCGGCTCCGCGGCTCCGTACAACCTGGGCGACACGGCCACCCACGAGGTCGGCCACTGGCTGGGCCTGTACCACACGTTCCAGGGCGGCTGCGCCAAGTCGACCACCAACGGCGGCGACTACGTGAGCGACACCCCGGCGGAGAAGAGCGCCGCCTTTGGCTGCCCCACCGGCCGCAACACCTGCTCCTCGGCCGGCCTGGATCCCATCACCAACTTCATGGACTACACCGACGACGCCTGCATGAACACGTTCAGCGCCGGCCAGATCGCCCGTATGGACTCGTTCTGGGTGACCTACCGCCAGGGCAAGTAGTCCGCGCCTGAAGTCCTGAAGTCCCGACGCCGGAGCGCCTCGAGCGCTCCGGCGTCTTGCTTTTGCGGGGGCCGCGCGATGCTCCCTCTCCCCCTGGCCGAGGGCGGGGGGTGAGGGTCGTCACCTTCGTGTGCCCGACCCCGGCGCGCATCGCGGCTCGCCACCGCCCTCACCCGGCTTCCCGTTCGAGTTCCCATCCGCGCGAACGGGCGGAAGACCCTCACCCCAACCCTCTCCCAGGGGGAGAGGGAGTCTCCACGGGCGCCCGGTGCGCGGCACCGCTCGTGACCCCCACCCGCAAAGACAAACAGCGGGCCCCCACTCACGTGGGAGACCCGCTGCTCGAGTCCGGGACGAGAGCCGTCTCGGAGTAGGGCCGACTACCGGCCCGAGCGGTACGAGGTCCACATGCTGTTCATGCGGCTGTTCTGGCCAGCCGTGAACTTGTTCATGCAGGCGTCGTCGCTGTAGTCCATGAAGTTGTCGATGGGGTCGTTGCCGGCGGTGGAGCAGGTGTTGCGGCCCGTCGGGCAGCCGGAAGCGGGCGAGGCCTCATCCGGGGTGTCGCTCACGCTGTCGCCAGGGGCCGCGCAGCCGCCCTGGAACGTGTGGTACAGGCCCATCCAGTGGCCGACCTCGTGCGTGCCCGTGTCACCCAGGTTGAAGGGGGACGCGGAGCCGCCGGGCAGCGAGCTCTGCAGCACCACCACGCCGTCCATCTTGTTGGTGGCGTTGTAGCTCCAGGGGAAGGTGGCCCAGCCCAGCAGGCCGCCGCCCATGTTGTTGGTGTAGAAGTTGAGGGCCGTCGCCGTGCCCTTGCGCAGCGCCTGCTTCATCTGCGTCTCACACGAGCCACCGGTGCAGGTGTACCAGGTGCCGTTGTTCGTGGTGTCCGTGCCGGCCAGATAGAAGCTGAAGCCAGCCGCCGCGTAGGCGTTGTTGAGGATGGTGATCTGCTGGTTGATCTGCGTGGACGTCACGCCGCCGGCGCCAGTGGAGCTGCGGATGATGTGGAAGTACACGGGGATGGAGACCGCCTGGGCGTGCACCGTGCCACCCATCGCCTGACGGGCCTTCAGGGCCTCGAAGCGGGCCTCGATCTGCGCCACCTGCTCGGAGTCGAACTCCTCGGCGCCGCACTGACGGCCCGCGGGAACCGCCTGGGTGTCCACGTTCTCGGCGGCCACCTGCTCCGCCTCATCCACGGGGCCGCAGCCCGTCATCGCCGCGATCGCGCCAAACGCCAGAACCGTCTTGATCATCCGCATGTGAATCCACCTTTCCCAACCGGGGGTGCCAATTGAAGGGGACTCGTCTTTTAAAGTGATCCGATAAAATGATCAAACCCTTTATTCTTTTTTAAGCCGGTTTTACTTGACTACGCGCGGCATTTGTTGAAGCCACAACCACTACCTTCCGCGTCAAAATTTGTATGCCCAATGAATTGTCCGGCGCGTCAATAGTTGCACTCGCAACTACTTACATTCCATCCGGGTGCCGGGGAGGAAGGGCCAGGAGCCGGGACCGGATGCGGAAGAGTCTGGCGTAGCATTCGAGGCGCCACGAAGGGCCCCAGGCCCGTGCGCGTGCGAGGAGAAGAAGTGAAGGCGCGATTCTCATGGATGGTAATGGCCGTGGTGCTGCTGATGCCCCTGGGGGCGATGGCGGCACCCAAGCGACTGGTGCTGCTCTTCACCGGAGACAACCGGGGAGAGATCGCCCCGTGCGGCTGCAAGCAGGAGCCACAGGGAGGGCTGTCCCGGAGGAAGACGGCCATCGCGGCGGAGCGGGCGCGGGGCCTGCCCACGGTGCTGATGGACTCGGGCAACGCGCTGTTCCGCGACACCAGCCGCCGGGCGGATGAGCTGCTCGAGCAGCGGGCGGAGCTGGTGCTCGAGCAGATGGAGGCGCAGGGCACGGTGGCCATGGCGGTGGGAGAGCGCGACCTGTCGCACGGACTGCCCTACCTCCAGAAGGCCACGAAGGGGCGCAAGATGAAGCTGCTGTCCGCCAACCTGGTGGACAAGGCCGGCAAGGCGCCCTTCCCGGCCACCCTGGTGGTGGAGGCCGGGGGACTGAAGGTGGGCGTGGTGGGCGTGTCCCCCGAGGGCACGGTGACCGGGGAGCCCGGGTTGAAGGGCAAGCCCGCCGTGGAGAGCGCGCTGGCCGAGGCCCGCAAGCTGCGCAAGACGAAGAAGGTGGACCTGGTGGTGGTGCTGGCGGCGGTGCCCTACCAGGAGGCCGTGAAGCTGGCCCTGCTGGCCGAGGACGCGGTGGACTTCGTGGTGCAGTCCCACGACGCCAAGGGCATCGGCATTGGCGAGCTGGTGGGCAGCCACGCCGCCGTCTTCCCCGCGGGAGGGCTCGGGCGGCAGCTCACCCGGCTGGAGCTGAGCGTGGAGGGGCCGGGGCCCTCGAAGGACCTGGGCTCGGGCTCGCGGGCGCGCCAGCAGTTGGTGGTGGTGGAGGGCAACCTCCTCAAGGCCCACGAGAAGCTGGCCAGCGCGAAGGACGAGCGGACGCGCGGCGAGCTCACCCAGACCATCGTGGAGTTGGAGGGCCGGATGCGGCAGCTCGAGTCGGAGCTGGACGTGAAGCCTCCCGCTGGCGGGCGCGCCCACCAGCTCTCCTACATCACCCTGGGCGAGGCGGTGGCGGATGATCCGGTGCTGAAGCGGCGCGTGGAGCAGATAGAGCCGAGCGGCTCGGCCAACGCCCAGCCCTGACGAGCGAGCCGCGCTCGAAGCCCGAAGCCCCGACGCCGGAGTGCCCACCGCGCTCCGGCGTCTGGCGTTCCGGGCTCACCTGGAGCTGAAAAAAGCGGGTGCCCGTCTCCGGGCACCCGCCTGGGTCTTCTACCTTCTATGAAGGATGCCGGGCGTTACGGGCACTCCGACGGCTTCACGAATGACTCGATGATCGACGGCTGCGACACGCCCTTCACGCGCTTGATGCTCCCCTGCGCGCCGACGCCGACGCCGTACTTCGCGAACGCGTCCCACACCAGGCAGCGGTGCACGTTGCCGGCGTTGGCCACCGACTGCAGGATGCCATCGCGCATGTGCTCGTAGTACGGAGCGGCCGGCGTGTAGTTCATGCCGTCCACCAGGTAGGTCATCAGCGTGTCCTTGGACACGCCCGCGGCCTGGAAGTTGAGCCACAGCTGCCAGCCAATCGCACCGTACACCTCGCCATCGAAGTGCACCCCGGTGCCCGCCACGTCACCGTAGCTGCGCGGGTAGTTGGTGTACGGCGCGCTGCGGATGCCGAGGTCGCTCGAGGCCGAGTACTCACCCACGCGGTCGTTGTCGTTGAGGATGACCGCCAGCACGTCGCTCATGCCCTCGCCGATGGCGCCGGAGATGGGGCCGCTCATCGAGCCGATCATGCGCCAGGTCAGGCCGTGCCCGTACTCGTGGTAGACGACGTCGGAGTCCACCGACGAGTCACGCTGCAGCGGCGCCGACGGCGACTTGCGGATGGTGCCGTACACGCCGGTGACCGAGCGCAGCGTCGCGCCCGTCGTCTGGCCGACGAACACGGACGGGATGGTGATGGTGGTGTCCGCGCCACCCATCGTCATCACGCCATCGCCCGCGTTGTTGGCGATGATGGCCCCCTTGGCGCCCGCGAGCTGCGCGTTCTTCACCTTCACCGAGAAGCCGCAGACGCCGCGGTCGATGAGGGCGATCTTCCCGGTGAGCGAGCCGGACGCCATGGCCTCGCAGCCGTCGCTGGTGGTGCCCACCCCGTCATTGACGAGCACGATGTCACCGGTGACGCCGGTGGTGGTGAGCGCCGGGCCAAACTCACCGTCGCCCTGCGCCACGTAGTTGCCGGCGATGGACGTCGGCAGCTGCACGTTGACCTGGTGGGTGCCCACCCCCGTCCACAGGTACATCTGCATGCGCGGGTTGGAGCCGTCGGCCGGCGTCGAGAAGTTCGCGTTGTCGGTGCCGCTGCCGTCCTGCGCCTCGGCGTCCACGGAGTCGCTGCCCGCGCCGCCCTTTCCGAAGTTGTTCTCCTGGAAGTTCAGCGCCGCCTCGTTGAAGCCGTAGCGGTAGAGCGTGTCGTGGATGACGTTGTTCAGGTAGAACAGGTTCTGCACCGACACGTCGCGGTTGAGGTTGGTGGTCGGCGCCTGGGCCAGGTCCGCCACGGCGAGGAAGTCCCCGTTCGACACCGAGGTGCCACCGGTGTCCGGGGCGTTGTTCGCGTCCGTGTCCAGGTAGGCCCGGACGTTGTTGCCGGCGATCAGCCGCGTGGTGACACCCGAGGTGTTGAGCCAGCCGAGCGGCGACTGCGTGTTGCCCGTGCCCGCGCCGGTCATGATGGCCTGCGGGGTCTTCATCGGATCATTCGTGAAGACGTTGTACCGGTCGTTGGCGGTGCGCGACTCGGTGGAGAGCACCCGGCCCTCGCCGCTGACCAGCGTGTGCATGAGCTGATTGCTCCTGGCCGTCCAGGTCTCCACCAGGAAGCCCGTGCGGAGCATGCCGTTGGCCGCCACGTAGGCGACGCGCTCGGCCGTCGGGTTGCGGTGGAAGAAGACGCCACCCGAGAAGGAGACGGTGTTGCCCTCGCGCGACTGCTCCGCCGGCTGCGTGTCGCGCAGCTCGGGGTAGAGGTGGCGCAGCGCGAGGCCCACCGCGTCGGACTCGGACACGCGCGCCGAGACCACCGGGCCCGCGGCCGCCGTGCCGTCGATGAAGTGGATCAGCTCGCCCTGGCCGTTCACCGCCGCCTTGGCGTAGGCCCCGTGAACGCGCAGGCCCCCCACGTACTGCTCGAAACGGACGTGGGTGATGTCACCCTGGCGCGCCTCGCTCGCGCGCAGGGAGCCCACGGTCACCTCGGAGGCCCCCCGCGAGCGCAGGAAGCCGGACGCGATCGCGCTCGCCCCGGAGCGCGACGGCGCCGTCAGGGCTCGCTCCGACCGGAACACCCGCGCCCGCGACTCCGCCACCTCGTCACCCGAGGCGGGGGCGGCGCTGGCCACACTTGAAAACGTCACAAACCCAATCACTGCGTTGCGCAGACGCATCTCTTCTCCCGGTGAGCACTCGGTGGACGAAAAACGCGAACAACTCTCACTTTATAAGAAACTGGGAAACGGAAAGAAAGCCGGATTGCGTCATCTCCGTACCTTTTCGTCAGGACCGGAAATTCGACACCCGAGCAAAAGGGGAGACCCCGCCCCGCTGGCACCGGCCACGGCGCCGTGCGGGTGGGGCTGGAGCGCTGACGAGAGCCAGGCGCGCTTACACGATGGCGTGGGCGAGGATCCGCTCGAAGACGCGCGGATTCGTCCCCAGCCAGCGCACCAGGGGACGGCGCAGCGCGGGCCTGCGCGCCAACATCAGCATGGCCCCCGTCAGCCACGCGTACTTGCGGAACGCGCGCTGGAAGACCCGCTCGTAGGGCAGCAGGGACTCGCGCGAGCCGCCCTTCGCCAATGCGTCCGGCAGCAGGTTCCCCAGCGCCTCGGCGCACGTGAAGGCCAGGGACAGCCCCTCCCCCGTCACCGCGTCCACGTACCCCGCCGCGTCTCCCACCAGCGCGAAGCGGTCCGCCACCCGCGCCCGCGCCGCCCTCGCCAGCGGCCCCGCGCCCCGCGCCTTCGAGTCAGGCTCCGCGCCCTCCACCCGCTCCGCCAGCGAGGGAAAGCGCGTGAGCAGGGAGTCGAAGCCGATGCGCCCCGGCAGCCCGTCCGTCCACAGGAAGGCCACGCCCACCCGCTCCTCTCCGGCCGGTGTCACGTACGCTTCCACGCCATCCGACAGGTGCACCTCCACGAAGGGCGCCCACGGCTTCATCCGGAAGTGCCGCCGCAACCCGAAGCGCCTCGGCCCCGCCACCTCCAACTCCAACCCCTCGGCGCGCCGCAGCGGCGAGGCCAGCCCGTCCGCCGCCACCAGCATCCGCGCCCGCAACGGCCCGGCCGCCGTCTCCACCTCCCACCCGTCCCCCGTGCGCCGCTGGCCCACCACCGCGCAGTGCTCGCGCAGCTCCACGCCGAGCACCCGGGCCCTCGCGGCCATCGCCGTCACCAGCGCCACCCGCCGCACCCCCAGGCCCCCGGGCGCCGGCAACCGCCCCTCCGCGCCGCTCCCGTCCTCCTGCACGTAGCGGATGCCCACGAACGGGGCACACTCACGCCGGTCCAGCAGCGCGAGCGCCCCGAAGCGCTCCAGCGCCGCCACCCCCGAGGGCATCAACCCCTCGCCACACGCCTTGTCCGGCGGCACGGCGGCGCGCTCCAGCACCACCGTGTTCAGCCCCCGCTTCGCCGTGGTGAGCGCCACCGCCAGCCCCGCGGGCCCTCCGCCCACCACCACCACGTCCCAGGAGGCACTCACCCGTCGCGCCCCGAGCGGGCGAAGGCCAGCGCGCTCTTCGCCATCTCCACCACCAGCCCCACCGTCCCCACCTTCTTCGGCGCCGTCAGCTCCTCCGCCAGGTAACGCCGCAACGCCTCGCTCCGGCGCAGCTTCCCGCTCGAGGTGCGCGGCAGCGTCCCCGGCTCCACCACCCGCACCGTGTGCGCCTTCACCCCCGTGCCCGCCAGCACCGCCTCGCGAATCCGCTCCTCCAGGCCCTCCACCTCCGCGCCCGGCGCATGCTCGGCCAGGAGCAACAGCGCCTCGTCGTTCTCCCCCTCGGGCGTGAAGCCCAGCGCCACCGCGCAGCCCGTGCGCAGGCCCTCCACCGCCTCCAGGCACTCCTCGAACTCCTGCGGCGCGTGGTTGGCCCCCCGGATGATGACCAGGTCCTTCGCGCGGCCCGTGAGGAACAGCTCCCCCTCCGCCTCGAAGCCCAGGTCTCCCGTGTCCAGCCAGCCCTCGGCGTCCAGCGCGCGCGCCGTCGCCTCCGGGTGGCCCACGTACTCCGCCATCACCGACGGCCCTCGCGCGAACACCCGCCCCACCCGCCGCTCCTCCAGGACGTGGCCCAGCTCGTCGCGCACCCGCACCTCGAAGCCCGGCACCGGACGCCCCACGGACACCACCTCGCGCGAGCCGTCCACCACGCGCCGCTCCGTGGCCAGCACCCGAGCGTCCACCCCCAGCGCGCGCGGCCCCCGCCCCGCCGGCGGGAAGGTGACGGCCAGCGTGGCCTCGCTCAACCCGTAGACCGGCCGCAACGCCCCGGGCTGGAAACCCCACCGGGAGAAGCGCTCGGAGAAGAGCCGCAGCGTCTCCACCGACACCGGCTCCGCGCCGTTGAGCGCGTGCGTCCAGCCCGAGAGGTCCACCCCCTCCAGGTCCGCGTCCTTCACCCGCTTGAGACACAGCCCATAGGCGAAGTTGGGCGCGGGCGAGACGAAGCCCCGGTGCCTCGACAGCGCACGCAGCCACAGCGCGGGCCTCGCGAGGAACACCTCGGGGGGAATCAGCACCATGCCGCCCGGGTAGTACACCGCCGACAGCAGACAGCCGATGAGGCCCATGTCGTGGTACAGCGGCAGCCAGGACACGCCCACCGGCGTCCGGTCCACCGGCGGCGGCAGCTCCGCCTCCAGCGCCGCGAGCTGCGCCATCAACTGGCCCTGCCGCAGCCCCACCGGCTTCGGGTCCACCGTCGAGCCCGAGGAGAACTGGATGAGCGCGAGCGACCCGGGCGAGACGCGCTCGGCCAGGTCCCCCTCCTCGCGCGCCACCTCCTCCACCGTGTGACAGCCGAGCCTCGGGCGCGCCGCCGCCACGGACTCGCCCAGCAGCAGCCGCACCTTCGCGTCCGTGAGCACCACCGCCGCGGCCGACACCTCCAGCATGCGCGCGGTGGAGCGGTGGTACTCCTCCAGCCGTCCCAACCGCACCGGCGGGTAGAGCGGCACCGGCACCGCGCCCGCCAGCAGCGCGCCGAAGAAGGCATCCATGAAGCCCGGCGAGGTGGGCAGCACCAACGCCACGCGCTCCCCCGGAGCCACGCCCAGGCGCCTCAGGCCCGCGGCGAAGCGGCGCGCCCGCCCATACACCTGTGCCCAGGGCAGGTGCGTCTCGCGCTCGCTGGTGTCCACGAAGACGAGCCCCCGCGGTGTCCGGGCCGCGGCGGCGAGGGCCTCGTTGACGGTGGCATGCTTCAGCGCCGGCAGCGCAGGGCCCTTCACGGGGCACCTCCCGCGGCCGCCCGAGGCTCTCCGGCGGCCCGCGTGGCCACCAGGCGCATCAGGTCCCCCACGGTGTTCACTCCCACCGAGTCCTCCGCGGACAGACGGATGCGGAAGTGATTCTCCAGCTCCACCGCCAGCACCGTCAGCCCCATGCTGTCCAGTTGCAGGTCCTTCAGCAGGTGGTGCGTGGGCTCCACCTCCCCCTCCCACTCCAACTCCTGGGAGACGATGCGGCGAATCTCCCGAAGCACGGCGAGCTCGTTCTCAACCACGGGGCACCTCCGGAATGAAGCGAGGCTTGTCGGCGAAAGCCTCGGCATAGAGCGCGCCCATCGCCTCCTCCTCGGCGCGGATGCGCACGCGGAGCAGCAGGGCGTTGGCCAGCGAGAAGACGAGGGCCGTCACCCAGGCCCCGTGGATGAGCGGCACCGCGGCCAGCTCCAGCACCACCGCCACGTAGTTGGGGTGGCGCAGGAAGCGGTACGGCCCGCGCGTCACCGGCTCCAGGCCGGGCACCACGATGATGCGCGTGTTCCAGCGGTCTCCCAGCGAGGCGATGGCCCAGTAGCGCAGCGCCTGCGCCACCAGCGCCACGCCCAGCGCCCCGAGGCCGAGCGCCCCCGGGAACGGACGGGAGAGCCCCACCCCCTCGGCCACACACGCCACGAGGAAGAGCGAGTGGAGCACCACCATCACCCGGTAGTGCCGCTGTCCCGTCTCCACCCCGCCGCGCGCGAAGGCCCGCGCCGCGTTGCGCTTGGAGATGACGAGCTCCACCAGGCGCTCGGCGCCGAGCAGCCCCAGGAAGCCGAGATATCCCCCGAGCGTGCTCACCATCGCAGCAGCACCAGCTCGGCGCAGAAGCCCGGGCCCATGGCCATCATCACACCCCAGTCCCCGGGCCGGGCCTCGCCCGACTCGAGCATCTCCCCCAGCACGAAGAGCACCGAGGCCGAGGACAGGTTGCCCACCTCGCGCAACGAGGCCCACGAGCGAGCGAGTGCTTCCGGCGGCAGCTCCAGCGCCTCCTCGAAGGACTGCAACACCTTGGGGCCACCGGTGTGCGCCACCCAGTGCTTCACGTCCTCGCGCGTGAGGCCGTGCTCGGCGAGGAAGCCGTCCACGTCCCGGCGGATGAACTCGCGCGCCAGTTGCGGCACCTTCGCCGACAGCACCACCTTGAAGCCCGTGTCCACCACGTCCCAGCCCATGATGCGCTCGGTGTTGGGGTACATCACCGAACGCGTGGCCACGACGCGCGGGCCGGCGTCCGGGCACTCCCCGCCCCGCAGCACCACGCACGCGGCCCCATCCCCGAAGAGTCCCGAGGCGATGATGTTGGGAATGGACAGGTCCTCGCGTTGCAGCGTCAGGGAGCACAGCTCCACGGAGATGAGCAGCGCCGTGTGGCCCTTCCACGCCCGGAGGTAGTCCGAGGCCCGCGCCGTGCCCGCCGCGCCCGCCACGCAGCCGAGCCCGAAGATGGGCGTGCGCTTCATGTCCGGACGCATGCCCAGCCGGTTCATCAACCGGGCCTCGATGCTCGGCGTGGCGATGCCCGTCACGGTGACGAAGAAGACGTGGTCCACGTCCTGGGGAGTGAGCCCCGCGCGGTCCAGCGCCTTGCGCACCACCTGCTCGCCCAGGTCCGTGGCGACTTGTATCCATGCGTCGTTGCGCTGCTGGAACGTGACGAGCCCGGGGTACCGCTCGATGGGCAGCGCGAGGAAGCGCCCGTCCACCCGCACCGAGCGATGCAGGTCCTCCAGCCGCTCGAGGTTGTAGTGGCGAGTGGCCCAGAGCTCCCGCAGGGCACCGATGATCTGGTCCTGACGGGCGTAGTGGGGAGGAAGCATTCGCTCCACCGCGCGGATGACTGGAAGAGAGTCCTGACCTGATGCGGAGTTCATCGGCGCCGTCCCTGAAAGGGTAGAGAGCGACGGTTGCTCACCCACGAGGGTGCGAGCAATGGGGAAAAGCTCGAAAGCGGCGAGGGCACGTGTCGTCTGGTTCACAACACCTCGCCCCGAACAGGAGGAAGGCTCAGCCCACCTGCCGTGCGCGCTTTTCACGAACTTGTCCAACTGTTGGACAAGTTCTAGAAGACCGCGCCCGGAGGCGCCCCTCCTGCGCTCAGAGCTGAGGACAGACCCCTGCACGGACTTACTTCAGATGGCTTGGGTGCATACGAACTTCATCCGCTGGAGAAGGCGATGAGCGACGGACGTGCGTGGCAGGGCAACGTGAAGGCGCGCCTGTACGAGCGGGTCCGCGAGCGTGGTTACGATTCACTCACCGCATTCGCCGAGGCTCGCCCTACGGCCTCATTGGTGGAGCTGGCCGAGGAGCTTGGTCCGGACGATATCGCCGGGGTGCAGGTGTTCAGTGGCTTGCTCGCCGAAGCTGAGCGGCGCAAGCAGGTCACTCGTTTGGTGCGCAGTGTGTTCGTGCGCATGTTGTCCCAGAGCCTCCCCGCGGGATGGCCGGCCGTGATGGATGACACCAACCGCTTCAAGGTGGCCAAGGCAATCGGCGCGTGGTCCGCTTACACCCCAGAGACCCATGAGAAGCGCGTCGAGCAGGCCAGGGTGGTTCTTCGCGCTTCTCCGCCTCCTGCCGGTTGGAGGCCACTCGGCCCCGACGACGCATTGCTGCTCACCCTCCTGCCCGACGAGGAAGTCTGAGCCCGGGAAACAACTCAGCGCAGTGGCAGCGCCCGGATGTCGACGTCTTCCAAAGCCAGGCGCCGCACGGCATCCACCAGACGCTCGGTGCCGATGAGCATCGTCTCGAAGTCGGTCAACCGGAACAGGTCGGTGTGCGTCGGGAGCGAAGCCTCGTCGAGGATGGGGTCAGCCGGGCGGGTGAAATAGTCATGCCCGCATTTCGGACAGGGCGGGGGCCGCTCCGGCGTGCAGTCCGGATGCAGCCGGCCATGGGGCAGGATCTCCAGTTCGAGCAACTCCGGGTGATTCTTCTGCCGGAAGCGCAGTTCGGTGGGAAAGCCGCGCAAGCCACGCACTCCCTCCGCCTGCAACCGCTCCAAGGCCTCACGCTGTACCAACGGCATCTCGGCGAAATAGAAGAAGAGAGGGCTGAAGGTCCCAGTGGCCGTGCCCACCAGGGGCCCCAACTCAGCGCCTGGAAGCAACTGGGCTCCCGGCGGTACGAGGGGCCGCTCCCGCTCGCGAAGCCGGACGAATTCATCGAACGGCTCTGGCCGTGGCTTCTCATACGCCTCGCGTTCCGGCAGGGAGGACAAGTCGGCGCTCGGATAGGCCGTTGCACTTCCGGCCCATGTGGCTCCGCATTCCGGGCAACGGAGCCCGGGCAGTGCGCCCCACTTGTGCCGGGCACTGAGGTTGCCCGTGTAGCGCGATTGCTCGGGAAACCGGAGCCAATAGAACTTCGTCATCCGCTCACCTTCCCCCTCTGGCATACGGCACGACGGGCCCGGTCAACTCGAACCGGAACATCAGCTCTCCTGCGTGGCGGTAGATGGCCTCTGCCGGCGCACTCGGGTTGGCATCCTTGAACTGTTGCCATGCCATGTTCCACAGGCCGCCACGGGGTCCTCCACTGTGAATGCGGATATGAACGTGCTCGGGAATGAGAATAGTGAAATAGGACGGCCCCTCCACCCGCGCGGAGTGGATGAAGGACCCGGTATGTAGAGGGGCGCCCCGCCCCGGGATGCCAGCAGCACCTCATCGCGGGGCACCACTTCCCGGCAACGAAAGAAGCCGCACTCCTCTCCATCCTCGCGACACAGCAGAACAAGACTGTGCTCGTCCTCACAGCCCGCTTCCCAGGAGGCCACCACTTCCGGCGTCTCGTTGCTCTCGGGAACGGTGGAACTCGAGGTCGCACACGCGGCCAGCAACCCGACCCACAATAGACAGATTCTCGACAGGTTCCCCATGGAACACGGACTCTAGAACACGTCGCCCGGGAAACAGGCTGGGCAGTTCTCTTCCACGTGCGTGACAAAGAAGGGGACCCAGCCGTCGCCGGGTGGACAGCACACCCGGGAATCGTCGGAGGCACGCCGGTTGCTGAGGTGCCTCGGCCATGCACCGT
>NZ_JPMI01000390.1 GCF_000733295.1 Archangium violaceum Cb vi76 | reverse complement strand
ATGGGTGTCATGCTCTGGGGAACCGATGCCGAGGCCGCGCGCCGCGCCACCTCGAACCGGAGCACCCGCAACACCTCCAGCACGCTCGCGCGCCGCGCCGCCGCCCGCGCCTCCCTCTGGGTCGGACTTTCCTCCCTGCGCAGGGTCAGCCACTCGGTGAACGATGACTGCTCCGGCCTGGCCAACCTCGCCTACCGCAAACGCGGCCTGAGCCTCCTGCCCGAGCGCACCCTCCCCGGAGAGAACGGCGTCGCCGCCATCTACCGCAAGGCCCGGAGCCTCGGCTCGCTCCACGAGACCCCTCGCCCGGGGGACCTCGTCTTCTTCCGCGAGACGTATGACCGCAATCGCGACGGCCGGCGCAACGACGGGCTCACGCACATCGGCGTCGTCGAGCGCGTGGACCGGGACGGCACCGTGACCTTCGTGCACCGCGCGGGCGGAGGCGTGAAACGCGCGAAGTTGCACCTGCGCGAACCCGCCCTCCGCCGGGATGCGAAGGGCCGGGTGCTCAACGACTACCTGCGCCGCCCCGAGAAGGCCACCCATCCCCGGCTCGCCGGAGAGCTGCTCGCGGGCTTCGCCACCGTGGACCAGCGGTGGTTCACAGCGCCTTGACGACGCACGCCCCGTGGAAACCTCCACGGGGCGCGTCCAGCCCGGCGACTACCGGGTCATCTCCCGAGGAACTACTGCGGCAGCGGCGCCGCCTCGTCCGTCTCGCGGGGCACCTGCAGGCGCGGCTCGGTCTGGATGAGCTCGTCGAACAGGGCCTCCATCTGCTCACCCAGGACGGCCAGCTCCTCCTTCGTCATGAGCTTCTTCACGCTCTTGAAGAGCTGCTTCTCCTCCTCCTCCACGTGGTGCTCCACCATCTCCTGGAGCACCTTCATCTTGGCCTTGAACTGCGCGTCGGCGGGGTCCATGTCGAGCAGGTCCGCGATCACCCGCTTCACCGCCAGGTGCTCCTCCACGGCCTCCTGGAGCTTGTCCGCCGTGGGGCCCACGTAGACGCTGGGGTAGAAGATCTTCTCCTCGATGGCCGCATGCGCCGCGAGGTTGTCCGCGATGCGCGCGAACAGGTCCATCAACACCTGCTCGCCCTTGCCCTCGCTGGCCTTCTCGAACTTCTCGAAGAGCTCGTCCACCTCGCGGTGCTGCTGCTTCAACAACTCGATCGCGTCCACCATGGCCGTCTCCGCTCCTGCGTGGGTTGTGTAGGCGTTCTCAGACCGGCCTAAGTTCGGCACGGCGCCCGGAGACGCCAACGGGAAGCGCCTTCCCAGGTGGAAGCGCCTCCCCACGCCCGCCCTCCTGCTCTCCGGCCGGACGGAAGCCCTCCGAAACCGTGGACGATTGCACCCGGGTCGGGGTTCACTGAAAGCGATGACTCCTCAAGACGCGGAGAAGGCCCTGGCGGACGCGGAAGTGGTGCCGTGCGTGGAGGCGACCCTGGCGGACGCCCGGAGACTGGTGGAGGCGTGCCTGGCCGAGGGCGTGCCCGCGCTCGTCCACCGCGAGGCGTGCAGCAAGCCCTCGTGCTCGCCGAAGTTCCAGGTGCTCGTGCGCCCCGAGGACACGCCCCGCGTCGCGGGCCTCCTCCAGCAACGCTGGGTGGACAGCCTCCAGCGCGAGGGGCTCGTCCCCGAGGGACAGGCCATGCAGGCGGTGCCCGAGGACGGCGAGCTTCCCTGCCCCGCATGCGGTACGGCGGCGCCCCTCGTCCGGGGCGCGTGCAGCGACTGCGGCCTCCAGCTCGAGTGAGCCGGCGGCCCGGAGCCCCTACGGGCTGCTGGCGGAAACCGCCTCGTGCGGACGCTCCACCACCTCGGCGGTGGGCGCCCTCACGGGCTCGAGCAGCGTGAGGTCCGCCACCACCGGGTAGTGGTCCGACGCAGTCACGCGCAACACCTTGCTGTGCCGGGGCATGAAGCGGTCACTCGCCAGCACGTAGTCGATGCGCAGGTTGGGGATGACGGGCAGCGGGTAGGTGTCCGCGCGCCCCTCGCCCCGCAGGTCGAACGCGTCCGCGAGCTCGCGCTTGAGGAGGCGCAGCGAGCCCGAGTCGGGCGTGTCGTTCATGTCCCCCATCAACAGCTTGGGCCGCGGGTCCGCCGCCATCAGCTTCATGATGGCCGCGCTCTGGCGCACACGGATGCCACCGTTGAAGGGACGCCGGGTGAGGTGGGTGACGTAGACGCTCACGTCCTGCCCGTGCACCTTCATGTGGACGCGCGCCACGGTGCGCGGCTCGGTGCCCGTCTCCACCGGCAGCGGGTGCTGCTCCACCGACTCCAGCGGGAAGCGCGAGAGGATGGCCACGCCGTAGTCACCGCCGAACAGCGAGGTGGTGCGGAAGTGGGCGAAGTACTTCAGGCCGGTGCGCCGGGCCAGCTCGGCGGGTTGATCCAACCCGTTGGCACGCCGCGAGCCGACGTCCACCTCCTGCAGCGCGACGATGTCGGGCGAGGCGGAGCGGATGACCTCGGACACCTTGTCCAGGCCACGAATGGCGGACTGGATGTTGAAGGTCATCACCCGCAGACCGCCCTCGGACTCGGACTCGGGAGCCGGGAGCGTCACCGGCTCCGCGTCGGCGCGGAGGGTCGAGGGGGAGGAGGCACACGCGAGGGAGCTCGCGAGGAACAGGCCGGCCAGGAGTCGGTCGATTCGCATTGAAGGGGGGCGATGATGTCAGCAATCCCCGAGACCGTCTTCCCTCCCCCTCCGAGCCAGGCCGGAGGGCAGCCGGGCTCAGCCCTCCAGCCTCGCGCGGCGCAGCAGCAGGCAGGCCTCGTCCCGCAGCTGGGTGAGCGTGTGCCGCGTGGCCCCTCCCACCTGCTGCATGCCCACCACCAGGGACAGCAGCCCGTGGGCCGTCACCCACACGAGGTTGGCGAGCCGCCGGGGCTCGAAGCCGGGCGCGAGCCGGCCCTCTCGGGCGTCCACCTTCAGGCGCGCCTCGAGGGCCTCGCTCACCCGCTGGCTCGCGGGGTACACGCGCTCGCGCAACACCTCGGGCGGAATCCCGATGAGCTGCGGCCAGAGGTACGCCACCCGGAAGGCATCCAGGTCCTCCGCGTAGAAGTCCACCTTCGCCCGCAGCAGTGCCACGAGCGCCTCCACCCCGTCCGGCGCCGCGGCGATGGCCCGCAGCAGCACCTCCACCTCCGCCTCGAGCTGTCCGGCGGCGAGCGCCCCCATCAGCTCCTCCTTGGTGCGGAAGTAGTAGAAGACGGCCGGCTTGCTGACGTCCGCCGCGGCGGCCACCGCCTCCATCGTCAGCCCGCCCACTCCCTTCTCGGTGAGCACCTCGCGAGCGGCCTCCAGCAGCGCCGCGCGCCGATCCTCCTGCCGCCGGGCCTTGCGCGCCTCGCGCTTCGCCTCGGGCGACTCCGTGCCGCTCCTGGCCCCCCTGGAGGCCGGACGCCTAGGCCCACGCGAAGGCATCGCGCATCGCCTCCTTGCCACCCTTCTCCAGCACCTGGCCATGGCACGGCACCACGCGCTCGAAGTCCCACCCGAGCACGCGCTCCCTCCAGGCGCGCAACGCCGCCTTGTCCTTCACCATGGACTTGAGCAGCCAGGTAGCGCCCAGCTTCCCGTACGCCCCACACAGCTTCAGGTACGTGCGCGTCAGCCATGAGGGTGTCTCGTGGATGTTGAAGGCCAGGTCCGTGAGCAGCAGCGTACGGCTGGGACGGTGGAAGAAGGCGAACTCCTCGAGCTTGGGGATGCCGTGCGCCAGCAGCAGCTCGAGGGTGGGCGACTGGCCCACGTCCATCACGTCCGACAGCTCCACGTCGATGCGCAGGTCCGGCCGCTTCGCGCGCAGCCCCGCGGGCGCGAGCACCTTCGCCTCCGGGTACGCGGCGGCCCAGTCTCCCAGGGACAGGTGGTGCATGGTGTTGGGCGCCACCAGGAAGCGCACCGGCCCCAGCGCGTCCACCGCGCTCTTCCTCTCCGCGTCCAGCTTCACCGGCGAGTGCAGCCACAGGCCTCCCTCCGGCAGGCGGATCACCGTCATCCGCCCTCCCAGGGCCATCGCCCCCACGCTGAAGGGCACGTCCAGAACGAAGAGATCCTCGGACAGCGGGCGCAGCATGGCGTGGCTCCTTTTCTCGACCAGCACATCGAATTCTAACCAACGGTCAGAAAAAGCGCCAGCCTTCCTTCCGGCGACGGCCGGGGAGGGGGCCCGGGGAGCGGAAAGAAGACGTCCCCCGGGGTGTTTGACGCATGATGCGCCCCATGTCGCGACCGCCGCCCCTGCCGGGTCCCTCCCTGTCCTCCGCCCTCGGGGAGCTCGCGCGTACCCAGCAGCGCGCCGGACGCTCCGCCACGGTGGGACTGGCGCTGCTCGGCGTGGTGGCGCTGGCCAGCCCCCTGCTGGGCTACCGGGAAGATTTGCAGAACGCCCGCGAGGAAGAGCTCGCCAGTCTCTCCAGCCAGGCGCAGGTGCAGGCCGAGGCGCTGGGCGTGCACCTGGGGCTGCTGGAGGCGGAGCTGCGCCGGCTGGCCGAGCACCCCCAGCTCATCCCCGAGGACGGCCCCTCTGGCATGGAGCAGGCCATGTTGGACAACGCCTTCCGCCACTCGCCCCTCTTCTCCGAGGGCGTGGCCCTGCTCACCGCCTCGGGGCGGCGTGTGTGGAGCGACCCGCCCCAGATGCCGCTGGGGGCCTCGCCGCTGACCCAACGCACCTGGTTCCGCCGGGTACTGGAGGAGGGGGTCTCGGAGATCCACCTGCTGGAGGGGACGGACGGGCCGCTGGTGGTGGCCGTGCCGGTGCGCCACGGCGGAAAGGTGACGGGCATGCTGGTGGGCGAGCTGCGCGCGGGGGCCCGCCCACTGCCGGGCGTGCGCTCGGGGAGCGCGGACCTGTCACTGCTGCTGGACGAGCAGGGCCAGCTCCTGCTGCCCGTGCAGCCGCAGCGCTTCGCCTGGACCGCCGAGCGCGCCGCACTCGTGCGGGCCCTGGCGGACGCCCCCGGCCCCCTCGTGCTGAACAACACGCGGATGCTGGGCGCGGCGGCCCGGGTCCCCTTCCCGGGCGGCAGAGGCCTGCTGCTGGCCGTGCTGGAGGACGAGGAGCGGGACATCGCGCGGCTGCGGCGCCGCTTCCTCGGGCAGCTGTTCTTCCACATGGCCCTGCTGGGCAGCACCCTGCTGCTCTTCACCTTCCTGCTGCGGCGCTCGTACCGCTCGCTGCTGGCGGCCGAGGAGCGGCTGCGCCACCAGGAGACGATGGCCGCGCTGGGTGCCGCCAGCCAGCTCATCGCCCACGAGGTGAAGAACGCCCTCAACGGCATCCAGGCGGCCCTCTCGTTGATGAAGCCCGCCGCCTCCGCGGGGGAGGTGGCCCTGCCCGCCCTGCGCTCGCAGATACAACGGTTGGGGCACCTGGCCCGCTCGCTGCTGTCCTTCGGTGCCCCGCGCGCCGCCCCCGCGCGCCGCTCCTGCGAGCTGCGCCTGCTGGTGGAGGAGGCCCTCCAGTCCGTGCGCCTGCTGCCGGAGGCCGAGGACGTGCCCGTGGAGGTGACCCTGGCGGAGGGCCTCAACGTGCATGCGGACCCGGCGCTGCTGGTGTCCGCCATCGACAACCTGGTGCGCAACGCCGTGGAGGCGGGCGCGGTGGCGCGCGACACGGGCCTGCGTCCCGCCCCCTGGGTGCGGGTGAGCCTCGCGCGCGAGGACAACGAGGCCGTCCTGCGCGTGGAGGACAACGCCGGCGGCGTGGACCCGGACCTGGAGCCGCGCCTGTGGGAGCCCTTCGCCACCGCGCGCGCCAAGGGCGTGGGCCTGGGACTGCCCATGGCCCGCACCGCCGTGGAGTCCCATGGGGGCCACCTCACCTATACCCGTCTGCCCGACGGCAGCCGCTTCACCCTGCGCCTGCCCCTGGAGAGCGCTTCATGAGTACCGCCCTATGAGTACCTCCCTGCTGCTGGTGGATGACGACCGCAGCTTCTCCTCGCTGGCCGCCTCCGTGCTCACCCAGGAGGGCTTCCGCGTCCGCACCGCGCGCTCGCTGCACGAGACACGCGCCGCCCTCGCCCGCGAGGCGCCCGACCTCGTCATCCTCGACCGCCGGCTGCCGGATGGGGACGGGCTCACCTTCCTGCCGGAGCTGCGCACCCTCGTCCCCGGCGCCGTGGTGCTCATGGCGACGGCGCACGGAGACATCGCCAGCGCGGTGGAGGCCATCAAGGCCGGGGCGCGCGACTACCTCTCCAAGCCCGTGGAGCTGGATGACCTGGTGCTGCGCGCGCGCCGCGCCGCCGAGGACATGCGGTTGCAGGAGCGCCTGCGCCGGGCCGAGAGCGCGCTGGGAGGCCGGCACCGCATGCTGGTGCCGCGCTCGCCCGCCATGCGCCACACGCTGCAGATGCTCGAGCGCATCGCCACCTCGCCCCGCAGCCCCGTGCTGCTGCTGGGGGAGACGGGCGTGGGCAAGGAGGTGCTCGCCCGCCACCTGCACGCGCTGCGCGAGGAGCAGGGGCCCTTCGTCCACGTCAACTGCGCCGCGCTGCCGGACACCATGGTGGAGAGCGAGCTGTTCGGCCACGAGCGCGGCGCCTTCACCGACGCGCGCACCGCCCGGCGCGGCCTGGTGGAGGTGGCCAACGGCGGCCTGCTCTTCCTCGACGAGGTGGGCGAGCTGCCGCTGCCCCTGCAGGCCAAGCTGCTCACCTTCCTGGACAAGGGCGCCTTCCGGCGGCTGGGCGGCAGCACCGAGCTGAGCAGCACCGCGCGCGTGGTGGCCGCCACCAACCGCGACCTCAACCAGGAGGTGGCCGAGGGCCGCTTCCGCGAGGACCTCTACTTCCGCTTGAGCGTCTTCAAGGTGGACATCCCCCCGCTGCGCGAGCGCCGCGAGGACGTGCTGCCCCTGGCCGAGTCGCTGGTGGCCGAGCTGTGCGCCGAGTTGGGCCGCCGCCCGGTGGGCTTCTCCGCCGCCGCGCACGAGCGGCTCGAGCGCTACCCCTTCCCCGGCAACGTGCGCGAGCTGCGCAACGTGCTCGAGCGCGCCCTGGTGCTCGAGCCCGGCCCCAACCTGGAGCTGGAGGCGCTCGCTCCCCGTCCTGGTGGCCCCACGCAGCTGTCGGACCCACATGCCTTCGTCGTGGCCGGCCCCCCGCCTCCCCTGGAGGAGGTCGAACGCCAGTACGTGCGCCACGTCCTCGAGCGCATGGAGGGACGCCGCATGGATGCCGCCCGCGCGCTCGGCATCTCCTATCCCACCTTCCTGCGGAAGCTCGGCGAGGAGTAGTTCGAGGTGGGCGGTTCAAGAATCTTGTTCAAGGTTCTTTCATCGCCCCCGGCCGCACTTCAAATTTCTTGAAGTCCCCCGGGGCCCCCCTCGCGTTCCTTCCGAGGGAAGCCCCTTCCACACCCATGGCACGCTCCTTGCCCTGTCTGGGCGGACACGCGCCGTGAGCCTCCCGGGGAGCACGACGCCTTCTTTCGGGTGTGGAGGCTGAGAAATGAAGTCCAACGAGCAGAAGGCCGGTGACGCCGGCTCGCTCCGGTCGGTGCTGGCCAGTGACGTGCCCGCCTCCCTGGTGGTCTTCCTGGTGGCCCTGCCGTTGTGCATGGGCATCGCCCTGGCCTCGGGCGCCCCCATCATGTCCGGGCTCATCGCCGGAGTGGTGGGCGGCCTGGTGGTGGGCCTCTTCGGTGGCGTGCCGCTGCTGGTGAGCGGCCCGGCGGCCGGCCTGGCGGTGATGGTGTTCGGCTTCATCCAGGAGCTGGGCTTCGCGGCCACGTGCGCCGCGGTGGCCGCCGCGGGCATCATCCAGATGGTGCTCGGCGGCGTGAAGGTGGCGCGCGCCGCGCTGGGCATCTCCCCGGCCGTCATCCACGGCATGCTCGCGGGCATCGGCATCCTGATCGTCCTGGGCCAGCTGCACATCGTGCTGGGCGGCGCGCCCCAGTCCAACGCCTGGGCCAACATCCGGGAGCTGCCCGGGCAGATCGCCGACCTGCACGGCCCCGCGACGATTCTCGGCCTGGTCACCATCGGCATCCTGGTGCTGTGGCAGGTGATGCCCAACAACCCGCTCAAGAAGGTGCCCGGCCCGCTGGTGGCGGTGGTGACCGGCTCGGTGGCCGCGGCGGTGTGGGGCGCGGACGTGAAGCGGGTGGAGCTGACCGGCAGCCTCTTCGAGAGCATCCAGCTGCCCGCGATGCCCACCCACTGGGGCGCCTTCGCGGCGGCGGTGTTCTCCCTGGCCCTGGTGGCCAGCGCCGAGTCGCTGCTGAGCGCGGTGGCCACGGACAAGCTGCACACCGGCCCGCGCGCCAACCTGGACAAGGAGCTGTTCGCCCAGGGCATGGCCAACACCCTGTCCGGCCTGATGGGCGGCCTGCCCATCACCGGCGTCATCGTGCGCAGCGCCGCCAACATCTCCGCGGGCGCCAAGACGCGCGCCTCCGCCATCCTGCACGGCGTGTGGATGCTGCTCTTCGTCTCCCTGCTGGGCGCGCACCTGGGCCTGGTGCCCCTCACCGTGCTGGCGGGCCTGCTCGTCCACGTGGGCACCAAGCTGGTCAACCCGCACCACATCCAGGAGCTGCGCCGCCGCGGCGAGCTGTCCGTCTACGTGGTGACGGTGGCCGGCGTGGTGGGCATCAACCTGCTGGCCGGTATCGGCCTGGGCTTCGCGGTGGCGGTGGCGCGGCTGCTGTGGCGGCTGGGCCGCGTGCAGGTGCAGGTGAAGAAGGAGGGTGAGGTGCATCAGGTGCGCGTGAGCGGCGCCCTCACCTTCGTGGGCGTTCCCCAGCTGTCCGCCGCGCTCGCCGCGGTGCCCTCCGGCTCCCAGGTGGAGCTGGATCTCGCGGTCGATACGCTGGACCACTCCGGCTACGAGGCCCTCGAGAGCTGGTGCCAGAACCACCGCAAGACGGGCGGCAAGGTGTGGATGGAGCCGCTCGAGGACGTGTGGACCCGCAAGGGCTCCACCCCCTCCAACAAGTCCCCTGTGTCCGTTTCCTCGACTCTCTCCTCGGAAGGTGCTGCCTAATGAAGAAGCTCGTTCAGGGTCTCCTCGACTTCCAGCGTCACAGCCTCCCCGCCTACCGCTCCACGTTCGCGCGGCTGGCCAATGGCCAGACGCCCGACTGTCTCTTCATCGCCTGCTCCGACAGCCGGGTGGTGCCCAACCTCTTCGCGTCCACCAACCCGGGTGACCTCTTCGTCATGCGGAACGTGGGCAACATGGTGCCCCCCTCGGACACCCAGGGCCTGTCCCTGAGCGACCGCTCCGAGGCCGCGGCCCTGGAGTTCTCCCTGCTCACCCTGCCGGTGAAGGACATCGTGGTGTGCGGCCACTCCAGCTGCGGCGCCATGAAGGCCATCCTCTCGGGCTACAACGACCAGAAGACGCCCAACCTCAGCAGCTGGCTGGACGTGGGCCGTCCCGCCATGGCCGCCTACGAGCGCGGTGGCAAGGTGGGCGAGGGGCTGGCCCCGTATGACCGGCTCAGCCAGTACAGCGTGCTGCAGCAGCTCGAGCACCTGAAGACCTACCCCCTGGTGCGCGAGCGTCTGGCGGCCGGCACGCTGCGGCTGCACGGCTGGTGGTTCGACATCGGCCAGGCGCGGGTGCACGCCTACCGCCCGGAACTCGAGCGCTTCACCCCCATCGACGAGCTCGAGGGGGAGCGGATGCTCCGGGAGCTGGAGGCGTCCAACGGCGCCGCCGAGGCGTCCCACTCGGCCGCCTGAGCGCATCCAGCGCTTGGAAAAACCGCCGCCCTTCCTAGGATGGGCGGCATGGATGCACAAAGACTCGCCCGGGAGGACTTCTTCGAGAACGAGACGTTCACCGACCTGGACCTCCAGCGCGGTGACCTCGGCCAGAAGGAGTTCTACCGGTGCACCTTCCAGCGGTGCCAGTTGCAGGAGAGCCGCTGGAAGGAGAGCAAGCTCGAATCCTGCGTCTTCAGCGATTGTGACCTCAGCCGCGCCCAGCTCCCCTCCACGGGACTGAGGGGCGTGCGCTTCGAGGGCTCGAAGCTGATGGGCATCGACTGGACGCCGGTGTCGTCCAACCCCGAGCTCGAATTCGACAACTGCGTCCTGCGCTACACGTCCTTCGTGGGCCTGAGCTTGCGCAAGACGTCCTTCCTGCGCTGCTCGGCCCTGGAGGCGAACTTCTTCGACCTCGACCTGACGGAAGCGGACTTCTCCGGGACGGACCTCACGGGCAGCAACTTCCGGGGCTGCAACCTCACCAAGGCGGACTTCTCCACCGCCGTGGGCGCGTTCCTGGACCCCGCCCAGAACCGCCTCAAGGGCACCCACGTCCCCGTCGAGACCGCCGTCCTCCTGGCCCAGTCACTCGGCATGCGCGTCACGGGGTTCAACGGTGACGCGGGCGAACGCCCCAGCCGCAAGAAGTCCCGATAGCGAGCCCAGCCATGAGCCCCATGAAGAAGGCCGCGCCGAAGAAGGCCGCTGCGAAGAAGGCCGCGAAGACCCCGGCACCGAAGGCGAAGACGCCGGCCACGAAGGCGGCCCCCGCGGAGGAACCGCCCATCATCCCCTTCGCGAAACCACGCGACTGGGCGGACTGGCTCGCCAGGAACCATGCGTCCTCGCGCGGCCTGTGGGTGAAGCTCGCCAAGAAGGACTCCGGCATCGAGTCCATCACCTACGCGCAGGCGCTCGAGGTGGCGCTCGCGTGGGGGTGGATCGACGGGCTGAAGCGCAGCTTCGACGACACCGCGTGGATCCAGAAGTTCACCCCGCGCGGCCCCAGGAGCATCTGGTCGAAAATCAATCGCGACAAGGCCCTGGCGCTCATCGAGGCGGGCGAGATGAAGCCCCCCGGGCTCGAGCAGGTGGAGCGCGCGAAACAGGACGGACGCTGGGAGGCGGCCTACGACTCGCAGAGCCGCGCGACCGTGCCCGAGGACCTGACGGCCGCCCTCGCCGCCAACCCCCGCGCGGCCGCGTTCTTCGCCACGCTCAACTCGGCCAACCGCTACGCCGTGCTGTTCCGCATCCACACCGCGAAGAAGGCCGAGACCCGCGCCAGGCGCATCGCCTGGTTCGTCGAGATGCTCGCCCGGAACGAGAAGCCGCATCCCTGAATCCCCGGCCCTTGGTACAACAAGATGTCGCGCTGTGTAGTGCCAGGCTACGGCCAGCGCCAGACAGCGGCTAATGGCAACTCCCGGTCCAGCCGAACGGCCCCGGGCTTGGAGCCAGGCAACTTCCGCCATCGCCCCTCCGGCCCGCCAAGGACCATGCACACCTTCAGCTTGCGGCCGTCCGGCAGCAGCGCCTCGGTGTAGCGCCCCAGCACGGCCTCCTCCCCATCCCGGTTCTGAATCCCAGAACCCGTCCAGAGCTTGCCGTACAAGAGTGTGCCACCAGGCAGTTCTGGAGGGGACCAGTCGCGCTGCACCACGCGGCCGACGATGGGGCCGTCGCGGTAGATGCCCTGCTCGGTCGGGTCCCCAGGCTGGTTGATGTCGACGATGGCCTGGAGCCGCATGCCCTCGTTGAGCTTCAACTCCTCGAACATGTTGTGCCGAGCCTCGGCGGGGCAGTCCTCTGGCTCCGGCCGCACCTGGGCAGCGGGACAGCCCAGCCCAGCAGCGGAGCACAGCCACACGGCGAGGACTCCGAAGCGTGAGCGGCTGGAGGGAGTCGAATCCTGGTGCGTGGTGAGAGGGGGCACGGGCGCACTTCCTTTCTCGGGGGGGCCGGATGCGATGGACTCCGACATGTGGGTCCGCGCGAGTGTGGATCGCACCAGCCACGAGGCAAGGAACAGGCCGGCGAGGAGAAGCAGGCCCACCATGGCGAGACGCCCCACGCGCCACGTGCGGCGCTTCTTGGCGGGAGCCTCCTCGCGAGCGTCCTCCGACGGCCTCGTATCCTCTGGAGGCGGAGCTGCTTCACCCGCGGGTGCTGCTTGCTGGGGCTGGGCCACCTGCTCCGGTTCCGTTTGCTTGGGCGGCGCCTCTGCCGGGCTCTCCGGCGCGGTGAGGGGCACCCTCCAGGCGGGGGACTTTCTCTGCTGCTCGGTGGCTCGCTCCAGTGCCTCGAGCAGGGCCTCGGTGTTGGGGTAGCGGTCCTCTGGCCGCTTCTCCAGCAGCTTCATGGCGATGTCGCTGAGGGAGCGCGGCACCAGGGGGTTGAGCAGGTGGGGCGCGGTGGGCGGGATGGCGGCGATGGCGGCCAGCAGCTCCGGGTCCGGCAACTCCGGGTCGAAGGGGTGCCTGTCCGTGAGGGCTTGGTAGAGCAGAACGCCCAGTGCGTACAGGTCCACGGCCACCCCGCCTTGGAAGGGCTCACCCCGCTTCCACGCCTCGGTGCGCGTGTAGGCCAGGAGCTCGGGGGGCACCAGGTGGAGGACGCCCTCGGGCAGGCCCAGCGTCTTCGTGAGGGCCCCGGGGAGGCGCGCGGTGCCAAAATCGATGATGAACGGTCGGCCGTCCTTTCTTCGGATGAGGATGTTCTCCGCCTTCAAATCCCGGTGGAGCACACCGCGTGCGTGCAACACACCCACGGTGCGCACCACACTGGAGAAGGTGTCCACCAGCTCAATGGCGTGAGGGGGCTTGCGCCAGCGCCTCTGGTGCCAGGTTTCCCCGTCGATGAAATCAGTGATGATGAACGGGTAGCCCTTGGTGGGGTGGGGCCAGAAGTCCACCGCGTACACGCGTAGCAGGTTGGGGTGGGAGGAGTAGGTGAAGAGGGTCGCAGCCTCGCGCGCCAGGCGCCGGTAGCCGCTCGTCTCCTCCACGTACTGCTCTTCCGTGAGCTCCTCCGTGGACTGGGTGAGGGGGAGCAGCGCCATCTTCATGGAGTAGGGCTGGCCGTCGCGCTCCACCTTGAAAACCCGGGAGGAGCCCCCGCGGCCCAGCACCTCGACGATGTGCCAAGGCCCCACCGCGTGGCCGGGTTGAAGGTGGTCCGGGTGTTGGGCTTCAGTCTTCATGGGCCGGCCCTCCTAGAGTGCAACCTCGGTGATGGGCAGGAGCCGCCCGCCCTCGGTGTCCACCAACTCGAGCTGGAAGAGGACCTCGTTGGAGGCAGGGGGCTCCACCATGACGGCCACCAGGGCGAACTCCCCCGGCTGGAGCTGGGGCTTCTCCATGTGCACCGAGAGCACCTTCACCGGCGTCCCCTTCACGCTGGTGAGCCGTGCCGCGCCGGGCGCCCAGGCGGGCTGTCCCGGGCGGTTGCGCACCCGGACAACCACCATGGCCCAGAGAGTGCCCCGGTAGCCGGTGCCAGGCCCCGGCTCGAGGCCGCCCTTGTAGCCGGGGGCTGGCTTCCCGAAGAACGGTTTGGCCCGGACGTCCTTCGAGTCGAGTACCCCGGAGAAGGCGAGGTTGGGAAGTCCGCTCCGCACGCACTGGTCCTTCAGGGAGACAAGTTCGGCTTCCACGTGAGACAGCCTGGCCTCCAGCGCCTCGACGGTGCGCGGGCGGCGCACCACCTCCACCTCCTTGTCCACCAGCGTGGGGTGGGAGACGAGCGCGAGGGCCGCGTGCGCCGGGGCGCCACCGTCCTTGTAGCGCACCCGCACGAGGAGACGCTCTCCGGGGGCCGGCTCGACGGAGGGCTCGAGCGTAAGGGTGTACTCCCCCGGGTCCACCAGCTTGAAGCGCGTCGCCCGTCCTTCTACCTCCAACGAGACCCTGTCGATGGGGGCGTTGAAGCGCACGTAGGTGGACACACCGGCCGCCACCCGCACCTCGGGCACCGACTCACCCGGGCTGCTGGGGACGACGACTTGCCGTTGCCGCTGCTCACGGACAGGGGGCTGCTGGGCAACGGAGGGGAGCCCCAGGGACAGGGCGAGGAGGACGAGCGGGGCGAAGGGCGGCAGTAGTGTCAGGACGGATGACCTCTCCGGTCAACCCTAGCAGATGTCCCACCCAGCGAGGCCACCGCCTACCGTGCGGACGCACCCACGCGGAGCACGTCCCCACAGACCGCCGCTGGGCATGGGCCCTCCTTCGCTCCGAGGGCCTTTTCTCTCTCGGAGAGGCCCTTCCAGTCCTGGGCAGGGTCGAAGGCGTCTGCTTCTGTTGACAGGCACCGGGCCGGCCCACATACCAGGGCGGCGTTTTCCTTCCCCTGCCGGAGCCACCCCATGTCCCTGTCCATGTATCAGGCCTCCATCCCCGTCTTCATCCGCATGTTGGGCAACCTGTCGGCCATCCTCGAGAAGGCCGCCGCCCATGCCGCGGCGAAGAAGATCGAGCCGTCCGTGCTCATCAACGCCCGGCTGGCCCCCGACATGCGCCCACTGTCCTTCCAGGTGCAGATCGCCAGCGACCTGGCCAAGGGCTGCGCCGCGCGGCTGGCGGGAATCGATCCCCCGAGCATGGCCGACACGGAGAGCACCTTCCCCGAGCTGCAGGAGCGCATCAAGAAGACGATCGCCTTCCTGCAGACCGTGAGCGCGGCGCAGGTGGACGGCACCGAGGAGCGCGAGGTCGTCCTCAAGATCCGCGACCATGAGATGAAGTTCCAGGGACAGGCCTACCTGCTCGGCTTCGTGCTGCCCAACTTCTACTTCCACGTCACCACCGCCTACGCCATCCTGCGCCACAACGGGCTGGACCTCGGCAAGGCGGACTTCCTCGGCGCGCGCTGAGGGACGTGCCAGAGACCTGGAGCCTGAAGAACATGGGCGTTGTTTTCGGGCTCCAGGCGCGCGCCGTTCAGCGGCGGTAACCCCCGGGGCGGCCCCGTTCATTTATCGGCCACCCAGGGCACAAGAACGCTAGAAGAGCGGCCGGAGGGACGCATGTACATCACCCGGCTGCACGTGAAGAACATGAAGCTCATGCGGGACCTCGCCTTCGACTTCACCTACGAAGGCAAGCCCCGCCTGTGGACTGCGTTCGTCGCGGAGAACGGGGCCTGCAAGACGACGCTGCTCCAGGCCATTGCCTTGGCGGCGAGTGGTCCCGAACGCTCGAACCAACTGGCGGATGTACCGGCACTGCCAGACTTGAGACGAGTGGGCGCGGCAGTGCAAATAGATGCCAATTTCGAGTTCGGACCCAGCCTGGAAAGATGGCGTCTCTTTCCCAAATCCGAGTCGCCCTTGGAAAGCCCATACATCCAAGGCCTGCGAAGTACGCTGACGATTGGAACGGACCAGTCGACCTTCTCTGGAACCTCCTGGCCCACACTGCCCGAGAACGCTAGAGCCACTGGGACGACGCTCGAAAACTGGCTTACGCCGAAGTGTCCGCTGCTGTTGAGCTTTTCCGAAACAGCGTTCCAGCCGCAATTCGTTCGGGGTTGCCGGCAGATCAATTGGACGCCCAGATCCACTCCGTGGTTCGTGCACTCCTCGGGGCGCGAGACCCTCTTTCCGAAGCCCGTTCGAAGTCCCTCCCCGGATGGTTCGTTGCCGGCTACGGCGCGCAGCGCCAATTGCCGGTACCTCTCGGCGCGTCCGAGCTGAAGGATCACGTTCTCAACCGGCTCGAGCCACTCTTCGGGAAGGCGCCACTCGTCGGCACCGGCTTCGCCAATCAGTTCGCCGACACGCCTCGCTTCGAGCCCTTCATTTCAGCACTGAAGAAGGTGTTCGTCGACAACCACCTCCTGCCGCATGTGAATGCTGTCGAGTTGCGCGGTAGAGGTGGAGTGACACAGACGGGAGATCTGGTCAGGTCACACAGCTTCGAGTTCGCGTTCTCCGGCCAGAAGACGAAGGTTCCCGCCACCTGGCTCTCCCAGGGCTACCAGTCCACCATCGCGTGGATCGCCGATCTCATCGGCCAGATGTACCTCGATATCGGCGAGGCCATTCCCCTCGAGGACATGGAGGGCATGGTGCTCATCGACGAGCTCGACCTCCACCTCCATCCGACCTGGCAGGTGCGGCTCGTCCCCGTGCTCAAGCGCGTGTTCCCGCGCATGCAGTTCATCGTGACGACCCACTCACCCATGCTCCTGCCAGCGCTCGAGCGGCATGAGCTCATCATGCTCCGCCTGAACGAGAACGGCGACGTCGTGGCCGAAGCGCCCCCCGCCTCGCCCAAGTTGATGACCGGCAGCGAGATCTACTCGAGCTTCTTCGACATCCAGAAGCTCTACCCGAACGACCTCGGAGACGAGCTGCGGCGCTATACGTACCTCTCGAGCGACCCGACGCGCACCGACGCGGAAGACGCCGAGATGCTCCGCTTGCAGAAGAAGCTCACCGAGGCGGGGCTCGACCTGGGGCTGCCGCCAGTACCGAGGGACATGCAGTGATCCGAATCGAGCGCGGACCCGAACCCGCTGAACTCCCTCCGGTTCGTGCCAGGGAGTTGCAACGCGTGCGCCTGATGAATGCCGCGGGCTCACTCGACTCGAAGCCCATGTGAATGACCTCGTGAAGCCACGCATTGACGAGACGCATGAGGCCATCGCACGTCAGGACGTGAACCTCATCCGCTCGACGTGGCGGCGCGTCCGCGCGTTCCTCACGCCCCGAATGCCCTTCATCGCACTGTCGTTCGATGCCATCGACCACTTCGTCCCAGCGGACGTCCGGGGGCGATGGGGCCTCGACCTGCCGAGGCCACCGGTCAGAGCGGCGCCCACACCAGGGTCGACGACTCCCGGGTAGGCTTCTCCTTCCACCTCACCGGCCGTGCAGCGCCTGGTAGTCGGTGCCCCAGAGTCCCACGCACACGAGGTCCGTCCCGGCGTCGATGCGGCAGGCCGCCATGGGACGAAAATAAATACCGGACGACCAGACTGGCGGGCTCGCTCCGTATCGAAGGAAAAAGGGAGTGGGAGACACGTGCTGCCAGGAGACGACCGGAGCGTGCTGCAGGCCTTCCGGGAAGGGGAGCGCGCCACCCTCACGCGCGTGTATCGCACCTACTCGCCCCAGGTGGCCCGCTACCTCGCCCGGCGCTTCTCCGTCCGCTCCGGCTCGAGCGTCCACAGTGTCTCCCTCGGCGCCCTGGACCTCGACGCGGCGCATCAGGAGACCTTCGTCCGCGCCTTCCGGCCCGCCATGCGCCAGGCCTATGACGGGGTGCGGCCCTACCTCGGCTTCCTCCTGACGCTCGCGCGCTCCACCGCGGTGGACCTGCTGCGCGCCTCGGGCCGCATCGCCCGCGAGGCCGTGCCCCTGGACGACGCGCCCGAGCTGGCCCACGCCCCCACCGAGGAGCACGGCCCCGAGGAGCAGGCACTGCGGGCCGAGGTGCGCACCCTCGTGCGTCAATTCCTCGAGGGGCTGCCCGAGGAGGCCCGGGCCCTCGCCCAGTTGCGATTCATGGAGGGCCTCTCCCAGGAGGCCGCCGCCGCGCGCCTCCAGCTCACCCGCGGAGAAGTCCGCGTCCGGGAGCGCCACCTGCGCACGCGATTCACCGAGCACCTGTTGGCCCGGGGTTGGTTGGACGTTCCCCTGGGCGGAATGGAGAAACTCCCATGAGCTGGTTCGACCCCCACGTGGACGGCCTGCTGGCACGGTGGGCCGAGGGCACCCTGTCCCCGCGCCAGTCCGCCCGCCTGCTCCGCCATGCCCACGCCTGCGAGCGGTGCGGCGCGTCCTACGAGCGGCTCGTCCGGGCCTCGCGGCTGCTGGAGCACGCCGACCCGCACGTCCCCACCGGCACCGAGCTCGCGGCCCTGGCGGACACCGGGCTCGCGGCGGCCCTCGCGGCGGCGGAGCCGGAGGCCTCGCGCATCCGCTGGCCCTCGCTCTCCCTCGCCGGAGGCATGCTCGCCGCCGTGAGCCTCGCGGTGCTGGTGGTGCTCGTCCAGCCCCGGGAGGAGCTCGACTCGTTGCAGGCCCGCGGAGGCTCGGGCCGTCCCGCCCGCGCCGCGCTGCGCGTGTTCTGCGCCGCGAAACAGCGGCCCCTGCGCGAGCTGGAGCCCTCCCAGGCGTGTCCTCCGGGCGCGCAGCTGGCCTTCGCCGTGGGTGCGGATGCACCGCTCTCCCATGTGGCGGTGGGCCTGTACACCCGCCGCCTCCAGTCCATCGAGGGCCCCTTCTCCGTCACCGGCCGCCCCGGCGCCGAGCAGCCCCTGGAGACGACCCTCCCCCTCCAGGTGCCCGCCGGTGAGGTGGAAGTCCTCGCCGCCTTCGCGGACTCGCCCCGGGAGGCGCTCGCGGCCCTGCGCGGCGAGACGCACCAGGGGGCCGTGGTCCTCCGGCTGCCCCTTCGGGTAGGAGAGGAGACGCCATGAGACTCCGCCTCTCCGGCGTGGTGCTCGCGACCACCCTGCTGCTCGCCACCCTCGCCTCGGCCGCCCCTCCCGTGCGCCGCGCGCTCGTCATCGCCCACAACACCAGTGATGACCCGTCCCTCCCCGCCCTCCGCTACGCGGACGATGATGGCGTGCTGTGGACGGAGACGCTGCGGCGGCTCGGCGTGGAGACCACCCTCCTGGTGGACGCGGACGAGGAGACACTCCGGACGGACGCCGCGGTGCTGAGCGGGACGAGGCCTCCCACCCTCGAGGAGGTGTCCCGGGCCGTGGCCGCGCTGCGCGAGGACGTCCAGGCGGACCACGCCCGGGGGCGGCAGACGGACGTGCTGCTCATCTACGTGGGCCACGGCAACACGGATGCGCTCGGACGCGCCTACTTCACCCTGCTCGGCGGCCGGTTGGACCGTTCCGCCTTCTACACGCGGCTGGTGGATCCGCTCGGGGCGGACTTCGTCCACGTGGTGGTGGATGCGTGCCGGGCCTCGGGCGTGGTGGGCAGCCGGGGCAAGCCGGACGTGGCGGTGCTCGCGGAGCTGCGCGGGGTGCTGGAGCGCGAGCAACTGGCCACGCGGCCCCACGTGGGCGCCACCTTCGCCGAGAGCGACAGCGGCGAGACGCACGAATGGTCCCGCCTGCGCGCCGGCGTCTTCAGCCACGTGGTGCGCTCGGGCCTCATGGGAGGCGCGGACGTCAACGGGGACGGCGCCGTGGAGTACAGCGAGCTGGCCGCCTTCGTCACCGCCTCGCTGCAGGAGGTGAAGGCCGTCCCCATCCGCCTCTCCGTGCACGCCTACGCCCCGTCCCGCGAGCCGCGCCGCCCGCTGGTGGACTCCGCGCCCCGCGGCCCCAGCCTCCTGCTCCCGGCCGGGCTCGAGCACGCGCGCATCTCCGTGGAGGACGAGGGTGGCCGGCGGCTGGCGGACGTGCGCCGCGCGGACCACCAGACGGTGTCCCTGCGCCTGCCCGTCCGCGACTCCTACTGGGTCCGCACCCCCACCGCCGAGGCCCGCATCACGCTGGCCCAGCTCGGCAACGGGCTGCCCCGGCTCAACCCCCGCGAGCTGCGCGAGCGCGGCCCCGCCGAGGACGCCCTGCGCCGCGGCCTCTTCGCCATCCCCTTCGACCGGAGCTTCTACGAGCAATACGTGGCCACCTCCTCCTTCGTCCCGGTGGACTTCTCGCCGGACGCCGGAGCGCCGCTCGTGGTGCATGCCGAGCCCCGGCCCACGCTCGCCTGGGAAGCGGGACTCGTCACCCAACGCGCCCCCCTCGGGCTCTCCCCCTTCGTCACCGGGCCGGGCCTGGCGCTGCGCACCACCTGGGCGCCGTACACGCTCGGACTGCGCGCCACGTACGTCTTCTCGCCCCTGACGCGGGACGACGTGTCCCTCCAGCGGCTGTCCGTGCAGGGGCTGCTGGGACTCCAGGCCTCCGGGCCCGTCGCGCCCTTCATCGAGGCCGCGGGCGGCTGGAGCCTGGTGCGGGTGAGCTACCCCGGTGCCACGCAGGGAGACCCCTCCGTCCTCTCCGCCCAGCTGTCCGGCGGCATGGTCGTCCAGCAGGAGCGTCTGCGGGTGCGCGTGGCCGGCTTCCTCGGCGTGGACGTCCTCACCGCGGACGGCCGGGAGCGGGAAGACCCCATCGCGGGCGTCGAAGTGGCGCTCGGGTACTGAAAAAGCGGGGGCGAACGACCAGGCGCGCGGCCTCATTCCGTATCCAGGACGACCGATGCCGTCTTTTCGATTCGTCCCGAGGGGGGAAGCCGTGTCCTGGAGCATGTCCCGTCGACTGATTCCGTTGTTCCTCGCCCTGCTGGTGGGCGCGGGTGGCTGTGAGCTGGAGCCCATCACCTCCCAGCCCCCCGGCAACCCGGCGCCCGGCAATCCGCCGCCCGGCAACCCGCCGCCCGACCCGGTGCCCACGGCGCCCTCGGCTCCGGAACAACTGGAGACGCATGCCGAGCCGGGCATGGTGATGCTCTCCTGGAGCCCTCCGAAGAGCGATGGGGGAAGTGCCCTCACCGGCTACCGGGTGAGCGCCGAGCCGCCAGAGGAGGCCCAGGAGATCGCGTGGGACGGCGTCATGGCCCGCGTCACCGGCCTGCGCGCGGGCGCCTCCTACCGCTTCTCCGTCACCGCGGTGAACGCCGTGGGTGAAGGCCCCGCCACCCGCTCGGAGTCCGTCACCCTGCCCGACGTCCCCGCAGCCCCGCCCCAGCCCTCCGTGGTTCGCGGCGATGGCCAGGTGCGCGTGAGCTGGACGGAGCCCGGCTCGGATGGGCGCTCGCCCATCACCGGCTACCTCGTCACCGCTCATCCCCAGGGCGTGCGCGTGACGGCCGACGCCAGCGCACGCTCCGCCGTGGTGGGCGGGCTGCTCAATGGCGAGTCCTCCACCTTCACCGTGCGCGCCCTCAACGCCGTGGGCGAGGGCCTCGACTCTCCCGCCTCGCTCAGCGTGGTGCCCGCCACCGTGCCCTCGGCCCCCGCCAGCGTCGAGGCCACCGTCACCATCCGTCGCGCCTCCGTCACCTGGAGCCCTCCGGCGAGCACCGGGGGCGTTCTGGTGCGGACCTACGTGGTGACGCTCGAGCCGGACGGACTCGCGCGGGAGGTGGATGCCGATACCCACGGCTTCGAGTACAGCGGCCTGAAGGACGGCACCGCGTACACCTTCACCGTGGCGGCCCGCAACGAGGTGGGCGAGGGACCGAAGCTCCGCTCCGCCTCCGTGCGTACCCCCGGCGTACCCGCCCAGCCCGGCGCGGTGAGCGTCACGGCGGGCATCCGCTCGGCCACGGTGACGTGGGAGGCCCCGGCCCATGACGGCGGCGCGCCCCTCACCGGCTACGTGGTGGATACCGCCCCCTCCGGCACCCGTGTGACGGTGGACGCCTCGACGCGCACCGCCACCTTCCCGGGCCTGAGCAGCACCCAGGCCCACACCTTCTCCGTGGCCGCCACCAACATCCTGGGCAGTGGCCCCGCCACCGTTTCGGCCGCCGTGCGTCCCCTCCCCGCTCCCGCCGAGGTGACGGACCTCCAGGTGGAGACCTCCGACGCGGGCTGCCTCACCATCTCCTACGCCCTGAGCCAGCCTGACGAGGTGCGCGCGGATGTCTCCGTGGAGGTGGACACCCCGGGCAGCGGCACCTTCTCTCCCGCCACCCAGGCCGGCAGCACCACCCATGAGGGCCTGCTCGCACGCCACGCTTCTCCCGTGGGCGTCGCCCACCAGTTCCTCTGGAACCGCGCCTTCGACGTGCCCGGCGCCGCCACCGTCCGTGTGCGCCTGAGCGCCCGCGTCCCCGGCACCACGCCCGGCTCGGCGACGCTCGAGCGCACCCTGCCCGCTCCCGCCCGCCGCTGCGAGCTCCGCCTGCCCACCAGCACCGTCCACCCCCTGAGCACCACGGCCCGCCGCGCCGTGAAGGGAGACTTCAACGGGGATGGCAAGCTGGACCTGGCGGTCGCCTCCGACTCCAGCGATACCGTCTCCATCCTGCTGGGGCTGGGCAACGGCAGCTTCCAACCTCCCCGCCAGCAGACGCTCCGCTACAACCTCAACCGCCTCGCCGCCGGGGACCTGGATGGCGACAGGATGGAGGATCTGCTCTGGCAGGACGGATACGGGAACCTCTGGGTCGCACGAAGCCTGGGGTTTGGAGGATTCGCGGACCCCGTCTCCTACCGCGTGGGGTACTCCGAGCTGGGCTCCACCGCGGACAGCTCTATCGCCCTCGCCGACTTCGACGGCAACGGCAGCCTCGACGTGGCCACGCTGGGAGGCTCCAGCCCCCTCTCCCTGGGAATCCTCGCCAACACGGGAGATGGGACGCTGGGTGGCTTCGCCGGCAAGGCCAGCGTGGCGTCCAGTGCCCTGCTCGCGGTGGCCGATCTCGACGAGGACGGCCGGATGGATCTGCTGGCCCTCGGGCAGAGCTGGTGGGGGAGCGCCGCCCTGCTGTCCAACGGGGATGGCACCTTCCGCGCGCGAAGCATCTCCGCTCCCGGAGCGCACACCCTCCAGGTGGACGATGTCGACGGCGACGGACACCTGGACCTGGTGCTCGCCCGGGAGGGCACCTCCAACGAAATCCAGGTCCACCTCCTCCGGGGAGATGGCCAGGGAGGGTTCTCCACGGCGGAGCTCGTGGACACACTCGTCGACGCCACCAGCGGCTTCCTCCCGGACGTGGCCCTGACGTCGGTGGACATGGACCGTGATGGCCTGAAGGACCTGGTGGTGACGCTCAGGTGGAAGGATGTCCTCGCCGTGCTGCGCGGGCGGGGAGCGGGGAGCTTCGAGCCGGCGGTGCTGCTCCCCTCGGGACGCGGCCCCTTCTTCGTCACCACCGGCGACTTCGACGGGGACGGCGGGGAAGACGTGGCGTCGGTGCAGAACCACAGCCGGGACGTGCGCGTGTGGCGCGACGCGCCCGAGCGCCTGTCGCTGCCCAGGAGCCCCGGAGGTGCCCTCGCCCAGGGAGACTTCAACGGGGATGGGAAGATGGACCTCGTCAGCGCCTCGGTGACGGACAGTGTCCAGGTGCACCTCGCCGGCGGCCCGGAAGGCCTGCGGGCCCAGACACCCACCCCGGTGGGAAGCCCGGTGTTCCGCCTGGTGGTGGGCCACGTCGACGAGGACGCGGCCCTGGACGTGGTGGTGCTGCGCAGCGTGAGCAACGCCTCGACCCTCGGGCTCCTCCTGGGCAACGGCGACGGCACCCTCCGCCTGGCCGCCGACATCCCCGTGGGGGCGATGCCGAGCCACGCCGCCCTCGGCGATGTGAACGGGGACGGACGGACGGACCTCGTCTGTCAGGTGATGGACGAACCCGAGCCCGGCTACCACACCCAGGAGGTCCGCTTGTTCCTCGGCCAGGGCGACGGCACCTTCGCCGCCCCCACGGTCGTGACGACGAGCCCCAACCCGGGCGCCCTGGCGCTGGGAGATTTCGACAAGGACGGCGCGCTGGACATGGCCGTGGCGCAGGATTCACCCGGCGGAGGCTTGCTGATGCTCAAGGGCCGGGGCGATGGCACCTTCCTGCCCCCCGTCCACGTCTCCTCGGAGGCGGGCCAGTCCAGCGGCCACATCGCCCTGGCGGACATGAACGGGGACGGCTACCTGGATGTCGTGCGCAGCGACTCCATCCACAACACCGTCCACGTGGTGACGAGCACGAGGAGCTGGATGCTGTGGGAGGGATGGACCAGCCCCGCGGGCGGCAACTGCTCCTTCGTGTCCGTGCAGGACTTCGATGGGGACGGGCGGCGGGACGTGCTGTGCGCCAACCCGGGCATGGACTCGGTGTCGCTGATGAGAGGCGAGGCCTCCCGGTGGCTGGCGAAGCCCCAGGTCTTCGGCGTGCGCGGCGGCGTCGCCGAGCTCGGCGTGTTCGACGTGAACGGAGATGGGCGGCTGGACATCCTCGCGGGGGGATACCCGACCGCCCATGGCACGCTGCTGCTCCAGCCCTGACAGGCACGCGGAGGGCAGGCGGGCGTGCAATGGTTACAAGAGTGGAAATTCCTTTCCCAGTAGAAAGGCCAGCCCGGGATGACCCCCGCGGTCACGAGAGGTAACGGGCTTCCCTCTCCTTCCAAGGACTTGGACAGGGAGTCCCCGCCCCGTGGGGGGTGGGCCACGCTTTGCACGAGCAGCCGGGCGGAAGGAGTCTCCCGCGTGTCCGCCCGTTCCCGCCCGGCTGGTTTCACCCTCGTCGAAATACTCATCGTCGTCGCCATCGTGGGCGTCCTGACGGCGCTCGCGAGCCTCGCGGTGTTCCACGGCACCACCCGGGTGCGCGTGAGCAACGCGGCCTTCGAGGTGGGGGCGCTGTACACCGCCGCACAGATGCGGGCCACCAGCATGGGCGTGCCCCACTACGTCGTCTTCCACGACGACGGCTCCGAGTTCGGCGTGTACCTGCTCGAGCGCGCGGACGCCGTGGGCCCCTTCAACTGGTCCCGCGAGGACGTGCTCGACGCCGCCAGCGTGGGCGGCATCCGCCACGAGCAGCTGCGCCTCTCGAACGAGGGCGGCCTGGGCTTCCTGGACATGAGCGCGCCGCGCTCGGAGCCGCGCGCGCTGCCGGCGCCCTTCTCCGCCATTCCGCTCACCCCGTCCGGCCCGGGCCGGCTGCTGGGGGGCTGCACCTTCTGCACCGAGGGCACCGGCGGCGCCCGGGGCGTCCTCCGCTTCTCTCCCGATGGCACCGTCCGCGTGATGACGGGCGGCTCGGACGCGGGCGGCGTCATCGCCTTCGCCCCCGAGTCGGGCGGCCAGGACAGCCCGCCCCGCTGGGTCGTCATCGCCGCGCCGGCCGGTGCCATCCGCGTCTACTAGGAGGAAACCGTCACCATGTCTCCGACTCCCCGCGCCTGGCGCGCCCGAGGCTTCAGCCTCATCGAGGCCATGGCGGCACTCGCCATCTTCTCCATCGGCCTGCTCGGCGTGCTGCACATGAACGTGCTGGCCAGCCAGCAGAACGGGCTCGCCCGGCGCCAGTCCACCGCCAGCAAGGTGGCGAGAGACCTGGTGGACGCCTTCGAGCGGCTGCCCTACGAGCACACGCTGCTGTCCAACGAGAGCACCCTGGAGCCGGCGGACCCGCGCTTCTCGCGCTTCGAGGAAGCGGATGGCTGGGTGAAGCTGGAGGACGCGTTGGCGCTCATCGGGGAGCGGCCGCTGCTCGGGGCGGCGCAGGCGAGCGTGAGCACCGGGGGCGGCACCGGCACCGGGTCCATCTACGAGGTGGCGTGGCGGGTGGCCCCCGTGAAGAACGCGGAGGGAGACACCGAGGCCCGCCGCATCCTGGTGATGGTGCGCTTCCCCACCACGGCGGGCGCGTACAAGCAGGTCAACGTCTGGGCGGTGAAGGCCAACCCCCAGGCCATGGGCCGGGGCGCCGCGGCCATTCCGGAGATTTGAGCATGCGCGCGCCCCGCCGTCCTCGTGGCTTCACCCTCGTCGAGCTGCTCGTCGGCACCGCCATCGGCGCCCTGGTGCTCACGGGCATCGGCCTCGTCTTCGTCTCGCAGGCCTCGCAGTACCAGGCCCACGCGAGCCGCCGCGCGGTGCAGTCCAGTGTGCGCCAGGCCATGGGCTTCATGGAGCGGCACGTGCGCAACGCGGGCTACGGCGTGGACCCGGACCGGGCCATCCTCGCCTACGACTCCTTCGACGCGCTCGGCAACACGCGGGGGGTGGGCTTCCCGGATGGCATCACCGTCCACGCGCGCGACCTGTACTTCCGCCGCCGCGCCACCGAGGTGGGCACGGACTTCCTGCGCTTCGACACCGAGCTCCAGCGGCCGCTGCGCAAGGGGGAGATTCTGTTGGTCCTCTGCCCCGGCGCGGTGCGCTACGCCTATGTGACGGTGGGAGAGACGGCGCCCGCAAAGAGCTTCTCCGTCAAGCTGGACACCACGCCGGCGCCGATGGACTCGCCCATGGGGCCTCCGGGCGCGCTCTTCCGCGAGCTGGACACGCTGGACGGCGAGGCCTGTTTCCACGACACGGAGCCACCGGTGGTGGTGCGGGTGGAGCGCTCCAGCTTCTACGTCACGGCCTTCGACGATGACGGGGACGCGGCAACTCCCGGCGGCACGCCCTACCTCATGCTGCACCGTGGGGTGGATCTCAACGACGACGGCACCATCGACGGCGAGGACGCCACGCCCATCGCGGTGGGCATCGAGCAGTTGCAGGTGGCCTACATCCTCAACACCCTGGGCGACACGCCGCCGCCGCTGGTGGGCGTGAACGACGATGACGTGCCCTGGGGCGAGACGTGGCACATCGCCACGCCCGAGTTGGCTCGGCCGCGCATGGAGGATGCCTATTCCTCGCCCCGGCGCCTGGGCTCGCACCCGGCCAACATCCGGCAGGTGCGGCTCACCCTGGTGGCGCGCAGCAGCCGGGCCGACACGCAACGCCCGGGAGATGACGTGCTCACGCCCGGGGCCCCGAGCGACGGGAGCTCCGCGCTCCCCACCAGCCCGCCCACGTGGCGGCCGCTGGAGAACCTGGGCACCACGCCGGCCCGTGCCTTCGAGCCGCGCGGCGGTGGCTTCTCCCGCGCCGTGCTGCGCGGCGCCATCGCGCCCAAGAACCTGCTGATGCGCTCCCAGTTCACCCCCGTCCACCTGGGTGGAGGGTGAGGCCGGTGTTCTAGCGGGAGAGGGGGCGGCGCAGGACCTGGATGGTTCTGTCGAACACCTCCGCGAACGTGGCGTCCTCGGGGCGGTGGGCCTCGAGGAGCGGCACATCCCCGGGCTGCCCGACGTACTGGAGGACCGTCGCGGCCCACAGGGCACAGCGCAGGGACTTCGCCGCCACCAACGTCCGAGCCGTCTCGCGCAACTGCACCCTGGCCTCGGTCGGCAGTGCCGTCAGCAGGCGCTTGTCGTCCAGCATCAGCAGGATGAAGAGGCGCTCGCAGAAGGAAAGTGCGTCTCCCCGCAACTGCGGCACCGCGCTGGGAGCCAGGGCCCTGGCCATGGAAATGAAGGCGGGAAGAACGGCCACCCACTCCTCTGGAACCTCTTCCTCCAACACCGGCAGCACCTCTGCCTTGAGCGCGACAGGCACCTGCACGTCCTCGGCCCAGGCGCGCAATTGCCCTGGAGACTTCTCCAGCAGCACCGACAGCCCGCGCAGGGAGGCAACCGCTGCTGGCGGCAGGCGCTCCAGTGCCCGCGCGACGGCGGGCCTCAGTTCCGGGTGACGTCTTCGCCACAGCGCTCGGGCCAGCGTGTTGACGTCTGAAGGAGAAACCCGCGGACCCGTCAGCCGTTCCAGCTGGCGTAGCAGCCCGCTTCGAGCCGAGCTGTCCGCGATATGTCCCAGCGCTTCCGTGATGACTTCAATGACGGAGGCCGCGTCGTAACCCCCACGCGCCTCTTCCACCTCGAGTTGCATCTCCAGGCGGCGCGCGCTGGAGGTACCAGCAAGCGCTCCGAGACCAAACGCCCCAGCTCGGCGCACCCGGGCGTCCTCGTGGTCCAGCATGGCCTCCAGCAAGGTCCGGGCTCGCCGGGCATCGAGCCCACGCACCAGCGCTCGGGCTCGAGTCTCGTCCCCTTCGCCGACCGCCGCCACCAACCCGGTCCGTACATGCTCTGTGTCTGTTCTCGACGTCATTGCCTACGAGCCAGACGAGGGGTAGTGGACGCCAGCGGGCACGTATCTCTGGATCAACCTGCCGTCAGGCATGTACAGCTCGAGGATGGCGCCAGGATCCGCTCGCTTCATTGCCTCGAACGCCTCCAGCTCGCGCCGCAGGTCCTTCGAATCAGAGTTCTTGCCCTGCGCTCGTCGTCAAGCGCCTCGACCACGGGGCGCTGCGCGCATCTACTCAGACTTCCGCGTCGGGCAGAAGCGTAAGTAGTAGCTCGTCGTCGGGCCCGAGTGGCCGCCACCCTGGAGGAGGAGGCCTGGCAAGGAGTTCATCGCCGATCCGCCTTACGCGCTCCTTGTGGGTTTCCGGAGTGAAGGTCCCCCAACGGGCGAGTGCAATGGCAGCCTTGAGGCGGTTTTCGTCGTCCAGCACGGCCGGCCAGCCGTTGGGGAGTGCTTTAGCCAGCTCGCGCACGACCTGGCCACGTATCAAGCGCGTGACCCGGCGGCTTCGCTCTGCCTCGGCAAGCAACGCGCTGAACACCTGCACTCCCGCGATATCGTCCGGGCCAAGCTCCTCGGCCAGCGCCACCAGCGAGGCAGTAGGGCGCGCCTCGGCGAAGGCGGTGAGCGAGTCGTAACCTCGCTCGCGGACCCGCTCGTACAGGCGCACCTTCCAGTTACCCTCCCAGGAACGTCCGTCGGTCATCGCTCACTTCCCTCGACAGCGGACGAAGTTCATCGGGATGTCGTACAACTGCATATAGACCGCGACGATCTCCAGGATGGTGTTCCGCGTCAACATCCGGCCAGCCTTGGCCTCGGCATCGTATAGCGCCTCCATGATCATCCGGTTCCATTCACCGGGCCACTTGCGTCCCAACTTCCAGTTTCCACCGCCGTGAATCGCCTGGTGGTGTGCCTGCTGCAGCGTGACGCAGAACCACTCGATGCTCATCTTGCCCGTGAAGCCGCGCATCTCGAACCACTCGCGGAGTTCGTTCGGCATGACATGGTGACGCGGGGGCTCGGCCATGCCGGCGCCTGTCTTGCCCGTCACGCGCATGGCACGCACCTCGGGCGAGTCACCCAGCGCCTCGCGCACGCCCCTCGAGAGGTCACCGTGGCCCTGAGCCATCATCACGTGGCCGGCCTGAATCCGCACCGCGGCGCTGACGGCGGGCACGGAGAGGACGCCCGCGCGCACCAACTGGCGCATCATCTCCACCCACTCGGCGGACACCACCATCCGCGTCCCCATCATCACGCCGTTGGGACCCACCATGAGGCCCACACCGAGCGAGACGGGAGCCGCCGCGCGCAACGCGGGCAGTGTGAACTTCAGCGCCGACAAGAGGGTGAGCGCCTCCATGGACTCCTTCAACACCAGCGCCGTCTCGAGGACTTTCGCCCCCTTGTTCATGTCCTCGAGGAGTGCGGCGAGCTCGCGCGAGAGGTGGCCTACCAGGGCGGGCATGTCCTGCGCCGCGGCCTCCACCTGCTCCGGCGCCTGCGACGAGAGCGCCGTCATGGCGGGCTCCAGCATCTTCTGCCAGCCGTCCAACCTCATGAAGAGCGCCTCCACGCTATTGAGGCGCCGGGAGAGTGCTGCGTCGGTGAGGGTGAGGAAGTCAACCCACACGGCCAGCAGCATGGAGCCCATCATCGCGGCCTCCAGCCGTGGGCCAGCGAGGCGCAGCAGGGCGAGCTGCATCTCCGGCGCCTCCACCTCCGACGCGGCGGCGGCCACCTCCGTGGCGGCGGCAAGCTCGGCGTCAATCCACCGCAACCGAGCTTCGCCATATTCGGCGTAGCGGACGAAGATGCCGTTGCCCGCGCCGACAATGCCCGAATCGCTGGCCTCGAGCCTGGAGAGTTCGCTGGAAACGCGGAGGGCGGAGCCGGACACCTCACGCAGGGCGCTGCGAAAAGCCAGGTGGGTCGCGAGGGCGCTCCGCCGCACCGTCGCGTCGGAGCTGCCTGGGGCCGCCGCCATCACTCCGGCCATGGCCAACCGGGTGCCACCGTGCGGGGAGTAGCCCAGGCTCCGCCCCGGGCCAGGCGGTGGCGTCAACGGCACACAGGCGTTGCATAGGAGGGCCAGGGCAAGCAACAGCCCCGTCCCCTTCGCCCCTGACGAATCAACGCGCATGGTCAACCCCAGGCCCATGCCCGGGACACTCTGCTCGCCTCCGTCATCCAGGACCTGGGCAGAGACACTGGCGGCCTGCGTTCGATGAAGCGCGCCCATGGGGACGGAGTCCCGCGGCAGACGGTGGGCCTCGAGGAGCGGCACAGCCTCGACCACGGGGCTCCGCGAGCATCTCCTCAGACTTCCTCGTCAGGCAGAAGCGTGAGCAGCAGCTCGTCGTCGGGCCCGCGCGGGAGCCAACCGGGCGGAGGTGGCGTGGCCAGGAGTGCATCACCCGCCCTGTCGGCGCGCTCCTTGTGGGTTTCTGGGGTGTACGCGAACCAGCGACCCATTGCCTTGGCAACCTTGAAGCGGTTGGCATGGTCCAGCACAGTCGGCCACCCATCGGGAAGACTCTGGGACAACATGCGCACGAGCACATCCCGCACGAAGCGAGTGACCTGCTTGCGCTGCTCCGCCTCGGCGAGCAATCCGCTCAGCACCTGCACTGCTGCGATGTCGTCCTTTCCGAGCTCTTCGGCCAACAAGTATAATGGGACAGCAGGGCGCGCCTCGGCGAAGGCGGTGAGCGAGTCGTAGCCTCGCTCGCGGACCCGCTCGTACAGGCGCACCCTCCAGTTACCCTCCCAGGAACGTCCGTCGGTCATCTCCCATTCTCCACCCCCGGGACACACTGCTCGCCTCCGTCAGCCGGGAGCAGGCAGGCGTGCAATGGTTACAAGAAGGGAAATTCCTTTCCCAGTAGAAAGGCCAGCCCAGGGTAACTCCGGCGGTCACGTGGGGTAGCGGGCTTCCCTCTCGTTCCAAGGGTTTGCGCAGGGAGTCCCCGTCCCCTGGGGTAGGTGGGCCACGCTTTGCACAAGCAGCCGGGCGGAAGGAGTCCTCCGCTTGTCCATCCGGTCCCGCCCCGCTGTGTTCCACCCCACCACCCGTTCCCTTCCCAACGGTCCCCGCGGCATGGCCCTCGTGATGGCACTGCTCGTCGTGGTCCTCGTCACCCTCCTGGTGGCCGGTGCCATCTCCTTCACCGGCACCGAGCGCAATGCCTCCGTGCTCCAGACGCGCGACGACGCGCTCTCGGCCTGCACCCAGGCGGCGCGCAACCTCTTCCTCGCCCGCCTCCGCGTACTCACCCCCAGCAGCACCGCCCAGGTGCACCTGGATGATGCGTATGGCCAGGGCATCATCCGCGCGGGCCACTTCACCGGCTCGACACCGGCCCCCACGCTGACGCACGTGGAGCGGCTGCCCGCCAATGCCGTGGGCGCCTCGCGCGACGCGGCCCGCGACATCAGCAACACGCTCGGCGACGCCGCGGAGGGCGCCTGGTGGTACTCCGTGACGGCGCTCTGCCAGGAGTACCCCGGCGGCCCCGAGCGCGAGGTCGAGTTCGTCATCCGTGTCGGCCTTCAGTAGTCCCCTCCTCCGAGGAAACGATTCCATGAACGCCCGGAGCCACCTCCGCCGCCTGTCCGCCACCGCGCTCCTGCTCGCCTCCGTCCCGGCCGCCACGGCCGAGGACCCGGGAGCCAGGGCCGCCTGCTGCCAGCTCACCACGTCGCTCGCCGCCGAGGCCCTGCGCGGCCAGGACATCACCGGCGACGAGCGCTTCTTCATGAGCGAGGGCACGCCTCCCAACGTGCACTTCCTCATCGACACCTCGGCGTCCATGCGCGAGCTGCCCCAGGTCAACGAGGGCAACCACGAGGCCTTCTTCGCCGCCGGGGACGGCTGCTCCAACCCGGACCTGCTCGCCATGCAGGCGGCCAACGGGTGGAACCCCACCACGGCGTACCCGGTGCCGGACGCGGACCACTCCGGCCTGTTCCGCGACGACAGGTTCTACGCGTACATGTTCTGGGAGGACCTCAACGCGCCGGCCTCGCAGTGGAACACGAAGGAGGAGGTCTGCGCGTACCAGCACCCGGAGAGCGCGGACCCCACGCGGGCGCTCTACGACGCCTGCCTCTCCTGCCTGGAGACGAAGGGCTTCTACAAGCGGCCGGGGGCCACGGGCTCGAGGCCGGGCACGGACCCGAGGCGCTACACGTATGCCTTCTCGGGCCGCCTCCTCAACTTCAACCCGCCCAAGTACGTGACGGCGAAGGCGGTGCTCAAGGCCATCCTCCGGGACATGCGCCAGGTGCGCGTGGGCCTCAGCTACTTCGACGCGGACAACACGGTGCACGGCGCGCTCATGTCCATGCCGCAGGGCCCCTCGTGCGAGCAGCTCGGCGCGGACCCGCGGGCCTTCGAGACCGTGCGCCCCAGCTACCTCGCGGCCGTGGACGCGCTGCGCTTCAAGGCCGCCACCCCGTTGGCCGAGTCGCTCCTCAACCTGGGGCAGTACTTCTCCTCCAGCAACGCCGTGTACACGGACGTCTTCGGCTTCGACTCGAGCTTCCTCAAGAGCGGCTTCCAGAACGCCTCGCTCTCGCGTCCGGAGCGCAGCTGGTGCTGGGGCTGCCAGGCCACATCCATCGTCATCGTCACGGACGGCGAGCCGAGCGCCGACGAGCACGTCCCGGCCAGCACCATCGAGGCCCTCAATGGCGGCGCGGTGGAGTGCCCCGCCTCGGAGCCGTGCCCGGAGGACGCGCAGCACAAGCTGGATGACGTGGCGAAGCTGCTCGCCACGAAGGACCTTCAGTCCAGCGGCCCCGCGGTGGTGGGGGACTTCGACACCGGGGGCCGGCAGAGCCTCACCATCCACGCCATCGGCTTCGGCATCAACGCCAACGTCCTCAAGAACGCGGCGCGCGTGGGAGGCGGCCTCTACTACCAGGCCAACGACGGCGCGGGGCTGAAGCAGGCCCTGGAGGACATCATCGCCAACGTGAACCGGCGCTCCACGTCCTTCTCCGCGGCGTCCACGTCCGGCGGACAGCTCGGCTCGGCGAGCGGCACGCTGGTGCCCCGCCTGCGTCCGGGCCGCGACCGGGACGAGCCGTGGCGCGGCTACCTCTACCGCTACAAGCTCGCCTCGGAGCTGCTGCTCGGCTGCAAGGCGGCGCTCGCCTCCTCGGGTGGAGATCCGTGGGATCTCAACCACGACAAGGACTGTGACGACGTCCACCTCATCGACATGGACGGGGACGCCGTGGTGGAGAACGAGGCCGGTGACTTCGTGAAGCTGAAGGACCGGCTGGTGCCGGCCAGGCCCTTCTGGGAGGCGGGCCAGAAGCTCAAGCCCTCGGCGGTGGCGTCCCAGCGGTGGAAGACGCGGGACATCTACACGCTCGTGGACAACGGTGGCCCCTCGGGCGGACCGGATGGGAAGCTGGACTCGCACGACACGCCGGTGGCCTTCACCGAGGCCCATGCGCCAGTACTGCGCGAGGCCCTCGGCATCGGCGCCAGCGGGTGCACCGTTGCGGGCGAGAAGCTGGGCCCGGACGACTGTGCCCGCGCCGTCATCCGCTACTACCGGGGCGCGGACGTGCTGAACACGGACAAGACGCGGCGCGACTTCGACCGGCCCTTCCTGCTGCATGACATCTTCCACTCGGCGCCGCAGACGGTGGAGCCGCCCATGCCGCGGGAATTCTGTGGCTTCTCGACGCAGTGCCTGCAGACGCTCTACGCGGGCCGCACGGAGCAGAAGCGCTACACGGAGACGGGCACGGGCCGCACGCGCGACGCCTATGACGAGTACGTGGCGCGCCACGAGCAGCGGGACAGGGTGGTGCTGGTGGGCTCCAACGGCGGCATGTTGCACGCCTTCCACAATGGCGCCCACACGGGGAAGGAGCCGCTCACCGGCCTGCCGAAGCACGACGAGGGCACGGGCGAGGAGCTCTGGGCCTTCATCCCCCCGGACCTGCTGCCGAAGCTGCTCCCCAAGCTGGGCCAGCACGGCTGGTTCGTGGACGGCACGCCCATGGTGCGCGAGGTGTGGCTGGACGGGGTGGGCGCCGCCGGGGACGCGGAGGCGGACGGGAAGAAGCAGGCCAGCGAGTTCCGCACGGTGGCGGTGGTGGGCTCGGGCACGGGCGGGGTGCACCGCTTCGCGCTGGACGTGACGGCGCTGATGAACAGCCCGGGCGTGGGACAGCCGGCCCGTCCTCCCAACCAGCAGGGGGACTTCCTGTGGATGTGGCCGCAGCCGTGTGACGCGCTCGCGCTCCAGTTGGGCGAGAGCGATGGACACTTCGCGCCGCGGCCCCCGCCGATGGGCCCGGTGGCGCTGGCGGACCCGGACGGCCCGTGGCGCGTGGCGGGCAAGCCGGCGCGCGAGGAGTGGGTCGTCATGCTCAACGGGGGATATGACCGCTCGCACAACCGGGGCCGGGGCCTGGCCATGGTGGACATGAAGACGGGCGAGACGCTGTGGAGCTTCTTCCACGGCGACGGCAGCGCGCGCTCCGAGCACCTGCGCCACCCCTTCGCGGCCAGCGTGGCGATGATGGACATTGGCGGCGAGCTCAGCTCCAAGCCGGATGGAGACTTGCTCTTCGACACGGCGACGGTGGCGGACTACGGGGGCCAGGTGTGGACGGTGCGCTTCTGGCAGCCCGGGGAGCGGCCCGCGGGCGGAGGCAGGGTGGCCAACTGGTTCGCCGCCCGCGCCTTCCAGGTGAAGCCCCCGGAGACGGTGGCGAGCCCCGGCGCCGACACGGTGCGGCCCGCCTTCAGCTACATGACCTCCAACACGGTGCAGTCGGACACGGGCTACCTGCGCACCTTCGTGGGGACGGGAGACCGCTACAACCTGGCGGAGGGCGGCGGGACGACGTGCCGGCTGTCCAACCCGCTGGGGTGCGCGCAGCTCGGGTGCCGCGCGAGCCAGACCGTCACCGTGCGGCGTGGCGGCTCGACGCTCTGGAGCGCCAGCACCACCTACGAGGGCTACCAGTACACCCCGAGCACCCCCACCCCGGCGACGGAGGGGGGCACGTGTGGCTCGACCCAGGTGGCCCTGGACTGGGACTACGACGCGGCCAACGGCTGCACGGCGAGCAGCTCGGGGCGGCTGGAGTACACCTGTGACGCCAGCGGCTGCCGGGTGACGAAGGACGACTGGGTGCCCGTGGCGGCGACGAAGCCCCTGCCGGCCACCAGCGTCAACCGCTTCTACGGCTTCTGGAGCTACGGGGTGAAGAAGGCGCGCACCTTCGACACGGCGGCGGCGGCCACGGCGTACGAGGCCGGCATGCTGACGGAGGACTCGCTGGTGGACGTGTCCCAGTTCGGGGCGGACGGGCGGGTGACGGCGGGCGAGAAGGAGGCCGGCTCCCTGGAGGCGGGGTGGTACGTGCGCTACGGGGCGTCCCGGGAGCAGACGGGGAGTGGCACGTCCATCGTCAACGGGTGCGTGCTGTGGAACAGCTTCGAGCCGGGGGCATCCGGGGGGATGTGCGCGGCCTCGGGGGGCCACCGGGCCCGGGTGTACCAGGCGGGCTTCGTGGGGGGGGCGGCGCGCTGCGCCGAGGGCTTCGCCACGGTGGCGGGCACGGGCGGGCGGACCTGGAAGCGCTTCGAGGAGCGGAGCGTGATGGCGGCCCCGGCCGACCCCGTGCCCCAACGGGGGCTGGAGACGGTGGACATCCTGCTCAACGAGCCGGGGACAGGCCCCCGGCGGCTGGGGGTGTCCCTGGAGAACGAGGCCCTCCAGTCCCTCTACCAACTGGAGCTGGACCGTTCCGGCCATGACTGCCGGCACGAGGCCACACGCTGCGAATAGCCCGCAACCATTGATTCCGGGCGGGGGCTGGCGTAGGCAACGGCCCTCACTCATTTTCGAAGGATTTCAAGCAGATGGCCGAGAAGCTGGCACCGCGCGAGAAGGGCTTTTCCGAGTGGTATGTGGACCTGGTCCAGAAGGCGAAGCTCGCCGACTACTCGGACGTGAAGGGCTGCATGGTCATCCGGCCCAATGGCTATGCCATCTGGGAGAACATGCAGCGGGTCCTGGACAAGATGTTCAAGGACCTGGGGCACAAGAACGCCTACTTCCCGCTGCTCATCCCCGAGAGCTACCTGAAGAAGGAGGCCGAGCACGTCGAGGGCTTCAACCCGCAGCTGGCGGTGGTGACGCACGCCGGTGGGTCGAAGCTGGAGGAGCCCTACGTCATCCGGCCCACGTCGGAAACCATCATCAACCGCAGCTTCGCCAAGTGGATCCAGAGCTACCGGGACTTGCCGCTGCTCATCAACCAGTGGGCGAACGTGATGCGCTGGGAGATGCGCACGCGCCTGTTCCTGCGGACGACGGAGTTCCTCTGGCAGGAGGGCCACACCTGCCACGAGACGGAGGAGGACGCGGAGAAGGAGACGCTGCAGATGCTGGAGGTGTACCGGAAGTTCGCCGAGGACTACATGGCGATGCCGGTGATGACGGGGCGCAAGACGGAGTCGGAGAAGTTCGCCGGCGCGCTGCGCACGTACAGCATCGAGGCGATGATGCAGGACAAGAAGGCGCTGCAGGCGGGCACGAGCCACAACCTGGGGCAGAACTTCGCCAAGGCGTTCGACACGACGTTCCAGGGCCGGGACGGCAAGCAGCACCACGTGTGGCAGACGTCGTGGGGCGTGTCCACGCGCCTCATCGGCGGGCTCATCATGACGCACTCGGATGACTCGGGGCTGATCGTTCCGCCGAGGCTGGCGCCGACGCACGTGGTGATCATCCCGATTGCCGGCAAGGCGACGGACGCGGAGAAGACGCAGGTGATGGAGAAGTCGCACGCGCTGGCGGCGGACCTGAAGAAGGCGGGCCTGAGCGTGGTGGTGGACGACGACGACACGAAGAGCCCGGGCTGGAAGTACAGCGAGCACGAGCTGATTGGCACGTGCCTGCGGGTGGAGCTGGGTCCGAAGGATCTGGCGAAGGGCTCGTGCGTGATGGTGCGGCGGGACGTGAAGCAGAAGGAGTTCGTGCAGCTGGACCAGGCGGTGGGCAAGGCCCAGGAGATGCTCGAGCAGATGCAGACGTCGCTGTTCGAGAAGGCGAAGAGCTTCCGGGAGGCGAACACCTTCGAGGTGAACAGCTACGAGGAGATGAAGGAGAAGGCGGACGCGGGGTTCCTGCTGGCGCACTGGAACGGGGACGCGAAGGTGGAGGCGCGGATCAAGGAGGAGACGGGCCTGACGACGCGCAACCGGCCGTTCGCGCAGAAGCAGGAGGCGGGCAAGTGCGTGGTGACGGGAGAGCCGTCGCCGGGCCGCATCGTCTTCTCGAAGGCGTACTGAGGAACGAGGTGAGGGGGCCACGGGTCCCAGGTTGGACCCGTGTGAAGCCCCCTCTCCCCCTGGGAGAGGGCTGGGGTGAGGGTCTACGCCCCGCCCGAGCCCTCTTCTTCTTCCCGTGAAGCCTCCTCGCCCCATCAAGCTGATTCTGGTGCTGTACCTCGCGGTGACGGCTGCCTGCGCCTCCCCTACCGAGGCGATGAGGGACGACGCCGACCCCTCCGTGGAGGAGTTCTCGTGCGACGTGCGCCCAGAGGGCTCCTCTCCAGAGTCCGCGCTGCCATTCGCGCGTGTGGAGGTATTACCCGAGGGCGGTGTCCGGCTGTACCTCCCACAGACGAAGACAGAACCCTCGTTCCAGCGATTCACCCGGGAAGACGCCCGGCGCATCCTCCAGCGGTTCCATGAAGACCTGGCCGAGTTGAAGCAGCGCGAGCGGTGGGTGGCTTCGGCGGCACCTGTGTTCGCCTCGGTGCGGCAATCCGACTCGGAGAAGGTTCTCCTGAAGGAGTACACGGAGCGTTACGGAGAACCCCGCCTCCCGCTGCCGGAATCCCTGCGCGACAGCCCTTTGCTCATGGCACTGAGGCTCTCCCCCCAGTACATGCCGGAGGGCATGCGGGAGGGCGCCGAGGAACTCTTCCGCGACCCCGCCTTCCTCGCGGGAGTCGCTGTCTCACTGGTGGTCTACGTCACGTCCTGGGCGGCACCGGAGCCACTGTTCACGAAGACCTTCGCGGTTGGGGTGACAGTGGTGCTCGTGTCCGCCTTCTCCCTCGCGGAACTGGCGCATGCGGGAGGAGCCGCGCTGAAGCTGTACCAGGCCACACGCAACATCCACACCCTGGCGGAGGTGGAGGAAGCAGCGAAACACTTCGGCCGATACGCGGGTGGAGCAACGCTGCGGGTGCTGGTTACCGTGGCGAGTTGGGGAGTCGCCAAGGTGGCGCCAGGGCCCGTGTCAGGGGGTCTGGGGAGGACATGGGCCGGCCTCAAGGATGTGCTCCGGTTGCCCCAACGGTTCGCCCTGCCACAGGGGGCGGGGCTGCTCGAAGCCACGGCATCGAGCACGGTGCGAGTGGGCATGAAGCAGGGAGTGCTCCTCATGGCGGGCGTGGCCACGGGCGCGACCGGAGCCTCGCTCCGTTCCGCCTGCGGCGATGGCCTCCTCGAGCTGCTCGGTTACACCTGGCACCATCTCGCGACGAACAAGAACAGGATTTCAAATTCGCGAGGAGGACCCTGGACGCCGCGCTTCGAGCGCATCTTCGCCAAGGCGGGAATGAGCCTGGAGGATGCCGCGAACAAGGTCTATCTGCTGAAGCACGCGGGGCCGCATTCCGAGGCGTACCACACGGAAGTCTTCGCGCGTCTCAGGGACGCCGTGCGAAAATGCCCGAACAAGAACGCCTGCAGGATCGAGCTGACCAAAGAGCTCAACATGATCGCGGACGAAGTCTGCACTCCGGGCACCAAGCTCCACCAATTGGCGACCACGCCATGAACTCCATTCGAGGAGAGCGGCTTGAGGTATTTCAAACTGTCAGAGGACATGCGCATCCTGGATCAATGGACGCTGGACAATCCGATGGAGGGGAACGGCCAGGAACTCTGGCATGGACTGCTGACCGACGGGCTGCCCATCTCGGTGCAGCAGCCGGCCCACATCGCTCTGTATGTCCCCGGGCGCGCCCTGCACTTCTCGACAACTGCACTCGGAATCCCCATCATCCACGGCAAGGTCAAAGCGCTCTTCGAGCAGCTCGGACTGAACAACCAGATTCAACTGTTCCCCATCACCGTCGAAGGACAGACCGAGCCCTACTACGTGATGAACCTGCTCCGGGTGATTCGCTGCATCGACGATGCGCGCTGTGAGGAGGTCGCGTATCGAACCATCGAGGACGGTTACGAGGACAGGATCGGCGAATACCGGAAGGTGGTCGGCATGCGCATCGACCCCAGCAAGGTGGGGGACGCCGAGATCTTCCGTCCCTGGGGCTGGCAGACGATCATCATCGTCTCCGAGCGCGTCAAACAGGCCATGGAAGAATCCGGTGTGACCGGCGCACGCTTCACGGAGGTCTGAGCCAGAACACCACTACCGCTGTGCGGCCCGGGCGAGCCGCTCGGACAGGCGGAGCAGGTGCTCGATGAGCTCCCTCGGTTCGTGCACCTCGAACTCGAACCCGAGCCACGCGAAATAGAACGCGAGCGCCTCGAGGCTATCGCCACCGGCGTGCACCAGACAGCGCTCCGCATCCAACTCCTCGATGCGTCCCGCCACTCCAGACAGCCGCTCGGACACCACACTCGCGGGAGCCTGCACCGTCACCCGCGCGCGGAACCGGTACGCCTCCGTCGAGACGGCCTGCGAGACATAGGCGGCCACATCCTCGGACGGCAGCGGGCGGGGCTTGAAGGAGCGCCCGGACCTCGGCCCCGGCCCGATGCGGTCCACCCGGAACGTCCGCCACGCCTCCCGGTCGAGGTCATAGGCGAGCAGGTACCACCGGTAGCTGGTGTGCACGAGGCGGTAGGGCTCGACGGACCGTGCGCTCGCCGTGCCCTCACGGCTGCTGTAGTCGAAACGCAGTACCTCCTCGTCGCGGCACGCATTGGCGATCACCGCCAGCGCCTCGGCATCGACCCTGGGCGCCGTGTCGCCGATCCGCACGCTCACCGCCTGGAGGGCATTCACCCGTCGCCGGAGCCGCTTCGGCAGCACCTGCTCCAGCTTTCCGAGCGCCCGCACCGCGGCCTCTTCCAACCCCTTCACGGGCCCGCTCGCGGCCACACGCAGCCCCACCGCGACGGCGACCGCCTCCTCGTCCTCCAACGGAAGCGGGGGCAATTCCTTCCCGGCGCCCAGCTGGTACCCACCGCCGACCCCCCCGGCCGCATGCACCGGGTACCCGAGGCTCCTCAACCGGTCCACGTCCCTCCGGACGCTGCGCTCGGTGACGCCGAGCTCACGCGCCAGGTCCCCGCCGGCCCAGAAGCGCCGGGACTGCAACAGGGACAGGACCTTGAGCAGCCGGGCGGACGTCTGGACCACGGTACGCCTCCTCTCATCGCGGACCGAATCTGTCCGCGACCCTTCCTACCTTTTCTTCATCACACGGGCGAGCCCAGCAAGCCCGCCCCGAACCGAGGAGCATCCCGCCATGAGCCACACCCCCTCCGCGCAGAGCCCCATCACCCCTGGCCTCCGGACGTACAAGGGCAGCTGCCAGTGCGGCGCCGTGCGCTTCGAAGTGGACTTCGACCCGAGCCAGGGGACGACCCGGTGCAACTGCACCATCTGCACCAAGACGGCGTGGTGGGGCATCAACGTGAAGCCGGGGGCCTTCCGGCTGCTCTCCGGGAAGGAGCTCCTGGGCGACTACTCGAGGTCCGAGGCCTCGCATGCCCGGTTCTGCAAGGTGTGCGCGATCCGCCCTTTCGGGCACGGGCACATCCCCGAGATGGGCGGGGACTACTCCTCCGTGAACGTGAACTGCCTCGATGGGGCGGACATGACGGACATCAAGGTCACGTACCTCGACGGGCTCCACGACACCTGGGAGCAGCTCGCCGTGGCGCCGTACGTGAGTCCGTTCTCCGCCGGAGCGCGCGCCTGAGCGAGGAAGCCGCCCTCACGCCGTGGCGCGGGGCGCCTTGCTGGCCGGGACGAAGGTGGCCACGGGCTCCTTCTTGCCGGCCACCGGGAGCGGCGCCGCGGCCTCGAAGTGGAACTCGTCGCCGCAGCGCGACAGGGTCGCCTCGGACACGAGCATGGGCACGCCCACCTTCTTCGTCAGCCCCTCGATGCGGCTGGCGAGGTTCACCGCGTCCCCAATCACCGTGTACTCGCGCCGCTGCTCCGGGCCCACGTCCCCCACCACCACCCGGCCCGTGTGGATGCCGATGCCGATGCTCAGGGGCGCCTCGCCCCGGGAGCGGCGCTCGGCGTTGAGCGTCTCCAGCGCGTCCAGCATGGACAGGCCGCACGCCACCGCCGCCTGCGGATGTCCGGTCATCTCCAGCGGCGCGCCGAAGTACGCGAGAATCCCATCGCCGATGAACTTGTCGAGCGTCCCCCCGTGGCGGAACACCACCTCCACCATGTGCGCCAGGTACTCGTTGAGCAACCGCACCACCTGGGGGCTCTCCAGCTGCTCGGACATGGCGGTGAAGCCGCGGATGTCCGCGAAGAGCAGCGTCACCTCGCGGTGCTCGCCCACGGACTCGTTGGTACCGCGCTCGGCGATGCGGCGGGCCACCTCGGGCGAGAAGTAGCGGCCCAGGCGGTTGCGGCGGATCTCCTCCCGGCTCACCTCGCGCACGAGCCCGCGCACCTGGCGGCTGGCCAGCGAGGAGATGGCCGCGACGATGAGCAGCACCAGCACCACGCCCGAGGCCCGGCCCACCGTGAAGATCTCCAGGCGGGACATCAACACCAGTTGAAGGAAGCACGCGAGCACGGTGGCGGCGCCCACGCTCACGTACGAGTCACTCAGGGTCGCCACGCCCATCACCAGGCAGCCGGCGGCGCAGACCGTCAGTCCGGCCGTGAAGGCATTGTCCGGGGAGACGGCCAGCCCCATGAACTGGATGAAGAAGAAGAGGGGCATGTCCACCAGCAGCAGGCCGGACTCGGGCCGCCGGAGCAGCACCGGGAGGAACCCGCTCCCGAGCCACAACACCACCGCGAGCAGCAGGTGGAAGGCCACCGCCTTCAGGGGGACGCTCCAGTCGAACGTGAAGGCCACCAGCCACCAGGCCGCCACCACCTGGACGCGGAGGCGGTACGTCCAGCGGCCGACCCGGGCACGCTGCGCCTCGAACCGCTGCTGGAGGAGCTCTTCGAAATGGGAGGACTCCATGGCGTCACCCCGCGGCACGGAACCCCTTGCGGGACGGGAGGAAGGTGGCCACCGGCTCGCTCTTGCCGGATACCGGGAGCGGCGCCGCGGCCTCGAAGTGGAACTCGTCGCCGCAGCGCTCGCGCGTGGCCTCGGAGACGAGCAGGGACACCCCCACCTTCTTCGTCAACCCCTCGATGCGGCTGGCCAGGTTCACCGCGTCTCCAATCACCGTGTACTCACGCCGCTGCTCCGGGCCCACGTCTCCCACGACGACGCTGCCCGTGTGCAGCCCGATGCCGATGCTCAACGGCTCCTCGCCCCGGGAGCGGCGCTCGGCGTTGAGCGTCTCCAGCGCGTCCAGCATGGCCAGGCCGCACGCCACCGCCGCCTGCGGGTGCCCCGTCAGCTCCAACGGCGCGCCGAAGTAGGCGAGAATCCCATCGCCGATGAACTTGTCGAGCGTGCCTCCGTGGCGGAACACCACCTCCACCATGCGCGCCAGGTACTCGTTGAGCAGCCGCACCACCTGGGGGCTCTCCATGCGCTCGGACATGGAGGTGAAGCCGCGGATGTCCGCGAAGAGCAGCGTCACCTCGCGGTGCTCGCCCTGGGCGCCGTCGGAGGTGGCGCCGGCCTGGAGGATGCGGCGGGCCACCTCGGGCGAGAAGTAACGGCCCAGGCGCGTGCGGTGCGTCTGCTCCTGGGAGACCTCGAGCACCAGCTTGTACATCTGCCGGCGCGTGTACTGCGCCGCCACGGCCGCCAGGACGAGCACCAGGGCCACGCCCGGGAGGTTGTCCGCCACGCTCCGGCCCGTGCGCTGGACGAGCGCCGTCTCCAGGGCGATGCCGAGCAGGGTGGCCAGGGCCAGGGCCACGCGCGAGCCGCCCAGCAGGGCCATCAACGTCACCAGGATGATGTAGACGCCCACCGTGACGCCGGAGAGCACCTGGCCGTTGATGGAGAGGGCCGCCGCCGGGGCCTGGATGACGAAGACGGCGGGCATGTCCAACACCAGCACGGCGAGCTCCGGCCTGTGGCGGAGCAGCGGGACGAAGCGGAGGCCCGCCCACAACGCCACGGAGAGGAGCAGGTAGGCGCCCACGCTCGAGAGGTGCATGCTCCAGTCGAAGACGAAGGCACAGGCGAGCCAGCCCAGGGCCCCCAGGGCGCGGAAGCGGTACACCCAGTGGCCCATCCGCACACGCTGTGCGTCGAGCCGCTGGCGAAGGATGTCGTCGAGGGCGGACTCGGTGACGGACTCGGTGACGGACTCGGTGGACACGAGCCGGGGAGGCTAGTCCAGCCCCCGCGCGTTCTCCAGAGAGCGGCGGTGTTGGGCTATCCTCGGAGCTCCAATGGCGAGCTTCGGTCACGTCGCGGTGGGAATGGCGCTCGGACGCCTGGGCGTAGGGCAGGCGACCCCGAGGCGCATGGGCCTGGCCATGCTGGGGATGTCCGCGCTGGCCATGCTGCCGGACGCGGACGTCATCGCCTTCGTGCTGAGGATTCCCTACGCGGCGACCTGGGGGCACCGGGGGGCCTCGCACTCGCTCCTGCTCGCGGCGGCGGTGGCGGCGGTGGTGGCGGCCGGGACGCGGCTGGCGCGGGGGCCGGCCGTGAAGGCGGGGCTGCTCACCCTCGCCGCCCTGGGCAGCCACGGCCTGCTGGACGCGATGACCACGGGGGGCCTCGGCGCGGCGCTCCTCTGGCCACTGGACGACACCCGCTACTTCCTCCCGCTGCGTCCCATTCCCGTGGCCCCCATCGGCGCGGGCATGCTCTCCCGGCGCGGCCTGTACGTCGTCCTCGTGGAGCTGCTCCTCTTCCTGCCCTTCTGGGCCTATGCCCTCTGGCCTCGCCGCCGCGCCGTCCGGCCAGTGGAGGGATGACGCCATGCGCCTCTTCGTCGCCGTCACCCTGGGACCCGGCATCGAGTCCCAGGTCTCGGCCGCCCTCCCGCGCCTCGAGGCCCTGGCGCCCCACGCGCGCTGGGTGCCCGCGGCCAACCTGCACCTCACGCTGAGTTTCCTCGGAGAGGTGGAGGCCGAGCGGGTGTCCGCCGTGAAGGACGTCCTCACCCGGGTGGGCCCGGCCCACGCCCCGCTGGTGTTGCACATCCAGGGCGGAGGCGGCTTCGGCTCGCCGGCCCACCCGCGCGTCCTCTGGGCCGGCGTGAGCGGGGACACCCAGGCCCTGGGGGCACTGCAGGCGGACGTGGCGGAGGGGTTGAAGCCGCTGGGCTTCGAGCCCGAGCACCGCGAGTACGCCGCGCACCTCACGCTGGCGCGGGCGAAGGTGCCCCGGGGAGACCGGCAGCTGGCCGAGTGCGTGCGCGTGCTCCAGGGCGAGACATGGGGCGAGGCGCGGGTGGACCGGCTCCTCCTCTTCGAGAGCCTGGGTGGCGGATACCACCCCCGCGCCGAAGTCCCCCTGAGCGGCGGCTGACCCCCTCTCCCCCTGGCATCCACCGTGCAGTGAAACCCGGCGAGGCGCGGTGGACGCGCCCGAAAGGACCGGGTTTCCATGCGTTGGCTGAAGCTCTCGCTGCTGTCGCTGTCACTCCTGGCCCACACCGCGGCTGGCGCGCCACGCCCCCTGGAGGGCGAGTTGCGGACGGGGGACCTCGTCTTCCACACCTCGCGCTCGCGGCAATCCGCGGCCATCCAGGCGGCGACGGACAGCCCCCTGTCCCACGTGGGACTGGTGGAGGTGACCCCCGGGGGCGTGTACGTGGTGGAGGCGGTGCAGCCGGTGAAGCGGGTGCCCTTCGCGAAGTGGAAGGCACGTGGGGTGGGCGGCCGTCTCCTGGTGCTGCGGCCCGAGCAGCTCCCCGAGTCCCAGCGCCAGGCGGCCGTGAAGGAGGCCAGGCGGCACCTGGGCAAACCCTATGACTGGCGCTTCGAGTGGGATGATCGCGCCATGTACTGCTCGGAGCTGGCGCGCAAGGCGTACTCGGCCGCCGCGGGCGTGGACTTCGGGAAGATGGAGCGCCTGGGCACACTCGATGTGAAGCGGCTGGGGCCGGCGCTCCAGCAACGCTACGGCGGGAAGGTGCCCCTGGAGCTGGAGCTCATCACTCCCGCGAGCCTCGCCGCGGACGAGCGCCTCACGGTGGTGCATAACGACTTCCACGAAGTCCGCTGAGTGCCCAAAAGGAGGCATAATGGGGGGCCATGTCTCCCCGCTTCGTGCTCCTCGTTGGCCTCCTGGCCCTTCTTGGCACCGGCTGCCGCAACAATGAGGGGGCGGTGAAACTCACCGTCTCGTACTCGGGCTTCAAACCCGGGTGCATCCGGGTGGGGGTGAAGGACGCCCAGGGCGCGGGCGAGCCACGCACCACGGAGCTGCCGGGCAAGGGCGAACCGCGGAGCGGCTCGGTGACGGTGGCCGCCTTCCGCGAGTCCGGCTGGGGCACCACCCTGATCGTGACGGCCGAGGCCTTCGAGGAGAAGGAGTGCTCGGGCACCCCGGTGACCATCAAGGCCGAGGAAGTGACCGTCAACCCGGGCGAGGTGGCCTCGAAGGAGCTGAGGCTGGAGGCCACCGACGCGGACGAGGACGGGTACGTGTCCATGGCCACCGGCGGCACCGACTGCGATGACACCAGCCGGGAGCGGTACCCGGGCGCGCAGGAACTCTGCAACAACCGGGACGACAACTGCGACGGCAGCAGGGACGAGAGCTTCGAGGTGGGCCAGCTGTGCGACGCGCCCAACGGCTGCAAGGGCGCCTGGATGTGCAACCCCCAGGGCGCCCGCGCCTGCGTGGAGCAGCCGGGCCAGTGGCGCAAGGACGCGGACAACGACGGCCAGGGGGAAAAGAATGGCACGGGCCTCACCAGCTGCACCCAGCCGCTCGGCTACGTGGCCAACGACCTCGACTGCGACGACACCAACCCCCAGCGCTTCTCGGGCGCGCCCGAGCTGTGCAACGCGGTGGACGACAACTGCGACGGCGTGCAGGATGACGGGCTGCAGCTCAACGCCGACTGCACGGGCGAGGCCGGCTGCATGGGCAAGCGCGTCTGCGGCACGGATGGCGGCGTCATCTGCAACAACCCCAAGCCCACCATGCTGTATGCCGACAGCGACTCGGACACCTACGGCACGGCGGACGCGGGCGTGATGAACTGCGGGCCCACCCGCGCCGGCTACGTCGCCAACTCCACGGACTGCGACGACACCCGGGCCCAGGTGAACCCCGCCGCGCGGGAGCTCTGCGACTCGCTGGACAACAACTGCGACGGCACGCAGGACGAGGGCTACTCCGTGGGCACCTCGTGCAGTCCGGGCAACAACTGCCCGGGCACGACGGCGTGCGCCGCGGATGGCGGCACCCGGTGCGCCTTCACCACCGATCCTTCCAACTACTACCTGGACGAGGACCTCGACAGTCACGGCAAGCCCGACGCGGGGGTGCTGACGTGCACGCCCGACGCGGGGTACGTCCCCCTGGGTGACGACTGCGACGATGGCAACCCCTTCACCTACGCCAATGCCCCCGAGCTGTGCGACCAGGTGGACAACAACTGCGAGGGCACGGCGGACGAGGGCGGCGTGTGCCCCGCGGGCGGTGGCGGCTGGGTGAGCCAGTCGACGACGACCTCGGAGAACTGGCGCTCGGTGACGCTGTGGGGCGCTGGGGGCGTGTGGGTGACGGGAGGCGGCAACGCCCTGCGCTCCCGGCCGCCCGGCGAGACGGCGTTCCGCAACTTCGACGGACACTGCGCGGGTGACTGGTACGGCATCTCGGTGGACCCCGTCTACAAGTACGCCGTGCTCGTGGGACAGGGCACCGCCGTCGCCTACCATGGCCCCACCGACGCGGCTTGCGTCACCCCCTCCGCGCCCCCCGCCGCGGACAACCACGCCCGGGGAGTCACCATCTTCTCCCTGGCTGGAGGAGGCACCGAGGCACATATCGCCGGCATCTCCATGAGCAACAGTGATCGCGGGCGCGTGGTCTCGAGAACCCTCGGCGGAGATAGGGCCAACCCCAACGACGTCGGTCCGCTCATGGACGTCCATGGCCTCTCCCGCGACGCGCTGTTCGCCGTGGGAGGGTATGTGCCCGGCAAGGGCTCCACCCCTCGCGTCTATCGCTTCCACCAGGCGGACAACGACTGGAAGACCGAGAACGTCCAGGACATCCCCGGCGTGGTGGGCGAGCAGCTCCGGGGCGTCTGGGTGGTGAACTCCAAGCTCGCCTACGCCGTGGGAAACAAAGGCTCCGTGCTCATGTGGAACGGCGGCACCTGGAGCAAACACTCGTCGCCTTCGGGGGATGACCTGCTGTCCGTGGTCGCCTTCGGGAAGAGCTCCATCTACGTCACCACGGATAACGGCAAGGTCTTCCGGTACAACGGGAGCACGTGGAGCGCGATGCCGGCGACGGGGGGTGGAGGCGCCCTCAATGACATCGCCGCCTCGCGCCCGGACGACATCTGGGTGGTGGGCAGCGGGGGGCGCATCCTGCACTGGCCGCAGTGAGCGCGGCGCCTCAGGAGGGGCGTACGGCCACGACGAAGCGCCGGCGGAACAGGAAGGGCGTGCCGTGCGCGGCCGCCGGGTAGTCCTGGCGCAGCAGGGGCCGGAGGGCGTCGAGGAAGGCCTGCTCCTCGCCAGGGCCGAGCGCCGCGAGCACCGGCCGCAGCGTCGTGCCGAGCAGCCACTGAAGCACGGCGTCCTCGCCGGGGAGCACGTGGAGGTACGCCGTCTCCCAGGCATCCACGGCCAGGCCGAGCCCGGAGAGGTGGGCCTCGTAGAAGGCGAGTGACTCCGCGTGCCCGCGGCGCACGGAGGCGAGCGCGGGGGCGAAGCGGGGGAGCGCGCGCACCTCGTCGATGCGCCGATGCGAGGGCTCCTCGAAGTTGGCGGGCACCTGGAAGGCGAGCACGCCGCCTGGAGCGAGCAGCCCCACCAGCCGCGAGAGCAGGGCGCCATGGTCGGGCAGCCAGTGCAGGGCGGCATTGGAGACGAGCACGTCGAGCGGCGAGTCCGTCCGCCAGTGCGCGAGGTCGGCGAGCTCGAAGCGGACGTGCGCGGGAGCGGGGCGGCGGAGGGCCTCGGAGATCATCGACTCGGACGAGTCGACGCCAGAGACGTGGGCAGCGGGCCAGCGCCCGGCGAGGGTGAGGGTGAGGTCCCCCGTGCCACAACCGAGGTCGGCGACGAGCCGGGGAGCGGAGGCGGGCACCCGGGCGAGCAGCTCGAAGAAGGGACGCTTGCGCGCGTCACGGAAGTGCTCGTACTGCTGGGGATCCCACATGGCGTTGCCTCCGCGGGTCCGGCGGGAGCGGATGGCCCGGGAGAGGAGGGCCTCACGCCGGGCGGCCAGGACACGCGAGCACCGGAGCGTCGCGTGTCCCGGACGGGAGGGACTACTTGCGCGGCATGGCGGTGCCGGCGTCGGTGGGAGGCGTGGTGGTGCCCGCGTCGGTGGCGGGGGTGCCCGTGCCCGCGTCGGTGGCGGGGGTGCCGCCGTCGGTGGCGGTGGCGGAGGTGGCCGGGGTGATGGCGGGCGGCGGGTTCACCAGCTCGAGCGAGGTGAGGAAGGCATCGGCCTGGGGAGCGCCGATGCTGGGGTTGAAGAGGACGAGCAGGGTGTAGAGGCGGGGCCCGACGAGGAAGTTGCGGGCGCGCACCTCACCGTTGTCGGAGGAGACGGTGAAGGACTTGCCGGGGTAGCCCTGGAGGGTGATGTCCTCCTCGGCCTTGATGGTGCCCTTGAGCTGGTTGACGAGGCCGGTCTTGCCCTCGTTGAGGAAGGCGGAGGAGGGGTTGGCGGCGACGATCTTCTCGGGATAGTCGGCGGTGCTGATGGAGTAGAGGACGCCGCTGGGGTCGGAGATGGTCCAGGCGGCCGTGTTCACCTTGCCACCGGGGATGGCGACCTCGCCGCGCTGGGGCTGGGGGTCACCGGGGAACATGACGTTGAAGCCCTCGGGAGCGGAGAGCTTCTGGAGCTGCGTGGCGGGCCGGGCCTCCTCGGCGGGAGGGGTGGTGCTCCCCTCGTTGGGGACCTCTTCGACGGTGGAGGAGGCGCCAGTGGTGGAGGAGCCCTGGGTGGCGCAAGCGGCGCCGATCAGGGAGATGGTGGCGAGGGCGGCGAACAGTCGGGACAGCGATGACATATGAGCGAGTCCTGAAGGTTGGGGGTGGAAGACGAATGGCGGCGGACCCTACGACGAGTCCATCGCCGGTGCTACGGGGGAGTATTGGGAGTGACGGCTTTCACGAGGAGTAATCCGTCACCGCTCAAGGGCACGACGTGATGGGAGTGGCCGGGTTGCCAGTGTTGCGCGAGTCGTGCTGGTACTTGGGCCACGGGGCCGAGGTGTCCAGGCCCCGGCTGTCGACGACGAAGGCGTACAGCTTGCCCCCGGCGGGGACGTAGAGGACGCCATGGCTGCCCGCTACCAATGAACCCGAGGCATCACGCGGGCAATCGAGCGTGGGCGACGCCTCTACCGTGCCCAGACCCGGAGTGAGTGTCCAACGCGGAGTCAGGGTATCGGCGCTCCAGGCCCTGACGGTGCCGTTGGTTGTAGCGGTGTAGACGTTGCCATTCGCCCCGACGACTGGAGTAGCTCGGATGGCCGCGTTGCTTGAAGCGGGCTGCAACGCAGTACTGCTCAGATTGAACCGATTGAAGTTGATGCTTCCGGTCGGCTCCGAGCCAAAGAAGACGTTGTCCGGAGTTTCCATCGCACTCCCCACCGCAAGGCTGTACACCCGTGAAGACCACGATGCGCCTGCGGGATACAAGCGCGAGACATCCGCGGCTCCGTCCTGCGGAATCTTGAACAGCCCACCGTTAACAAAGTCAGTGGCAGCCGCTGCCCCGATGACGTCGGAGCCGACAAGCGCCAAGCTGCGAGTCACGACAGGCGGACTGACCGGCCAGTTACTGCGAGGGACGCTAACACCGAAAACATAACTCGTAATCTTGGGGACACCCGATGCGGCACCAGCGAAGAAAATATTGTCGTTCCGCATTACAACTGGAGTTCCTGCGGTAAGCACAGGAATCGGCTCCCCACTGCCAGGACTCTCAATCAACGGGCAAGGCACAGAAGTTCCAGGCCTGATGCCAACGATGATGGCGCTGCTATTAGAGTTATAGACACTGACCGCAGTCTCCGCCTGGGCCGTGCCGGTCGTCCCCAGTGCCAATGCACCTTCAAAGGCACCATTTGATGGAGTGCATGTCTGCCGCGTTCCGCCGTCCTCGCTTTGAAGGGCATACAGCGTTCCATTGTTGGTACTGTTAGCCCCCACGTACACCAACTCAGTGCCCCCATCGGAAGCCCCCACCACGGGACCGCCAACAACCGCACCAACCTGTGACTCCCAGATCTGAGTTCCTTCTGGAGATAAGGCGAACACCTTTCCGTTCGTGTTTGCATTCGTACCGAAGTAGACCATTCCCCGAGCGCCGATAGCCGGAGGAGCTTTGATGGCAAACGTTCCGCCAGCGCTAGCATCAAACGTCCACTTCCAGCGCGTCACATTGAAGGTTGCCGAACCGCTGCCCGAATTGCCGACCGTATCCCTGCCCTGCGCAGAGACAGTCATCGTGCCGCGGAAGGCATCGAAGGGAGGTTCCCGCAGATTCAACTGAGTCACGCCGCAGAAGCCCGCGTCACAGGCTCCGCTCAAGGCGGCAACCGCAACTGCGGGCGTAGTTCCACCATCAGTGCCCGTCAATGCGACCATCACGGAGCCAGGATCCAGGTGCGGCTCGTTCGTCCGAATCTCCACCGGCACGACCTGATCGCGGCGCCACGCGTCCGCCAGAGACGGATCCCCGTAGGTCGTCCCTCCAGCAGCCACGCCCGCGTCCGCCGGGGGCACGAACACCACGAAGGTCGGCGGCGTCATGTCCGCCGTCAAACTCACCGTGGCACTCGGGCCTCCATCCTGCGGGTGCGCCGCCGTCAACCGGAACTCCCCCTCCCCCGCCGGTGTCCACTGCGTGCTGTAGACGCCCTCACTCCGCGTCACCGTGGTCAACATGCCGCCCGCCCCACCATCGCTCGCCACCACACGGAAGTTCAGCGTCTCGGGGAAGTTGCCTACGAACCCCGAGCCCACCACCAACTCCGCCGTCACCGGCACCGCGCCCGCCCCCACCACCCCTCCGTCCCCAGGCGTCACCACCAGCCCCGTGTACCGGGGGACACAAACGTTCGATAGCGTGCACGCTTCATACGGAGCACACGCCGGCTCGCACGAGCCACCTTCCGCGCTCGCCGAGTAACACAGCTTCCGTTCCGGATCGCACGTTCCACCGTTCGGACAATCCGCGTCCGTCTCGCACACTCGAAGAGGTGCGGTGCATCCCGCGAGTGCCCCCACCAGCAGCACTGTTCCGAGGACCTTGCGAAGCATCACGCTCATCTCCCCAAACCCATTTGACGGCCCACCTCTGGTGGATAGCATGGTGCCCCTACTCGCGGAAGTTGCGCTCCCTGGCCATCTCCACTCGATGACCATTCCGCGAACGACCTGTCCCTTCTCGGGGGTCCTCCGTGAAACATCTCCCCACCCCGCGGCCCCTCCTCCTCGCGCTCGGTCTCCTGCTCGCTCCCGCCGCCTCGGCCCAGACGGACTTCGTCGCCCTGCACCCGTGCGCCATCGTCGGCGAGAAGGACAAGAACAAGGTCCAGGACCTCCAGGCCACCTGCGCCACGGAGATCGCCCGCGGCGACATCCAGCTCATTCCCTCCGACCAGGTCCGCGCCTTCCTCGACAAGGAGCCCAAGAAGTCCTGCGCTCCCACCAAGAAGCCCGCCGAGTGCCTCGGCAGGCTCGCCACCGCCACCCAGGCCAGCCGCGCCGTCCTCATCACGCTCAATCCCGGCCAGCTCACCCGCGTCTCCGGCCTCGTGGTGAACCCCCAGGGCGAGGTCGTCGATCAGAAGAGCATCCAGATCCGCAGCCGCGGTCAGCCCCAGGCCGAGCTCGTCCGCACCGCCATCACCCGTCTGCGGGAGCAGCTCAACCTCGTCCCCCTCAAGGTCACTCCCCTCGTCGAGCAGCCGCCTCCCCCGCCGCTCGTGGCGGCCACTCCAACGCCCGCCCAGGAGCCCACCCCGAGCACGACACCGTCCGAGTCTCCCGCCGTGTCCGCCCCGGCGCCGGCCGTCGGCGTGAGCAAACAGGCCTCGAGCGATGGGCGCACCTGGAAGACGCCCCTGGCCTATACGTCCGGAGGCGCGGGCATCGTGGCGCTCGGGCTCGCGGGGTTCTTCGCCATCAGCGGCAACAACGCGATGATCGACTCCAACAAGCCCTACGCCGACAACCGCTACCCTCCCCAATCCGAGCTGGCGAACATCAGCCAGCTGCGTCAGCAGGCCACCACCCAGCGCATCCTCGCGGGCGTGAGCGCTGGCGTGGGGGCCGCGCTCGTCGGTACCGGTGTCTACCTCTGGCTCAATGACCGGAAGGCCCCGCCCACTCCGGGTGTCGCCGCCCTCTCGGTGGGCCCCGGCGGCGTGAGCGTCCTCGGCGTCCTGCCCTGACGCGGAAGGAAGACCCTCACCCCGACCCTCTCCCAAAGGGAGAGGGAGGGCAGGAAGGGCAGGGAGGGCAGGGAGGGAACGGAGGTTACTCGCCCAGGTAGGCCTTGCGGATCTCCGGGCTCTCCAGCAGCGCCTTGCCCGGACCCGCCATCACCACCTCGCCCGTCTCCAGCACGTAGCCGTAGTGGGCGAAGTTCAACGCCAGGTGCGCGTTCTGCTCCACCAGCAGGATGCTCACGCCCGCGGCGTTCACGTCCTTCAGGTTGCGGAAGATCGTCTCCGTCACCTGCGGCGCCAGCCCCAGCGAGGGCTCGTCCAGCAGCAGCAGCTTGGGCCGGCTCAGCAGCGCGCGGGCAATCGCCAGCATCTGCTGCTCGCCGCCCGAGAGCGTGCCCGCGAACTGCTTGCGCCGCTCCTTCAGCTTCGGGAAGAGCGCGTAGCTCTTCTCCATGTCCGCCGCGATGCCGTCCGCGTCGCTGCGCAGGTACGCGCCCAGCTCCAGGTTCTCCAGCACCGTCAGGTTCGGGAAGATGCCCCGGCCCTCGGGCGCGTGCGCCATGCCGCGCGGCACCAGCGTGTGCGCCTTGGCGCCCGTGGTGTCCTCGCCCGCGAAGGAGATGCGCCCACCCACCGGCTTGAGCATCCCGCTCACCGCCCGCAGCGTGCTCGTCTTCCCCGCCCCGTTGGCGCCGATGAGCGCCACCACCTCGCCCTTGCCCACCTTCAGCGTCACGCCCTTCAACGCCTGGATGGCCCCATAGGACACCTTCACCCCGTCCACCGCCAGCAGCGGCGCGAACTCCTGGCGCGCGCCCAGCACCTTCACCTGTGCCTCGCTCACGCCGCGCCTCCGTGCGACTCCAGGTAGCTGTCTCCCAGGTACGCCTCGATGACCTTCCGGTCGCTGCGCACCTCGGCCGGCGCGCCCCGGGCAATCGTCTCGCCGTGGTCCAGCACCGTGATCTTCTCGCAGATGCCCATCACGAGCTTCATGTCGTGCTCGATGACGAGAATCCCCAGGTCGAACTCGTCCCGGAGCTTGCGGATGAGCACCATCAGGTCCGCCTTCTCGCGCGTGTTCATGCCCGCCGCCGGCTCGTCCAGCAGCAGCACCTTGGGCCGGGTGCCCAGCGCCCGGGCGATCTCCAACCGCCGCTGCTCACCGTACGGCAGGTTGCGCGCCTCCTCGTCGCGGCGGTGCGACAGCCCCATCACCTCCAGCAGGTGCTCGGCCTGCCGCGTGAGCTCGCGCTCCTCGGCCAGGAAGCCCGGCGTCAGCATCAGCGCCCGCCACCAGTCGCGGTAGTTGCGCAGCGCCCCGCGGAACTTCGCGCCCGGACCCACGCCCTCCACATGCAGCGCGGCCTGGCCCCGGCACGCCACCTTCACGTTGTCCAACGCCGTCAGCGCCCGGAACAGGCGGATGTTCTGGAAGGTGCGCGCCAGTCCCAGGTGGTTGATTTGATGCGGCAGCCGCCCGTTCACGCGCAGCCCGGACACGCGCACCTCGCCCTGGGTGGGCTGGTACACGCCCGTCAGCACGTTGAACGCGGTCGTCTTGCCCGCGCCGTTGGGGCCGATGAGACCCTGCAGATCTCCCTTGTGGATGGCGAGATTGAAGTCCGAGAGCGCCTTGAGGCCTCCGAACTGGATGCTCACCCCCACGGCTTCGAGCAGTGGGCCGCTCATCACATCCCCTTCCGGCGGCGAGGAATCCATCGCGGAATCACTTCCCACAGCTCCTTCGTGCCGAACAAACCCTGCGGGCGCGACAGCATCAGCACCACCAGCAGCAGGCCGTACACGGGCATGCGGATTTGATCCACCTGCTGCGCCAGGGTGCTCTCGGAGCCGAAGGCGGCGAAGGCCGAGCGCAGCGCCTCGGGCAGCAGCGTGAGGAACACCGCCGCCACGATGGCGCCCGTGGTCGAGCCCAGCCCGCCCAGCACCACCATGACGACGATCTCCATCGACTTCACGAAGGTGAAGGAGCCCGGGTTGATGATGGGCACGAAGTGGGCGAACAACCCGCCGGCGATGCCCGCGAAGAAGGAGGAGATGACGAAGGCGCGCACCTTGTAGCCCGTGGTGTTCACGCCCATGGCCTCGGCGGCCACCTCGTCCTCGCGGATGGCCCAGAGGCTACGGCCGTGGCTGGAACCCGCGATGCGCCGCGACACCAGCACCACCAGGAACACCCAGAAGCCCACCATGGCCACCGTGGACGTCTGGGGGATGCCACTCAGGCCCAGCGCCCGTCCGAAGGCCTCGGTGTTCGTCACCACCACGCGGATGATCTCCCCGAAGCCCAGCGTCACGATGGCCAGGTAGTCACCCCGGAGACGCAGGCTGGGCAGGCCCACCAGGAAACCGGCCAGCGCCGCGGAGATGCCGCCCGCCAGCAGCGCCACCACGAGGAACACCTGGTCACTCACCGCCACCGGCAGGAAGGAGAGGGCCACGTCCTTGAGCGCCAGTGACGTGACCCCGGCCAGGTAGGCCCCCACCGCCATGAAACCCGCGTGGCCGATGGAGAACTGGCCCGTCATTCCATTCACGATGTTGAGGCTCACCGCGAGGATGATGTTCACCGCCATGATGGACAGCAGGTAGCTGGCGAACGGCGAGTTGCTCAGCAGCCACTCCAGCACCAGCAGCACCGGCAGGGCCACCAGCACGGGGAGGATGCCCCGGAGGGAGGCGGGAACCCCCGACGAGCCCCCGGAACCAGAGACAGCGGAAGCGGTTTGCATGGGCGGCGTCAGACCTTCTCCGCCGCGACCCGGCCGAAGAGACCGCCGGGCCGGACGAGCAGCACGAGGATGAGGAAGCCGAAGGCCACCGCGTCACGCCAGGTGCTCGCCGCGTAGCCCACCACGAACTCTTCCACCAGGCCCAACAGCAGCCCGCCCACCATGGCGCCCGGCACGTTGCCGATGCCCCCGATGACCGCCGCCACGAAGGCCTTCAGGCCCACGTACAGCCCCATCAGCGGGCTCACCGACGTGTCCTTGATGGCGTACAGCAGGCCGGCACCCGCCGCCAGCGCGCTGCCAATCATGAACGTCACCGAGATGACCCGGTCCGTGGGAATGCCCATCAGCGCCGCCACGCGATGGTCGAACGAGACCGCCCGCATCGCCCGCCCGAAGCGCGTGCCGTAGACGAGGTACTGCAGGCCCGCCATCAGCGCCACCGCCAGCACCAGGGAGATGACCTGCCAGTTCCACACCACCACGTCCGGGAACTCGGGGTCGCCCAGGGTGAACCACTGCGAGGGCTGGATGATCTGCGGGAAGGCGCGCGGCGCCGAGCCCGGCAGGAAGCCGATGTCGAGCTGGAAGCCGTACGACAGCGTGAACGAGATGCCGATGGCGGTGATGAGCGCGGTGAGCCGCGGCTTCTCCCGCAGCGGCCGGTAGGCGAAGCGCTCGATCAGGAAGCCCATGAGCGCGCAGCCGCCCATGGCCACCAGGAAGATGAGCAACACGCCCCAGGCCGAGCTCTGCGCCTGGCGCCCCAGCCCGAAGGCCGTGGCGTAGCCCATGTACACGCCGACCATCATCACGTCGCCGTGGGCGAAGTTGATGAGCTTGAGAACGCCATACACCATCGTGTACCCGAGCGCGACGAGCGCGTAGATGGTACCCGCGGAGATGCCGTTGATGAGGTGCTGGATGAACTCGGACATTAAGGATGGATGGTGGTGACGAACTTCGTCGTGCCGTTTTCGATCTGGAGGATCGCCGCCGACTTCACCGCGTTCCGGTCCTGGTCCAGCGTGATGGTGCCCGCCACGCCCGGGAAGTCCTTCGTCTGGGCGATGGCATCACGCACGGCCGGACCGCTCAGGTCCTTGGCCCGCTCGAGCGCCGCGATGGCCACCTTGGCCGCGTCGTAACCGAGCGCCGCCAGCGCGTCCGGCACGCCGCCGTACGCCGCCTTGTAGTCCGAGATGAACTTCTGCACCTTGGGCTCCGGGTTGGACGGCGAGTAGTGGTTGGAGAAGTAGCTGCCATCCAGCGAGTTCCCGGCCAGCTCGAAGAGCTTCTCGGAGTCCCACCCGTCACCGCCCATCAGCGGCACCATCACGCCCATCTCGCGCGCCTGGCGGGCGACGATGCCCACGTCGTTGTAGTAACCCGGCACGTAGATGGCCTGCGGCTTCTCCTTCTTGATGGCGGTGAGCTGCGCGCGGAAGTTCGTGTCACCCTGCGAGTAGCTCTGCGTGGTGACGATGGACCCGCCCATCTCCTTGAACTTCGCCGTGAACACGTCCGTGAGGCCGATGGAGTAGGCGCTCTTGTTGTCCTGGAGGATGGCCACCCGGTCCGCCTTCAGGTTCTCGCGGGCGAACTTCGCCATCACGAAGCCCTGGAAGGGATCGATGAAGCACACGCGGAAGATGTACTCGCCCTTCTGCGTCACGGAGGGGTTGGTGGAGGACGGGGTAATCATGGGCACCCCGGCCGCCTGGGCCTTCTCGGCCATGGCCAGCGAGTTGGACGAGGCCACCTCGCCGAGGATGAGCACCACCTTGTCCTGGGTGATGAGGCGGGTGACGGCCTGGGCGGCCTCCTCGGGCTTGCCCTGATCGTCATAGACGATCACCTTGAGCTTCTTGCCCTTCACCCCACCGGCCTCGTTGGCCTCCTTGATGGCCAGGTCCACGCCATTGCGGGTGGACACCCCGAAGGTGGCCTGGGCGCCGGTGAGGCTGCCCACCTCGCCGAGCACGATGGTGTCCGAGGCCGCGGGAGTACCCCCGCCAGCCGCTGGCTGGGCCGCCTGTCCGCCCGGTGCTCCCTGACCAGAGGGAGCGGGCTGGGTCTTCTTCTCGCAGGCGCCCGCGAACAGCGCGAACGCGGCGAGGATCATCGGGGCGAAACGGCGCATGAGGGGCATCTCCTGGGTCGGGCCACGGAAAAGCCCCGGTTTTCTATGGGGATGCGAAAGAGGGGTCAAGCTCGCAACACCTCGCCAGCCCGCTCCCCCCTGGGTTTTCCACCCGGAGTCCCAGCCCTTCCCCCCTCGAAGGACCCCCGAGCCGCCGAGGCCCTCGCCCCTCTCCTCCCCGGAGGATGCCCTCCCCCGCCCCGGTCCCCACCTTTCCCGGAGACGAACATTCCCAGGAGGCCGACATGTATCAACGAGGAGACATCAAGGAAGGCATGACGGTCCGCAGCATCGACGGCCACAAGCTCGGCAAGGTGTATGCCGTCGGGGACATGGAGTTCCATATCGAGAAGGGGCTGTTCTTCCCGAAGGACTACTCCGTCCGGTACGCGGAGATCAGCGACCTGCGCAACGGGGAGATCATCCTGGCCCATGGCAAGGACAGCCTGCGGGCGTTCTCCGACGAGGTGCCCTACGGCTCGGACACCATCGCCCAGCGCGAGGGCATCGGGAACAGCCGGGTGTCGGGGACGGACAGCGCCTGGATGAACCAGGGTGAGCGCACGGGGCTGCCCTTCAACGCGCGCCCCGAGGAGACGGTGGTGACGTCCACGCCCCTGCGCGCCGAGGAGGAATCCGCCCGGGAGCGCGCGATGACGGATGACGAGCTGCTGCACGTCCACGACGAGCTCTACGGCGACGGCCACATGCGGACGACGGTGCGCCGGGACGACACGGAGGGCACCCGCAAGCTGGACCTCAGCGGCGAGAACGAGCCGAAGAACAAGCGCGGCATCTAACCGCGCGAGCGGCCCGTCGTGGCGGGGCGCAACCGCGTCTCCCCCACGGCGGGCGTGTTCGACGCGAGGTGGACGCGCTCCAACCGCTCGAAACCCCGCAGGCGCTCGGGGAAGTGGGTGGCCAGGAGCCGGCCCAGGTCCACCTCGCGCGCCGGGGCACACGCCTCCGCCAGCGCCTCCGCCATCTGGAGCGCGTGGGCGAAGCGGTTGCCCGGCTGCTTCTCGAGCGCCACCTCCAACACCTCCCACAACGGCAGGGACAGGCCCGCTGGACGGCTCAGCTTGTCGTCGCAGATGGCGTGCATGGACTCCAGCTCGTCCCCACGGTCGAAGGCACGCTTGCCCGTGAAGGCCTCGTAGAGGATGAGGCCCATGGAGAAGAGATCGCTGCGCGCGTCCAGGCGGTCACCCCGCGCCTGCTCCGGCGACATGTAGAGCGGCTTGCCCTTCACGATGCCCGGCAGCGTCACGGTGCGCTGGGCGCGCGCCTTGGCCACGCCGAAGTCCAGCACCTTCACCCGCCCGTCGAAGCCCACCATCAGGTTGTGCGGCGACAAGTCCCGGTGCACCAGCCGCAGCGACACGCCGTCCTCGCCCCGCGCCTGGTGCGCCGCGTGCAGCCCGTGCAGCGCCTGTAGGACGATGCCCACCGTCATGTCCGGCGCGGGCCGCGCCGTCTTCAGCACCCGGTCGAAGTCCACCCCGCGCACCAGCTCCATCACCAGGTAGTAGGCGCCCTGCGACTCGCCGAAGTCGTGGAAGGTGACGAGGTTGGGGTGGCTCAGCCGCAGCCCGATGCGGGCCTCGTCCAGGAACTGCTTCACGATGTCCGGGTCCGAGGCCAGGTGCGGCAGAATCCGCTTGAGCGCCACCAACCGGCCGAGCCCCTCCGGGCCCCGCGTGCGCGCCACCAGCACCTGCGCCATGCCGCCGGTGCCCAGCGGCGTCACCAGCTCGTAGCGGCCGATGCGCCCGCGCGGCCCCGTGAGGGGATCATCCTCGGGGGCCAGCTCGTCCAGCCGCTCCAGCACGCCGCGGCCGTCGGTGAGCGACAGGAAGGCCAGCACCGCGTTGTCCAGCTGGTCGCCAATGGCCTCCACCAGCTTCATCACCAGCCAGCCGCCGTCGTCGAAGCGCCCCTCCACCACCAGCCCCAGGGTGCCCAGCTCCAACCGCCCGAGCGCCAGCGGCGCGCAGAACAACATCCGCGAGTCGGACAGGGGGTGGGCGCCCTTCCAGGTGGCGGCCTCGAAGACGTCCACGCCGGGCTGGCCGAGCACCCGGGTGAGCACGGGGCCCGCCGTGCCCCGGAGGCTGACGAAGCCCGCCGACGCATGCACCAGCCGCGCGCACTGGGTGAGGAAGACATCCACCGCCGCATCGAGGCTCAGCCCCCGCTCCAGGCAGTCCTCGAGGATGTCGTCCGCCATCCGCACCACGGCGTTGAGGCCGCGCAGGAAGGCGACTTCGGCTTCGAGCGAAGGAAATTCCACGAGGCTCAGGAACCGGACTTCGACTGGTCCGCGTAGAGCGCGTCCGCGATGCGGTAGGCGCTGGTCTCCAGGCGCTGGTAGGCCTCCTTGATGGCGGCCGCGTCCGTGCCCTTGAACAGCTCCTTGAGGTGCTCCACGTCCGCCTTGATTTCCTCGCGGTCCTTCTCCTGGAGGACGTTGCCGTACTCCTCCAGGCTCTTCTCCGTGGTGTAGATGAGCGAGTCGGCGTTGTTGCGCAGCTCGGCCAGCTCCTTCTTGAGCTTGTCCGTGGACTGGTTGGCCTGGGCGTCGGAGATCATCGCTTGAATCTCCGCCTCGGACAGGCCCGAGTTGCCCACCACGCGCACCTGCTGAACCTTGCCGGTGCCCAGATCCTTGGCGCTCACGTGCACGATGCCGTTGGCGTCGATGTCGAAGGACACCTCGATTTGCGGCACGCCACGGGGCGCCGGGGGAATACCCACCAGCTCGAAGCGCGCCAGCGTCTTGTTGTCCACCGCCATCTCGCGCTCGCCCTGCAGCACGTGCACGCTCACCAGCGGCTGGTTGTCCACCGCGGTGGAGAACACCTGGCCCTTCTTGCAGGGGATGGTGGTGTTCTTGTCGATGATTTTGGTGAAGACGCCGCCGGCCGTCTCCACGCCGAGCGACAGCGGCGTCACGTCCAGCAGGAGGACGTCCTTCACCTCGCCCTTGAGCACGCCGCCCTGGATGGCCGCACCCACGGCGACGACCTCGTCCGGGTTGATGCCCTTGTGCGGCTCCTTGCCGAAGAAGTCCTTCACCTTCTGCTGCACGGCCGGCATGCGCGTCATGCCGCCCACCAGCAGCACCTGGTGCACCTGCTGCGCGGTGATGCCCGCGTCCTTGAGCGCGATGCGGCACGGCTCGATGGAGCGATCGACGAGGTCCGCCACCAGCGCCTCGAAGGTGCTGCGCTCCACCGTCTCGGTGAGGTGCTTGGGGCCCGTGGCGTCCGCGGTGATGAAGGGGAGGTTCACCTCCGTCTCCGTCGCGCTGGACAGCTCGTGCTTGGCGCGCTCGGCCGCCTCCTTCAGGCGCTGCAGCGCCATGCGGTCCTTGCGCAGGTCCAGGCCGTTGTTCTGCTCGGCGAAGCGTTTGGCCAGGAAGTCGATGAGGCGCTGATCGAAGTCCTCACCGCCCAGGAAGGTGTCGCCGTTGGTGCTCTTGACCTCGAAGACGCCCGAGCTGAGCTCCAGGATGGAGATATCGAACGTGCCACCGCCCAGGTCGTAGACGGCGATGCGCTCGGAGCCGGAGTCGCGCACCTTGTCCAGGCCGTAGGCGAGCGCGGCGGCGGTGGGCTCGTTGATGATGCGCAGCACGTTGAGGCCGGCGATGCGGCCCGCGTCCTTGGTGGCCTGGCGCTGGCTGTCGTTGAAGTAGGCCGGGACGGTGATGACCGCCTCGGTGACGGGCTCGCCCAGGTAGTCCTCGGCCGTCTGCTTCATCTTCATCAGCACGATGGCGCTGATTTCCGGCGGGCTGTAGCCCTTGCCGCGGATCTCCACCCAGGCGTCCCCGTTGGGGCTGGGCGCCACGCGGAAGGGACTCACGCTGATGGCCTTCTTGGCCTCGGGTGAGTCGAACTTGCGGCCGATGAGCCGCTTGACGGCGAACACCGTGTTCTCCGGGTTGGTGATGCCCTGCCGCTTGGCAATCTGGCCCACCAGACGCTCACCGGACTCGGTGAAGCCCACCATGGAAGGCGTGGTGCGGCTGCCCTCGCTGTTGGGGATGACCACCGGCTCGCCGCCCTCCATGACGGCGACACACGAGTTGGTCGTCCCCAGATCGATTCCAATCACCTTGCCCATGGCGTTCTACTGACTCTCCGAAGGAGTGGTTCCGGTCTGCTCGGTGGTGTGCCCCCCCGTGGGTCCACCCTCCGGCGCCGTTTCTGAAGGGGTTGCCTCGGCCGCGGGCGGCGGGGCGGCTGGCGCACGCGCCACCACGACCAGCGCGGGCCGGATGAGCCGCTCGTTGAGCGTGTAGCCGCGCACGGCCTCGTAGAGGACGTGGCCCGCGGGCACCGCCGCGCTCTCCACCTGCTGCATGGCCTCGTGCAGGCGGGGATCGAACGGCTGGCCGGCGGCGGAGAAGCCCTTGACGCCGTGCTTGCCGAACGCGCTGTCGAACAGCTTGCGCGTCATCTCCACGCCGGTGCGCAGGCTCTCGAAGTCCGAGGACTTCTGGGCCGCCTCCAGCGCGCGATCCAGGTTGTCCACGACGGGAAGGAAGTCCTTGAGCAGGCGCTCGGAGCCGAACTTCTGGACCTCCTCCTTCTCCTTCTGGGCGCGCTTGCGGTAGTTCTCCAGGTCCGCCGTGGCGCGCAGGGCCCGCTCGTGGGTGTCCTTGAGCCGGTCCATCGTCTCGCGGCTGCGGGACTGGCTGAACTCGAGTTGCTGGCGCGCCTCCTCCAGCTCGCGGCGGCTTTGCGCCAGCAGCTCACGCGCCTCGTCCCGCGCGCGGCGCATCTCCTTCAAATCCCGATGGGCGTCATGCAACGCGGCCCGGAGCCCGCCCTCATTGGGTGCCGCGGGAGCCTCCGGCTCGGTGACACAACCCTCGGGGATCGCCACTTCCATGGTGACCCCACCCTCGGGGATCTCCATCTCCATGGTGACCACGCCCTCGGGGCCCTCCATGTCCATGGAGACCCCGCCCTCGGGGAGGTCCATGGACATGGTGGTGATGGTCTCGGGCACCTCGTCCTCCCGCGCCAGGGCGGGAGACTGGACGTGACGATCGACGCTTTCGAGCGCCGCGTCGATGACGTCCTGCGAGATGTCCGTCTGGAAGCTGCTCTTCTCGTCTCGGTTGGAGCCGGCCACGGGCGCACTATGTCATGGGGCGCAGGTTGATCCAACGCCCGGTGCGGCCTGACGCAGGCCGCCCATGTGCCCCCCCTAGAGGATTCCAGAGCGGATGAATGCTCCTCAGGAGGCCGGACGGGCGGGCTTCTTGCGGCCGATGGACTTCTTGGTGCCCGTCTTGGCCGCCGCCTTCTTCGCGGGGGCCTTGGCGGCCGTCTTCTTGCGGCCGATGGACTTGGTGCCCGTCTTGGCCGCGGCCTTCTTCTCGGCGGGGGGCGCGGCGGCCGGGGGCTGGGCCTTCGCCTGGGGGGCGGCCGTCCCGGGAGGCGGGCCCGCCGGGGTGGAGGCGCCCTTGTTGCCCTCGATGGCGCCCTCGAGGGTCTGCTCCACCTGACGCACGGCGGACTCGAGGCGCTCGGCGACCTGCTTGCCCGCCGTGACCGCGAAGGTGCGCAGGTTCTCGATGCCCTCCTTCACCTTGGCCTGCTTGGCGGGGTCCTTCACCTCCACCATCAGCCGCTGCGCCTCGGTCTTGAGCTCCTCGCCGGAGCGCTTGAGCTCCTCACCGGTGCGCTTGAAGAAGTCCATCAACTGCTTGTCCCATTTCTCGGCCATCGGTCTCTTCTCCCTCACGGACAGTGCGGTCCGCCCCGGCGAGCGCAGACCGCCTCATCAGACTGCACCCCCGCCTGGAGCGCAAAAGCAATCTTCACCCCTGAAGAGACGGATGAGAGCGGCCTCGATTGCCGCGGCGGCCCGGCTCGCGGTGCCGGCGTCACGCTTCTGCGCCGGCCCGCTGACGCGCTAGACTCGGGCTCCCCGCGGGGCTGGAGATGCCCCGAGTCCGGAGCCCGACCCGTCATGCCGTTCGCCCGCCTGTTGGGGATGCTCGCCATCCTCACCCTCCTCGGAGCCTGCCCGGAGCCCACGCCCCCCGGGCCCGAGCCCCTCCAGTTGCCCGACCTGGAGCCGATGGAGACCACCGCGGGCGCGTCCTTCCAGGTGGGTCTCGGCGCCACCGGGGGCAGCCCCCCCCTGCGGCACTCGTTGGAGAAGCTGCCGCCCGGCCTCTTCTTCTCCACCGGCGACGGCCTGTTGAAGGGCGCCACCACGGTGCCGGGCCCGTACACCTTCACGGTGCAGGTGAAGGACGCGGCGGGCGCCACGGAGACGGGCACCTACCAGCTGCTCGTCCACCCCGCGCCGTCCATCACCACCGTCTCGCTGCCCGCCGCCACGACAGGGGAGAGGTACGCCGTGCGGCTCGAGGCCACCGGCGGCAAGGGGACCCTGCGTTGGTCCCTGATGGGTGGGGCGCTGCCCTCGGGCCTCGTGCTGAGCGAGGACGGCCAGCTCACGGGCGTGCCGCTGGAATCGGGCGCCTATTACCCCACCGTGCGCGTGCAGGACGTCCACGGCGCACAGGCCGGGAAGGTGCTCGGGCTGGTGGTCCACGCGGGCACGGCCGGCGGCGGTGACGGCGGAACCGATGGCGGCGGTGGAGGGACGGACGGCGGTGGTGGGAGTGACGGTGGAACGGACGCGGGCCCCCCCCCGCTGCCCTTCAGCACGGCCAACTGGAACATCGAGTGGTTCGGCTCCCCGAGCGGCGGTCCCTCGGACGACGCCTTGCAGGTCCAGAACGTGAAGACGGTCATCACCCGGACGGACGCGGACTTCTGGGGCCTGCAGGAGCTGGTGGACGTCACGGAGTTCAACGAGCTGAAACAACTGACGGGCTACGAAGGCTTCATGGCCAACGACCCGCTCGTCGTGTCCGGCAGCACCTACTACTCCGACGGAGAGCAGATGGTCGGAATCCTCTACCGGCCAGGCGTGGTCAGCGTGCTGGACGCGCGGATCATCCTCACCTCCTCCAACTACGAATTCGGCTCGCGGCCGCCCCTGCAGGTGAAGCTGCGCATCACGCGCGGCGAGACGAGCGTGGACGTGGTGGCCATCGTGCTGCACATGAAGGCGTTCAGCGACACGGAGTCCTACACCCGCCGCAAGAGCGCGGGGGTGGCGCTCAAGGGATACCTGGATGCCCTGCCCGCGGACACGTCCGTCCTCGTGCTCGGCGACTGGAACGATGACGTGGACATCTCCATCACCAAGGACTCCACGAGCGGCGCCTACCTGCCCACGCCGTACCAGAACTTCGTGGAGGACACGGCGGACTACGCCTTCCTCACCCAGCCCCTGTCCTTCGCCAACGTGCGCAGCACGGTGAGCAACACCGAGTTCATCGACCACCAGCTCGTCAGCCACGCGCTCCGGGCGGGCTACGTGAGCAACTCCACCCAGGCCCTGCGGCCGGACGCCTATATCTCCCAGTACAAGGACACCACCTCGGACCACTACCCCATCTTCAGCCGCTTCTCGTTCAACGTGGTGCCCCCGCCGCCTCCACCCGTGCACATCACCTCGCCCAACGGCGGTGAGCAGCTCGCGTCGGGGACCGTGCAGACCCTCACCTGGACGGCGGACGGTGTCAGCTCGGTGAATCTCGAGTTCTCGCCGGACAACGGCGTGACGTGGCAGGTGCTGGCCTCGAGCGTCCCCGCGGAGAGCGGGCAGTACACGTGGACGGTCCCCTCCGTTCCGGCGACGACGACCCAGGCCCGCGTGCGGGTGAGCGATGCCACCGCTCCGGCGGCGGCCGACCAGAGCGACACGGCGTTCACCGTGTCCTGGCCTCCACCGGTGTTCATCAACGAGTACCTGCCCCACGAGCCGCCCGTGCCCGGTGGCACCGACCGCGACTACGCGCAACAGTTCGTGGAGCTGGTGAATGGCTCCACGAGCACGGTGGACCTCGGCGGCTGGGGGGTGAACGACCGCGGCAGCCAGGGGCTCCCGGTGCCCCGGCACGCCTTCCCCTCGGGGACGTTGCTCGGTCCAGGCAAGTCCGTCGTCATCTACTCGGGCGCCACCGCCATCCCCCCGGGAGCGACGAACGCGGTGGCGGCCTCGAGCGGCGGGCTCTTCTTCAACAAGGGCACCAACCACGGCGGCAGCGGTGACGCCGTCTACCTGCAGAACGGCGCGAAGCAGCTCGTGGACAGCACCACCTACGACGCCTCCATCGAAGCCGTCTCGTACAACCGGAGCCCGGATGCGAACCGCACGGGGAGCTTCGTGTCGCACCACGTGCTGAACCCGGGGCTCGGCTCCTCGCCGGGCAAGCGGGCGGAGGGGAGCGACTTCTAGCCCCTGGTCCGAGGAGCGGGCATGCGGCCAGGCGCTCCCCGAGACGTGTCGCCCCGTGTGCCTACCTTCCGAAGGGATGCACCGCACCGCCGGACAGTGGCTCCGGCGCTCCGGTGTGGGAGGGAGGACCGATGGTGAACGGACTCGGCCGGAAGGCCTCGGAGTTGAAGCAGCAGGGAGACCGTCTCGGGGCGAAGGCGATGCACCACCCGTGGATGGTGCCACTGGCCCGCCTGGGCTACCTGGCCAAGGGCGTGGTGTACGCGGTGATTGGCGTGCTCGCGCTCCAGGTCGCCTTCGGCTCGGGAGGCAAGACGACCGACACGAAGGGCGCGCTGGCCACGCTCGCCCAGGGCGCCTGGAGCAAGGCGCTGCTCGCCGTGGTGGCGGTGGGCCTGGTGGGCTACGTCCTCTGGCGCGTGGTGCAGGCCTGGATGGATCCGGACGGCAAGGGCACCGGCGCGAAGGGGCTCCTCCTCCGGGGCTTCTACCTGGTGAGCGCCGCCATCCACACGTTCCTCGCCCTGGCCGCCTTCCGCCTCGTGCTGGGAGCGGGAGGCGTCGGCTCGAGTGGAGACCAGAGCGCCCAATCCTGGACGGCCCGGTTGATGTCGCAGCCCTTCGGACAGGCGCTGGTCGCCGTCGTGGGGCTCGTCATCGCCGGCATGGGCGTGTGGCAGGCCTACAAGGCCTGGAAGGAGAAGTTCCGCGAGAAGCTCCGGCTGGACACGCTGCGCCCCCAGCAGGCGGAGTGGGCGGTGCGCATCTCCAAGCTGGGCATCCTCGCGCGCGGGCTCGTCTTCGTGTTGATTGGCGGGTTCCTCGTCCAGGCCGCGCTCACCGCCAACCCCCGGCGAGCCCGGGGACTGGACGGCGCCCTGGAGACACTCGCGGCCCAACCCCACGGAGCCGTGCTGCTCGCCGTGGCCGCCGCGGGACTCGTGGCCTACGCCGTCTACATGGCCCTCGAGGCCCGGTACCGGCGCTTCCTCGGCGCCTGACCGGCCCCCCTGATATGAGTCACCCGCGCGTCCCATGCTTCGCTCCCGCCTCTACCTGCTCGCCGCCGCCGTGCTCTGGTCCACCGCCGGCGCCGCCGTGAAGCTCTGCTCCCTGACGGCCTGGCAGATCGCCTCCGGCCGCTCGCTCATCGCGGCCCTGGTGCTCGCACTCGCCTTCCCCGCCGGCCGCAAGCTGCCCTCCCGGAGAGGGCTCGCGGCCGCGCTGGCCTACGCCGTCACGGTGGTGTCGTTCATCATCGCCAACAAGCTCACCACCTCCGCCAACGCCATCTTCCTGCAGGACACCGCGCCGCTCTACGTGCTGCTCCTGTCCCCGCTCGTGCTGCGCGAGCGCCCCTCGCGCGGAGAGCTCGCCGCCGTCCCCGTGTTCCTGCTCGGCCTGAGCCTCTTCTTCCTGGATCAACTCGCGCCCGGGCAGCTCTGGGGCAATGTGATTGCCCTGGGCTCGGGCGTTGCGTTCGCGATGGCCATTCTCGGGCTGCGCGCGGTGGGCGAGGAGGGCTCGTCCGTGCTCGTGTGGGGTAACCTCATCGCGGGCTTCAGCGTCCTGGTGCCCTCGCTCGGTGGCCCCACGCCCACGGCCCTGGATGTCGGACTGCTCCTGTTCCTCGGCGTGTTCCAGCTCGGCCTCGCCTATACGCTCTTCCATCGAGGCCTGCGCGAGACGCCCGCGGTGGAGGCCTCGCTGCTCATCCTGATCGAGCCCGTGCTCAACCCCGTGTGGACCTTCCTCCTCGCCGGGGAGCGGCCCGGACCGTGGGCCCTGGTGGGCGGCGCCATCATCCTCCTGGCCACCGCGTGGCGCACCGTGCTGGGCTCTGGCGCCTCGGCGCGGACTCCGGCGCGAGAGGCCCAGGGCTGAGAAGACTCCGGACCGGACCCATTCCGCTCGTCACCGGTGACCAGTGAAATGCACCGAGGCCATTCCACTCGTCACCGGTGACCAGTGAAACGCACTGCGGCCATTCCGCTCGTCACCGGTGACCAGTGAAACCCGTTCATCCCTTTCAGGAATGTGACCGATATCCCCT
>NZ_JPMI01000389.1 GCF_000733295.1 Archangium violaceum Cb vi76 | reverse complement strand
GCGGTGTCATACCTGAATGCAATCAGGTCCATTCCGCTTGTCACCGGTGACAAGTGAAACCCGCCGAATCGGCGGCAACACCGGACTTTTGTGCCCCTGGCGGCAGGAAGACCCTCACCCCAGCCCTCTCCCAGAGGGAGAGGGTGTCTCAGCTCGCGACGCGCTTCTCTCCACCCGCTCCGGGTGGACCCATCCGCCGGGCGAGTTCCGCTTCCAGCCGCTTCGGCTCGATGGGCCTCTCCCGGTGCCCCACATACCCGTCCGGCCGGACCAGGTAGAAGCACTCCGCCCCCGCCCCGAAACGTCGATGCAGCGCCCCCTCCCCATCGGCCAGCACGAAGGGCCCCGGCTCTCCCTCCCCCGCCACCACCACGCGCGCCCTCAGCAGCGGCCCATACGCCTCCTCCAACCGCCTCGCGAGCGCCACCAGCCCGCTCCGCGCCTTCGCCTCGGGCTTCAGCCCGGTGAACAGCAGCAGCGTGTGCTGGGGGCCGCGCAGTACCTCGTGCAGGCGCTCGACCCCCTCCCCCTTCACCGGCAGCTCCGGCACGCGCTCCCCGGGCGCGGGGCCCTCCTCCAACCGCACACCGCCCACCTCCTCGCCCCAGATGCGCTCGGTGGACAGCGGGCTGCGCCTGTAATGGATGGCGAGCTGCGAGACGAAACGCGCCATGAGCCGCTGGGTGTAGGAGCCCCCCAGCAGTCTCTTCGCCACCCGGGGCACCACGTACGTCCGCAGCAACCGGGAAGGGGTCCCTCCCTGTGCCATGAGGCCGAAGAGCCGATCCGTCCCCCTCAACAACATCTGCCCCACCGGATGGCGCTCCAGCTCGTAGGTGTCGAGCAGCGACTCCGGCGCACGCCCCTTGTTCACGAGCGCCAGCTTCCAGGCGAGGTTGTACGCATCCTGGATGCCCGTGTTCATCCCCTGCCCTCCCGCCGGACTGTGGATGTGCGCCGCGTCCCCCGCGAGGAACACCCGGCCCTGCCGGTAGCGAGGCGCGCCCCGGCGGTGCAGCCGGTAGCGCGTCATCCAGCGAGGCTCGCTCACACGCACCGGCACGTTCGACATGCGCTCCAGGATGCGCTGCATCTCCTCCAGCGTGAGGGGCGTCGTCTCGTCGCCCTCCGGAAGCATGTCCCTCGGCATGACGCAGAACAGCCGGTAGCGGTACTCCCCCGGCATGGGGAAGGCCCCCACCACACCGTGCATGGACGGCATGAGGACCAGCTCACCCTGCCCCAGCGGCCACTCCACGCGCACGTCCGCCAGCACGCACGCGTCGTCATACGTCTCGCCCTCGAAGGGGATGCCCGCCCCCTTGCGCACCCGGCTGCGCGCGCCATCGCACCCCAACAGCCAACGCGCCTTCACCCGCTCCACTCCACCACCGGCCCGCTTCAGCGTGGCCTCCACGCCGTCCGCGTCCTGCCGGAAGTCCTCCAACGCCAGGCCCCGCTCCACCTTCACCCCCAACGTGTCCAGGTGTTCGGCGAGCAGCGCCTCGGTGGCGTCCTGCGGCAACATGAAGATGAAGGGGAAGCGCGTCTCCAACCACGAGAAGGCCTGCATGGGCACCCGCGTGTGCACGCCTCCCGCGCCCACCACGTTGAAGGCCTCGGTCTTGCGCCCCCGCGCGAGCGCCTGCTCGGCGATGCCGAAGTCATCGAAGACCTCGAGCGTGCGCGCCTGCACCGCCAACGCGCGCGACAGCACCGAGGGCGCCTCGAGTTGCTCTACCACCCGGCACCGCAGGCCATGCCGCACCAGCTCCGAGGCCATCGTCAGGCCCGTGGGCCCGGCTCCCACCACGAGTGCGTCCAACATGCCGTCTCCCCCTGCCCGGCTCACACCGCCGGTGTGAGCCACCCTGGCACAGGAGCCCGGCGCGCTCAATCCAGGTCCACGCCGTGGCCCGCCTGGACGTGGCCGATGTCCACCCGCCCGTCCCGCATGCGCAGGCCACCGCGGAAGGAGTGCTCGCGGATGAAGAGGTGCGTGTCCAGGTCCGCGTAGTCGAAGCCGCCCAACCCGGCGGCGAAGTGCGCCGCGCTGCTCATGGCCAGGGTGCTCTCCACCATGCCCCCCATCATCAGCTCCATGCCCGAGGCACGCGCCAGGTTCCACATGGCCAGCGACTCCACCACGCCACTCTTCATCAACTTGAGGTTGATGCCGTGCGCCCCCCCCTCGCGCGCCAGGCGCAGCACGTCCTTGGCCGAGCGCGCCGACTCGTCCGCGCAGATGGGCACCCGGGACGAGCGCGTCAGCTCCGCCATGCCCTCCCAGTCCTCGCGCGGCACCGGCTGCTCGAAGAGCGCCAGCGGCACGCCCTCGGCCTCCAGCCCCGCGAGGAAGGTCCGCGACTGCGCCACCGTGTAGCCCCCGTTGGCGTCCGCGAACAGCCGCGCGCCGGGCGCCTCGCGGCGGATGATGACCATGCGCCGCACGTCCTCCTCCGCCGACAGCGCCCCCACCTTCACCTTGATGGTGCGGATGCCCCTCGCGATGATCGCCCGGGCCGAGGACGCCGCGTGCGCCTCGTCACCCGCCGTCACCGTCATGTCGATGTCCAGCCCCGTGCCCGCCCCGCCGAAGAAGGCGAACAGCGGCATCCGGTGGTGCCGGCCCAGCGCGTCCAGCAGCGCCAGCTCCAGGCCACAACGCGCCGAGGGTGCTCCCGGCAGGGCCTCGCCCAGCAGCGCCGCGAGCGGACGCCAGCCGCGCGCGTCCTTCCCGAGCACCGCCTGACGCACGGAGTGGAGCGCCTCGAGCGTGCTCGCCTGCGTCTCGCCCGACACCGCCGTGAGGGGCGCGGACTCGCCCAGGCCCACCGTGCCGTCCGCCAGCGTCAGCCGGATGAGCACGTTGCTCGCCATGGTGGGCGCCCCGGTCGCGATGGCGAAGGGCTCGGTGAGCGCGAGATCCAACGGCTCGAAGTTCAGGTCGGTGATGAGGGTGGGGAGCATGGGCTTCCAGGGGGGATTCAACGCAGCAGGCGCTCGAAGGTGACCACCTTCATGGCCACGAAGGTGGCGGCCCCAGACCCTACCGCGAACAGCGCCGCGAGCAGTAGCGAGGAGAGATAGGGGCCCGGCACCACCAGCGTGACGACGAAGCAGACGAGGATGGTGGGGCCGATCAGCAGCCCGTTGATGTTGTTGGCCGTGCGGAAGTCACGCGCCAGCAGGCTGACGAGCAGCGCGCTGGTGGTGGAGAAGGTCAGCGACGTCAGCAGCACCGCCAGCAGGGCCAGCACGTAACCGGGCGAGCCGATGCCCAGCCCGAGGATGAGCACGGCGTCCACGGAGAAGAGCACCAGCGTGACGAGCGAGGCCAGCGCGAGCAGGGCCAGCAGCTTGGCGAGCAATATCTGCCCCACGCGCACGGGCAGCGCCACGAGCAACTCGAGCGTGCGGGACTCGCGCTCGGTGATGAGGATGTAGCTGGCCGTCACCGAGGGCACGATGAGCCCGCCGAGCGCGATGAAGGGGACCATCATGGCCCGCATCATCGCCACGGGATCGTCCACGAGCTCCCGCATCCCCGGGGGCAGCGTCACACCGGGAGGGAGGTTCACCGGCTTCGCGGCCCCCGTCTTCATCCCGAGCATCTGCAGCCCCGGGACGATGACCAGCAGGATGATGGGCAACAGCAGCGCCGTGAGCATCGCGCCGCGGCTGCGCACCAACTGGCGCCACTCCTTGCGGAAGAGGATGCGCACCTCACGCGCGAGCATCGTTCGCCCCCACCACATCCAGGAAGAGGTCCTCGAGGCTCGGCGTCACGACGCGGCACTCGTACACGTCCAGCCCCGCGCCGAGCAGGTGGCGCAGCAACCCGGGCGCCTGGGCCGCCGCGTCCGCCACATGCACGAGCACCGCCTCCGCCTCGTGCGTGAACGCGAGGCCCTGTCCCGTGAGTGCCTCGGCCAGCCGCTCGGGGCCCTGGGTGGCGCGCAGCACGAGCACGGGTTGGATGCGCTGGCGCAGCGTGGCGATGCGCTCGTGCAGCAGCACCTTGCCCTGACGGAGGATGACCGCGCTCTCGCAGAGCGCCTCGGCCTCGGCCAGGTTGTGCGTGCACAACAGCACCGTGCGGCCGGGCATCACCTTGCGCAGGAAGGTATGCACCTCGCGCGTGGCCACCGGATCCAACCCCACGGTGGGCTCGTCCAGCAGCAGCACCTCCGGCGAGGAGACGAGCGCGGCGGCCATGGACAACCGGCGCTGCATGCCGCCGGACAACTCCGCCATCCGCCGCGTGCGGAAGGGCGCCAGGCCAAAGGCCTCCACCACCTCGGGGATGTTCCCGCTGCCGTACAGGTCGCGCACCAGTTGGAGGAAGTCATCCACCGTGAGGTCCCGGTACATGCCCGGGGACTGGGGGACGATGCCCACGCGCCGCTTGGCCTGGAGGAAGCCGGGGTCCTCGACGCCGAGCCCGAAGAGGCTCACCCGGCCGGACGAGGGCCGCAGTGCGCCGGTGAGCAGGCGGATGAGGGTCGTCTTCCCCGCGCCATTGGGGCCGAGCAGGCACGCCCGCTCCCCGGGCGAAATCCGGAAGCTCACCTGGTCGAGCGCCTGGACGCCGCCGGGGTACACCTTGGTGACGCTGGAGACCTCCAGCGGTACGTGCTCGTTGGGCGCCAGGCGACCGTCCTCCCACTCACGGCGGACATACCACGCGGGCCCGGCCTTGCATCCCGCCCCGGGCATGGGCAAGAGCAGTCGAGGAGACTCACCGCGTCATGAATCCGTTCCCCTGGCCACGACAGCCTCCCGGAGCACGGTGGCTCAAGAAGGACAGCCCCGCCACTCCCGCCGAGGCCACGCCCGCCCGCCAGGCCGAGGACACGACGGAGACCCGTGAACCGGAGACGCCGCTGTGCTGCGCGCGCTGCGGCCACGTCATCACCCGCGAGCGGGACCGCACCACCGTCAACGGCCGCTCCACACACACCCGCGTCAATCCATCCGGGTTCGTCTTCCACTTCGGTTGCTTCGCGCGGGCCGAGGGTTGTCTCGTCGCCGGCCCGCCCACCGCCGAGGCGAGCTGGTTCCCCGGCTTCGTCTGGCAGTACGCCCTGTGCGCCGAATGCAAGACGCACCTGGGCTGGGCCTTCCATGGCGAGAGCGACTTCCTCGGCCTGGTGCTGGACAGACTCACCGCGCCGAACTGAGCGCCGCCAGCGTCCAGAGCGAATGCCGTTCCATCTCTGTACGATGCCCGCCCCATGAGAACAGAGCACAAACGAACAACGCCCCTCCCCAGGCCCACACACAGCTCGGAACTCATTGAGTCCAAGCACTCGAGATGGGCTCAGCGAGGTTTTCTGCCAACGGCACTCCTGCTCTTGTGTGCCGTCATGCTTGGAGGGCAGGGTCCATGGACCCACGGCGCTCTGCCACCGCTGCAATCAGACCCTGCTCCCACTGGAATACGCTGGGCTGGCAGGCCAAAAGCCGCGAAGAAGGCGGCGGCCCCCGTCACCACGAAAAGCGTCGAATCCCTCGATGAGTCTTCTGCCCGAACAGCCAGGAAGACCGGGGGAGAGACCGAGGCGACGAAGCGTGGGCGGCAGGTGCATACCGACTGGCAGCCGGGAGAGGGGTATGAAAAGGAAGTGCGGCTGCCGAGCGGTCGTCGTGCCGATGCCGTGAACGCCGAGAAGAAAGACGTCAAAGAGCTCAAGCCCAACAACCCTCGCGCCATCAAGCGTGGCGAGAAGCAGGTGGAGACGTATCGGCGCGAGTTGAAAGAATGGCGAGGAGGGGAATGGACAGGCCAGGTCGAGACCTACGAACCAGGTGAGAAGAAATGAAGGCAGCCTCCTCTCCAGTCCGGACAGCGATGGCCCACGAGCTGCGCGGAGCAGGTTTCAAGGCGCGTGGCACGAGTTGGTACAAACATGCGCCGGACTCCCTGCTGGTGGTCAACCTGCAGAAGTCGCTTTATGGGCCCCAGTACTACATCAACCTCGCGGCATGGGTGAAGCAGTTGGGAGAGGCCGAGGCTCCCAAGGAGCACCAATGCCATATCCGTGTGCGCGCGACGTCCCTGCCTACCTCCAATGCGGAAGCGTTGGGGCATGCCCTGAATCTCGAAGATGAGTCCATGGATACGAAGCAGCGCGAGTCCTTCATCGCCCGCTTCATGCGAGAGGACGCCATTCCGTTCCTGCAGTCCCTGGGGACCTGGGAGGGTATCCGCGCGGCGGTGAATGGCGGGAAGTTGAAGAAGGGGCTGATCTACAAAGAGGTCCAAGCCCTGCTGCAAACTCCCGCCTCTCCATAAGGACCGGAGAGGAGGTGCCTGACACCTGCGAGGCACCTCCTCGGAAAGCGACTACCCGCGGACCCGCACCGCGAAACCGCAGGAGTCATGCATGTTGCGGACACGTGCGGACACGCCCACCCGCTGCAGCGCGGCTGCGGCGATTCGCATGTGCCGATGGGGAACCTTGAGGACCTTCTGCGGAGCGCCACTTTCCGCAAGACGCTCGGCGGCACGCATCAACCGCACGAAGTCGCCCGAGGTTTCCACTTCAGTTGCCCAGACGCCATCTCGAGAGAGCGCGTCCAGACGGCTTCCGCTGGGGAGGCGAACCTCGACCTGGCCCCCAGGCCCTGCCGAGCGCCACTTCGTCTGACGGTGAGCCCACGATTCCGCCATGCAGTTCCATCCTTTCGATCAGCGATGCACCACGCACCGCCAGCGAGCGGAACCTATGCAGGAGGTCCGACACGAAGCTCCCGAGGCGGTTCATGGCGCCCCCCGGAGCTCGTCACAACCTCTCTGGTCTCACGAAGACGAACAACCACCGCGGCCCAAAACCACCATGATTTCAAAAGGTTGAGAGTAACCCCCTACATCTGAAGAAGAGCTCGGTAGCGAATCACATGAGGGGCGGCCTCAACAGTTCCGCGCCCACCCGCTCTCCTTCAGAAAGGAGGTACCTCAATGGATCCCGTGACGAAGAAGCTGCTCATTCACTGGGGACTCGGCGGCGGCTCCGCATTGCTGAGCTTCCTCTGGAACGTCTACAAGCTGTACACCACCCGGCCGTAATCACGCATGGAGGGAGGGCTGGAGGTTCAACCGCCTCACCGCCCTGAGCCGAGCGCCGCCAGTGCCGCCGCCATCACCTGCTTGAGCGGCACTCCGGCGGCCTCGGCCACCTTGCGGCAGTCCTCGAACTCGGGGTGGGCGTTGAGCACCACGCCGTTGCGCAGGCCGCGCTTCACCCGCACCTTGCCCCACGGCGTCTCCACCTCCACCCAGTCGCGCTCCAGCGCCGTGCGCTCCACCGCGTAGGAGCGCACCCCGAGCGTGGTGGACTCGCGCATCAGCGTGTCCACCACCGTCTCCTTCTTGCCCCCTTCCACCAGCACGCTCAGCACGTGCCCCGGCCTCGCCTTCTTCATCGTCGCCGGCACCACCCAGGCGTCCAGCGCGCCCTTCCCGAGCACGTACTCCAGCAGGTACCCGAGCAGCTGCGGTGTGCTGTCGTCCAGGTTGGCCTCCACCACCCAGAGGCCCTCGGCCCGTGCCTCCGCCCGGCCCATGGCCGCGCGCAGCACGTTGGGCCTGTCCTTGAAGTCCTTCGTCCCCACCCCGTAGCCGATGCGCTCCACGATGAAGTCCGGCGGCGGCTGGCCGATGCGCGCCAGCACCTTCAGCAGCGCCGCCCCCGTCGGCGTCGTCAGCTCGCCCACGCCCTCGAAGCGCACCGGCACGTCCCGGAGCAACTCCAGCGTCGCCGGCACCGGAATGGGCATGTTCCCGTGCGCCACCCGGATGGTTCCGCTCCCCAGCGGCGGCGGCGCCGCGTACACCTCCGGGTCTCCCAGCAGATCCAACACCACCGCCGCCCCGCAGATGTCCACGATGGAGTCCACCGCCCCCACCTCGTGGAAGTGGATGGCGTCGATGGACACCCCGTGCACCTTCGCCTCGGCCTCGCCAATGGCCCGGAACACCGCCAGCGCCCGCTCCTTCGCCCGCGGTGACAGCGTGTCCGCCGCCTCGATGAGCTGGCGGATGTCCGCGTACGCCCGGTGTGGGTGCGCCTCGCGCTCGTCCAGCACCACGTCCAGGTGCGTGCCGCTGATGGCATGCCGCACCGCCCGGCTCACCGCCAGCCTCCAGCCCGGCACCTTCAGCCCGCTCAGCGCCCGGGCAATGGCCTCCGGCGTCACGCCGAGGTCCACCCCCGCCGCCAGGAACATGTCCCCCGCGATGCCGCCCACTGGCTCCAGGTAGAGAATCTTGCGCACGGTTGGTTCTCCCACGGGGCCCGGATACCCTCACCCCGTCCCTCTCCCGGGGGGAGAGGGGATATTCGCTCAGGTTTGTTGGCTCAGCGCTGGCCCTTGGTGCGCGAGATGAGCGCCGCGTAGAAGCCGCCTCCGAAGCCGTTGTCGATGTTCATCGTCGCCACGTTGGAGGCGCACGAGTTCACCATCGTCAGCAGCGCGGACACGCCCCCGAAGTTGGCCCCGTAGCCCACCGAAGTGGGCACCGCCACCACCGGAATGCCCACCAGCCCGCCCACCACACTCGCCAACGCCCCTTCCATGCCCGCCACCACCACCACCGCGTGCGCGTCCTGAATCTCCTCGCGCCGCCGCAGCAGCCGGTGGAGGCCCGCCACCCCCACGTCGTATACGCGCTTCACCGTGGCCCCCATGGCCTCCGCGGTGATGGCCGCTTCCTCCGCCACGGGAAGGTCGCCCGTCCCCGCCGTCATCACCGCCACCTTCCCCGCCTTCTGCTTGCCCTGCTTCAGGTGGAAGATGCGCGCCAACGGGTGGTACTCGCCCTTGGGGAAGGCGGCCACGAGCGCCTCGGCCTTGTCCGGCTGCAGCCGCGTCACCAGCACCGTCTGCTTGCGCTCCACCAACTTGCCGACAATCCCCAGCACCTGCTCCGCCGTCTTCGGCTCGCCGAGCACCACCTCGGGAAAGCCGAAGCGCAGGCTTCGGTGGGTGTCCACGGTGGCATAGCCGAGCTCGGCGAACGGGAGGTCCTTGAGCTGGCCCACGGCGTCATCCACCGAGACCTTGCCGCCCTTCACCTGCTCGAGCAGTCGGGTAAGCGTCTTCTCATCCATGCCCGCCCCTCTACCCCACTGTGCGCGGCGGTGGAATCACGAGCGCACGGAACCAGGCCACGGGGGCCCGGCTCGAGCGAGCCAGGCCCCTGTGTCCCTGGGGTACTCCTACGGCCTACGCCCGGGCCTGGCGGCGCCGCGACCGCAGCACCCCGCCGAGCAGCATCGCCAGGGTGGCGAAGGCACCGCCGCTCGAGCCCGAGCAGCCGCAGCCCTGCGTGTCACCCTTGCTCGGGGTGTTCACGAACACCGCCGTGGTCCGGGCCGGCACGGTGAACACGCCCTGGGCCTCCTCGAAACCGGCCTCCTGGAGGCGCGCGTCACGCGAGCCCTTCTGCACCGGGTGCAGCTGCATCTTCTTGTCCTTGTACGAGGACAGGGGGAACGCCTGCTTCTCGTTGCTGGCGTTGAAGAGCACCACCACGCGGGTGCGGCCATCCTCGGCCTGCTCGTCGTTGAGCTCCATCACGATGAGGCCGGGGACCTGGCCCGGGCCCTCGTTGTGGAAGCGCAGCTTGGACTGGATGTCCTCGGCGGTGCGCTGGCGGAAGGCCGCGGTGCTCTTGCGGATGCGCAGCATCTCGTGGAAGTGGTCCAACGCCGAGACGATGTGCTCCTGGGACGGCTTGAGCGCCGGGTTGGCGAGCAGCGGGCCCATGGTGGGCCAGTGAGTCGAGTTGTCGCCGGCCGGCGGCAGGCCCACTCCCCAGTTGTTGGACGCGTAGGTGAAGTCGAGCTTGTTGAACCAGTCGCCCGAGTTGTAGCTGTTGCGGTCCAGCGACTTGGAGCGGAGCATCTCGTCACCCGCGTGGATGAAGGGAATGCCCTGGGCCAGCAGCACCAGGTCCAGCGCGAGGTTGTGCATGCGCACGCGCTCCTCGATGCTCGCCCCCGGAGCGGCCTTCAGCTGGATGGCGTCGAACAGCGTCTCGTTGTCGTGCGCCGAGACGTAGGTGATGACCTCCTGCGGGTCCATCGTGTAGCCGGCCGGCTGCCCGTTGTAGTCCACCTCCGAGCCCTTCACGGTCGCGCCCGCCTTGTTGACGTGCTGGAAGTCACGCAGGTTGCCGGCCAGGCCCACGCGAATCTGGTCCGCGTAGTGCAGCAGCTTGCCGCGCGTGTCCTCGGTGTCCTGGGGCGTACCGTTGGGGTCGTGGAAGAGGCCGCTGGCGAAACCCTGGTTCTGCAGGCCGCTGAAGGGGCCACCGCCGCGCACGGCGTCACGCAGGCGGTCGCTGAACGTGCCGATGCCCGTGCCCGCCATGTTCAGCTGCGTCGCGTTCACGCCGCGCTGGCCACCGGACACCTCGCCGAAGTCCCAGCCCTCGCCGTACAGGTAGATCTTCGAGCCATCCACCCCGTCCTTCTCCAGGGTGAGCGCGTCGAGGGCCTCGCGCACCTTCACCATGTTGGACTTCATGTGGTGGCCCATCAGGTCGAAGCGGAAGCCATCCACCTTGTAGTACTTCGCCCAGGTGACGATCGAGTCCACCATGAGCTTCTCGAACATGGCGTGCTCGGAGGCCGTGTTCTGGCAGCAGGTGCTCGTCTCGACGTTGCCGGTGTCCTTGCCGAGGCGGTGGTAGTAGCCGGGGACGATGCGGTCCAGCACCGAGCGCGAGTCCTGGCCCGAGGAGTTGGTGTGGTTGTAGACCACGTCCATCACCACGCGCAGGCCGGTCTCGGAGAGGCCCTTCACCATCTGGCGGAACTCGAGGATGCGGGCGCCGCCGTTGGGGTCCACCGCGTAGCTGCCCTCGGGCACGGTGTAGTGGTACGGGTCATAACCCCAGTTGAAGCCGTCCGCGTCGCGCACCGCGTCCACCGCGGCCTGCTGCTCCTGGGAGTCCGGAGGCAGGGAGACGAGGTCCCCCGCGGGCACGAGCTGATCCGCGCGGCTCTCGTTGATGGTGGCGATGTCGAACACGGGCAGCAGGTGCACGTGCGTCATGCCGGAGCCGGCCAGCCGCGCCAGGTGCTTCATGCCGTTGGAGCTCTTCTCGGCGAAGGCGGCGAAGGTGCCGCGCTTCTCCGCGGGCACGGTGCTGTCGTTGATGCTGAAGTCCCGCACGTGCAGCTCGTAGAGGACGATGTCCTCGGGCGCGTTCAGGAGGGGCTTCTTCAGCGTGCCCCAGCCCGTGGGCGCGAGCGCCGGGTCCTCCAGGTCCACGAGCTGGCTGCGCGTGCTGTTGAGCGCCAGGCTCAGCGAGTACGGATCCGTCACCAGGTTCTTCACCACCTTCTTCTCGGAGCGGACGAACACCTCCACCTCGTAGAGGTAGAACTTGTCCTTCCAGTCCGCCGCGCCGGTGACGCTCCAGACGCCCGTGTTGGCGTCATGCGACAGGTCCGCCACGTGGCTGGCGGTGGCCGCGTCCGCGGAGTCGAACACGTGCAGCCGCACGGAGCGCGCGGTGGGGGCCCAGAGGCGCAGGGTGGGCACACCGCCGCTCCACGTGCTGCCCAGCGGCCCGTTGTAGGTGTACAGCGCGTCCAGCACGCCCGGCATCTGCACCGAGGTGGCGTCCACCAGCTTGCCGTCCTTGTCCGCCAGCGAGAGGGCCAGCTGGCCCTGGAGCAGCTCGGGCACCTTCGACAGCTCCGCCGCGGGAATCCTCAGCGCCTTGTGCGTGGCGAGGTGCGGGAACTTCGCCTTGAGCTCGGCGCTCGGGCCGGCGGGGTCCACCTCGAGGGAGATGGACTGCCCACCCTCGATGCCCGTGGAGCTCAACACCATGGCGCCCGTGGCGTCGTAGTGCAGCTCGAGCCGCGGGGACTCGGGGAGCTCCGACGGCGCCCACAGCAGCGTGTCCTTCGTCACCCAGTGCGCGCGGGCCAGGTTGATGTCACCCGAGGGCGCGCTGTGCACCTTGACTGTCGGAACGAGGGTGTCCGCGTTGAACTGGAAGGTCACCAGGGAGCCCCCCTCCGGCACGCTGAAGGCGACGTCGCTGCCCGGGTAGGCGGTGTCCCAGCCCTCGTTGAGGGCCACCTTGAACGCATACCCGCCCGCGGGGATCGTCGCGGAGTAGACGTAGATGCCATCCCCATCCGGGTCCTGCATCATCGAGCGCAGGCACGACGGCGCCCAGTCACCAGGACATCCCACCTCACTCTGGAAGCTGCCCGCGACGGTGGCGATGACGGCCTTGGGCGTGCTGGACGGACGGCTCGTCGCCCAGTGGCTCTTCGTGTCGAAGTAGAACTTCACGCTGCCCGCCGAGGCGAGCGTCAGGGAGATCTCCGGCCCGTCGAGCGCGGCGCCCGCGCCGTAGATGCCGCCCGTGCCGCCGTCGATGGCCACGCGGTAGGTGTGGGTGCCCGCGGGCAGGTTGAAGGACTTCTGGAAGACGTCGTCCTCGGCCTCGTACGTCAGGTCCGTCGCGGCGCACGCCGCATCGCCATCGGCGCTGCAGCCGAGCTCGGACTGGAAGCTGCCCACGAGCGTGACGCGCGAGGGCTCGGCGGCCGAGGCCACCGTGCTCGACGACAGCAGGCCGAGCAGGCCGAGGGACAGGGGCCGGACCCATACCGGGAGCCGGGAAATGACAGCGAATCGCATCAGCACACCTTTCCTGGAGGCACGGGCCGGCCCTTTCGGGGGGCGAGCCAGTCCGCACCATCGGGTCTTGAGGAAGTGGGAGAAGCCTAGCAGAGCCCTGGCCCCTTCACCCGCGGCGGCTGGCCGGGATCACCGGGGCGCTGCTAAACCAGGGCGCCATGCCGCTCCCGCGCCCCCTCCGCTTCCTCCCCGCCTTGACAGTGCTGGCCTGTGCCCCGCAACCGCCCTCCACCGGCACCCCGCAGGCGCGGCCTCCCGTGGAGCTCGCCGCGCCCGCGGGCGACGAGTGGTACCGGCACGCCGTCTTCTACGAAATCTTCGTGCGCAGCTTCCAGGACTCCAACGGCGACGGCAAAGGCGATCTGCCCGGCCTCATCTCCCGCCTGGACTACCTCAACGACGGGGACCCGGGCACCACCACGGACCTGGGCGTGGACGCGCTGTGGCTGATGCCGGTGTTCGACTCGCCCAGCTACCACGGCTACGACGTGGTGGACTACGAGCGCATCCACCCGGACTACGGCACCGTGGAGGACTTCGAGCGGCTGTGCGCCGAGGCCCACCGCCGCGGCATGCGCGTCATCCTGGACCTGGTCCTCAACCACAGCAGCTCGCAGCACCCGTGGTTCGTGGAGTCCGCGTCCTCGCGCACCTCGGCGAAGCGGGACTGGTACCAGTGGAGCGACACGGACCCGGGCTGGAGGCAGCCGTGGGATCTCTTCTCCAAGGGCGCCACCTGGCACGAGCGCAACGGCGCGTACTACTACGGCGTCTTCTGGGGCGGCATGCCGGACCTCAACCTGAAGACGCCCGCGGTGCGCGAGGAGGTCAAACGCATCGCCTCCTTCTGGCTGGGCAAGGGCGCGGATGGCTTCCGGCTGGACGCGGCGCGCTACCTCATCGAAACCGGCGGTGGACTGTCGGGCCAGGCCGACACGCCGGAGACGCACGCCTTCTGGAAGGAGCTGGCCGCCCACGTGCGCAGCGTGAAGCCGGACGCGGTGCTGGTGGGGGAGAACTGGACCACCACCCCCCTCATCGCCACCTACTACGGCTCCACGGCCCGGGTGCCCGGCGGGGACGAGCTGCCGCTCAACTTCAACTTCCCCCTGGCCGAGGAGCTGCTCGAGGCGGCCCGGACGGGGGACGCGGCGGACGTCACCGTGAAGCTGGCGGAGATGCGCAGCCACTACCCCGCGGGCGTGGCGGACGCGCCCTTCCTCACCAACCATGACCAGGTGCGCGTGGCCACGCAGCTGGGCGGCAAGGCCGGGAGCCTGGCCACCGCCGCCTCGCTGCTGCTCACCCTGCCCGGCTCGCCCTTCCTCTACTACGGCGAGGAGCTGGGCATGGCCAACGGCACCACCCCCAACGACGAGGCCAAGCGCACCCCCATGGCCTGGGACGCCAGCGCGGGCGCCGGCTTCACCACCGGCACGCCCTGGTTCTCCTTCTCCCCGGGCGCCGAGCACACCCATGTGGCCGCGCAGGTGAACACCCCGGGCTCGCTCCTCTCGCGCTACCGCGAGCTCATCCGCGCCCGCCACGCCTCACCCGCCCTGGAGCGCGGTGGCCTCAAGCTGCTCACGCCCACCCAGGGCCGCGCCCCCACGCTCGCCTTCCTGCGCACGGTGGGAGACGAGCGGGTGCTCGTGGTGCACAACCTCGCGGATGTCGCGCTGACGGCGGGCCCCTTCGAGCTGGAGGGCGACTCCTCCGAGGTGCTCTTCGCGGACCCGTCCGTGGGCTCACCGCTGCGGAACGGAGGGGGCTGGAGCGTCACCCTGCCCGGCCGTTCCACCGGCATCTGGCGCCTGCGGTAGGCCGGGCGAGGCCGGCACCACCGCTGGCCAGGGGCGCGCCTGGAGCCCGAGCACCTCCTGCTGTCGCACGCCCTCGGGCACCAGCAGGTCCACCACCGGCGACTGGTTCGTGCCGCCCAGGCGCCCCCCGCCAAAACGCTCGTGCGAGGTGCCCGGACCGATGCCGAGCACCATCAACCCCCGCTGGGCCGGAGCCGTCACCGCGCCCAGGATGGCGGGCAGCTCCACCCGGCGCTCCAACGTGGCCCCGGTGACCGCCACCGCGTAGCCCCACGTGGGCCGCGCCTGGCCACCGAGGAAGGACTCCGGGACGAAGAAGGACACCGTGGGGCCCGAGACGCGCACCCGGGTGGGAAAGAAGACGCTCCGCTCGATGCGCTGCTCCACCTGCGTCTCCAGCGCCCGCGCCGTCGACTCACTCACCTCGCCCTGCTGCCGCTGCAACTCCGCCAGGGCCTCCTGCCGCCACAGCGCGCGCAGCACGTCACGCGCCTCGTAGGGACGCGGGGTGAGGAGGATGACCTTCTCCCACGCACTGCCCGGCGCGAGCGTGAGGTAGCGGCCGGGGAGCGTGTCCGTCCGGCCCGAGCCCTCCTGTCCGTCCTCGTCCACGTAGACGTCCAGGTTGAAGGTGTAGAAGCCGAAGCGGGCCATGTCCGCCAGCGTGGTCCCCGCCGCGTCCATCGTCCGCCGCGCGGGCACGGGAATGGGACGGGCGAAGGCCGCCTCGAAGCGGGTGCCTCCGCTCTCCGCGTACGCGCGGAAGGACAGCACATCCATGGAGCCCGGTCCCATGTCCTGGCGCAGCGGGTAGCGCAGCTCCCCATCCCCATGGTCATCCCCACGCGGGTCCTCCAGGGAGAAGAGCCGCGTGTCACCACGCGTGCCACGGCAGGCGCTGGCACACGTGGCCAGCAACAGGAGCAGGAAGAGACGGCGGAGCGGCACCATACGCGGGGACCTCGGAGCGGGAAAAAAGCGAGGGGCCCGGCGGGCGTCACCGCGCACCGGGCCCCCCTCGGACTGCCTTGGAAACGGTTAGAACTGCGCCTTCATGAACGCCTTGAGACGCACCTGCTCGAAGTTGCGCGTCACCAGCGGGTTCCACCCGTTGTTGCGGTTACGGAAGCCCAGCGAGCCCACCTCGACGCCAAAGTCCCGGGCGGTCGCCTCGTCGGCCGTCGTGGGCACGAAGCCCGTGCCGTAGTCCGGCGTGAAGGTGCCGAAGAGGTACTGGCCCTCGAGACCGAACTCCACACCGGCCAGGATGTACTTGGCCTTCAGGGACACCAGGTTCTTGTCGTGCTTGCCCGACACCATCTGGTGCAGGTTGTAGGACTGGAAGGCCGTGTTGCCGTCCTGCAGGTCCGCCAGGAACTTGGTGTAGCTCAGCGACGCGTACAGGTCGTCCGTCAGCTGGTAGCCGGCGCCGAGGTTGAAGCTGGTGTAGTTCAGCACGCGATCGTCATCGGAGATGTCGTCGAAGGGCTTCCACTGGTAGCCCGTCACGCCATCCTGGGTGATGGTTCCCGGGTTCCGGTAGAGGGTATCCGCGGTGGAGAGCGGGTTGCCGTTGGCGTCCGTGCCGTAGAAGCGCTTGTTGCCGGCGCAGGCCACGCCGCCGCCCGGGCAGTCCCCGTCCTGGTAGGGCAGGTACTTGCTGTCGTTCAGGCGCTTGTCGTTGTCGTGGATGTACTTCACCTTGCCGAACACGTCGATGCCGCGGCCCAGGTCGAGCACGTAGCGGGCCTTGGCCACCAGGATGTGCGTCTGCTTCTCCTGGAAGGGCTGATAGGCGCTGCGGAAGTTGTGCAGCACGCCCGAGTCCAGCTCGGCGCCCGGGTACTGGGTGTTGTCCAGGGCGCGGGAGTCGTTCCCCCAGGCCTGCCAGTTCTGGTTGTAGGTGATGTAGGAGTACTCACCGGCGATATCCAGCGCGCCGTTGCTGTACACCGGGTTGAACGTCACGCCCTTCCAGCCGATGGCCGTCTCGGCCATGGGCTCGTCGAAGTCGGTGAACTCGTTGTCCACGTTGATGGTGGCCAACTGCTGGGCCTCGCTCGTCCAACCGCCGTAGCCGATGACGGAGGGGTTGCCCGCGAAGACGCCGTACTTGGCGTTGTTGGGGCCAGGGAAGGCGAAGGTGGCGTCGTGGCCCTCGGTGAGCAGCACGTCCGACTCGCGGCGGGAGGCCATGATGGCCATGTAGTCCGCGCCGATGCTGAACGCCTGCACGTTGAGCGACAGGCCGATCTCCAGCGGATCGTTCAGCGTGGCGTCCACCCGCCAGGTGTTGTCCTCGTGCTTGCCCGCCATGGTGGGCGAGTAGCCGTTGAGGCCGAAGCTGCTGTGCACGAAGGCGGGGTTGTTGTCCGGGCTGGTCCCGAAGCGGTTGCTCGACTCCGCGTGCATGTACGAGCGGTAGAAGGCGCCGCGCACGTCCAGCACGGAGCCCAGGTGGAAGCCGGCCTTCACACCGCCCACGCCGTTGCGGAAGCGCGGGTAGAGATCCCTGCCGTTGTCCGGGTTGAGGTCCCCGGCGTTGAGCTCGTTGTCGATGGCGTACTGGAAGATGCCGCCGACGTCGAACATGTCATTGAGGGTGTACTTGCCCTGGAAGACGTAGGAGGCGTCCGTGGTGTGGAACGCGCCCGTGCTGTAGTTGGGGCCGGCCCAGAGGCGGGGAAGCGAGATGCCGGCCACGTCGTACGTCAGCTTGCGATCGAACGCCGAGCCCTGGACGAGCACGCCGGAGGCGTTGTCGCGGTCGATGTAGCGGACGCGGCCGACGACGAACGGATCGAACTGACCGAAGTCATTGGCGCCAATGGTGGCCGCGTCGATGAGGTAGCCCGGCGTCAGGGTGACGGCGACGCCACGCAGCTTGATGTACTGATTGGAGCGCGGATCGAACTCGCCGCAGTTGCCAGCGACACAGTCGTTGGTGACCTTGCCGAAACCACCGAAGTTCGACCAGAAGTTCTGGCTGAAGCGGCTGTGGATGCGGCCACGCACCTCGACGGCGCTGGACAGCCGCGCGTTGAGCAGCAGCTCGAGCTCGGTGCCGATACCGTTCTCGCCCGCGCCCTCACCCGGGATGGTGGTGAAGTTGAACATCGCGCCCTGGGAGCGCGAGTTGCCGTACAGCCACTTGGTGTAGGTGGTACCGCCAATCTGGAGCCTGGGACCCTCCTGGGCGAGCGAGGCGGTAGCGGGCAGCAGGGTGGCAGCGGCGGTCAGGGCGAATGCGCCCTTCCGCAGGGACTTCGTCTTCATGGGTGATTCCCCTCCGTTAGGCAGCCGAACCGGGAAGCGGGGGCTTCCCGGCCGCCGGCGCGGACGGCTCATCACCGTCCGCTCGAGCATCCGGCGGAAATGCGTGAACCTGGGTAGGACTACTTCTGCTCCGGAGCCGGAGCCGGGGCGGGAGCGGGAGCGGCCTTGGCCGTGCCACCCACCATCGTCAGCGTGGCCGGCTTCTTCGCCGCGCCATCCTCGGCGCACTCGTAGCTGAGCATGTCGTGCTGGGCCTTCACCTCGGACGCCTCGCCCTTGCCCTCGCCGGCGAGCACGTCGATGGCGTGCGGGTCACAGTCGTTGTCGTTGCCGCCGCCGAAGCGGTGCTGGCCCTCGTACTCGTTCACCTTGCGGGTGAGCAGATCACCGCCCGCGGGGAAGCCCTCGTTGGACTGCACCACCACCTGGAAGCCCCACTGAGAGGGGTCCCCCTCGAGGCCCTCCAGGTCCACGGTGGCGTTGATCTTCCGGCCCGAGCCCTTGGTGCGGGTGGGGACGATGATGTTGTCCTTGAGGGCGCTGGCCTTGTTGCCCACCTCGGCCTTCACGCGGCCGGAGTTCTGCGGGGAGATGATGATGACCTTCTCCCAGGCGTTGTGGGGGGCGAACTTCACGTTGAGGCCCGGGGGAGCGTCGGTGGAGCCGCTGCCCTCCTTGCCGTCCGTGTCGATGAAGATGAAGGCCATCTGCACGGAGAAGCCGCTGCCCATCTTCCAGGGGTCCTCGAGCGTGGTGTTGAAGCCCAGGGTGACGTCGGCCTTCTTGCCCTTCTTCTCGAAGGTGAAGTCCGTCAGGTCGAACGAGCCGCGCTTGTACACGGAGTCGGTCGGGTACTTGTAGGCGCCGGGACCGTTGTCGTCACCGGTGGGGTCCTTGAAGGACACCTTGTCCGCGGCGAGGGCGGGGGCGCCCAGGAGGGCGGCGGCCAGCGAGAGCACTGCGAGACGCGAGGTCTTCATTGCATTCTCCGGGTTGAGGGAACTGCGCTGAGGGACTGCGGACTACCCCTTGACGCTGCCGGCGGTGAGGCCGGAGACGAGGTACTTCTGGAGGAAGAGGAAGAGGACCACCACCGGGATGGACACGATGATGGAGCCGGCGGCGAAGTAGCCCCACTGCTGCGAGAAGCCGCCCACGAAGAAGCGCAAGCCCACCGGCGCCGTGTACATGGTCTCCTGGTCCATGAAGGTGGCGGCGAGGATGAACTCGTTCCACGCCGTCATGAAGGAGAAAAGCGCGGTGACGGCCACCGCGGGCCTGGCCAGCGGCAGGATGATGGTCCAGAAGATCTTCCCCGCCGAGGCGCCCTCCATGACGGCCGCCTCCTCCAGCTCCTTCGGAATGGTGTCGAAGTAGCCCTTGAGCATCCACACGCTGAAGGGGATGGAGGTGGTGGCGTAGACGATGATGAGGCCGAAGCGCGAGCTGCCCAGGCCCAGCCACTGCACGAGGATGATGTAGAGGGGGATGAGCATCAGCGTGCCCGGGAACATCTGGGACACGAGGAAGGCCATCATGCCGGCGCGCTGGCCGGCGAACTTGAAGCGGCTGAAGGCGTAGGCGGCGGTGCAGGCCAGGAAGACGCCCACCACCGTGGTGCCCAGCGCGATGATGGCACTGTTGAGCATCCACTGGGCGAAGGGTTGATCCGTCATCACCGAGCTGAAGTTGGAGAAGGACAGCGTCTCCGGCCACGGCGTGACGGCCCGGACGCGGTCCATCACCGACGGCGCCTCGGGGAGCGTGGTGATGGCCAGGCTCTGCTTGCCCGAGAGGGCGATCGTGATGACCCAGAGGATGGGGTAGAGGGTGAAGAGGGTGAAGAGCACCAGCAGCACGTGCAGCGGCCAGTGGGGAACCCCTTCGCGGCGCGAGAACATCAGGCGGCCTCCGTGGCGCGGGACACGCGATTCTGCACCACGCTGTAGAGCAGCAGGATGCCGAAGATGACGGTGGAGTACGCCGCCGCGTAGCCGTAGCGGTAGCGCTGGAAGGCGTACTTGTACGCCTGGGTGACGAGGATTTCCGTCGAGTTGCTCGGCTCGCCCTCCGTCACCAGGAAGATGACGTTGAACTGGTTGAACGTCCACACCACCGACAGGATGATGGCCGGGACGAGCGCGGGCTTGAGCGCGGGCAGCGTAATCGCGGTGAACTGCTGCCAGCGCGAGGCGCCGTCCACGCGGGCGGCCTCGTAGAGCTCGGCGGGGATGGAGGTGAGCGCGCCGAGCGACACCACCATCATGAAGGGGAAGCTCAACCAGCCGTTGGTGGCGAGCACCGTGAGGAAGGAGCTGACGGGGGTGTCGTACCAGGCGAGCCCCTGGCCGCCGAACATGCGGATGACATGGTTCACCACGCCGAACTGCTGGTGGAACATGCCCTTCCAGATGAGGGCGGTGATGTAGTTGGGCATGGCCCACGGCAGGATGAGCAGCACGCGGTACACCGGGCGCAGCGCCAGCCCCTGCACGTTGAGGATGAGGGCGAGCACCAGGCCCACCGTCACGCCGATGGTGACGTTGGTGACCGTCCACACCACGGTGAAGAAGAGCGTGTAATAGAAGTTGAGGTAGTTGAAGACGATGGAGCCGTCCTGCGCCCTCTTGGCGATGCTGAAGTCGCCGAGAATCTCCACGTAGTTGCGCAGGCCCACCCAGATGTCGGTGATCGACTGCCCCGTGTTGTAGAGGTTGGAGTCGGTGAAGGACAGGGTGATGCCGTAGAAGAACGGGAAGAAGACGAGCACCACCATGCCCACCATCGCCGGGGCGATGTAGGCGTACGCGGTGCGGTGCTCCACCACCGTCTCCACCGTGCGGGCCAGGCCGCCCATGCCGATGAAGAGCAGCACGGCGAGCGCCAGCGCGCCCAGGCCACCCAGGGCCCGGCTCGCGCCCGAGCGCAGCTCGGCGACGCGCGCCGCCACCGCCGCCTCGTTCACCGCGCCCGCGGGCGTGACGAGTCCGAGCGGACGGCGGAATTGATCCGCGTCCCAGTTGCCGGGCTGGAGCGCCGGCTCGGCGGCGAGCTGCCGCTCGGCCATCACCGCCTGGGCGCGCTCGGACATGGCGCGCAGTTGCCCGGCCACGAGCGTCTGCGTCTCACGCACCTGGGCGTCCAGCATGCCCAGTGAATACGAGGCGTAGCCGCCCACGCCGGCCACGAGCGCCACCACCGAGGCGATGACGAGCAGGCCCTGCTTGCGCACCACGAAGGAAGCGCCCGCGCACAGCGCCAGCGGCAGCAGCAGCCACATCGCCAGCGCGCCCTTGCTGGGGACGAGCGGTGCCTTCAGCGGGGGCGTGGCCAGCTCCACCAGGCCCACCACGGAGCCGTCCACCTCCACCGGAGCGCTCAGCAGACGCCCGCCGTTGGGCAGCGCCTCGGCTTCCACCTCCAGCTTGCGCGCGGTGCCCTCCTCGCGGTTGGTCTCCACCGCGGCGCGCAGCCGCTGGCCACGGTCGTAGAGGGGCTTCTCCTCGCGCGACAGCCGGCGCGGCGCCGCGCGGTCGTCCTTGTCCTCGGGGAAGGTGGAGGCCTCGAGCTGGATGCCCGAGAAGGCGATGACCCGCACCGCGCTGCCCGCCGGGAGCTGCTGCTGCCAGGCGGACACCACGGCGCGGACGGAATCACCCTTGCCCCCCGCGCGCTGGACGAGGTCCTCCAGCGCACGCAGGGACACGAAGGCCTGACGGTCCGCGCGCTCGGTGGCGACGGTCTCCAGGGCCTTGGCCAGCAGCCCCTGGGCGAGCACGAGGGACAGGCCGAGGGCGAGGGACAGCCCCACCAGCACCCGCATGCGGCGCGGTGCATGGCCCTGGGCACCCCCGGGGGGAGTGCCCGCGTGGTGAAGGGCATCGGTGGCACCGCGCCCGGAGGACGCGGGGGCGGCGGACTCACCGCCGGAACGCTGGGGGGCCGTCGTGCTCACTCAGTGCCTCACTTCTTGCGCAGACCGGCCACGTCCTTGGCCACGGCCTTCTGGGCCACGTCCAGGGCGGCCTTGGGGGTGGAAGCCTTCTTGAGGATGCCGTTCATCGCCGAGGTGGCCGGCGACCAGACCATCGTCATCTCCGGCACGTTGGGCATGGGCACCGCCACCTCCACCTGGTCGCGGAACGCCTTGAGCTGCGCGTCGCCGGCGATCTTCGGGTCCGAGTACACGCCCTGGTTGGCGGGGCTCTGGCGGCCCTCCAGCGCGAGCACCTTGGCGGCGGCGGAGTCGGTGAGGAACTTCGCCACCTCGAAGGCGGCGTCCTTGTTCTGCGACGGAGCGGAGATGTACACGCCCTCCACCGTCATCCACGGGCGCATGGGCTTGCCACCGGCCTCGTCCAGGGTGGGCAGCGGCGCGAGGCCGTAGTCCACGCTCTTGGCGATCTCCCCGAGGAACCAGGGGCCGGAGAACACCATGGCCGCCTTGCCCTCGTTGAAGAGCGAGGTGATGAGCGCGCTGGAGGGCTCGGCGGGCAGGATGCCGTCCTTCTCCGCCCACTTCATCATCAGCTCCACGGACTTCACGTTCTGCGGCGAGTTGAGCGTGGGCGTGGTGCCCGGGCCGAACACGCCGCCGCCGAAGCCGTTCATCAGCGCCGAGTGGTAGTAGAAGTCGCCGTACGAGTAGGCCAGCCCGAAGCGGCCCGCCTTCTTGTCGGTGAGCTTCTTGGCCATCGTCACCAGCTCGCCGCTCGTCTTGGGCGGCACGGGCACGAGCTTCTTGTTGTAGATGAGCGTGACGACCTTGTAGTTGAGCGGCAGGCCGTAGACGGTGCCGCGGTAGGTCATCGCCTCCATCGTGGTGGGGATGAAGCGCTTGCGGACGGCGTCATCCAGGTAGAAGTCGATGGGCTCCACCGTGTTGCCGGCCTCGATCCACCCCCCCAGACGGTCCTGGGCGAAGATGAAGAGGTCCGGGCCCTTGCCGCGCGGCACCGTGGCGGAAATCTTGTCCGCGTAGGCGTCATACGGCACGGCCAGCGGCTTCACCACGATGCCCTTGTTGGCGTCGTTGAACTGCTTGAGCACCTTCTCCAGCGCGGCCTTCTCCTCGGCGCGGTAGCCGTGCCACAGGACGAGCTCCTTGGGCTGGGCGGAGGCGGGCGTGGACAGCAGGCCGAGGGCACACAGGGCCATGGCCGCGATCATCAGTCGCAGGTTCTTCATGTCGGGAGCTCCTGAGGGGTAGGAGGGACTCGGACTAGACGGACAGACGTTGCTCGGTTTCGGCGTCGAAGAGGTGCAGCGACTCCAGCTCGATGACCACCGCCATCTTCGCGCCGGTCTCCGGAGTGTGCTGGGGCGGGAGCCGGAAGACCAGCGCGTTCTCCGCCAGGCGCGAGTGGACGATGACCTCGTTGCCGAGTGGCTCGACGAGCTCCACCTTCACTTCCAGGGAAGCCGTTTCACCGCGAGCGGTGGCCGAGGGGGAGAGGATGTGGTCGGGGCGGATGCCCACCTTGAGCTCGCGGCCGCCCTTGCCCGCCGTCACCGGGCGCAGGCTCTGGGGGACGGGCAGCTTGAAGCCGTCGCCCTCGAGCACCTCGCCATTGGCCGAGAGCGTGGCGGAGGTGAAGCTCATGGGCGGCGAGCCGATGAACTGGGCCACGAAGACGTTGGCCGGGCGCTCGTACACCTCCAGCGGGGTGCCGAGCTGCTGCAGCTTGCCGTCCTTCATCACCGCGATGCGGTGGCCCATCGTCATGGCCTCGATCTGGTCATGCGTCACGTAGACCGAGGTGACACCGAGGCGCTGCTGGAGCTTCTTGATCTCCGAGCGCATCTGCACGCGCAGCTTGGCGTCGAGGTTGGAGAGGGGCTCGTCGAAGAGGAACACCGCCGGCTTGCGCACGATGGCGCGGCCGAGCGCCACGCGCTGACGCTGGCCACCGGAGAGCTGCTTGGGCTTGCGCTCCAGCAGGTGGGTGATGCCGAGGATTTCCGCCGCCTCGTTCACCAGCCGGTCCATCTCCGGCTTGGGCGTCTTGCGAATCTTCAGGCCGAACTCGAGGTTCTCCCGGATGGTCATATGCGGGTAGAGCGCATAGTTCTGGAAGACCATCGCGACGTCGCGATCCTTGGGCGGCAGCTGGTTGACGACGCGCTCACCGATGGAGAGGTTGCCGCCGGAGATCTCCTCCAGGCCGGCGATCATCCGCAGCGCGGTGGACTTGCCGCAACCCGAGGGGCCCACCAGCACCATGAACTCGTGGTCGCGGATGTCGAGGTCCAACCCCTCGATGACGGACACGTCTCCGTACCGCTTGGCGACATTCTTGAAAACGACTCCGGCCATCTCAGGCTCTCTCCACTCGGGATTGCATCCAGTTCATCGCGCCCGGCCCAGGATGCGGACGGACAGTGGCTCGACGGAGACGTCCAGCGCCGGAGCGGCCGGGAGGCGGCCCCCGTCGAGCAGATCTTCCGCGTCCGCACCGCTCCAGGCCTCGGGCCAGGGGAACGAAGCGGACGCCTTCTTCACACCGCGGTTCACCGCCACCACCACCGCGTCACCCGACTCCGCGTCGTGCCGGAGGAAGGTGTAGACGTCGCCGTCGGTGGCGAGCCCCTTGTGGGTGCCACGCGAGAGCGCGGGGTGGGCCCGGCGCACGGCGATGAGCTTCTGGTAGAAGGCGCGCAGGGCCTCGTCGCGAGGCAGGCCCGCGCCGGGCTGCACGGCGCGCGAGCCCCACGGCATGTCACTGCGGTTGGCGGGCCAGTCACCGCCGGGGCGGCCCACCTCCTCGCCGTAGTAGATGACGGGGATGCCGGAGGTGGTGAGCTGCAACGCCGCCGCGAGCCGGAAGCGCGACGTGTCGCCCTGGAGCTGGAAGAGCAGGCCGGGCACGTCGTGCGAGGACAGGAAGTGCGACAGGTGGTAGCCCTTGCGCACCTTGTGCCGCGAGCGGAGGTACGCGTCGAAGGCCACGGTGCGCCCGCGCCCCAGCGCCCACGCGAGCGCGTTGCCCTGGAAGCCGAAGTCGAAGCCGGCATCCATCTCGTCGTTGACGAACCACGGGTCCAACGACTCGCGGTCCCCGCCCCACACCTCGCCGAGCAGGAAGAAGTCCTTGCCCAGCTCCTCGCGGGTGCGGCGGCGGTGCTCCTGCCAGAAGGGATGGTCGACGTGCTTCACCGTGTCCAGGCGGAAGCCGTCCACGCCCGAGCGCTTGCCCCACGCAATCTGCGCGTCGAGCAGGTACTTCGCCACCTCGGGCTGCTCCGTCTTGAAGTCGGGCAGGCCGGACACGCAGCTCGTCACATCATCCTGCCCGCAGGTGCCCTTCTCCTCCGAGCGCAGCCAGCCCTTCGTCTCGGGGGCCTCGAGGTAGCGCGAGTTGTAGCCGGGGTGGTTGTAGACCACGTCCAGCAGCACGCGGATGCCCCGCTCGTGGCATGCGTCCACCAGCGCCTTGAACTCCTGCTCGGTGCCGAAACGCGGATCGAGCTGGTGGAAGTCCTCCGCCCAGTAGCCGTGGTAGCCCCAGTCCGGGAAGCCGGCGCCGGTGACGAAGCCGTCGATGTTCTTCACCACCGGTGTGAGCCACAGCGCCGTGATGCCCAGGGAGGACAGCTCGTCGAGCTGCTCGCGCAGGCCCTTGAGGTCTCCGCCGTGGAAGGCACCCGGGGCCTTCTTGTCCACCTTGACGTTGTTGGTGGTGTCACCGTCGGCGAAGCGATCCAACACGACGAAGTAGAGGACCTCGTCGGCCCAGCGGCGCGCGGGCGGCTCGGGCGCGGCCACCGGGGCAGGAGCCGGAGCGGGCGGGGGAGCCTCGGGCGCGGCCGGAGCGGGCGCGGCCGTGCTCACCTCCGGGCTGGGCTCCCGGGGAGCCGGCTGCTGCGGGTGAGCGCAGCCCGCGAGCGCCAGCGGGAGGAGCAACAGGGAAGTGACGAGTGAATGACGACTGTTCGCGCGTCTGTCCGGGGGATGACGAGGCGACGACTCAACCATTGCGCGGGACTGTTTCACACCCGCTTTGGAAAGTGAACCCTTACTCCCCGTCACGTCACGTCATGTGCGGGTGACGGGAAGGAGGGTCCGGCGTTTACGGCGCACCGTGTCAATACGGGTTGGGGGTGGTGCGCTCCGGGAGCTGGAGGGGGTCCGCCGTGCCCACGTCGTTCACGACGGTGATCTCCTGGGCAATCATCTCGCGGTAGTTGTCGTCGAAGGAGGCGCGCACGGTGGAGCCGGGGGCCAGGTACTCGCGGCCAATCAGCTTCCCATCCTGGTAGTAGCGCGTCTGGTCGTTGAGGCGCAGGTAGCGGGGCTGGCCCCACTTGTCCTTGATGACGAGCACGTCCGCGTAGTCGCGGGTCACGGTGCCATCGATGGTCAAGCCGCGCTCGAACGAATAGGGATTCGACGCGACGGGGCCCTCGGCGCCCGAGCCGCTTCGCATCGCCACGGTGCTGTCCGTCCTGCAACCCGCGAGCACCAACGCGCCCGCCAACGCGCCCCAGACGATCTTCCTCATGCCCGCCTGCCTCCCCGGGGCGAGTGAAAGGGCGCCCCACGGAGGAAGGTGACGAGGGCCCCTGGGGTCCGCAAGCGGACACGGGAGGAACGGCTGCCCGGTTGCTCTACACGCCGAGGCGGGAGAGCAGCGCCCTGGAGCTCTCGCGCTCGAGCACCAGCAGCACCTGGCCGGACACGGAGGGCACGCCCACCGCGGAGAAGCGCGTCTCCAGCACCACCACGCGATCACCGCCCTGCGCCTCGGTGACGGCCCGCGACACCACCAGGCCCGCCGCGCCGCGCACCAGCTCCGGCACGGAGGGCAGCAGCCTCCAACCCGTCAGCGTCCCGATGGCCGAGAGGCACGCGCTCGCCACGATGTTGGCCGCTTCCGACAGCGCGCTCTCGCGCTCCTCGGCTGGCGCGTCCTGACGCCGGAGCAGCAGCGCTTCCAGGGCGGCGCTGTCCTCGCGGGGCAGCACCAGCAGCAGCACGCCGCGCAGCTGGCCTTCCATGCCCAGCTTCGCCGCCACCACGGGGGCCTCGGCGCCGCCCAGCATCTCGGCCACCTCCGCGGCCGCCGCCAGCAGGGCGCGGGGCACGGACAGGTTCACCGTGCGGCCTCCCACCAGCCGCGCGAGCGCGTTGACGGCGTGCCCGCAGCCGATGTTGGCCACCTCGCGGAGGGCGTCCAGCTGAATGTCGCTCGGGGAAGGGCTCACGCGGACAGTAACCTCGGCACGTCCAGGATGAAGACCGGGCGGCCACTTCCCAGGATGGTCACTCCCGAGAGGCCCGGCAGCAAGTCCAGAGGACGGGACAGCGGCTTGAGCACCGCCTCTTCCTGCCCCACCAATCCATCCACCGCGAGCGCGACCCGACCCGCGTCTCCTTCCATCACCACGAAGGGCCGGACGCCCTTGCGCGGCGGCGCCTGGACGCCGGTCAGCTCATCCAGCCCGTACACCGGCAGGAGTCCCTGTCCGTGGGGCAGCAGCGGCATCTCCCGGCTGCGGTCCAGCCGCTCGCTGTCCGCCTCCATGGCCCCCACCACCTTGGCGATGGGCAGGCCGAACACCTCGTCGCCCACGGCCACCAGCAGCAGGTGCACCACCGCCACCGTCAGCGGCAGCCGCAGCGTGAAGCGCGTGCCGCGGCCCAGCTCGCTTTCAATCTCCAGCGTCCCGCCCACGTTCTCCACCACCCGCTTCACCGCGTCCATGCCCACGCCGCGGCCGGAGATCTCCGACACGTCCTGGGCGGTGGACACGCCCGGCAGGCATGCGAGCATGAAGGCCTCGCGGTCCGTCATCCGCGCCGCCGCCTCCGCGCTGAGGGCGCCGCGGGCCACCGCCGCCGTCTTCAGCTTCGCCGCGTTCATGCCGCGGCCATCGTCCTCCATCTCCACCACGACGCGGTCTCGCGCGCGCCGCACCGACACCAGCACGCGGCCCCGCGCGCCCTTGCCCGCCGCCACGCGATCCTCCGGCGACTCCAGGCCGTGGTCGATGCAGTTGCGCAGCAGGTGCAGCAGCGGATCCGCCAGCTCGTCGAGAATGGCCCGGTCCAGTTCGATCTCCGCGCCGGTGATGACGAGGTCCACCTCGCGCTCGCGGCGCCGGGCGATGTCGCGCGCGGCGCGGGGCAGCCGGTCGGTGATGAGCGACAGCGGCGTCATGCGCGCGCTCATCACCTTGTCGTGCAGGTCCTTCACCAGCGTGTGCAGCCGGTAGACGCCTTCCTCGATGGGAGGACGGGAGTTCTCCGGCAGCACCTTGCCCAGCTCGCGCAGGCGCGCGGTGGCCAGCAGCAGCTCGCCCACGGTGTCCAGGAAGTAGTCCAGCAGCTCCGTGCGCACGCGCACCGTGCGAGCCGTCGCGTCCGCGCTGTTGGAAGCGCGCGGGGCCTCGGCGGGCACGAGGCCGGAAGCCGCGGGGACGGGCGCGGGCGGAGGCGCCACCACCGCCGGCTTGAGCGAGACGAGCTCCACCTCGGCCACGTTGCGCAGCGCCTTGCGGATGGCCTCCTCGCCCTCGGCCGTCTCCAGCTCCACCTGGATGTTGCCCTCGGGGATGCGGCCGGCCTTCAGGTCCTCCAGCGGGGGCTGCAGGCCGTGCAACGTGCCCAGGCCCGTCAGCCGCTTGTGCACCAGGAAGGCGCGCACGCCCGGCGTCTGGCAGGTGGGGGCGATGCGCAACCGGACCGCCCAGCGCTTCGCCGTCTTCGCGGCCCCCTCCTCGGACGGCGGCACCACGGCGGCCACCCGGGCCTCGGCGGCGGGCTCGGACGCGGGAGGAGGCGGGGCCTCGACGGCCTGGGGGCTCACACGCGCGGCGGCGGTCACCGGAGCGGGCGCGGCGGGAGGACTGGCCTTCGCCTGGTTGATGACCCGCGTGGCGCCGGGCGTGCGGCCGGTGACGGCACTCACCTTCTCCGCCAACTGGCCGAGCAGCGACGAGGCGTCATCCGGCGGCTTGCTCTCCGACACGGCGCGCACCTGGGCGAGCATCACGTCGGTGGCCGACAGCAGCAGGTCCACCAGCGAGCGCTCCAGCTTGGCGGGGTCCTGGCGGATGGCGTCCACCAGGTCTTCCACCCGGTGGGCCACCACGGCGATGGACTCGAAGCCCATGGACGAGGCCATGCCCTTCACCGAGTGGGCGTGGCGGAACATGGAGTCCACCACGGCGGGGGCTCCCTCGCGCTCCAGCTGCACGAGATCCCTGCCCAGCCCCTCCAGGTGCTCGCTCGCCTCGGTCAGGAACAGGCCGAGGTAGCGGGACATGTCCATCGTCATGTCCGGCCTCGGTGGCGCACGACAGCTCTCCGGGACGGGGCGCTAGCCCTCGCCCAATACCTTCTTCACGACGGCCAGCACGTCCTCGGCCCGGAAGGGCTTCACGATGAAGTCCGAGGCGCCCGCCTCGATGGCCTCCATCACCAGACTCTCCTGGCCCAGCGCCGAGCACATGATGACGACCGCGTTGGCGTCATACTTGATGATCTCCCGCGTGGCCTCGATGCCGCTCTTGAACGGCATGACGATATCCATCGTGGTGAGATCCGGCTTCAGATCCTTGTACTTCTCCACGGCCTCCAGCCCGTTGGCCGCCTCTCCGACGACCTCGAAGCCACCGGACGCGAAGATGTCCTTGATCATGTTGCGCATGAAGATGGCATCGTCGACGACCAGCACCCGCTTAGCCATGTGCAGCTCCGCCTCCGCGAAAGGCCCCGAGAGGGCCGCGGACACTACCATCCGCCCATTTCAGGCGGCTACTCACTTCTGTTGAGCCGCGGTGAAGAGTCCAACCACCGCGGAATCCAGCCCCTCTGGATCCAACACCGTCACCGCCACACCCTTCAAGCGAGCCACCCCACGCACCGCCGGCACCGCCTTGCCCGGAGCGGCGCTCACCCGCTCCACCGCCTCGATTCCATCCACATCCGTCACCAGCAGGCCCAGGTCCCTCCGCCCCCGCTCCAACAACACCACCCGGCCCGAGGGCGTGGGCCCATCCGGCAGGCCCAACAACTGGCGCAGCTCCACCACCGTCACCACCCGCCCCCGCAGGTTCATCACCCCCGTCACCGCCGCTGGCGCCCGGGGCACCCGGGTGAAGCGCTCCGGGGGCACCACCACTTCCTTCACCGCGGCCAGCGGTAGCCCGTAGCGCTCCTTCTCCACCCGGAAGATGACATGCCGCACAGAGCCGACTTTCTATCAGCAAGCCTGGGGTTCGGGGAAATTCATGGAGAAGGAGGATTCAGGCTGGACGACACTCAGGCGTTCAACCGGAAGCTGCGCACCACGCTCTGCAGCTCGATGGAGAGGTTGGTCAGCTCGCTGGCCAGCGAGGTCATCCGCACCATGGCGTCCGTCTGATCCTGGATGACGGCCTGGATGGCCTCGGTGGAGGCGGCGTTGTTGCGGGCCACCAGGGAGATTTCCTCGGTGGCGTTGACCATCTCCTGGCTGCCCTTGAGCTGCTCGCGGGCGCTCTCGGAGATGAGGTGCACCTTCTCGGCCACCTTGCGCACGGTGTCGGTGATGGCGCTCATGGAGCGGACAATCCCGGTGAGATCCTCACGGCCCTCGGCCAGCTCCTCGATGCCCTCCTTCATGGCGCTCACCACGGAGGTGGACTGGCCGGAGATGTCGCGCGCCAGCCGGGAGATCTGCTCGGCGGAGCGGCCCGCGCTCTCGGCCAGCTTGCGCACCTCGTCGGCCACCACCGCGAAGCCGCGGCCGTACTCGCCCGCGCGCGCCGCCTCGATGGTGGCGTTGAGCGCCAGCAGGTTCGTCTGCTGCGCCACCTGGGTGATGGCGTCGACAATCTTGGAGATTTCCTGCGTCTTCTCGCCGAAGGCGAACACCTGCTGGCTCGCGGCTTCAATCCGATTGAAGACCTTCTTCACCTTCTCGCCGGCCAGGAGCGCCGCCTTGCTGCCGTTCTCGGCCGCGCTGCTCGTCTCTGCGGCGGTGCGGGCGGCGTCCTCGGCGCTGGCCGCGGTGCGCTGGATGCTGCCGGCCATCTCCGTAATCACCTTGGACGTCTTGCCGACGAGCTGCGACTGCGTCTCGGCGCCCTGGGCGATCTTGTCCATGGACAAGCCCACCTCTTCGTTGGTCGCGTTGACGTTCTCGGCCGAGCCCTGCAGGTCCTTGGCGGTGTCGGCCACGCTCTTGGCGGTGTCCTGGATCTTGCCCACCAGGTCGCGCAGGTTCTCCTGCATGCGGCGGATGGCCATGGCCAGCTCGTCGATCTCATCGCGGCGCAGGGCGCGCGGCGGCTCGACGACGAGCGGCTTGGAGAGGTCGCCCTGGGAGATCTCGAAGGCCGAGCGCGACAGCACGCGCACGCGCGTCACGCGGGCCAGGTAGCGCGGGAGGATCAGCGCCAGCCCCAGCGTGAGGCCCAGCGCCATGCCGATGCGCCAGTAGAAGTCCAGCAGCGTCTCGGAGATGAGGAGCGCCGCCGTCAGCACGCAGCCCATCATCAGATAGCCGGTGAGGATCTTCAGCTGCAGGGAGACCTCGTGGCCCCCCGTGCCGGGCTGATCCACGGAGCGCAGCAGCCGCTGCACGGGATCACGGCGGGGAGTGAGGCCGGGAGATGGATCGTCGCGGAGAGGGCGGCGCACGGTTTGGCTTTTCCGGGGGGACGACGACAACGGTGTACGGGTTTAGCCCTCTCGTCCGGAACGGTCAATCCGCCCACCCCCCCGGAAGTGGTCGAAGCCAGCGGGCAGGCGCAGGCTTCGCCCGGCTGCGTCACGGATGTGTCCCGGCCCGCCCCGGGTGAGCCGGCCGATGCGCGTGATGGGCTCTTTCCCTCGGAGACAGGCCCGCTCGAAGGCCTGGGTGCGCTCAGGTGGGACGGCGAGGAGCAGCTCGTAATCCTCTCCTCCCGCGAGTGCCCCCTCGCTCCCCAGGGAGGCACGGACGGCCCGGGAGAGGGGCAGGCGCTCGAGCTCCAGCTCGGCGCTCACGCGCGAGGCGGTGCACAGGTGCCCGAGATCCTGCGCGAGGCCATCGGAGACGTCCAACCCCGCCGAGGCGAAGCGCGCGGCGATCAGACCCAGGGCCACCCTGGGCACGGGGCGCTTCTGGCGGAGGATGGCCGAGGAGCGGCGAGCGCCGGCCAGGAGTTGCTGGAGGCCCAGCCGTGCGTCTCCCAGCGTGCCCGAGATGTACAGCACGTCTCCGGGCCGGCCTCCCGCGCGGGTGATGGGCGCGGTGCCCGGGAGGAGCTCTCCCGCGGCGGTGAGGGTGATGGACAGCTCGCGCGCCGAGGTGAAGTTGCCGCCCACCAGGGTGATGGCGTGTTCGCGGGCGAGGGCGCTCATGCCCTTCGCGATGCCGGTGAGCGCGCGGCTCGGGAAGTCCCGGGGCAGTGCGAGCGCGCAGACGAACCAGCGCGGCACCGCCCCCATCGACGCCAGGTCCGACAGGTTCACCGCCAGCGCCTTGTGGCCGATGTCCTCCGGCGAGTACCAGGCCCGCTTGAAGTGCACGTCCTCCACCACCGCGTCCGTGGTGATGCACTGCGCGCCCCGGGAAGGAGCGAGGACCGCGCAGTCATCTCCCGGGCCCACGGGCACTCGCGCCCGTGGGAAGTGGGAGAGGAAGAGTTCGATGAGGGAGAATTCGCCCGCGGCCTTGGCACCCTTTGGACTCACGCGGCGCAGGGTAGACCCTTACCCCGGCCCTCTCCCAGGAGAGTGTGCGGCTCCCGGCTCCACTCCAGGGTAAAGCTCAGGCCTCCTCGTCAGGCAGCAGTGCAAGGAGCAACGCGTCATCCGGGCCGAGTGGGCGCCAGCCAGGCGGTGGTGGCGAGGCGAGGAGCGCATCGCCGGCCTGCTCGACGCGCTTCTCATGGGTTTCCGGAGTGTAGGTACTCCAACGGGCGAGTGCATGAGCGACATCGAAGCGATGGGCCTCATCCAGCACGGCTGGCCAGCCGTTCGGGAGATGGGCGGAGAGCTCGCGCACGAGCTGTCCGCGCACCAGGCGTGTGAGCCGATGGCTCCGCTCCGCTTCGGCCACCAGGCCGCTGAACACCTGCACCGCGTTGAGGTCGTTCTCGCCAAGCTCCTCGGCCAGTGCCAATAACGAAGCGGTGGGCCGGGCTTCGGCGAAGGCCGTGAGCGACTCGTAACCCCGCTCACGGACCCGCTCGTACAGCCGCACCTTCCAGTGACCATCCCAGGATCGTCCGTCGCTCATCGTCCGCCGCAGGAGGTGAAGTTCATCGAAATGCCGTAATCCGTCATGTACTCCGCGACGACCTTTAGAATCTCGCGCGGCGTCAACATCTGGCCCGCCCGGGTCTCGGCTCTTCGTAGCGCCTTCATGATCATCTGGTTCCATTCTCCGGGCCATGTGCGACCCAGACGCCAGTTGCCGCCGCCATGGATGGCCTGGTGTCTTGCCACCTCCAGCCTGACGCAGAACTTGTCGATCCTCATGTCCCCCGTGAAGCCGCGCTGCTCGAACCACTCACGGAACTCTTGCGGCAGGACATGGTGCCGAGGTGGCTCGGCCATGCCCGCTCCTGTTCTTCCAGTCTCGCGCATGGCCCCCACCTCGGGCCCATCGCCCAACGCCTGGCGTACGCCCCGCGGCAGGTCCCGCTTCGATTCAGACATCAGCAGCTGCCCGGCGTGAATCCGGACGGCGGCGCTGACAGCGGGCAGGGAGATGACTCCCGCCTGCACCAACCGACGCATCATCTCCACCCACTCGGCGGAGACAACCAGCCGTGTGCCCATCATCACCCCGTCAGCCCCCACCATGAGGCCCACGCCGAGCGTGGCGGAAGTGGCCGGCCCCCACATCCGTGGCAGTGCCATCTTCATCACCGAGGCCGTGGCGAGCGACTCGATGAGGTCTTTCACCAGCAGTATCTTCTGGAGATTCTCGCCAGACTTGAGCGCGCGCTCCCGGGTCACGGCGAATTCGCCGGTGAGGTGACCGACAAGCGCGGGAAGATCGGCGGCGGCGGCATCAACCTGCACCGGCTCCAGGGAGGCAAGCGCCGTCATGGCGGGCCCGAGCATCGTCCACAGTTGGTCCATCTCCCCAGCCAGCCGCTCCACACTGTAGGAAGGGCATTGCGTGAGCACCACGTCCGCCAGGAGGAGTAGGTCCAGCCAGACTGAAAGCAGCAGGGAGCCCAGCAGGGCGGATTGAAGCCGGGGGCCGCCCAGACGCAGCAGGGCCAGTCGCATGTCCGGGTCCTCCATCTCCGAGGCCAGGGTAGAGAGATGGGTGGCCATGGCGAGTCCGGTCTCCATCCAGCGCAGTTGCTGGCTGGCATGGTCCACGAAAGGGACGAACACGCGGCGATAATGGCCGACGAGCCCCGAGCTGGTCTTGAGCCGGGAGAGTTCCGAGGAGATGCGGCGGGTGGAGCGGGATACCTCGCCAAGGGCTCCGGCAAACGACAGGTGTGCCGCCAAGGCGCTCCGCCGAGCGAGCTCCGCTGCATCACCGACGTGTGCACTCCCCCCGGTGTCCCCAGAGCTGCGCGGGCTCCCCATCGTCACCGCCGCCCCGTGGGGCGAGTAGCGCAGGTGCGTCCCCCGACCGGGCGGTGGTGTCAACGACGCGCAGCCCGTGGACAACACGGACAGGGCGAACCACACCACCCAATGGCGAGTCCTCATCGTTCGCATCTCCTGGCATACCCTCACCCCGGCCCTCTCCCTCTGAGCCTGTCGCAAAAGAGGGCTCAAGAGGGGGGAGAAGGAGCGAGGACCGCGCAGTCATCTCCCGGACCCACGGGCACTCGCGCCCGTGGGAAGTGGGAGAGGAAGAGGTCGATGAGGGAGAATTCGCCCGCGCTACCCGACGCCCACCGCGCTCCAGCTCTCCAGCACCTTCCTGGCCTCCGTGGAGTCCTTGCCGTAGAGGTCCTGGGCGGCCTTGAAGGTGGCCTCGCGCGCCTGGGCGAAGTTGGTGGTCGGCGTCATGTAGAAGCTGAGCGCGCGGGAGTAGATCTTCAGGCTCTTCTCGATGCCGATGCCGTCCTTCACCTCGGTGCCGGAGGTGCGGTTCTTGCCGCCCTCGGACAGCAGGTAGAAGGCGTTGTTGGGGATGCCCGAGTTGATGTGCACGCCGCCGTTGTCCTGGGTGCCCTTGTATCTCTTCGAGTAGTGGTCCGGGGACTGGCCATCGCTCGTCGGGTCGCTCATGTCGCGCAGACCGTCGGTGGGGTCGCCGTTGTGCGGGGTGAAGGTGTCCTCGCCCACCGTCCAGTCGAACTTGACCGCCTCGTTCTTCTGGCTGGCGAACCACTCCACGCCGGTCCCCATGATGTCGCTGATCGCCTCGTTGAGGGCGCCGGACTCGTTGCGGTACTGGAGGCCCGCGGTGCGCTCGGTCAGGCCGTGGCTGATCTCATGGCCCGCGATGTCCAGCGTGGTGAGCGAGCCGAACGTCTGGCCGTCACCGTCGCCGTAGTTCATCTTCTCGCCGTCCCAGAAGGCGTTGGCGAAGTGGGTGCCCACGTGCACGTCGGAGATGAGCTTCTCGCCCTTGCCGTCGATGGAGTCGCGGCCGAGCACTTCCTTGTAGAAGTCGTAGGTGGTCTGCGCGCCGTACTGGGCGTCCACCGCGTCCTTGTTGCGCGCCGGGTCGGTCGCCTCGCCCCAGATGTCGTTGTCGTCGGTGATGGGGGCGTTCTTGGTCGAGGTGGTGTCCGGGTTCCGGTTGAGCGCGTCGCGGGTCACCACCCCCTCGCCACGGGACTCGTCCGCCAGGGTGTACGTGCCGTCGGCGTTCTTCGTGCTGTCGAGCTGCACCTTGCCGCTGTACTGCGAGGTGTCATCCGCCAGGCCGTTGGTGGGGACGTCCGTCGGGGTGGCGGGCGCGCTGCCCGGGGTCTTCGTACCGGAAGCATGCGCGTGCGCGTGCTCGTGCTCGAAGCCGCCCATCTGGTTGTACTTCTCGAGGAGCTCTCCGCTGTTGGCGTCGACCAGGTAGTTCATCCGGCGGGGCTGCTTGCCCTCACCGACGTCCGTCGTGTTGCTCAACTGCACGTGGTACGCGGCGCGGTACTGGCCGTCGTCCCCCTTGAAGATGACGCGCTCGGAGGTGGGCTGACGGTCCGTCCTGCCCGCGAAGTCCTGCTGCGCGACAGCCAGCGCCGCCTCGGCGGACAGCTTCGTCGGTGCGCTGCCCAGGCCGGGGGGGATGGGGGCGACATCGCCGGTGACGCTGTCCATCTTCCCGGAGGAGTTGATGTGGCCGACGACCTGCTCGCCGAACACGCGGGTGCCCTCGCTCACGCGGTCCATGCGCACGTGCGTCATGCCCAGGCCGTCCTGCTCCACGGTGCGCGGCGCGAAGTCCGAGGCGGCGACGCCCGGGCTGGCCATCAGGCCGCGGGCGCTCGCGGCGGCGGGGCCCTGCTGCTGGAGGAAGTCCACGGTCTTCTGGATGGCGGCCTGGCCCGCGGCGCTGTCGAGGGCCACCGGACCGGTCTTCCGCGGCTCACGCAGCGCCCCGGTCAGGTTCACGGGGGCATTGGTCTGCGACGCGAAGCTCGACGCCGGGTCGAAGCCGGTGGACGGGGTGGCGGTGGGCTGGGAGAGCTCGTTGCTCTTCACCTCCGCCGCGACAGGGGGCTTCGCATCGGGAAGACGGGAGACGGCGGTCCGGGAGAAGTCGTTCTGGATCTTCATGATCGGGGCCCAGGGTGTGGCGGGGGGGTTACTTCCATTCTCGATTCCAGAATCAAAGTGTTGCGTCCGCCCGGAATGTAAGTGCCGAATCCCCCCCCAACGCCCATCCAACCCATTGGAATCGTTGGACCGGATGGGCCGAGGCGGCTCAGAAGCGCTCGGGATCCGTGTCGATCGGCGGCGGAATGTAGGCCGGCCCGTGCCCCGACAACGGCGGCTCCTTCGGCAACACCACCCGGAAGCACGAGCCCTGCCCCACTTCGCTCGTCACCGACACCTGCCCGCCGTGCCCTTCCACGTAGCTCTTCACGATCGCCAGCCCCAACCCCGCTCCGCCGTACTCGCGCGTCGGGCTGTCGTCCACCTGGTAGAAGCTCTGGAAGATGCGCTCGCGCTGGTCCAGGGGAATCCCCACCCCGGTGTCCTCCACCTCGATGCGGTAGCCCTCGCCCACCAGGCCCGGCTGCGGACCATGCGCCGACAACCTCACCTCCACCTGCCCACCGCCCGGCGTGAACTTCACCGCGTTGGCCAGCAGGTTCACCACCACCTGACTCAGCTTCTCCCGGTCCGCCACCACCCGCGGCTGAGCGACCTCCGGCAGATGCACCTTCACCGTCAGGCCCTTGCGCTGCGCTTGCGGCATCACGCTCGTCAGCGAGCTCTCCACCAGCTCCTGCACGTCCACCCACTCGAAGGCGAGCCGCACCTTGCCCGCCTCGATTTGACTCATGTCCAGGATGGAGGAGATGAGCTTGAGCAGCGTGTTGCCCTTCTCGATGATGGTGCGCACGAACTGCATCTGCTCCGCGTTCAGCGCGCCCACCAGCCCCTCGGCCAGCATCTCCGAGTAGCCGATGATGGACGACAGCGGCGTGCGCAGCTCGTGGCTCACCGTCCCCAGGAAGCTCGACTTGATGCGGTCCGCCTCCTTCAACCGCTGGTTGAGCCGCATCAACTGCGCGTTCTGCGCCTCCAGGTCGCGCTGCGTCTCCAGCATCGCCTCGAGGTGCAGCTGCCCCGTCAGGTACGCCTTCTGACCGGACGCCAGCAGCGCCGCCAGCACCTGGGCCACGTGCGCCAGCATCTTCACCACCCGGTGCTCGCTCTGCCGCCCCACGTGCGCCAGCAGCTCGCGAGCCCGCTCCAGCTCCAGCCCCTCCAGCTCGGCCAGCGCCACCGGCACGTCCGCCAGCTCCTCCGGCGCGAACGGCCCGAACACCACCCGCCCCAGCACGTCCCCTTCCCACTGCACCGGCAGCACCACGTAGCGCAGGCCGGTGAAGCACGGCTGCCCCAGCAGCTCGCCCCCCAACGGGCTCGTCCCGGGCAGCACCTGCGCGCCCTGCGTGGGCGTCAGCGGCCCCTCGTTCAACCGCGCCACCAGCGCGGTGCAGCGCGCGCGGCCCTGCGCGGTGGTGTTCACGAAACCGCAGAAGTCCCCGTTGCTCCCCTTGGCGTCCGCCAGCGTCCGGCCCCGCTCGTCCAGCACCCGGATGCCCACCCGGTACAGCTCCCCGAGGCTGTCCACCACGTCCCCGAAGCTGAGGGGATCCAACATGTCCACCAACGAGGCCTTCCGCTGGAGCACCGAGCCGGCGTGCTCTGGCCCGCTGCCCACGGCGCCTGGTTTGTCGGCGCTCATCGCGGCCTCCCTGCTGCAGTCGGATAGAGGGACTCGAGGCTGGTGCCCGTCAGGTCCATCTGCTGAAAGATGTGGGTGAGGAACTCCTTCTCCGTCAGGCTGATGTTGCGCGACAGCCGCGCGCGCTCGTCCAGGTTGCGCCACGCCGACTGCAGCAGCACGTGCAGCGTCTCCATCACGCCCTCACCCCGGAGCGCCACCGCCCCCACCACCGGCTCCCCACCCTTCTTGCGGGCCTCGTCCAGCTCCGCGTCCGTCTGCGCGTCCGGCAGGTCCCGCTTGTTGAACTGGATGACCACCGGCACCTGTGTCGCGTCCAGACCGATCTCCCTCATGTTGGCCCGGAGCTTGCGCCAGTAGGCGTTGTTCTCCGCGGAGGCGCTGCGGCGGCTGTCGGCGATGAAGGCCACCGCGTCCGCGTTCTGCAGCACCACCCGCCGCGTGGCGTCGTGCACCACCTGTCCCGGCACGGTGAAGAGCTTGAGCTTCACCTTGAAGCCCGAGCTGCTGGTGAAGAACACCGGAAGCAGATCGAAGAAGAGCGTACGGTCCTCGTGCGTCTCCACGCTGAGCAGCCGGCCGCGAGCCTCCGGCCGGGCCCGCGCGTGGATGGCACGCAGGTTCGTCGTCTTCCCACTCAGCCCTGGGCCGTAGTAGACGATCTTCAGGGTGAGTTCGCGCTGGGCGTGGTTGAGTTGCACGTGCGGAGCTCAGGCTGCCGAGTGGGAGGAGGAAGGGTGGGCCATCCCGCCCCAGGCGGACGGTTTTTTATAGTGAAAGGTGTTCAGCATTGAAAGCCGCCCCCCACCATACCCGAGCGAAAACCCCCGGATGAGGCGGGAGCGGGCGGCCTTGGAATGCCGGCAGCCCATGCGCAGTTTGGAAAAGTCCGGCTCTCCCCCTTATGGGGGGAAATGTGCGCCGCACCCAGCGCGTGCATGGGCCCCGGTGAAGCGGTTAGGATCGTATCGCAATGGAGGAGCAAGGCATGACGATGAAGCGGGTGGACCCGGGCGTGGAGGTGGCCGCGATACCAGTGCCGGACATGGCCAACCTGCCCAACGATCTGGCGCCGGCGGTGAAGTTTTCCGTCCCGACCGATGAGGACATGGCGTCCGTGGCCGCCCTGCGCTCCAGCTCGGAGCCCTGGAAGAGCCGCGGCGAGACGATGGAGGACAGCCTCAAGTCGCTGACGGCGCTGCGGCCGTTCATCCACGTGGCCAAGGTGCAGAGCCAGGTGGTGGGCTACGTGACGGTGGAGCGGGACGGTCCGGTGCCCGGCGCCGCCTACATGCGCAACATCGTGGTACGCCCCGAGCTGCGCCGGCGCGGCCTGGGCCAGGCGGTGCTCAACCAGGGGCTGCAGGTGGCGCGGGACATGTTCCGCAAGACGATCGCCCTGCGCGTGGACCCGGCCAACGCCCCGGCGGTGAGCTTCTACCGCAACGCGGGCTTCACCACCGTGGCCACCGTGGTGTCCAAGAAGTCCGGCAAGCTGCGCCTCCTCATGTCTCGCGAGCTGTGAGCGGAGGAGTGCCCCGGGAGGGGAAGAGGGCCGCGTCCTCCAGGGCCCCTTCCCTCTCCTGAAAGCGCCCGGCCTGGACCCTCCCCGAGGGCCCGAGCCGGGCGCTTCCTTATTGTAAGGCCCCTCGTGCCGCCCCCTCGCCCGCTCCAGGGCCCGGCGGCGCGCCGGTCGTCCTCTTTCCAGAATTCGTGGCAATTCGCGGCTATGCTGCACCGCGCTCCCGGGGGGGGCCATCGCCCCGGGACTGGAAGAAGGAGGAGCCGGGCATGAAGACCCTCACGGAGTTGATGCGCCACCTGACCCGCCCGGGCGCGGTGGAGCTCGCCCTGATCTCCGGGCGGAACCCCATGGTGAAGCTGGCGACCGGTGCCTTCGAGGCGCTGGCGCCCACCCCCCTCACGGTGGAGGGGGTGCAGGGGATGTTGAGCACCCTGGTGGGAGAGGCCCGGGCCACCACCGTCTCCGACAAGCCCAGCCAGTGGGCGCTGCGCCTGGAGGGCCTGGGCCCCGTCGTCGTCGGAGCCCTGCGCCGGGGAGACGTGCTCAACGTGCGCGTCGTGCGGACCGAGCCCGCCCAGGCCGGAGCGCCCACGCCCCGGCCTCCCGCTCCCGCCACGTCGGCGCCCAGCGCCCCGCGCCCCGCGTCCCCCAAGCCGTCCAAGGGCGTGCAGATCCTCCCCACCGAGAAGCAGACGCCCGCGCCCGCGGCACCGCCCGCCGAGCCCCCTCCGCCCGCGCCCGAGCCCGTGGCCGAGGTGCCCCCGGCCCCGCGCCTCGTCGTGCGGCCGGAGTCCGCGCGCAACCTGACGATGCTGCTGGAGGACGCGCGCACCGTGGGCGCGAGCGACCTGCACGTCGTCGCCGGCCGCCCTCCCCTCTTCCGCCTCGTCGGCGAGCTGCTGCCCCACGGAGACCCGCTGCTCCCCGAGACGGTGGAGACGATGCTGCTGCCGCACATCCCCGAGCGCCTGCGCCCGGTGCTGGACCGCGAGGGGAGCTGTGACTTCTCGCTGGACCTGGGGCAGTCCGGCCGCTTCCGCGTCAACGTCTCGCGCCAGCGCACCGGCTACAAGGGCTGCTTCCGCCTCATCCCCCGCGAGATTCCCACCCTCGAGTCGCTCGGCCTGCCCGTCGACATCGCCAAGGCCACCCACCACCACCAGGGCCTCATCGTCGTCACCGGCCCCTCCGGCCACGGCAAGACGAGCACCCTGGCGGCCATCGTCAACCGCATCAACTGCGAGACGTCCCACCACGTGCTCACCGTGGAGGACCCCGTGGAGTACCTCCACCCGCGCAGGAGGGCGCTGCTGAGCCAGCGCGAGGTGGGCACCCACACCAAGACGTTCGCCACCGCCCTCAAGGGCAGCCTGCGCGAGGACCCGGACGTCATCCTCGTGGGCGAGCTGCGCGACACCGAGACGGTGCGCATGGCGCTGTCCGCCAGCGAGACGGGCCACCTGCTCGTCTCCACGATGAACACGCCCAGCGCGGCGAAAACCATCGACCGGCTCATCGACCTCTTCCCGCCGGGGGACCAGGCCCAGGTGCGCATGACGCTCGCCAGCAGCCTGCGCCTCATCGTCAGCCAGCGGCTGCTGCCCAGCGCGGACCGCCAGAGCATGGTGGTCGCCGCCGAGCTGCTCCCGGGCTCGGTGGCCCTGGGCAACCTCATCCGCGACAACAAGACGTACCAGATTCCCTCCCTGCAGCAGCGCGGCAAGTCGCTGGGCATCGTCCGCTTCGACGACTCGCTCGCCGACCTGGTGCGCTCCGGGAAGACGACGCTGGAGATCGCCAGGGCCTATGCCGAGAGCCCCGACGAGCTGGAGGCCGTGGTGACGGGCAAGCGGCCCGGCGCGCCTCCCGAGGGCCCGCCCTCGCCGGACGGGGGCAAGCTGCTGTCCAAGATGGGCAACCTCCTCAACCGGAAGAGCGCCTGACCATGAGCACCGCGCCGCGCATCGCCGCCCTCTTCGACAAGCTCCTGGAGAACAAGGGGAGCGACCTGCACCTGAGCATCGGCCACCCGCCCCTGGGGCGCATCCGCGGCGAGCTCACCGCCCTGCGCGAGGCCCTGCTCACCCAGCCGGAGCTGGAGGCGATGCTCTTCGAGCTCACCAGCCCCGAGCAGAAGCGGCAGATAACGGAGGACCTCGACCTCGACTTCGCCTACAGCTACGGCACCCGGGCGCGCTTCCGCGCCAACTACTTCTACAAGACGACGGGCATCGCGGCCGTCTTCCGCACCATTCCGAGCAAGGTGCTGTCGCTGGCGGAGCTCAACACCCCCGAGGTGGTGCGCAAGCTGGCCGAGCGCCGCAGCGGCCTGGTGCTCGTCACCGGCCCCACCGGCAGCGGCAAGTCCACCACCCTGGCGGGGATGATCAACCACATCAACCACACCCGCCCGGCGCACATCCTCACCATCGAGGACCCGGTGGAGTTCGTGCACGAGTCGGCGAAGTCCCAGGTGACGCACCGCGAGGTGGGCATCCACGCCTCCAACTTCGCCACCGCCATCCGCTCGGCGGGCCGCGAGGACCCCAACGTCATCCTCATCGGCGAGCTGCGCACCAACGAGACGATGAAGCTGGCGCTGCAGCTGGCCAGCTTCGGCGTGCTGGTGATGGCCACGGTGCACACCAACAGCGCGCCGGCCACCATCGACCGCATCATCAACTCGTTCCCCGCCGAGGAGCAGCCCCAGGTGCGCGGCATGCTCGCCGAGGGCCTCGCCGGCATCGTCGCCCAGCAGCTCATCCGCACCGCGGACGGCAAGAGCCGCGTGGCCGCGCTGGAGATCCTCATCGGCACCAGCGCCATCGCGGCGATGATCCGCGAGGGGAAGGTGTTTCAAATCGCGAGCAAGATGCAGGCGAGCCAGAACCTGGGCATGCAGACGCTGGACATGCACCTGGAGAAGCTGGTGGCCGCCAACACGATTACTCCGGAGGCGGCGATGGAGAAGGCGCAGGACAAGGAGGCCTTCGCCAAGGTGCTGCAGCGGCTCAAGCCGGAGTTCGAGGTGCCCGAGTTCGACCTCGGAGAGGCCGGCGGCTCACACTGATGGATATCCCCTCTCCCTCCGGGAGAGGGACGGGGTGAGGGTGCCACGCATCCCGGGTTGAACCCACTGCCCACACTGAGGGCCACAGGTTGAAGAACGGGCCCGGATA
>NZ_JPMI01000388.1 GCF_000733295.1 Archangium violaceum Cb vi76 | reverse complement strand
TGCCACGCATCCCGGGTTGAACCCACTGCCCACACTGAGGGCCACAGGTTGAAGAACGGGCCCGGATACCCTCACCCCGACCCTCTCCCGAGGGGAGAGGGGATATTCACACAGCTCAGTGGTCTCCGGTGTGCACCGGCAGGAACACCTGGAAGGTGGTGCCCCGCCCCGGCTCGCTCTCCACGGTGAGCTCCCCTCCGTGCGCGCCGATGATGCGCCGGCACACCGAGAGCCCCAGCCCGCTCCCCACTCCCACCGGCTTCGTGGTGAAGAACGGGTCGAATACCCGCTCCAGCAGCTCCGGCGGTATCCCGCAGCCCGTGTCACTCACCTCGATGAGCACGCGCTCCCCCTTCACCTCCCGCGCCGACACCTGGATGCGGTTGTGCTCCGGTTGCCCCGGTGAAATGGCGTGCGCCGCGTTGAGCAGCAGGTTCAGGAACACCTGACACAGCCGCGCCTCGTTGCCCCGCACCCGCGGCACCTCGTCCAGTGACTCGACCACGTGCGCCCGGCCGCGGACTTCATGCGCCGCCAGCTTCACCGCGCTGCGCACCACCTTCCCCACCTCGACCGGGCCCCGCTCCATCTCGTCCGGTGAGGACAGCAGCTTGAGGTCCTGCACGATGTGGCGCACCCGCTCGGCCCCCTCGTTCGCGTCCGCGAGCGCCTGTGTCACCTCCGGCGGCCGCGACTGCCCCATCCCACGCTTCACCAGCGCCAGGTTGTTGAGCAGGAAGGACAACGGGTTGTTGATTTCATGCACCACGCCCGCCGCGAGCTGGCCGATGGTCGCCAGCCGGTCCGCGAAGAGCAGCTGGCTCTGCGCCTCCTGCAGTTGCTCCATGCTCTCGGAGAGCCGGACGTTCGACGCCGCCACCCGCTGGCGCTGCAACGCATTCACCAGCACGCCTCCGGAAACGGCCAGCAGGCGCAACGACTCCTCCGGCCAGGCCCCAGGACGCCCCACCGCGTCACAGCCCAGCCACCCGAGCAGTCGGCCCCCGAGGAACAGCGGCATGTGTACGTAGGAGCGGGTGCCCAGCATCTCGCAAAGCTGTCTCTCGGCCATGGCCTCCGGAGGCAACAGCACCGTGTCCTTCACGAGCACCGTCCGCCCCGCCAACATCTGGCGCAGCGACCACGACATGGCCTCCACCGGGACACTCCGCGCGCAGTCCACGTCATGGGGCGCCACCCCCTCCGCGCACCACTCGTAGACCTCCGACAGCCGCCGCCGGTCCTCGGACAGCAGGAAGACGTAGGCCCGCTGGGAACCGAACCATTCCCCGAGCACGGCCAGCGTGGCGCGCAGCCCCGGCTCCATCTCCTCCAATGGCAGGTTCAGCAGGCGGTGGGACAGCTCCGCCACCAGCGCCCAGCTCCCCAGCAGCGATTCGAGCTGACTCCGCAGCCCCTGGAGGCAATCGGCCTCCCGCCGCAGCGCCGAGACCATCGCCACCGGCTCTCCCTCCCCGAGCGCCTCGGAGAGCTGGAGCAGCGTGCGCTCCGAATGTTGGAGTCGCGTCAGCAGCGGCTCCGAGTCCTCCCGCTCCCCATCGACATCCCACTCCATCTCGTGTGCAAGCATGGACGCCTCCGCTCCCCCGGTCGAGGCACTGCGGCCTTCACGTCACGGAGAATATCGGGCTCGCCACGGGCGCGAAGGACGTCCGGCTCACAATGCGCAACAGCCAACGCAGCGGCGCCCCATCCACTTCTACGTACGTAGAAGCGAAACGGGCCGGGAAGGCGCCTTCGACTCAGAAATCGACGTCGTCCTCGCGCTCGAGCTCGGCTCTGCCCTCGAACCAGGCGCTCAGCCCCTCGAGCTGGTGGATGCGCCGGGCCGGCGGGAGGCTCGTGAGGAAGGCGCGCCCGTAGCTCTTGGTGACGATGCGCCGGTCCAGCATCGCGACGATTCCCCGGTCCGCCCGCGTGCGGATGAGCCGGCCGAACCCCTGCCGCAACGCCAGCGCCGCTTGCGGAAGCTGGTAGCCCCCGAAGGCCTCCTCGCCCCGGGCCTCGAGCTGGCGGATGCGCGCCGCCACCACCGGGTCTCCCGGCGAGGCGAACGGCAGCCGGTCGATGATGACCAGGCTCAGCGCGTCCCCCGGCACGTCCACGCCCTCCCAGAAGCTGTGCGCCGCGAAGAGCACGCTGGGCAGCTCGCGGAAGGCCTCCAGCAGTTGCTGCTTGGGCCGCTCGCCCTGCAACAACACCTGGTAGGGCAACCGGCCGCGCGCCAGCGCGTGCGCCCGCTCCATGTTGCGCAGGCTGGTGAAGAGCACGAAGGCCCGGCCTCCCGTCACCTCGCACAGCCGGATGATCTCCTCCGCCGCCGCCTCGATGAAGCCGGGGGCCGCTGGATCCGGCAGGTGCGTGGGCAGGTACAGCGCCGACTGCTGCTCGAAGTCGAACGGGCTGGGCACCGACACGGTGCGCACGCTCGCCACCGGCACGCCCTCCTCGTCGTACAGCCCCATGCGCCGCGCGAAGAAGTCGAAGCGCCCCTCCGCCGCCAGCGTCGCCGAGGTGAACACCACCGTGTCCACCCCCCCATAGAGCCGCTCCTGCAGCTCCCTGGCGATTTCAATGGGGCTCGCGCGCAGGAAGACGCCCCGTCCGCGCGCCTCCGCCCAGTACACGTGGTCGTGGGACTCCACCTTCTCCAGGAAGGACAGGTCCGCCACCAGCTCCGCGCACCGCCGGGTGAGCAGCGTCAACTCCGGCTCGCGCTCGCTCGTGGTGAAGGCGCCCAGCGCCGAGAGCGCTCCCTTCACCTGCTCGATGGAGCCCGACAGCAACGCCAGCCGCTCGGGGTTGAGCGCCACCGCGCCCTCGTGCTCCTTGAGGCCCAGCACCCGCGGCGCCTGCGAGAAGAGCGCCTCCGAATGCGTGCGCAGGCGCACCACCAGCGAGGACAGCATTCCGAAGCGCGAGTCCGTGGGCGCCAGGACGGCCAGCGCGTCCCGCACCAGGTCCTCCAACCGGAAGCTGGACACCGAGTGCCCGAAGTGGCTCCCCGCCGCGTCCTCCACCGCATGCGCCTCGTCGAAGATGACGGCGTCGTACTGGGGCAGCACGCCCTCGCCCCGCTGGCCCCGGCCCCGCAGCGCCAGGTCCGCGAAGAAGAGGTGGTGGTTCACCACCAGCAGGTCCGCCGACTCCGCCGCCCGCCTCACCCGCGTCACGTGGCAATTCTCGTACACCGGGCACTTCGAGCCCAGGCACGTGTCCGACGTCGTCGACAGCCGGCTCCACGCACTGAAGGACTCGGGCAGCTCCAGCTCGCTCCGGTCCCCCGTCTCCGTCCGGCTCGCCCACGCCTGCAGGTGCTTCCAGTACCGCCCCTCCTCGCGCGAGGAGAACTGCGGATCCTTGCTGAAGGCGTCGTAGCGGTGCAGGCACAGGTAGTTGCTGCGCCCCTTGAGGTACGCCGCCTCGAAGCTGAGGCCCATGCGCTCGCGCAGCAGGGGGAGGTCCTTGAAGAAGATCTGCTCCTGCAGCGTCTTCGTCGCCGTGGACACCACCACCCGCCGGCCCGACAGCAGCGCCGGCACCAGGTAGGCCAGCGTCTTGCCCGTGCCCGTGCCCGCCTCGGCCAGCAGGTAGCCCCGCTCGTTGAAGGCCTTCTCCACCGAGCGCGCCATCTGCAGCTGCTCCGGACGGTACTCGTACGCCTCCAGCGCGGACTGGAGCGCTCCACCAGGGCCGAGCAGGGTGTCGACGGAGAGCCGGAGCGAGGAAGCAGGCAGGGACATGGAAGGGAGAGCCGCGGGAGGAAGGGGCACGAGAGGATAACAGTGCGCCGCTCGCTCGTCGGGTTTTGTACAGGAGCGGCCCGGCTGCCTGCCCGGTGGGGCGGGTGGAGCTGAGGTCATGCCCGAAAGCGTGATGTTCGCAACTCATCGTCCCAAACGATTCACGAGCGCCCTGGCGCGGAAACCGAAGCGCCGCCCGTGAGGCCCGGTTAATCGCGCAGCAGGGTGCGGAGCCGGCCGCACGCCACTCGCCTCCCCCTCACCGGACGCCATTCACCAAACCGACACTCCGTGGTCGCGGAAGCACCGCGAGGATTCATGGCCAGGAACGTTGAGACACGTGTTCTTTGGGTGTGTGCTCTCGGGTTGATGTACTCCCCTGTCGCCAAGGCTCACGGCGACAACTCCATCAGGATCGTGAACAACTCCACGATCATCTCGATTTCCACGGATTCTGAAACGGAGCCCTCCGATGAGGCTGACTCGGAGGAGTTCGCGGAGCCAGATTCGGAGGAGTCCGCCGAGCCAGATTCGGAACCGTCCGCCGAGTCCGACCTGGAGCCCACCACTGAGTTCGACCCGAAGCCCCCTGCGGATTCCACCCCAGCACTCGCGTCTCCTACCAGGCCGGCAACGCCTCCACGGAGAGCCGGCAACCCGCTCGACATCAACTTCCTCGTCATGGGAGGGGGCTACGAGCCGTCCGCCAACGAGATCGCCCTGGAGAAGAACGTCCTCTACTTCCAGCGCACACAGAAGGCGCTCGGAATCGAGCCGGCCACCACCACCATCTACTTCGCCAACGGCAAGTCTCGAGAGCCCACCGTTCGCTACCTGGATGAGGACGGTGAGGAGCGGTTCAAGGTTCCGAAGATCCCCAACCTCATAGGTCCCTCGACAGTCGATAGCTTCAAGGACTGGCTGGCGCGGAGCCTCTCACAGGACGTCCAGCGGCCCGTCTTCATCTATGTCACGGCGCACGGTGGGCAGAACGACGACAACTCGGACAACAACTACCTGGCGCTCTGGGGCGGAGACAAGATGTACGTGCGGTACTTCGCCAAGGCCTTGGACCAGTTCCCAGACGACACCCCGGTGGTGACGATGATGGCCCAGTGTTTCTCGGGGTCATTCGGCAACTTCATCTATCAAGGAGGAGTACCCACACGCGGAGTGTCACACAAGAACCGCTGTGGATTCTTCGCGACGGTGAAGAGCCGCACCTCCGTCGGCTGTACCGCGGAGGTCGATGAGTCGGACTACGAGGACTACAGCTCAAGCTTCTTCGCCGGTCTCAGCGGGTACGACCGGACTGGACAGCCTGTCGCGTCAGCCGACTATGACCAGGATGGGCGGGTGAGCTACACCGAGGCGCATGCATTCGCCAAGGTAGATGAGGAGACCTCGGACTGGCCTGTCTCCACCTCGGAACTCTGGCTGCAACGGCAAGCCGAGGAGCTGGACCAGGAGTTCTTTGCCTCCTTTCCGATCACCGAGCTGCAACAGCTCGCCCGGCCGGAGCAACGCCACGTCGTCGAGTCTCTCGTACGGCACCTGGGCTTCGTGCCCACTCGCTCCTGGCTCCAGAACCAGTCGCGCGGACAAAGGGCGCAGACAACGGAGGTACAACACGCCTACGCGGAGCGCCTCCGAATGGAGCTGATCAACATCGGCATGGAGGCGCGTATCCGCAAGCAAGGGAATCCGCGAAGGCTCGAAGTGCTCAAGCGCCTGCTCGAATGTGAGGGCGGTTCCTGGACGGCACAGCCCACCGTCGCCACGCGTCCGGGTGCGACCACGCGTCCGAGCACACCCAGCATCTGCAGTAGCGGGGAAACGGAGGACGGTAACGAACCCCACCACATCGCCACGGTGGCCCTCAAAGCCTCGACCTACGCCAACGGGCCGTGGACCCCCCGCTTCAAACAGCTGTTCGAGCAGGCCGGAATGAACCTGGAAGACCCGGCGAACCTGATCTACCTCCGAGCGCATACCGCCCCTCATCCGGAGAAGTACCACCAGGAGATCTTCCAACGCATGCGGGAGACCCTGAAGGGCTGCGGAGACCTGGAGACATGCAGAGGCGTGCTTCGGATGGAACTCCGGCTCCTGGCGAGCGAGATCTGCACCCCTGGCACTGCGCTGAATGGCTTGGTGACACGGTAGAGCGGGTCGGGATGGCGACGAGGTCGCGGGGCTCCGCCACATCTCTTCAGCAGGGAAGAGCGCGGCCGGGATGTCGGCGGACCCCAGGGGTGGTGGCTTACGCGCGTGGTGCGGACCACCCTGGCGCTATTCGTCGCTCGCCTCGAAGATCGACAACACGCGCTCCTCAATGACCTCCTCGCCACGCGACAGGAGGCGCACACTGAGCCGCATCGCGTCCTCTGGGATCTTCAACTCGCAGGCGAGCAGGTCCCCACGTTTCCGCATCGGCGCCACCCCCTGCGAAGAGGAGCCATTCGCCTGCACCTTCCAAATGACCTGGATCTCGGAGGCCTGCCGCATGGCCGTGGCCTTCGGCGCGTAGTAGATCTTCACCGTGGCACCGCGCATGGGCCGCTCGGGCGAGATGAGGATGTCCTGCGTCACCCCGGGGTCTGCATGCACCTGGGCGGAGGAAGAGGACGCGTCGGGTGCCGGTTCCCCCTGCTCCCTCAATGTGTCAATCGCCGCGGTAAGGCGCTCGAATGCATCGTTCGCGCCCGTCCAGCGCTCCGCGATCTCTCCATCGCGGCCGATGATCACGTGCGTCGGGTACCCGGAGACGCCGTAGTCCAAGGCGACATCATGGGCGTCAGGGACGACGGCATACCGGAATGGATTCTTCCGGAGAAACGCCTTCAGCTCGTCCCTGTCGTCGAGGGAGAAACCGATGAACACCACGTCACCGACCGGCTGGTACCTGCCAACAACGCTGTTGAGCGCCTTGCGCTCGTAACGGCATGCGCCGCAGTCCTTGAACCAGAAATTCAGGACGACGATCTTCCCGGACAGCGAGGAGAGCATGTAGCGACTGCCATCCAGGCCCTTCTTGTCGAACGCGGGAGCTGGTTGCGCGAATACGCGAAAGCCCAAGAGCACGACGACGAGCGCCAGATAACGGGCGAGCGACATGACAGAGACGCTCCTGCGGCCTGAAGGGAGTTGGAGGGAGCCAGATCGCAGGAGAGCTTTGGAGCCCCGGCAAAGGCGAGGGGACTCCTCGACCGGAGGTTGCATTCCCAACGCTTCAAGATGGGAAGAAGACTCCGGGGTTCAGAGCGCGACAGGGGAGACAGAACTGCGGATCTGGCGCGGGGTTCAACCCAGGGACCGTGGCACCCTCACCCCGTCCCTCTCCCGGAGGGCGAGGGAATATCCGCGCCCCAGGACTTCGTCTCGTCCCACTGCATTGTCCCTACTGCGCGGGCGGGTACTTCTGCAGTTTTCGCTGCAACGAGCGCCGGTGCAGGCCCAGCCGCCTCGCCGCCTCGGAGATGTTGCCGCCACAGTCCGTCAGCACCCGCTGGATGTGCTCCCACTCCGCTCGCGCCAGCGTCGGCGGCTGGAAGTCCTCCGTCACCTGCGCCGCCTCGCCCGGGCCCCTCGTGAAGGCCAGCAACAGGTCGTCCACGTCCGCCGGCTTCGGCAGGTAGTTGAACGCCCCCAGCTTCACCGCCTCCACCGCCGTGGCGATGCTCCCATAGCCCGTGAGCACGATGATGCGCGTGGACGCATCCAACGCGTGCAGCGCCCGCACCAGCTCCAGCCCGCCCCGCCCCGGCATCTTCAAGTCCACCACCGCCAGCTCCGGCGAGTCCTTCGTGGCCAGCGCCAGCGCCTCGTCATACGAGCCCGCGGTGCTCACCTCGAAGCCACGCTCGCGGAAGGCCCGCGCCAGCCGCTCGCGGAACACCGCCTCGTCGTCCACCAGCAGCAGGGTCGGCGCATGACCGGGCGTCGGGCTCGTCGGGCTCGTCATGCCCCTGGCTTCACCCGGGACGTCCCCGCAGGCAACGCGGCGGATTGTCGCAGGCCCCCCGCGGGCCACGTCAGCACCACCGTCGTCCCCTGGCCGGGCGTGGAGCGCAGCACCAGCCCTCCGCCCAACTGCTCCAACACCGCGCGCGTGAGGAAGAGCCCCAGCCCCATGCCCTCTCCCGGCGCCTTGGTGGTGAAGAAGGGCTCGCCCGCCCGAGCCAGCACCTCCGCCGGCATCCCCTCGCCCGAGTCCTCCACCGTCAGCCGCCACCCCGCCGCCTCGCGCACCAGCCCCAGCCGCACCGGCGCCCCTGGCCCCGAGGCCTGCAGCGCGTTCTTCACCACGCCGCGAATGGCGCGGGCGAAGGCGTGCGCCGGAACGAGCTCCCGCTCCTCCCGCGTCCGGGCGTCCAGCTCCGTCCGCACCCGCTCCCGGCCCGGCAGCCCCTCCAGCGCCTCCTCCACCAGGGACGCGGGCGCCAGCTCCACCATGGACTCACCCTGGCTCGCCCCCGCGTCCAGCGTCATCTGCGTCAGGATGTCCCGGCAGCGCGCCACCTGCTGGCGGATGAGCTGCACGTCCTCGAGCGTGCCCGCCTCCGAGCCCTGGCGCGTCAACTGCCGCTCCAGCTCCCGCGCCGCCACCGCGATGGTGGACAGCGGCGTGGACAGCTCGTGCGCCGCCCCGGCCGCCAGCGTGCCCAGCGCCGTCAGCTTCTCGTGGCGCGCCGCCGCCGTCCGGGCATCCACCAGCTCCGCCTCGCGCGCGGCCAGCGCCCGCGTCACCCGCTGCACGAAGTAGACGATGAAGCCCGCCGCCAGCGCGAAGGCCGCCCACATCCCCTCCAGGTGCATCCGCACGTCATGGATGTGGTGGTGCGCCGAGGCCTGCTCGCTCCCCTCGCTGGGGAACCACAGGTGGTCCACGAAGAGCGCGCCGAAGCTCGAGATGGCCAGCCCCGTCAGCGCCCACGTCCACCCCGCGCGCAACACCACCGCCGCCAGCGCGATGTGCACCAGGTACAGCGCGCTGAAGGGATTGAAGGGGCCTCCGCTCAAGTCCAGCAGCACCGTGAGCAGCACCACGTCCAGCGCCATCACCGCCCACAGCAGCCGCTCGCGGATGGGGCGCTCGCGCCGGGCCCACAGCCCCAACGCCGCGTTGCTCGCCGCCGCCACGGCGATGGTGGCGAACAGCGGCACCAGCCGCTGCGTCATCCCCAGTCCGAAGTGCGCTCCCAGGATGATGGCCGCCTGCCCCACGACGGCGCCCCAGCGCAGGCGCAGCAGCCAGGAGAGGTTGATGGCCTGCGCGTCCCGCACCGCCCTACGGCGCTCCCGCCGTCAGCATCCGCTTCACCTGGGCGCCAATCACCATCGCCGCCGCCATCAGCAGCAGGAAGAGCACGGCCAGGCCCGCCGTCTTCACCTTCGCGCGCTTGTCCGGCGGAGGCGTGGCCATGAAGGTGGAGCTGGCCGCCGCCAGCCGCAGCACCTCCTCGCGCCCCCGCTTCGCCATGGCGTCCTCGGGGTTGCGGGCCAGGCGGATGCGGTACAGGCGGCCCAGCGCGGCGAGTTCCCCGCGCTCCGAGGACAGCGCCAGCACCTTGTCGTGCGCGCCCTTGCTCTCCCACAGCTCCACCACGCCCAACCACGTGGAGGCCACCGCCCCCGAGGGCCGGGACTCCTCGGGCCGGAAGCGCGCGTAGTCCAGGCCGCAGAAGGGGCACACCGTCGCGCCGTCCTTCTTCGGGCCGATGCACTTGGGGCAGAAGCCCGCCGGCGGCATGAAGGGGTCGTCCGAGGACGGGGACGACAGCGCCGGGGAGGACGGAGCGGCGGGCGCGGGGGTGTCCTGCACCACGCGCAGCTGGACGCCCGGGGCCTTGGCCGCCGCGGGCTCCGGGTCCACGGGCGCGGGCGTGGACTCGCCCCCACCGCGCGACTGCACCTCCGAGAGCCGCAGCACCATCAGGTTGGACGCCGCCGCGGCCTCCGACATCGCCAGCCGGGGCGCCTGGCTCTTGGCCGCCACCGGCTCGGCGGCCGGTGCCTTCGCCGCCACCGGCTCGGGGGCCTGGAACTTCGTCACCACCGGCTCGGGCACCTGCGGCTTGAGGACCACCGGCGTGGGCGCCGGCGTCTTCGCCGGCTCGGCCGCCACCGGCACGGGCGTCTTCGCCGGCTCGGACTCCTTCGACTTGCGCCGCGTCTCCCGCGCCTCCGCCTCGATGGCCGCGAGGATCTCCGCCGGCACCGCGACGCGCCGGGTCGGCTCGTTCTCGATGGGGTCCGGCTCGGCCTCGCTCTGGCCGAGCATGATGACGGGCTCCGGCGTCTCCGACGACTTGGACGCCTTCGACTTCTTCGCCGGCTTGGAGGGGAGCTCGGCGCCTGGCTCCAACACCTGCTCGGGCACGCTGCGCATCTCCACCTTGCAGCGCGAGCATTTGACCACGAGCAGACCGTCCTCCATCCGGAACGACGCCGGTGGAACGAGCCGCTCGCAAGCCTCGCAGAAGTACTTCACCAGATCTCCATTCGGATGGGCACGGGCATGGCACACCCCGCCAGCGCGAGGAAGCATACCGCGCAGACCAGCTTCCGCCCGAGTCCCAAAGGCTCGGCTGGTCGGGTCACCTCCGGGTGACCGAATCCCACCACCTTGGTGGCCACCAGGAACCAGGGCCCCCAGGTGACCGTGTAGAACAGGGTGAGGAAAAGCAGCACCAGGGCCATGAGCTTGCCTATCCACCGGGCGTGCGGGCCCCAGAGGGCGTAGGAGAGGTGTCCACCATCGAACTGTCCCACCGGGACGAGGTTCAGCAGCGTCACCAGCAGGCCGAACCAGGCGGCAATCACCACCGGGTGCTCCTGGAGGGCCTTGCCGGGGGGCAGCGGCCCCACGACGAGCCACTTCAGCCCCTTCATCAGCGGCCCGTCCCCGAAAATCAGCAGGGCGTGCTGGGGGAGGGCCTCGTGGGCCGGGGAGGCCGGGGCCAGGGAGAGCTTCACCTGGAGCCACTGGAGGAAGTCCCCGCCCAGGCTCCAGAGGGAGGTGCGGCCCGGGAAGGAGCTGGACACCTCGGGCACCTCCACCACGGGTGAATGGGCCAGGCCCCAGAGGAGGAAGGGCAGGGCCACGAGCAGGCCGGCCAGGGGCCCGGCGGCGCCGATGTCCACCAGGGCGTTGCGGGTGGGGATGCGGCCGCGGATGCGGATGACGGCCCCCAGGGTGCCCACCCCGAGGTACGGCAGGGGGATGAAGTAGGGCAGCGACGCGTCCACGCCGTGCAGGCGCGCCAGCACGTAGTGCCCCATCTCGTGCGCCCCGAGAATGGTCAACAGCGCGACACTGAAGGTCAGCGCCTCGGTGAGGCGGGCGCTCCACGGCAGCGATGCCCCGAGGAAGAGGCTGTCGAAGGTGAGCGAGGTGGTGCCGAGGGTCAGCACGAAGAGCAGCAGGTGCAACCACGGGCGGTTGACGACTCGGGCGGGGGCGCTCTCCATGGAATGGAAGGGGGTAGCCACGGCTGGCCGGTATTTCAATGCGGCCCGGCCCCCCGAGATCCATTGCTTGACTTGAAAGGCGCCTTTGCTACGACGGCCCGGCAGCTTGAGAACCCATCGACCTGTTGGGGGCCTGGTCCATCGGATGGTCAGCGCGCCCCAGCGTCCAACCGGAGGGAAGCACCCAATGAAGAAGGCGATTGTTTCGGCGATTCTGGCGAGCAGCCTGGTGGCGTGCACGAGCGTGGAGACCGCGGTGGTCTCGGGCAACGAGGTGTCCGCCGCCGGTGGCGAGCCCATCGCCGTCATCCAGGGCACCGCGCTCGGTCTGACCGCCATCTTCCACGTGATCGACCTGGTTCAGAGCGACCTGGACACCGTGGTGAACAAGCTCCTGGTGGCCGAGGCCAAGGCCATGGGCGGCAACAAGATCCAGCTGCTGGGCGCCGGCACCACGCCGCGTCACGGCATCTTCGCCCTCACCGGCACCATCATCGGCTTCCCGATGTCCCAGGCCACTGGCGTGGCGGTGAAGTAGTCAGTCCCCACCGTTTGCACGTAGTGTGTGAAGGCCCCCTGGCGACAGCGGGGCCTTCTGCTTTTTCAGCGCTCATGTCCGCCGCCCGTCACCTGCCCCTGCTCCTGCTCGTCCTCGCCGGCTGCCGCCGGGGTGACGACTCGTCCACCCTGCTCGCCGATGCCCGGCAGCGCCTGGCCGCGCGCGACGGCAAGCTCACCAGCTACGCGCTGGCGGGCACCGCGCGCGAGGCGGGCCAGACGATGGACTTCCAGTTCGCCTACCGGGCCCCGCGGAAGATGTTGGGGACGCTGGGCACGCCGGCCGTGCGGGCCTTCGCCTGGGACGGGGAGCACCTCTTCGAGCGCGACGACGCGGCGAGGAAGTTCCGCACCTATGACGGAGGGCTGGGGCCCGAGGAGCGGGCGGGCGTGCTCACGGGGCTCTTCGCGCCCTTCGCCCCCGAGGGCTTCCGCGTACCGCTGCTGCCGGGCCAGGGGGTGAGCGCGCGCCGGACGCAACACCCGAAGGGCCCCGAGGCGGTGGAGCTGACGGTGAAGCCCGCGAGCACGGACGTGGAGGTGACGTACGTGCTGCGCTGGCCGGCCATGGACTTCCTGGGCAAGCGCACCCGGAGCGGTGGGGACACGGCGGAGCTGCGCGTGGAGGAGGAGCACTGCGAGCAGGCTCTCGGCCTGTGCGTTCCCAGACGGCTGACACAGTGGGGCGGCGGACAGCAGGTGGCCGAGACGTCCCTGACGCGCGTGGAGCTCAACCCGGCCCTGCCCGCGGAGACGTTCTCGCTCAGCGCGCCCGGGGGTTACGACGTTGAGACGAAGACGCTCGCGGCGCTCGGGGGGCGGTAGGGCGCACGGACACGTCCGGACGGGGTTGATGGCCTCGGAGGGCATCCCCACCTTCCCCACCGGGAAGGAGCGCGAGGTCATGGCCCTGGTGCAGAACGTCATCTTCGATGTGGATGGCACGTTGGTGGACTCGGTGGATGAGCATGCCGAGGCCTGGAGACGGGCCTTCCTGGAGTTCGGCCGCGACGTGCCCTTCGCCCACGTGCGCAGCCAGATTGGAAAGGGCGCGGACCAACTGCTGCCCGTCTTCTTCACCGAGGACGAGCTGGAGAAGTTCGGCCAGGAGCTGAGCGACTTCCGCGCCACGCTCTTCAAGCGCGAGTTCATGCCGAAGCTGCGCCCCTTCCCGCGGGTGCGCGAGCTGTTCCAGCGGCTGCGCAAGGACGGGCTGCGCCTCGCGGTGGCCTCGAGCGCGAAGGGAGACGAGCTCGAGTTCTACCTGCGCCTGTGCGGCATCCAGGGGATGCTGGACGGGGAGACGTCGAAGGACGACGCCTCGAAGTCGAAGCCGCACCCGGACATCTTCGAGGCGGCGCTGGAGCGGCTGGGCCGGCCGGATCCGCGCGGCGTGGTGGTGATTGGGGACACGCCCTACGACGCGCTGGCGGCGAGCAAGGCGGGGGTGCCCACGGTGGGGGTGTTGTGCGGAGGCTTCCCGGAGGAGGACCTGCGCACGGCGGGCTGCCGCGCCATCTACAAGGATCCAACGGACCTGCTGGCGCACTACGAGTCCTCGCGAGACACCTGGCCGTGGGCCGCGGACGCGGTGGCCGCCGCCAAGGACGAGGAGCCGCGCTAGCGCGGAAAAAGTCAGAGGAAATCCCGCCCGCAACCAACTCGCGGGACCCGGGTTCATGGAACCGAGGCCGGACAACAACCCTCGGAGACAATCCATGAACCGCACCACGCCCTACCGCCGTCTGCTCACCGCTGCCCTCTGCTTCACCCTCCCGCTGGCCACCGTGGCCTGCAACTCCGCCATGCAGGAGGAGGAGCTCGTCGTCGGAGAGGCCTCGGCCTTCCTGGCCACCTCGGAGGAGTCCGGGGACATCGGCTCCGACGCCGTGGTCGATGCCACCGCCGAGACGCTCACCTCCATGAGCGCCGAGGACGTGGACACCGCCCTCGAGCCCACCACCGACGAGCCCGGCATCTGTGACTTCAGCGCCCGCCGCCAGGAGGTGCTCCAGAAGTACGACGCCAACCAGAACGGCTCCCTGGACCGCGCCGAGCTGAAGGCGCTCAGGGATGAGCTCGCCGCGCAGACCGGCGCCCCGCGCTTCGTCCGCGCCGGCATGCGCGTGCGCCACTGGGCCTTCTGGCGCGTGCGCTGGGCCTTCGACGAGAACGGCGACAAGGCGCTGTCCGCCGAGGAGCGCGCCGCCCTCGTGGACGCCATGGAGGCCCGCTGCGAGCGCCTCCGCCAGGGGGCCCTGGAGAAGTTCGACACCAACAAGGACGGCACCCTCGATGAGGCCGAGCGCCAGGCCGCCCGCCAGGCCATCCGCACCGCCTGGGAGCAGAAGCGCCAGGAGCTGCTGACCGGGTACGACACCAACGGCAACGGCGTGCTCGAGCTCTCCGAGCGCGCGAAGCTCCGCGAGGACCGCCTCGAGGCCGCGCGCGCCCGCCGGCAGGCCCTGCTCGAGCAGTACGACACCAACGAGGATGGCCGCCTGAGCCCCGAGGAGGCCCTGCCCCTGCGCCAGGAAATCCAGCGCCGCATCATCGAGGGCCAGGGCGCCAACTGAGCTGAGCACCCCTCGCTCCCTCCCCTGCCCTGGGAGGGACGAGGCGGGGGCGCCCAGGCGTACACCGTCCTCCTGGCTGCTTCGATCGCTCGTGCGCACCCTTGCTGATGATGGCCAGCGAAGCGTCTCCAGAGGTCGCACTCACGAAGCCTCCCAAGCGCGGTGCCCTCGACGAGGGGCCCGCGCTCCTCGTCGTGAACAGCAAGTGCCGCATGGGCAAGGAAGCCTTCCCGGCCGCACGCGAGGCGCTCGCGGCCCGAGGCATCCCCCTGGCGGCCTGCCACCGGCTCTCGCGCCAGAAGCACATGGACCGGGTGCTGCGCGAGGCCCTGGACGCCGGCGTCCGGCGCATCTTCATCGGCGGTGGTGATGGCACGCTGAACGCCGCGGTCCAACGGTTGCTCGGACGCGACGTGACGCTGGGCGTGCTGCCGCTGGGCACGGGCAATGACTTCGCGCGCTCGCTCGGCATCGCGCCCACGCTCGAGGACGCCTGCGACGTCATCGCCGCGGGCTACACGGCGCGCGTGGACGTGGGGCTCGCCAACGGACGGCCCTTCCTCAACGCGGTGAGCCTCGGCCTGGCCTCCGCCATCGCCCGGCGGCTCACGCCCCAGCTCAAACGGCGCGCCGGCAAGCTGGCCTACCCCGTGGCCGCCTTCGCCGAGCTCTGGGAGCACCAGCCCTTCCACGTGCGCATGAGCACCGACCGCGGCGAGATGGAGCTGGACGTGCTCCAGCTCGTGGTGGGCAACGGGCGCTACCACGGCGCGGGCAACGTGGTGACGCCCGAGTCCCGCCTGGATGACCGCCGCCTGGACGCCTACACCATCGCCGCGCCCTCGGCCGAGTCCGGGCGCGAGGGCACCGGACTGGGCCACGTGCAGGACGTCTCCACCCTGGCGCGCATCGCCCTGTCGCTGCGCCGGGGCGAGCACGTGAGCCACCCGGCCGTCACCTCGGTGCACACCACGCACCTGTACGTGGATGCGCAACCCGCGCAGGACATCAACGCGGATGGGGAGATCATCGGCCACACGCCGGTGCGCTTCGAGCTCGCGCCCGCGGCCCTGCGCGTCTACGCGCCCGCGCCCACCCCGCACTGAGCCGGGATTTCGGCACGGGCCGCTTTCACGGGTAGTCTCACCCAGGGGTGCCATCCATCCCCGCGGAGAAGCCCGTGAGCCAACGTCCCCTCTTCCCGCTCATCGTGGCCGCGGCCCTCTCGGTGGCGGCGCTCCTCCTGCTGTGGCTCCGCCCCACGCTGGGAGAGACTCCCGGCACGGCGGCCATGAGCCCCCGGGCCACCGCGCGCCCGGGTGGCGCTGGCACCCCACCGGCCCGCGCTTCGCCGCGCCCCACGCCACCGCTCGAGGTGCCCGCGACGCTGGCGGATGGCAGCTTCGTGGTGCGGGTGAGGGCCTCGGGCGCGCCCGTGCCAGGAGCGAGGGTACGGGCCTGGTTGAAGGGGCCGGAGGACGGCTCGGGCCAGCCCTCGTGGCGGCGCGCGGGTGAGGGAACGACGGGAGAGGACGGCACGCTGCGGCTGCCCGCCGCCCCGGGCCTCTACCTCCTCAGCGCCCAGGCGGAGGGCCACGCTCCCGCGCGGCGCGAGGTGCCCCGGCACCAGGGCGAGCCCGAGACGGTGGTGGAGCTGTCCCTGCCCGCGAGCGTCTCGCTGCGCGGGCGCACGGTGGCCGAGGGCCGCGGAGAGCCCGTGCCGCTCGCGGAGGTGACGCTGCGCCCCTACACCGAGCCGGGAAGCCCCATGGCCCGGGCGCACGCGCTGCCCGAGGAGGTGGCGGTGGCGACGAGCGACGCGCGGGGGCATTTCGACTTCACGGGGCTCGCGCCGGGCCGTTACGAGCTGGTGGCGGAGGCCCCGGGCTTCAGCCGCCGGACGTTGCGCTTCGTCGCGGTGCCCGGCCCGGGTGAGCTGGAGGTGGGGCTGTGGCCCGCCTCCACGCTGGAGGGTTTCGTGGTGGGCGCGGACGGGCAGCCGGCGCCGGACGCGGAGGTGCGGGTGCTGGGAGGGCCCACGGACTTCCGCACCACCACGGGCGCGGGCGGCGGCTTCGCCCTGGAGGTGTCTGGCGGGACGTACCAGGTGGTGGCCCGGAAGGGTGGCCAGGTGGGACGGGCGCCGGGCTTCATCGTGGTGGGGCCGGGAGAGACGGCGCGCGACATCACGGTGCGGCTCGGGGCCTCCGGGCACCTCGTGGGAACGGTGACGCACGCGGCGGACGCGGGGCCCGTGGAGGGAGCGTGGCTGGTGGCGAGCCCGGCCGGTGCGGGGGGCGAGCTGGGCCGCGCGCGGACGGACGCCTCGGGCCAGTACGCGCTGGAGCTGCCGCCGGGAGACTACGACGTGAGGGTGCTGGCCCCGGGCCTCACGGACACCTCGGGCCAGGGGCTGGTGGTGGAGGCGGACCGGTACACGGTGGCGGACTTCCGCCTGGAGGGCACCACGTCGGTGGCGGGCACGGTGGCGGATGGCCAGGGACGGCCGCTGGCCGGAGTGAGCGTGCGCGCGGGCCTGTTGCGCGGCGCCTCGGGCGAGGAGCTCTACACGCGCACCGACGCGGAGGGCACCTTCCTGCTGGAAGGGTTGCCGGTGGGCACGGTGCGGGTGCGAGCGAAGCAGGACGCCTCGGCCGTGTGGATGAGCCGCACCACGCCGCTCACCGCGGGCGCACGGGGCCGGGTGGACTTCACGCTCTCGGAGACGGGCATGGTGCGAGGCCGGGTGACACGGGCCTCGGGCGCGCCGCTGCCCGAGCCGGCCGTGGTGCGGGCGATGGCGAAGGAGGGCTCCGGTGGCGTGCTGGACATGGGCCTCGCCGAGACGGACGCGGAGGGACACTACCAGCTCGAGCTGCGCGCGGGCGTCTACCAGCTCACCGCCGTGCTGCCGGGAGCCCGCTACACCTACCGCCACGTGGACGACCCGGCGGTGACGGTGGAGCCCGGCACCTCGGTGACGATGGACCTCACGCTGCTGAACGAGCGCGGGCTGCACGGCGTGGTGCTGGAGCCCTCGGGAGCGCCGAGCCCCGGAGCCCTGGTGGTGGCGACCCAGGCGGGAGACTTCCCCTTGTCCATTCCCGTGGACGCGGACGAGGAGGGGCGCTTCAGCGTCCCGCCCCACCCCCAGCCCACCCAGCTGACGCTGCAGGCGCACAACGCGGGCCGGCTCAGTGCGCCCCTGCCCATCCCGGAGGGCGCGGGCGAGCTGAAGCTCCAGTTGCGGCCAGCGGCCACCCTTCGGGGACGCGTGGTGGCCCGTGGCGGCGCCGCGCCGAGTGGCTTCACGCTGCGGTTGCTGAACGCGGACGGCTCGGCGCCGGCGTGGGCTCGCGATACGCAGCGGACGTTCCCCGGCAACGAGTTCCTCCTCACCGATGCCCCGGGACAACCGCTGAAGGTGAGCGTGCGCACCACGGATGGGCGCACGGGCGAGGCACAGGTGACGCTCTCGCCGGGACAGCGCGCGGAGGTGGAGGTGCCGCTGACGGGCGGTGCGGCCTCCATCTCGGGGCGGGTGGTGTGGAGCCCCTCGGGAGCAGCGGCCGCGGGAGTGGGCCTCTACCTGGACCGGGCAGCGGGTTCGGCGGCGGATGCACGCTCGGGACCCGACGGGCGCTTCCGCCTGGAGGATGTGACGCCGGGGGCACACACCGTGCGGTTGCTCGCGCCGGAGGGCAGGCCGGAAACGCGTAGCGTGACGGTGGCCGCGAGCGAGGCGGTGGACGTGGGCGACGTGCAGGTGACGGCGCGCAAGGCGAACGCGGGCAGCGTGGGTGCGGGCTTCAGCGACAACCAGGGGCAGGTGTCCATCGCGTGGCTGACGCCGGAGGGGCCGGCGGCCCGGGGTGGCGTACGCGTGGGGGACCGGCTGCTGTCCGTGGATGGGCAGGTGGTGCGAAACCGCACGGAGGCGGAGCGGCACACCCAGGGAACGCCCGGCACACCGGTGCAAATGACGGTGCGGCGTGAGGGAGGAGCAGAGCAGACGTTGCTGTTGACCCGAGCCGATTGACCCGTGGCCATCCCCTCTCCCTCTGGGAGAGGGTTAGGGTGAGGGTCTTCCTCTTCACCCGGCCCGCAGGAACTCCAGGGCCGTGTCCCGGAAGCGCGGGGCCATCGGGCCGAACACAGGGACATGCCCCCCGTTCGGCACCACCCACAGCGCCGCGCGAGGAATGGCCGTGTACATCTCCACCGCCAGGTTCACCGGATACAGCGGATCCCCATCCCCGTGCACGATGAGCGTGCGAGCGGAGATCGTCGACAGGTACGGCGGCGTGAAATTCATGTCGTCGTAGCTGTCCTTGAACGCTCGCATCTGCGCGTACAGCGCGCGGATCTGCGCATCGCCGTGGACGTGCTTCTGCCGCAGCATCGCCCACTCTCCGTCGCTCAAGGTATCCGCGGTGCTCCGCGCCATGATCTCGCGGGCCTGCGGGGGAAAGTACGGAGTCGCGCTCACGAGCACCATCGCGTCGACGCGGGCCGGCGAGGCGGTCGCCACATGCAGCAGGGCCTTGGCGCCCAGGCTCATCCCAATGGCCTTGAAGCGCTCGATGCCGAGGAGATCCATCAACGCGAGCACATCACGCGCCACCTGACGGAAGGTGAGCGTCCCGGAGGGATTCGTCGAGCGTCCGTGGCCGCGCAGGTCCGGCACGATGACCCGGTATCCCTCGAGGGGCGCATCGAAGACGTAGCGCCAGTCACCGCCCGCGCCGGTGCCACCGTGCAGCAAGACCAGTGGCTCACCGTCCCCGCGAACCTCGCAGTGCATCTCGATACCGTTGAGCTCGAACGTCCGTTCCACGTGCATGAGTGCCCCCTTGATGGATTCGCTCAACACCTCCAGAATCGAGGTCCGCCAGGTGCTGCTGCACGTTCGACGGCTCCCGCGTCCGCGTCGTCGGCGGACGCGTGGAGCCCACCTGAGCCAGGCAACGGCTCAGTTGCAGCCCTGGCTCGTCAGCCAGTTCACGCCACGGTTCTTCTCGTTCGTGCCGTTGGAGCCGCCGTAGTCCGTGTTCGCGAAGGACAAGGACACGTAGCTCCCCGAGGACTGGTTCCGGAGCTCCATCGTCATGTTGTTGGGGATGAGCGCGGTGGAGTTGGGGTAGTTCGCGCCGATGTAGTAGCGGATCCGGCCGCTCGGCAGGCTCCCGCACTTGGCCATCTTGTTCTCGAGCGTCACCCAGTTGCCCCGGTTGAAATTGGCATCCTGGGGCACCAGGTTCGCCCGGCCGCCCCAGCCGCCGAGCTGCGAGCCGATGAGGTGTCCCCCGTCATAGTCGTTGCTGGGGTTCTCCGCGTCGCCCCACTGCCCCACGTTCGTCTGACACGAGTCGATGCGCGCCGCGGCGCTGATCGGCGGCAGGTACTTGTACGCCCGGCTCGGCCGGCCCGCGCCCTCGATGAGGTAGTACTCCCCGTCGAAGTTGAACCAGACGTTCCTATCTCCTGACGCGAAGTACTTCGGGCAGTCGCTGATCGCCATCTCGGTGACCCGCCCACGGACCTGGTACCCGACGCCGTAGGGCTTCAGCGCCTCGCGAATCTCCTCCTCGGTGTGGCTCTCGAAGAACTCCATCAGGCCATCCGGGCCACCGAAGTCCTGCTCCATCTGACTGGCGACGCCATCGCCACCCAGGTCCATCTCCGAGACTCCACATCCGCCGAGCAACAGGCCAGACACCACCACAACCGAGAGCTTGTTCAGGGGGCGCATTCTTCTGGGTCCTTCCTCATCGGGTTCGCTGCCTTCGGGTTCTCGACTATCGAGAAAGTGAGAGCCGAATTGCAACAATTGTGAGAAAGTCGCGCCAGGAAGTTTTTATGCAAAAAACACGCCGAAACGGCCAAACCCGCGAAAACCGTGTGCAACGGACGCGGAAACGGACGCGGGCCGCTCCCGCTACGCGCGGAGCAGCCACGGAGATCGTCCGGAGAATGAGAGGGAGGGACGACCCTCACCCCAGCCCTCTCCCAGAGGGAGAGGGAGTGGGGCTCAGGCCTTGTCGAGCGCCAGCGACAGCACCTGGGCCGTGAAGTTCACCAGGGGGATGATGCGCTGATAGTTCATGCGCGTGGGCCCGATGACGCCCACCGTGCCCAGCACCTGCTCGCGGCTGCCGTAGGGGCTCGCGATGACCGTCACGTCACCGGCCGAGGAGAAGTCGCTCTCGGTGCCGATGAAGATCTGCATCTCCCGCGCGCGCTGCACCCGGTCCAGCAGCGACAGCAGCTTGTGCTTCTCCCCGAGCGCCTTGAAGAGCGCGCGCATGCGCTCCACGTCGGCGAACTCGGGCTGCTCCAGGAACGAGCCGGTGCCCTCGATGAGCACGCGCTCGCCCGTCTGGAGATCCGTGGCGGCCGCGCCCAGCTTGAGCGCCTTGGACGTCAGCGCGTTGTAGAGCGCCTGCTCCTGGTCCAGCTCGCCGCGGATGCGCTCGCGCGCCTCCTCCAGCGTCACCTCGTGGAGCAGCTCGGAGAGGTAGTTGCTCGCCTTGAGCAGCTCGTCCGAGGTGATGGGGAAGTCCACCACCAGCAGCTTGTTGTGCACCTGGCCGTTCTGCCCCACCAGGATGGCGAGCACCCGGTCCTCGCGCAGCCGGACGAATTCAATCCGCTGGAAGATGGCCACGTCCGGGCGCGGGGTGACGACGACTCCCGCGTGCCGGGTGAGCGAGTGCAGCAGGCGCGAGGCCTCGGACAGCAGCTCCTCCATGCCCGACTCGTGCGCCAGCCCGGCGTGGATGAGCTCCCTGTCTCTCGGCGCGGGATCCTTCAGCCGCACCATCGTGTCCACGTAGAAGCGGTAGCCGCGGTCCGTGGGCACGCGGCCGGCGGAGGTGTGGGGCTTCTCGAGGAAGCCGAGCTCCTCCAGGTCCGCGAGCACGTTGCGCAGCGTGGCGGAAGAGACGTCGAACTCCGCACGGCGCGCCAGGTGCTGACTGCCGACCGGGCCTCCGGTGGAGATGTATTCCTGAACGACGGCGCGGAGGACCTCCTTCTCGCGCTCTCCCAGTTCCTCGGACATCCTTGGCTCACACTCCCCAACGACGACGCTTCACCCGGACTGGGGGAAGACGTCGAGAATGCCCTGAAACATTAAGAAGGTGGAGGGGACGGTTCAATCCCCGCCCGCCTGGCGAGCGGGCGAGGAAGCCCCCTCGGCCGCCCGTACCTGTCCACACACGGCTCAGGGCTGCCGGGCGCGACAGGCACGGTCCAATTCATTCATAAGCCTGGGCTCCAGGGCGCGCGTCGTCCGGGGGGACAGTGTCCGGAAGTGTCGGCACCGCTCCTCGGGGTCCTTCTCCTGGCGGAAGTAGCGGCTCATGACGTCCGCCGCCTCGTCCACCCGGCCCTGCTTGAGGTGGAGGCGCTGCAGCGCGAGGTAGGGCTCCGCGGGCACGGGGTTCTCCTGGATCTGGCGCTCCAGTTCCAGGATGGCGGCCGCGTCCCGGCCCTGGCGCTCCAGCTCCATCGCGCCCTCCATGCGGGGCGTGCCGGTGCAGGCGGCCCGGATGCCACGCAGTTGCTGGGCGAAGCGGGCGCCGATGCGCTCGTAGGGGTCGAGGTCCACGGACTTGAAGATCTGACAGCGCTCGGAGCGGGGCTCGTTGGCGGTGGCGTCCCAGACGGCGTCGTACACCTGGGAGGCCTCGCGCACGCGCCCGGCCGCGGCGAGCCGGTCGGCGAACTGGATGTCGTCCAGGGCGTCCTCGCGGCCCTCGTAGGGGCGGACCGAGAGGTGCGTGCGGTACTCGCGCACGGCCGCGTCCACCTGTCCCTGGGTGAGCAGCAGCCCGGCCAGGTCCTTGTGGGCCTCGGGGTGCTTCGGGGCGAGCTCCAGGGTGCGGCGCAGCAGCCGGAGGCGGGTGTCCGGGTCGCGCGTGAGGACGCTGAGCCCGTAGTAGGGCCGGGCATCCGGGACGCCCAGGTCCACCAGTTGCTGGTAGAGCTCGAGCGAGCGCTGGCGGAGGCGGTCACGCTCGGGAGAGCCCTCGCGCTGGCGGAAGGCCTGGTTCCAGACGGCCTCCGCGAGCGCGAGCCGCGCGTCGAGCTGGCGCGGGTCCTCGCGCACGACGGCCTCGAGCTGGCGCACGGCCTGGTCGCACGAGGTGTCGTCGAAGTCCTCGGCCTGGCAGCCCCGCTCGTAGAGCCGCAGCGCCTCCCGGGCGGCCGCGGAGGGGGGAGCGGGCTCGTAGCGCGCGGCGGGCGCGACGGCGGAGGGCCGTGCCGGAGCGGGCGCGGGAGGGGCAGGCCGCTGGGCCCACGCCGCGGAGGACAGGAGCACACAACAGGCGAGGAGACGGAAGCGGGGGGAAGCCATGGGCATGTTTCCTTTCCGGGCCTCAGCGCTGGACATGGACGTGGTCGGCGGCCGGGCTGTCGCACGCGAGGAAGAGGGTGGCGCCGCGCTCGGTGAAGGAGTCGCGCTCGCCGACGACGGCGTCTCCGGCGGCCTCGACGATGCACATCAACTGCTGCGGCGTCTTGCCGGGGATGGGCATGCGGCGCGGGTCGATGTCCAGCGCGCTGCCGCGGGTGTGGCGGCTGTTGATGGTGGCGGAGCCGGCGGCGCGGTTGCGCTGCGGGTTGCGGAAGGCGCTGCTGACGAAGTCCTCCAGCTTCACCTTCGTCTCGCGGTTGTTGGCGCGTGTGTCGGCGATGCCATTGGGCCCGGCGAGGATGGAGCCGGCGCACCGTCCGCCCACGAGGGGGCCCGAGCAGACATCATCCCCCTGGGGATCCGTGTCCCCGAGCGCGCCCACGGTGAGGATGGGTGCACCGGGCGACACCACCACCGTCTTCGGCGTCAGGCCGCGCGTGCCCACCGGTTTCTCCTGCACGTCGTTGTGGAGGAGCGCCTGGAACCGCTCCTCCATCTGGTCCAACAGGCGCGAGAGCCCACCGGCCTCGGACTCGGCGATGACGGTGTAGTTGCCGGTGTTGAGGCTGGGGCGGCCCGGAATGGAGATGTGGTCGCGGCCCGGCTGGAAGCGCGTGCCGAAGTCCAGGTACTCCTGCCGCAGCACGTCGTCCTCCTCCTGGCGGAGGAAGGTGGTGGGGGGCAGGCGGACCTCGAGCCGCTCCCCGTCCTCCATGGACAGCGAGGCCACCAGCTCGTACTCCAGCGGCGGGTTGGGCTCACGGTTGCCCCGGGTGCCCACGCGCGAGCTGGCCTTGAAGACGGCCTCGGCCCCCTCCTTCGAGGCCGGCGTGGCGGGCCCGGTGTGGGCCCCCACCGGCTGGAGGCTCCACTGGATGCGCGGCTCCAACTCCTCCGCGTTGCGCACCCGGCCGCGCGCGGTGATGGGCTCGCCCGTGACGAAGGAGGTGCGCGAGGCCTCCGCGCCCTCGCCGCCCACGGAGACGTCGAGCACCTCCAGGACGATCTCCTCGTCCTCGCGCCGCATGGAGTCCTGGCCCAGGGGCTCGGGCGCTCCGGCGCCTCCCGTGCCTTCCTCGCCGGGATGCTTGGAGCACGTACAACCCGCCAGCACCATCGCCACGCAGGCGAGCCACGCCCGCCAGTCCGTCCGGGTTCCGCTCACGGTTCTCTCCTCCCCCGCCACCGTAGAGAGCGCCCCGCGCGCGTCTCCATCGCCCTCCGGGCACGGGTGTCACGCAACTGACGCGCGCGGCGGCGGATGTGAGGCAGGCAGCCGAGCAATGCCCCGCAGGGTAGGCCGAGGAATTACATCGCCGGGCAGAAGGCACGGCGTTAAAAGCGCGGCGCCGTGTCCTCCGCCACCTCTTCGATTCCCGCCGCGGCGCTGCCCGCGGAGTCCACCCCCGCGGACCCCCACCGCGGGATGCTGCTGTTCTGCCTCTTCGCGCTCTACGTCGTCTGGGGCTCGACGTACCTGGCCATCCGCTGGGCGTTGCAGGGGGGCTTCCCGCCCTTCCTCATGGCGGGCCTGCGCTTCCTGCTGGCGGGCCTCATCCTCTACACGGTGCTGCGGGTGCGCGGGTACGCCAACCCCTCGGCGCGCGAGTGGGGAGCGGGGGCGCTCATCGGCACGCTGCTGCTGGTGATGGGCAACGGCAGCGTGGTGTTCGCGCAGCAGTACGTGCCCTCGGGCGTGGCGGCGCTCGTGGTGGGCAGCGTGCCCTTGTGGGCGGCGCTCTTCGGTGGACTGTTCGGCCAGTGGCCGGGACGCGCCGAGCGTTGGGGCCTGGCCATCGGCTTCTGCGGCCTCATCCTGCTCAACCTCGGCAGCGACATGAGCGGCAACGCGTGGGCGGCCTTCGCGCTGCTGCTGGGCCCCATCACGTGGGCGTTCGGCTCCATCTGGTCGCGCAAGCTGCCCATGGCCCAGGGGCTCATGTCCACCGCCACGCAGATGCTCACGGGTGGCGCCCTCTTCCTGCTCATCAGCTTCCTGCTCGGCGAGCGCCTCACCGCCGTGCCCGAGCCGCGTGCCCTCAGCGCCTTCTTCTACCTGGTGTTCTTCGGCTCGCTGGTGGCCTTCAGCGCCTATGGCTACCTGTTGCGCAACGCGCGGCCGGCGCTCGCCACCAGCTATGCCTACGTCAACCCGATGGTGGCGGTGCTGCTGGGCACCTTCCTCGCGGGCGAGTCGCTGAGCACCTGGGGGATGCTCGCCATGGGCGCCATCCTCGGCTCGGTGGTGCTGCTCACCCGCGCGAAGCGCTGAAAACCCCGCCCAGACGGGCCCGGCGTCAAGCCCGAGTGTCGTCACTTTGACGTGACACCCCCGCGCACTGACTCGGGCGAGGGCGGAGTGTCACGCCCCGCGCACGTGGCTCTTTCCTCTGGAGGGGCTCGTTCCTAGTGTCCGCGGCGCACTGGGAGTACCACCCGGCGGAAAAAGGACAGCGCCCCCTATGACGAACAAGACGGCGAAGGACGTGCTCTCGTACGCGAAGGAGCACGGCACGCAGATGGTGAGCCTGCGCTTCATCGACTTCATTGGCCGCTGGCGCCACTTCGCGGTGCCGATGCACGAGCTGACCGAGGGCATCTTCGAGGAGGGCCTGGGCTTCGACGGCTCGTCCATCAAGGGTTGGTTGGAGATCCACAACTCGGACATGCTGGTGATGCCGGACCCGAACACGGCGGTGATGGATCCCTTCACGCAGACGCCCACGCTGGTGCTGCTGTGCAACGTGAGCGATCCCATCACGAAGGAGCAGTACATGAGGGATCCGCGCAACATCGCGGCGCGCGCGGAGAAGTACCTCAGGAGCACGGGCCTGGCGGACACGGCGTACTTCGGGCCGGAGGCCGAGTTCTTCATCTTCGACGGGGTGCGCTACAGCACGGAGCCGCACCACATGTTCTTCGAGGTGGACTCCATCGAGGGCGCGTGGAACACGGGGCGCGAGGAGCCGGGCGGCAACCTGGGTTACAAGCCGGGCTTCAAGGACGGCTACAACGCGGTGATGCCCACGGACGCGCACAACGACATCCGTGACGAGATGTGCCGGATTCTGGGTGAGGTGGGAATCACGGTGGAGCGCCAGCACCACGAGGTGGCGACGGCGGGCCAGTCGGAGATCGACTTCCGCTTCGACACGCTGGTGAAGACGGCGGACAACCTGATGTGGTTCAAGTACGTGCTGAAGAACGTGGCGGCGCGGCACGGCAAGACGGTGACGTTCATGCCCAAGCCCCTGTACGGGGACAATGGGAGCGGCATGCACACGCACCAATCGTTGTGGAAGGGAGGCAAGCCGCTGTTCGCGGGCGAGGGCTACGCGGGCATGAGCGAGATGGCGCTGCACTACATGGGCGGCATCCTGAAGCACGCGAGGGCGCTGGCGGCCATCTGCAACCCGACGAACAACTCGTACAAGCGGTTGGTGCCTGGGTACGAGGCGCCGGTGAACCTGGCGTACTCGAGCCGCAACCGGAGCGCGTCCATCCGGATTCCGATGTTCAGCGCGAGCCCGAAGGCGAAGCGGCTGGAGTTCCGCTCGCCGGATCCGAGCTGCAACCCGTACCTGGCGTTCGCGGCGCAGCTGATGGCGGGGCTGGACGGAATCGAGAACAAGATCGATCCGGGCGAGCCGCTGGACAAGGACATCTACGGGCTGTCGCCGGAGGAGCTCAAGGACGTGCCGAAGATGCCGGGCTCGCTGGAGGAGGCGCTGGACTGCCTGAAGAAGGACCACAAGTTCCTGCTGAAGGGGGACGTGTTCAGCGAGGACTCGCTCACGAGCTGGATCGAGCAGAAGCAGAAGGAGGTGGACGCCATCCGCCTGCGTCCGCACCCGATGGAGTACCAGCTCTACTTCGACATCTGAGCCGGTATCCACCCGAGCCCCTTGCTCCCCACGGAGCCCACTTCCCCTCTCCCCCCGGGAGAGGGACGGGGTGAGGGTATCGGGCATCCCTGATTCCACACGGGGCGCGTCCCGGGGACAACCTGGGGGACGCCCCGTGACCATTCAGTGTCCGTGCACGCAAGCCCTCTCCACGCATCGCGCCCTGGAGTCCCTCCATGACCTTCCCTCGCATGTCCATCGTGGCACGGCTGCTCGGCGGCCTGCTGCTGTGCCTGGTCTCCGGGGCCCACGCGGCCGGGAAGGCGACACCACCTGCCGCCAGCACGGCCTCCCCGGCCCCACGACTCCACAACGAGGACATCACCCTCATCTACACCTTCATGCTCTTCCACCCCACGCCGCCGAAAGGGGACGTGGTGGCCGAGGCGCGCGAGCTGCTGACGTCGCAGTACGAGGAACTCGCCGGAGCGAGGAAGCCCGAGGCACCGCGGCCCGCGGTGGAGTTCAAGACAGTGCCCTCGGAGGGGCTCATCCCCACCGACGATGCGGTTCTGGACGTCTGGGGCCAGAGGCTGAATGCGGAGGAGCGCAAGCGCCTGCTCGGAGCGAGGCACGCCACGGCGCTGACCTTCCACGTGCCGTTCGCCCGGCGGAACGAGGCGCTCCTGGCGGCCACACGCTTCGCCCACCAGCTCGCCGTCGAGCATGAGGGCATCCTGTGGGACATATCGACGCGCGACTACTACTCGCCCCTGTGCTGGAAGAAGGAGCGGCTGGACCGCTGGAGCGGCGGGGTACCCGCCGTGCCGGCGCACATCACCGTCGACGTGCACGGCGAGGGCGAGAGCCGGCGCGTCACCACGAGCGGGATGGTGAAGCTCGGCCTGCCGGACCTGGTCGTGGAGCAGGTGCCGAGTTCGATGCTCAAGGACATGGGGATGCTCGTTGGCGTTGTCGCGCAGCTCCTGGCCGAGGGCCTCGAGCTGTCCAAGGACGGGACCCTGAACGTGGACCTGGCGCGCTTGAAGGACGCCAGGGTGAAGTGCCTGCTCGAGGAGATGATGGCGGAGGGGGCGCGCCGCAACATGAACATGAAGCTGCGGGCCCTCGAGGCCAGGCACGGCAAGGCAGGCCCCCAGAAACACCTGCTGGAGATTGTCTTCCCGGGCAGCGGCACGGCGCACGAGCGGCACCAGGCGGCGCTCGACACACTCTTTGGCAAGAGGCCCGTCTCCCTCATGGGCGTCAAACCGGAAGACCCCGAGCTGGCGGAGGTAGCGCGCAAGGCCCGCCTGCGGCTCGACGAGCTGAAGCCCCGCGTGGAGAAAGGGCTTCAGCCTCCCGAGAGGCTGGAGGTCAGGGCGAGCTTCCGCACCGATGACGGCGGCTCCGAGCAGCTGTGGTTCGAGGTCACCGGGTGGGAGAATGACAAACTGCGCGGCAGGCTGGTCAACTTGCCGTTCAAGGCGAGGACGGTGAACGTCCCGCTGCAGGACGTGAGCGACTACCTGTATAAGCGCCCCAACGGCACCCACGAGGGCGGGCAGAGCAGCCGCATCCTCATGCGCCGCAAAGAGGGATGTTGAGCCCCACGACGAAAACCGCGCCGCTCACCACGCCGGATGGCCGTTACATCGTGGTGGACGGGCAGCTCTGGAGGCGCTCGAACCCGACGCTCGGACAGAAACAGCGAGCGCTGTTGGTGGAAGCGCTGATGCACGCGAGGCGGGACGTGGGCCTGGCACTCCGGGCACATGACGCGGAGGCGGAGCGGAAAGCCCGAGCGCGGGTGCACCTGGCGAAGGTGGCACTCGGGGAGAGGGGGCCGCCGTGGTGGACGGACGGCAGCCCGGACTTCAACCGCCGCCGCGTGGAGAACACGCCCTACGCCGCGTGGTTCCGGGCTCAGCGAGGCCGCTGAAGGCGCTCAACCATGACTGAGACGTGGCGCTTACGGCGTAGAGCAGGTGCGGTTGATGAGCGTGCCCGATAGGGTCTGCCAGAACGTCACGCGGTAGTACCTGTACGGCACCCTCATCGCCGAGTTGCTATCGCCGTAGCAGGTCGTGATGTAGACCGTCTGTCCCCAGGCCCCCGTGTTCCACCGGTAGAGCGAGCCATCGACGTAGATCCGCGTGTCCGCGCCCGGGAAGAGCGAGAGCAGCGAACCGTCCCAGTACGAAGCCCGCGAGTAGGGATTCCAGCACTGAAGGCGATACTTATTCTCGCCACTGCAGAAGAAGTACTCCGTGCTCTCGGCCGGACCGAAGCCGAGCAGATCCTGCACCACCTTGCCGTCCACGAAGGTCACTTTGCGCGCTGAGCCCTGGGTGGCCGCGTCGTAGTTCTTGATGTCCTGGATGGTATTGAACGGACCGCTCCCCTGCAGCGTGGAGATTTCGCCCGCTCCCTCAGCGCGCTGCGCCGACTGCTCGGCCTCGGCCGCTGCTTCATCGGCCTCGGTCCCCGCCAGGGCGGAACTCGCCAGCAAGGAGGCCAGGGAAATGCCAGCGATAATCGTTGCTCTCATCGAATGGCTTCCTTTCAAGAGCCGCTGTCAGTCACTCTGGGGTGAATGAGAGAACAGGCTGGCGGAGGTTCCAGCCCCACGTCTGCGGCTGCACGTATATCTGTATCGGCCGGCCAGATGAGACAAGGTGTTCTTCACCACCAGTGGCTCACACCCAACACCTAGGGTATTCGCCAATGCTCTCGAGAGCAGCCCTCCGTAAGATAGACGACCTCGACCAGTTCGACACCATGGCGAGGTCGAACGCCATGGGCTTCATCGACAATCACCGCGGCCACGAAATGCGCGAAGCCTTGAAAGTGCTCCACCGCGTATGCGTCGATGGAAAACGAGGCATCTCCATACATGACGATTCCCGCCTGTTTGGCCTCCGAAAGGGTCATGTGACTGATGTTTTTCTTTATTCTTTGGAGATCGGGAAAACCGCCTTGGACTCCGGCGCCTGGCAACCGGCTCACCCCCGCTGCTTGCGGCGACGCGACATGATGCGGCTCAGGGCCTCCTCGGTGATGCCGAGATAGGCCGCCACGTCGCGCTGGGGGACGCGGCCCTTCAGGTGCGGGTGCTCCTCCCAGAACCGCACCAGGCGCTCCTCCGCGGTCAGGTCGAGGAACTCCTGCTCGCGGCGCTCCTTGAGGAGGAAGTGGTACTCCGCCACCCGCCGCGCCAGCCGCTCCCAGCACACGTGGCCCCGCTCGAGCTCCTCGAGGTCTCTCGTCCGGAACACCAGCACGCGGCTCGGCTCGAGCGCTTCGATCGCCGTCATCGAGGGCCGCCGTTGCAGCATCTCCGCGTAGGCGCCAATCAGCTCGCCCTCCGCGCGGAACGCCTTGATGGACTCGGCGCCGCTCGCCGACACGCGCACGGCCCGGAAGACGCCCTGGAGGACCAGCGCGAAACGGTCCGACGGCGCTCCGGGCTGGAGGAAGAGCTCGCGTCTGGCCAGCACCTGCTCCGACGCCAGCGCCTCGGCCTTCTCCCACTCCTCCGCGGGGAGGGAGACCTGCGCCGCGAGGCGCTCGAAGAGCTTCGGGAATCTCATGGGGGAGTCCCTCGGGTTGACCCAGGTCAAGGCGGCGACCGGCCCGGATGCCATACACCAGCACGAATGACCTTGAACATCTACGCCGTGGCCACGCCCTTCGTCATCGTCCTGGCCCTCGCGGAGTTCGCGTACTGCGTGGCGAGGCGCAACGGCTACTATAGCTTCCAGGACTCCATCGCGAGCATGGGGACGGCGGTGATGAACCAGTGCGTCAACGTGGCGGTGGCGCTGCTGGTGCTTCCCCTCTTCACGCGGCTCGGTCAGTTCGCTCCGTGGCGGCTCGATGTCTCGTCGCCGCTGTCGCTGGTGGCCCTCTTCCTCGGGGTGGATTTCCTCTTCTACTGGTTCCACCGCTTCGGCCACCGCACCAACATCGGCTGGGCGGCGCACTCGCCCCACCACTCCACGGAGGAGCTCAACTACGCGGTGGCCCTGCGCGCGAGCGTGACGCAGCGGCTCTTCTCGTTCCTCTTCTACTGGCCGCTGGTGCTGGTGGGCTTCCCACCCGAGGCGGTGCTGGCGATGGTGGCCTTCCACCTGGTGCTGCAGTTCATCCCGCACACCCGCGTCATCCCCAAGATGCCCCGGTGGGTGGAGTCCTGGCTGAATACGCCCTCGCACCACCGCGTGCACCACGCGCGCAATGACGCCTACATCGACAAGAACTACGCGGGCTTCCTCATCATCTGGGACCGGATGTTCGGCACCTACGCCGAGGAGGTCGAGCCCTGTTCCTACGGCCTCACCACCCCGGCGAACACGTGGGACCCCACGGCCATCAACTTCCAGGCCTGGGCCCGGCTCATCGGCGACGCGCTCGCGACGAAGAGCACGTGGGACCGCTTGCGCATCTGGGTGATGCCCACGGGCTGGCGGCCGGCGGACCTTCCCCCGCGCTCGCTGGGTTACTGGAAGCAGGACGGCGTGGAGGTGAAGTACTCCTCGACGGAGCTGCCCGGCATCCGGCGCTACCTCGTCTTCCAGTTGTTCGCGTCCATGCCCTTCATGCTGCTGGTGAGCCACCATGCCTCACCGCTGTCGGGCTGGAGCAAGCTGGTGCTGAGCCTGCTGCTCTGGGGCATGGCGACCGCCTGGAGCGGGATGCTGGAGTCCAAACGCTGGAGCCTTCCGCTGGAGCTGGCGCGGGTGCTCGTCATGGGCGTGGCGGTGACGGTGTGGCTGATGCGGGCCGGCGCGCCCCAGGCGTGGAGCGCCCTCTCCGCGGCCTGGCTCGCCCTCTCGCTCACCTGGCTGGTGGTGGGAGTCCTGGGGCCGCTCCGGCCCCACGTAGCGGCGAGGCCTGACGGGGGCTGAAGCCACCTCAGGTCTGGGCTTGCCCAGGTCGAGCGGCCGGAACAAAGTCCTTTCAGGGGTGGGTGAGTCCGCCTTCCGGGCGCGCTCTTCACGAACTTGTCCAGTTGTTGGACAAGTCTGGCGAGACCGTGCCCGGAGGGGTCCCTCCTGCTTTCGAGCTGAGAACAGACCCCTGAACGGACTGACTTCGGCTGGCATAGAACGGCATGCGGTCCTTCGCGCCTCCGAGCAGTTCGAACGCGGCGTCCCATGTCTGGGAATCGGATTCAGCGCGCGGCGGCAGGCGGTAGTGCGCGGGCCGACCGTCCTCGTCCGGGGCCCTCGGGTCAGCGCCTGCGGCGAGCAGCCGCTTGCTCATGGGGAGATCCAGTCGGCGTGCCGCATGCCCGAGAGCGGTATACCCGGACAGCCCGCCCCAGTCGTTGATGGTCTGGGCGGCCCCCGCGTACAGGAGCAGAGCAGCCATGGAAAGACTGCCCACCTCCGCGCATGCCCGCAGCGGCATGATGCCTTCGCTGCTGCGAACATTGGGGTCGGCCCCCGCCCTCACGAGCACTTCGAGGGCCACCACTTCTTGCTCGCAGATGGCTACCCATAAGGGGGTCAGGTCGCGTTTGACGTCCCAGGCGTTGACGACAGTAACTCTGCCCCCCCCCACCTGCGGTGAGGCCCCTGGCCTCACGCAGTCAGCCCACCGCCCGTGACGAGGACGCTGTCCAGGGGCGCGTAGCGACTCGCGAAAGCGAGCCTGACCTGGACAGCACCGCGGGCTCGGGGCATGCCAGGGAGGGCGCTTCGCACCGAACCAGCGGGGTCAACGTTAGTGGCGCGAGGGGGTTCGTTTCTGCTGTCGCTCTACAGGGGGCAGGCGCCACTTATGAGGTATGTCCACAAAACCGGCTCGAGCCCAGCCTCCGATGGCCCCGCCTCGGTGAGCCCTTTCGGTCTGGAGGGTCCGTGCCTCGTTCTCTCCACGGTAGATTACCGCTCATGGGATCCAGGAGGGTAGACGTGAGGCGCTGGCTCGGGTGGATGGCGGTCATCATGCTCTGCTGCACGGCGGGTGCGGCGGCAGGGCAGGCGTCGGCGGATGCGCGGCTGCAGGAGGCGCAGACCGCCTTTGACGAGGCGACGAAGCTCAAGGACGCAGGCAGTTACTCCGAGGCCCTGGCCCAGGCCGAGCAGGCGCTCACGCTCAGGGAGGCCGTGCTCGGAGGTACCCATCCCGAGGTCGCCAATTGCCTGCACCTGCTCGGGGACATTCATCGGCGGCGAGGGGACCTGGCGCGGGCGGAACCCCTGCTTCAACGCGCGCTGACCCTCCGGGAGGCGGCGCTCGGCAAGGACCACCTCTCTGTCGCCTCCTCGGTCAACAACCTCGCCATCCTTTACTCCGCGCAGGGGTTGTACGAGCGGGCCGCCCCCCTCTTCGAGCGCGCGCTCGCCATCAATGAAGCCGCCCCCGGCGACAACCATGCCCGCATCGCCGCCTCGCTCAACAACCTCGCCAACCACTACGAGAGCATGGGATTGGCCGGCCAGGCCGAGCCGCTCCTGCGGCGCGCGCTTGCCCTCTATGAAGCCACTCCCGGCACCCCTCCATTCCTCGTCGCCTACCCACTCAACAACCTCGCCAAACTCTACTTGAGCCAGGGGGCGTACGGTCAGGCCGAGTCCCTCTTCCAGCGCGCGCTCGCCGTCAACGAAGCGGCCTCCGGCCCCAACCACCCCGATGTCGCCATCTCGCTCTCCAACCTCGCCGTCCTCTACGCGGAACAGGAGTTGTACGACGACCGGACCCAATCCCTGTACCAGCGCTCGCTGGCCATCCGCGAAGCGGCTCTCGGCCCCGACCACCCCGACGTCGCCTACTCGCTGAACAACCTCGCCTCGTTCTACAAGAAACAGGGGCTGTACAGCCGGGCCAGACCCTTGTACCAGCGCGCGCTGGCCATCCGAGAAGCAGCCCTCGGACCTCAACACCTCGACGTCGCCGTCTCGCTCAACAGCCTCGCGGCCCTCTACATGGAGCAGGGGCAGTACAGCCGGGCCGAGCCCCTCCTCCATCGCACACTCGCCATCAGTGATGCGGCTCCTGACAAGTACAACCTCAACACCCAGTTCGCCGTTCTCAACCTCGCCATCCTCCGGGTGGCCCAGCGGCGCCTCGACGACGCCCTGCCGCTGTTCACGCGCGCCTTCGCCGTGATGGAGCAGCGCCTGCGCCGGGAGGCACTCGGCTTCTCCGAGTCGCGCCTGGTCAGCTTCCTTCAACATCTGCGCGTGATCGAGCAGTTGTTCTACGCCCTCCTGCGCGAGCATCCCAAGGATGCCCGGGTGCGGAGACTGGCCCTCGGCGCCGTGCTTCTGCTCAAGGGCCGCTCCGTCGAGGAGACAGCCAACATCTCCCGCACCCTCCACCGGAGTCTGGGGACCGAGGAGCGCGGCACCCTCGAGCGGCTGCGCGGCCTGCGCACCCAGCTGGCCACCCTCTCGCACGCGGGCCCCGGTTCGCTCGCCCCGGCGGACTACCAACAGCGCCTCCAGACGCTGATCGCCGAGGGCGATGCCCTCGAAGCGGACCTGGCCCGGCGCTCCGCCCCCCTCCGCGCGCTCACCGCACTGCCCTCCACCGCCGAGATCGTCGACAGGGTCGCCGCCTCGCTTCCCCAGGACAGCGCCCTCGTCGAGTTCATCGCCTACAAGGACAGCCCCGTCGCCTCCAAACCCGGGAAGACCCCCAGCCAGCTGCGCTACCTGGCGCTGGTGCTCTTCCCCGATGGCTCCACCCAGGCCCTGGACCTGGGGCCCGCGGCGGCCATCGACGCGGCCGCCACGCGTCTGCGCGATGAGCTCGCACGCCGCGACGCTCGATTCCTGCCCTCGGCCCAGGCCCTCCATCGGCTCGCCTTCCAGCCCTTGCGGCCCCTGCTGGGCACCACCCGCCGCATCTTCCTGTCTCCCGACGGACAGTTGGGCCTGGTCCCCTTCGCCGCGCTCCACGACGGCCGCCGCTTCCTCCTCGACTCCTTCGACTTCACCTATCTCACCTCCGGCAAGGAGCTCCTGCCCCGCCCTCAGGAGCTCCCCCCCGCGACCTCCGTCTTCGTCCTCGCCGACCCGGACTTCAATGCCTCACGGCGAACGGCGCCCACCGCCTCCGCCGTCCCCCCCGAGCTCGCCGAGCGCTCCGCCGCGCTCGAGCGCTTCTTCTCCACGCGGAGCGCGGACCTCGCCACCACCCCCTGGCTCCCCCTGCCGGGGACTCGCAAAGAGGCCGAGAGCATTCAGCGCCTCCTTCCCCAGGCCCAGCTCTTCCTGGGCCCCGAGGCCACCAAGGAGAGGCTGTTGCAACTGGCCACGCCCGGTATCCTGCACCTGGCCACCCACGGCTTCTTCCTCGAGGACGCCCCCGTCCCCAAGAACTCCCGAGCCGTGAGCCACTTCGGTGCGTTGGGGGACAACGCCTTCGTACCGCGCCCCCCCGACCCCCTGCTGCGCTCGGGGCTGATCCTCTCCAGCGCACGCGCCCCGGCGCCTGACGTCTCCCCGCCGCCCGACGCCGCGCTCGTCACCGCGCTCGAGCTGGCGGGGCTCAACCTCTGGGGCACCCAGCTCGTCATCCTCTCCGCCTGCGACACGGGCCGGGGCGACGTCAAACTGGGCCAGGGGGTCTACGGCCTGCGCCGCGCCCTCGTGGTGGCGGGAGCCGAAACGGTGGTCATGAGCCTCTGGAAGGTGAACGACGAGACGACCCAAGCCCTGATGGAGCGCTACTACCGCAACCTGCTCGAGGGGCAGGGCCGGGCCACGGCCCTGCGAGAGGCGATGCGCTCCTTGCGTCTGAGCGAGGTCCATCCCCACTACTGGGCCCCCTTCATCGCCGTGGGCAGCGACGCCCCGCTGCGCGCCATTGCCCCTCCCTCACCGTGAACACCGGAGAGCTCAGTGTCCGCCGGTGTTCGAGCTCCAGAGCACGAGGCCATCGTCGCCAAAGAGACGGATGGTGAGGTTTCCATCATTCTGGAGGATCAGATAGGCGTAGGAGCCCGCCCACCCGTAGGTGTCGCTCGACCAGAGGTGATAGCCGACCGTCGGGGTGGTCGTCGTATAGAGGACGAAGTTGCCATCGTGCTGCATCCAGGCCGACTTGCCCTGCGTGTTCCAGGTCCCCGTCGACCACAGGGGCCCGTACCCGTGAAAGTAGAGGACCAGGTTTCCGTCGCCCTGCATGCCGAGCCCGAAACGGCCATCCTTCGACGAGATGCTCTGCCCGACGGAGAGGCTCTTGTCCGTCAGCAGGACGTTGTTGGGATAGAGCGAGCGGATGCCCTGGATATCGTCAGCGGCCAGGTTGCGGCGCACGCCGGTGTAATACGCGTACATCACCGCGGAGGTGTCGGCGGAGTGACCGAGCCCGAGCGCATGGCCAAACTCATGCACCGCCACCGAGAAGAGGTCGGTGCCGGAGCTGCCGTCGCTCCAGGTCTCCGCTTCATCGAAGTGAACGTGACCACCGTAGGGCGGAGAGAATGCGTGGGCCAGGACACCGCCAGGGCCGTCGAAATCGTTTCCGGTGCCGCCGTCGCCGTGATTGCCCGAGTAGAAGTTGATCACGATATCGCCACCGCCGGCGCTGACCTCTTGGAGCCTCAGCCCCGCGACCGCCGACCAGCGGGCGAACGCCCCGTCCAGGGCGGACCGCACGGTGCTCGCGGGCATATCCGGCGTGAGGCTCGCGTAGCTGTAGCGGATGTAGTTCCGATTGCGCCACGGAGAGCCGAAGGTGGTGAAGCCCTGCGCCGGGTCTCCACCGGCCCGGACGTTGTCGGGGAACCCACAGCGGGGCTGCTGCATGAGGTGCCGCGTCCGCTCGTTCAGCACGCCGTCCTGGGGCAGCCCATGCGCACGCTGGAAGAGCACGAGCGCGCGCTCCAGCACCGCGTCGAAGACCTGAGGATCCGCGGGCTCCTCCGCGACCACCGGCCGCCAGCCGGAATACTTGCCGAGCTCGGGATTGGGGAAGTAACCGTAGGCCTTCAGGTATTCGTAGAGCTTGAGCACCTCGGGACCCCGGGCGCCACGCTTCAAGCCCTCTTCCGCCAGGGCACTGGCTTGGGCTTGCACGAGAGGGGCCGCGACGTCCTGGGCACCGTCCTGTCCACCACCGCACGCGGGAGTGAACGCAATCCCCGCCAGCAACAGCGAGGCGGTGATTCTCCGGCTGGACGAAGGAGCCGGGCGGTTGCTGCCCATGCGCGAGTTGGATTCCATGTGGTTGCACCTTTCTTGAGGAGTCAGGGAACCTGAAGGGTTTCGTGGACTCATCTCGAAATGCATGAGCCAACGAGGTCGAAAATGATGCGGAGAAATCGCATCACGCCTCGACAGGAGCGCGTGTCCTGGATGAAGACGGCTCCTGCCCCACGCGGTTGCGAAGGAGCTCGCGGATTCCCTGCATGATTCTCCAGGTCACCGGCTCTCCTCGGTTGCGGGCCGGCGATTCGCGCCCACCGACGTGAAGGCAAAGGAGAGAGGGCCATGACCGCGATGATGAGGAAGTATCTGCTTGCCTGGATGTGTCTTCAGCTTCCCATGCTGGCGCATGCCGAGCCCCCCGGACCCGCGAGCGTGGCCGCCCCGGTGGCCGAGGCCGAGCGCTATGCTCGGCGATGCCAATCCCAGTCGCTCCACCGCACCGTCAAGCCCCAGGGGACGATGCTGTGGGGCACCCGGCGGGACTGGGACACCGAGAAGGTGGCCGACGAGCGCAGCAGTGTGCTCGTCTCGGTCGGACTCGAGCCCCTGCGGCTGGCGGATGCCCAGGTGAAGGCCATGAAGCTCGAGGGGGGGCTCCTGGTGGCCACCTCCGCCACCTCCCCCGCGCGAGGGCTGCCCGCGGGGAGGGGGGTTGTCGGTACCGTGCTCCAAGGCAGGGCGAGTGACGGCAAGCCCGTGGAGGTGGCCATCTGCGGCGCGGAGCCCTCCCCCGAGGATCCCGGAATGGCCTGGTACCGCATCGAGGCCTGGAACGCGGTGGCCCAGGAGTGGGAGAACCCCTGTGTCGCCCTGGCTCGCGTGCCAGATCCCCGGGCGCTCGCGGTAGGCGGCGTCTGGGACGAGAGCGGCGCCCACCACCCCACCCCGGGCAGGTTCACCTTCGCCTGTGAGAACGGCGCCATCACCAAGTGCATCAGCTGGGGCTACAAGCCCTGGGCGAGCCACGCCGGGCAATCGCTGGCCCATTTCCACCAGGCCTGCACGCGCATGGCTCGCGCTGACTACTGCGGCAACGGCCGCAGCCACACGCACGAGGACACCGCCCTCGACATCTATGATCGGCTCGGCGTGCTCGCGCGGACAACCGAGGCCTCGGCGGGCTGGGAGCCCGCGCGGGCGTCGTTCGAGGCGGCCTGGGCGACCGATGGGGCCACCTGCCTGGCTCGGACTCGCGACGGCCGCGCTCTGTCGGCGATTCTCCAGGAGTGCCCCAACCGCTTCCGCACGGGCGCGGCGCTCGAGCTGGGCAAGGGAGAGCGCTGCACGGTGCGGCGTACGGATATGAGCCCCGCGGCGGCGCTGCTGAGCAACCAGTCCTATGAACCTCCGAAGGGTGCCGTCCCCCAGGACAAGGGGCCGTAGGACTCCCCGTCCCCCGCGTCAGCCCTGCTTGGGGCCGTCCTCCTCCTTCAGCAACTGGCTGAGGCCCAGCTCCAGCTGGCTGTCGAGGACGGCCAGGAAGCTCTTGAAGTCACGGTGGGAGAGGCCCAGCCGCGCCTGCAGACGGCGCTGCGTCTCCTCGTAGATGGCCTGCCTTGCAGTCTTCAACCAGCGGGAGACCGTCGATTGATTGACGCGAAAGAGCGCGGCCAGCTCGTACATCGAAAGCTGATCCACGAAGTAGAGGCGGAGCACGTGGCGCTCGTCCGCCGAGAGCACGGAGAAGGCTTCGCGCACGCTCTGGCGGAAGTCGGTCTGGTGGCGCCGCTTGATGAGATCCAGCTCCGCGTCGACTCCTGGCGCTGGCAGTGCCGCGAAGAGGGTGTCCGCGTCCTGCTCTGGCGCGGGCTTCTCGACGGCCCGCAGCTTGATGGCGATACGCACGGCGGTGACACGCACCCAGCTCAGCAGCGCGCCCCGTCCCGTGTACTCAGCGAGCTTGGGGCCACCTTCGGGGGTGTGGACCAGGAGCTTCACGCGTGCCAACTGGCACACCTCGTCCATCATCGCATCGGACTGCTTGGGACCCCTGAGCAGCCCCGGTAGCATGGCGAGGTAGTTGCGCTCGAAGAGCTCGATGGCGGAGGCAATCCCTCGCACGCAAGCACACGCGAGGTAGAGTTCCGCCAGGGAGAGTTGCTCGAGGAGTGGCTCGATGGGGCTGTGGGGCCCCGCCTCGGGCAGCCGTTCGGCGAGGTGCGTCACGAACGGCTCGGCGGGGAGCGCCACGGCCGGCCACTGCGCACGGGAGGTCTCCCATGCGCGGCCGAGCAGACGTTCGAGAGTGGCGGTATCCACGGGAGGCGCGAATCGCACCTTCGCGTGAGCGATAAACGTCGCCGCCAGCCCAGACCCTTGCACCATGCGGATTGCTGTACCATGCGCTTCGCCAGGCCTGCAATCCGCCACCAACCTGAATCTCCCGACTCCATGCGCTCATTCACTTCCAGTGACAACGGGTCGGGCGCATCCGATTGCCTGACGGATGAGGTCCTGGTTGAACTCCTCGATGAGCGGTTGTCCGACGAGGCGCTGGCCCGTGCCCATCAGCACGCCACCGGGTGCGGTGCCTGCCGGACCCTCCTCGTCTCGGTCTCGCGAGGGGGCCTGGGGGCGAAGCCAGGTGTCCCGGAGCGCTCCGGACCGGCCGGCGTCGACGTGGAGGAGCCGGGTCTCCCCTGGACGCCGCCCGAGGTGTTCGACGAGTTCCGCCTGGAGCGCGTGCTCGGCCGTGGCGGCATGGGCGTCGTCTACCTGGCGCATGACACCTCGCTGGACCGGCGCGTGGCGGTGAAGTTCATCGCCTCCAGTCAGCCCGAGCCCTGGGTCCGTGCGTACTTCGAGACCGAGGCCCGCGCGCTCGCCCGGTTGCAGCACCCGAACGTCGTCAGTGTGTTCCGCGTCGGTGCGGTGGGCGGGCACCCATACATCGTCTCCGAGTATGTCGTTGGCCAGAGCCTCGCGGAGCTGCCATTGCCAGTACCCTGGCGCCGGGTCCTGGCGTTTGGCCTCGGCCTTGCCCGGGGGCTCGCGGCGGCGCATCGCCAGGGGGTGCTCCACCGCGACCTCAAGCCCTCCAACGCCCTGCTCACCAGGGACGGCGAGGTGAAGCTGCTCGACTTCGGTCTGGCCGAGCGCTTCGAGCCAGGTGCGGCCCCGCTGTCGTCCCACACGGGCCTCGCGGGCACGCGGCTGTACATGGCCCCCGAGCTCCTGGAGGGTGCTCCGGCGTCCCCCAGGAGTGATCTCCATGCCCTGGGCCGCGTGCTCCACGAGCTGTGGACGGGCGAGCTGCCACGGAATCCTCCCCGTGGGGTGGAGGCGGGGGGCTCGCGGGAGGGAGGACCGGAGATCGACCCGGACTTCGCGCTGATCATCGCGCGGTGCCTGGCGCCCGACCCGCTCGAGCGTTTCACCTCGGCCGAGGCGCTCTGCGAGGCCCTCGAACGCCTCGAGCGGAGCATCGACCCCGTCCCCCTGGCCGCCAGCAACCCCTACCGCGGTCTCGCGCCCTTCGAGGCCGAGCACCGGGCGCTCTTCTTCGGACGCGACACCGACATTCGCGCCGTGCTGGAGCGCCTCCACCACCGGCCGCTCGTCCTGGTCGCCGGGGACTCTGGAGCCGGCAAGTCCTCGCTGTGCCGCAGCGGCGTGCTGCCCCGGGTGGAGGCTGGGATGCTGGGCGGCGCGCGTGAGCGAATCACGGCCACGCTGTGGCCCGGCCGCCGCCCGCTCGAGGCCCTGGCCGCCGCGCTCGCGCCTGTCCTTGGCCGGAAGGAGGCGGAGCTCGTCACCGCGCTGGCCGACACGCCGGCATGGCTCGGGCGGGCGCTGCGCGAAGTGCACCAGGACGGGCGGGGTCTGCTCCTCTTCGTCGACCAGCTCGAGGAGCTCATCACCCTCTCCGAGCCGGTCCAGGCGGCGCACTTCGCGCGCCTCCTCGGCGAGCTCGCCCTGCCGTCACAGGGGGTGCGCGTGCTGCTGACGGTGCGTGGCGACTTCCTGACACGCCTGTGCGCATTGCCCGGCCTGGGTGACGAGGCCGAGCGGGCGCTCTACATCCTCCGCCCCATGCCGCCCGAGGGGGTGCGTGAGGCCATCGTCGGTCCCGCGCGCAGCCGGGGCGTGGTCTTCGAGTCCGCGGAGCTCGTCCAGACACTCGTCGAGTCCACGGCGCGTGGCGTGGGCAGCCTTCCCCTGCTCCAGTTCGCGCTCGCCGAGCTATGGGAGCGGCGCAACCCGGTACAAGGCCGCATCACCCGGGCGGCGCTCGAGGAGATGGGCGGCGTGGCCGGAGCGCTGTCGCGGCACGCGGACGGAGTGCTCGCGCGCCTGAGTCCCAACGAGCGCGAGGCGGCGCGGCGCCTCCTGCTCAGGCTCGTGACGGGGGACGGTACGCGCATGGCGTGCGCCGAGGAGGAGCTCGTCGAGGGCTCGGATGGGGCCTCCCGTGCCGCCCTTCGCGCCCTCGTCGACGGCCGCCTCTTGCACACGCACACCCCGGGAGGCCAACCGCGCTGCGAGATCGCCCACGACTCGCTCATCGAGAGTTGGGGGACGCTGCGGGGTTGGCTCGACGACGACACCGGCCATCGGGCGGTGCGCAAACGGCTCGAGACGGCGAGCGCCGAGTGGGAACGCCTGCTGCGTGCCAGGGAGGTCCTCTGGGGGCAGCATCAGCTCGACGAGGCGCTTCCCCTGGAGCCCTCCTCGCTGGGTCCGCGCGAGCGTGCCTTTCTCCTCGCCTCCCGCCTCGCCGTGACACGCCAGCGTTGGGGCCGCTGGCTCGCCGCGCTCGCCCTCGCACTCGCCGTCACTGCCTCCTATGGCGGTCTTCGCCTGCAGACATACCTCGCGGACGCGCGCTTCGTGGCCGCCCAGGCCAGCTCGGCGCGGAAGGTACTTGCCACGGGCCGTGGTTTCGCCGAGCGCGCCAGCGCGCGCCGAGAGGAGGCTCTGGCGCTGTTCGACGGCCGGCCTTCTCCATCCGTCGGCCCCGGGACCTTGCCGAGCCCTCGTGACCGCAGGAAGGCCGCTGAGCGGCAATGGGCCGAGGCACTCTCCCTGCGTGAGCAGGCCGAGGCGGACTATGCCCGCGCGAGCCAGTTCCTGGAGAAGGGCCTCGATCGCGATCGCAACCACGTGGACACGCGCCGGCTCATCGCGGAGGTCACCTACGAACGGGTCCTCCTCGCCGAGCGCTTCCATCAGCGGCGCGAGCGCGACACCTGGGCTCAACACCTGGAGCAGGTGACCGACACCGCGAAGGAGGGGGCGCAGTGGCGGCAACGGCTCCGGGCCCCGGGCGAGCTCGAGCTCGTGACGGATCCTCCCGGCGCACGAGTCGAGCTCGAGCGCTACGTCGACCTCCAGGGGACGCGACACCGCCAGCCCGTTCCGGAGGTGGGTCCCCTGGGCCCGACGCCCATCTCCCGCCTGCGCCTGCCCGAGGGATCCTATCTCCTCCACGTCACGCACCCGGGCCGCGTGCCGGTGAGACTGCCCCTGCTCCTCACGCACGGCGCCCGCGAGCAACTCCGCCTCGTGCTCCCCACCGAGGTGCCCACCGGCTATGTCTACATCCCGCCGGGCTGCTTCCTCCTGGGCAGCGACGATCCGGAGGAACTGCGGCTCTTCATGCTCAGCACGCCGCTTCACCGGGTCTGTCTCCACGAGGGCTTCCTGATCGGCAAACGGGAGGTGACGTTCGGCGACTGGCTGGCCTACCTCGACACCCTGCCCCCGGATGCGCCCGCGAGACGGCTCCTCGAGCTGCCGCGCTTCAGCACCACCGGGGCCGTCACGCTGCGGTGGCAACCCGGCGCCGGGTGGAGCTTCTCCTTCTACCGTTCGCACGAGGACGTCTTCTCGGCGAAGGAGGGGGAGACCTTTCGCTATCCGGCGCGCACCCTGCGCAATACCGCGGACTGGCGTCAGTTTCCCCTCTCCGGCGTCTCCGCCGAGGATCTGGTCCCCTACTTCTACTGGCTCGACCACTCGGGGCGTCTCCCTGGAGCGCGCCTGTGCAGCCAGAACGAGTGGGAGTACGCCGCCCGTGGCGCCGATGGCCGCCGCTACCCCCATGGTCAGCGGCTGCAGCCCGACGACGCCAACATCGACGAGACCTACGGCCGACTGCCCACTGCCTTCGGGCCCGACATGGTCGGCGCCCACCCGGCCTCGGAGAGCCCCTTCGGTCTGGAGGACATGGCCGGAAACGCCTTCGAGCTCACACGTTCGCCCACCGCTGAGTTCGGGCGCGTCGTCCTCCGGGGTGGCGCCTGGTACTACAACTCCTTCGGCGCGTACGTCGCGAACATCTCCGAGGGAGATCCGACGGCGCGTGATGCAGCGATCGGCGTGCGCGTCTGTGCCTCGTTTTCTCCATGACCCAGGGAGGAGACAGCGGAGCCCCATTCCTCCGGCGTCCGCGGCGGGGTGCGAGTGATGGCGCGCAGGGGGGCGGCGCTCCCCAGGGGGGCTCACGTACCACGTGCTGGTGGGCATGGACTCCTTCAACGTGGAAAAGGTCTTCGTCCGTGAGAAGGAGGCGAAGGCGTTCCCGCTGACGTTCCTCGGGCAGCTGCAAACCCGCTTCGAGCGGAACATGTTCGAGCAGGGAGTGAATCACCGGTACAGGAGCGAGCTCTGGCGGGACAACGAGCGGGCGTACCGGGACACCCTCCGCAAGAAGACGTACGAGTCCTATCGGGAGTACAGGGAGCATCCCCTTCGTCAGACCGTCGAGGCCTTCCACGCAGCGGAGCAGGCCCTCTGTCCCGACAAGGACTTCAATCCGAGGAAGTTCTCCTGGAGGACTTCTTCTCGAGTACCGCCCTCCCCTCCTTCCTGGACCCTCCCTTCGCTCCTATACTTCGTGAGCCTCCAAGAGGAGCACTTCGCCTTCGAGGGCCCGGTTGGCACGCGCCAGGAAAGAGCCTTCTCCCCTGCGGTACTGGCTCGTCGCGGCGGGCGCCTTGCTCCTGCTGCTGGCGCTGCTCCTGGCCCTCGTGCCCGGCGGCACCGAGGCACCAGGGGCCTCCATGAAGACGCGGGCCGCCGGTACGGGCCCCCCCTCCTCCGCACCGGCCCCGGCGGCCCCTGAGCGCGCCGCGCTGCGCGGGTGGGTCCAGGATGTCCGGGGCCAGCCCGTGGCTGCCCGGGTGCTCGCCTTCGAGGCGGGGCCCGCCCTGACGCGGGAGGGCCTGGAGCAGCACGTGGCCGCGGAAGCCCTGGAGGCACCCGCGCGGGCCACCGCCACCACGGGCCCGGACGGAGCCTTCCTGCTGCCAGTCCCCGAGGGCCGCTACCACCTGCTGGCCGAGGTGGACGGACGCCCCGCCGCGCTCGCCCTGGAGGTGGAGGCGGGCGCTTCCGAGGTGCGCCTGGTGGTGACGGACGGTGAGCGTCTGAGGGGCCAGGTGGTGGACGTGGCGGGGGGCGTGGCCGGAGCCCACCTCACGGTGGTGAGCCTGGCGCCCGTGAGGCGCCTGGGGGAGGTGGAGAGCGACGAGACGGGCGCCTTCGAAGTGGCGGGGCTGCTCCCCCAGGCGCGCTATGGCGTGTGGGCCCGCGCGGCGGGCCACGGTCCGCGGGGAGTGCTCGTCGCCGCGTCCCGGCACGCCACCGTGATGCTGCCTTGCGCGCTGCGCGTGGAGGGCCGGGTGCTCGAGCGTGGCGTCGCGGCGCCAGGGGCCCGGGTCAGGCCGCGCGGGGGGGGACCGGAGGCCCGGGCCGACGGCGCGGGCCGCTTCGTGCTGGAGGGGCTCGACTGCAGCGGGCGCACCGAGCTGCTCGCCGAGAGCGCCACGGGCGTGGGCGAGCGGGCCCTCGAGCCCCTGAGCGAGGACACCTCGGGGTTCGACATCTCCCTGGAGACGGCGGGCGGGCTCCTCGTCCGGGTGGTGGAGGCACGCTCGGGCCGGCTGCTCGAGGGCGCGAGCGTCCAGTCTCCGGCCGCACCGGAGGCCGTCTGGCGCGAGGAGGACGTGGGGCGCTTCCGGGCCGCGCCGCTGATGCCGGGCCCCCATGCCCTCCTCGTCCGGGCACCGGGCCATGGAGCCGTGCAGCGGGTCCTCGAGGTGCGCGCGGGCTCCGAAACGGAAGTCGAGCTCGAGCTGCCACCCGAGAGCGTGCTCACGGGCCGCATCCTGGGACCCGAGGGGCTGGGGATGCGGGGCGCGCGGCTCCACCTCCTGGGGCCAGGGCTGAGCGGGGCGGAGGAGGTGCTCACGGGCGCGGAGGGACGCTTCGAGGTGCGTGGGCTCGCGGAGGACACGTATGAGCTGCGCGTCGAGCGCCCGGGCTACCTCTCCGTGACGCGAGCGCTGCGGCTGCCGCGGCCCGGGCCGCTGGAGCTCTCCCTGGAGCCCGCGGCGGCGGTGGCCGTGAAGGTGCTCGGCGCGCGCGGGGAGCCCGTGGGGGAGGCGGCCGTGTCCCTCTCCCAGGTGGGCGAGGGGCGCGGGGAGACGGTGCGGGAGGAAGGCACGGACGCCCGGGGGGTGGCCCACTTCGGGGGGCTCGTTCCGGGCCGCTACCTCGCGAAGGCGCGTGCCCCGGGCTACCTCACGTCCGAGCCCGTCCCGCTGGAGGCGTGGGACGAGCAGGCCGTGCCCGTCCCGTTGGTGCTGCGCGAGGGCCTCACGCTGTCCGGCCACGTCCGGGACACGCGGGGCCGTCCCGTGGCCGAGGCGGACGTGACCTTCATGGGGAACGGAACGAGCGTGGGCCGCACGCGCACGGATGGCCAGGGCCGCTTCACCCTGCCGGGCCTCGTGCCGGGGCGCGTCCGGCTCCTGGTGGAGAAGTTCGGCCACCCGATGCGGGAGGTGGAGGTGGAGGTGCCCGCGTCGAGCCTGGAGCTGATGCTGGAGGGCCCCGGTTCCGAGTGAGTCCCCACGAGGGAACTCCTCCCGGGGAGACCCCGGGAGGAGCCGTCCTCAGTTCTGCAGCTGCGAGCGCTTCAGGGTCTTCGTGGTGACGGTGACGCCCGCTCCCGAGATGCTCGAGCGCTGCTGGGGGTTCTGGATGACCTTGAGCGTGACGGTGGGGTCCGCCAGCGTCGTGTTGAACTCCATGATGCCGAAGCTGTACTCGGCGGGCGTGCTGGGCGAACCGATTCCGGAGGAGATCAGCTCATACAGGGGGTAGCCCCCCGCGGGGGTTCTATCCGTGAGCAGACTCCGGTGGATGTCACCCGTCACGAAGAGCACGCCTCCTATCTTGTTGTCGGTGATGAAGTCGAAGAGCGCCTGCTTCTGGGCTCCCCAGCAGGTGTTGCCCAGGGTGGAGCCATTCACAATCACCTTGAAGGTGGCGTTGGAGTCCCGCAGCGCGCTCTTCAGCCAGCTGAACTGCGTGGAGCCGTACATCTTCGGCGAATACCCCGCGGGCATGGACCTGGGGCAGTCGCGGCCCCAGCGGTCATCCATCATGAAGAACGCCACGCGGCCCCAGTTGAACGAGTGGTAGATGCCGTCGCCGGCGAACGAGGGGTGGGGATAGAGGGCCGCGTACGCCTCGCGGGCCACGTCCTTCTGGGCGAAGGTGCCATCCTCGTCGTTCGGGCCATAGTCGTGGTCATCCCAGATGGCGAAGGTCGGGAAGGCGCGGAAGACGTTCGTGAATTGCGGCACGGCGCGCTGCTGGAAGTACTTGAACCAGTAGTGGCCCTTCGAAGGGGGATTCTCCGTCGTGTACATGTTGTCCCCCACGAGCAGCTGGATGTTGGGCTCTCCCGTGTTGAGCTGCTCGTGCATGATGTCCCACGAGGGCTGACTCGGCGCATTCGCGCCGTTCATGCAGGAGGCGACGCCGACCTTGAAGCGCGCGCCCCCATCCGGCTCGGTCCTGAAATAGAAGCCACCGCGCTCGCCCGTGAAGCCCGAGGCGAAGATTCCATAGTGGTACCGGGTGTTGGGCTTCAGTCCGTCGAGAGCGCCCTTCCAGGAGCGGAAGCCACCTCCGGTGCCCGAATCCGTCATCTGCACCGTGACCACCCAGCAGGTCTCGCAGGCGGTCGCCTCCCGGGCGCGCAGGGTCAGCGTCTCACCGGCGGCGTCCCCGAAGGAATCCGCGGTGCCCACCCAGATGCTGGCGCCGGTCGTCCAGGTACGGCCCACGAAGGGGACACGCACCAGGGGCGCGGCGTAGGCCTGCGCGGCACTGGGAACCACGAGGCCGATGGCCACGAACAGCCCCAGCAACGCACCAGGTACGGAACTCCTTGTCATTGTCTGCTCCTGTTGAAGGGGAGGTCTTGAGTGCTCTGTTACCTGGAGGAGGGAGCCTCCATCGTGGAATCCCAGAAAAGATTAAGATTCATTTTCTTGGGATTTCGCGGGCCCCGTCCTGTCGCACGGCTCGAACCGCGCCTGTCCGCCTGACAGGCTCGAGGACTGGTGATCTCGCTCACTACGACGGCATCCAGCAGGCGTACCGTTACGACGGCAAGCCCGGCCCCGGGCTGCCCAGCACCCTCAAGTCCGACGATCGCTTCAGCGAGCAGCACCCGGGGACCCGCTTCAACAGCCTGGGCCCCGAGCCGGTCCACGCCTGGCGCAATGCCCATGGCCTCGCCGTCAGCCCGCTGGAGGTCAGCCCGCGCAGGAACGACCCCCTCATCCAGAACGATGATGCCCTTGTCGGCAAGGTCATCGGCCACCACTCGCACATGCAGGAGGAGTTCGAGACCGTCGGCATGAAGCCCACCCCGCACACCCCCAACCGTGACGGGTGGACGCCCAACGAGAACCAGATCCGCCGGGAGCACGGGCTCCCCCCGCGCAACGATTACTCGGGAGAGACGCCGGCCAAGGTCGATACGCTGACGAACAACATCAACGCGGGGCCGCTGGATCAGCGCAGCTGGGCCAACAAGCTGTGGGACCGGAACCCCGAGCCGCCGCTCCAGACCATGATCGACCACCTGGAGAAGTGAGCGCGCGCCGCTGATGCTCCATGGCCGGGGAGGCAGTGCTCCTCCCTCCCCGGCCTATCCTGCCCGCGGGCGTCGACCCGGCTCGGGAGGGTGACAACCTACTCGCCGAGAGCCCCGTAGTGCACCACGCGGAAGCGAGCGCCCTGGGCCTCGCGGATGCGGGCGGCGAGCGCCTCGTGCAGCTCGGGTGTCCAGGTGGTCCACTGGTCGAAGAAGCGCGCGGCGGCGGCCTTGTCTCCCGCGTGCTGAAGCGTGAGCACTTCCTTCAGGAGGGAAGCGACGGTCTCCGGGTAGCGCTCGTAGCGGATGGTGAGGCGGGCGGTCTTCGGGTCGGCCTCGAGCAGCCCATGCGAGAGGAACCAGTTGAACTGGATGAGCTGCATGGTCTGGTAGGGCTGGTCGCGGCGAGGCTTCGCGTTCTGCAGCGTGCGCCGGATGCCCGAGGCCCGCACGGCGCGCAGCGTGGCGTCCCCCACCGTCCCATTCTTGTGCATGGATTGCAGCGCGAAGAGCGAGACGAGGTCGGCCTTCATCTCCTCGAGCGCGTCCGCGTAGTCCTCCAGCGCGACGTCGAGCGTGCGCCCCTTCGCGTCCCGATCAACACCCAGGTAGTGGCCGATCTCATGCCACAGCGTGCGTTGGGAGTTCCCCTCGGGGGCGAGGTCCTTCGCGTGGGCCTCCACGGTGGCGGCGCGCCAGATGCGCTCGTCCGCGGCGAAGATGTCCGGGTTCTTCATGATGTTGTCGCGCAGCAGGATGGTGCGGCCGTAGCGGCGCGAGAAGAGCGCGTCGTTGGGGAGGATGCTCGCGGTGTTGGTGCCACGCGCCTGGCCGAAGTCGGCGATGACGTCGTAGACACCCACCGGGATGTCCTCACGCACGCGCCGGGGGTGCACGTACGGCAGCGAGTCCTGGAGCGCCTGCAACCCACCGAGGGCCCGGCGCAGCTCGGCGGTGGCCTGCTCGTTCTCCAACAGCAGGCTCATGCCGTGGAACGCCTTCACGCCGAAGATCGCGTCATCATACGTCTCGTACGAGCCGATCTGCGCGTTGAGGCGCTGGAAGCGGCCCGTCACCCAGGAGGCATCACCGCTCTCGTAGTCGTTGGAGAGCAGATCCCTCGCGCGGTTGCGGAGGAAGCGGGCGAACTCATCATCCGACTTCTCCAACGAGTCCGCGGCGCTCATGAGCAGCTCGTACGCACGCACGAAGTCATTCGCGTACGCGACGGGGTACGGCACGGCGTAGAGCACCTTCGCATCGGGCTTCTTGGCGAGGGACTTCAGATGCGGGGCGAGCCGGGGGTGGAGCACGGCGAGCACGGGGTGCTTCGCGAGCGTGGCCAGGTCCCGGTCGAGCGAGGCCTTCATGGCACGGCGGACCACGGTGCGCTCGCCGAGGAGGGAGTCCCGCTGCTCCGGGAAGCGGGCCAGGAAGGCGTCGAGCTCCTCGCGCGTGGCGTCGGGAGGATAGACGTTGCGCGCGGGCACCTCGGCGGAGACGGGAAGGAAGGCCTCGCGGCGGTTGTCGAGCGTCGTGGCGATGGGCCCCTGGAAGAGCCGGTAGAGGGTGAGCAGATCGCGCGTCTGCTTCGGGCCACCGAGCTGCGAATCCAGCTTGGAGAGGCGCGCCCGGGCCTCGAGCGCCTGGGGGTGCCGGGACTCCTCGTAGACGCGCTGGAGGATCTGCCCCACCTCGAGGAGCTCCTTCACGGCCCGCTGCTCCTCGGGGGTGAGGCGCGAGAGGTCCGGCGCGAGGCGGATGGTCTCGGTCTTGGCGAGGAGCTCCTGGGTCCTGGACTCGGGCCAGTAGCCGGCGGGGAGGGGCTTGGGGGCGGCGGAGGCGGCCGTGGAGAGTGCGAGGGTGATGACGAGCGGCAGTTTCATACGCGCCAGACTACCGCGCTGGAGGTTCCTCGGGGGCGGGCGGGCCCCAGGCGGACGTGGGATCTTCCAGGGCATCGCCGATGTGGCGCAGGACTCGCGCGACGAGCTCCGCGTCGAGCAGGCGCGCATCGAAGGTGCACGAGAGCGTCATCTCCTTGCCTGGGACGAGGGAGTCCCCCTCGAGCACGGGGACCTCGCGCACGGCACCGGCGGCGAGATAGAGGGCCACACGGGTATAGGGCACCATGGCCAGCCAGGCGCGCTCCAGGCCGAGCGAGCCCACGTTGGAGACGGCGACGGAGCCGAAAGGGTCTCTCGGCATGCCCACCCACGCGAGGTCCAGGTTGAGGGTGAACCAGACGAAGGAGAGCAACCGGAGGACGGTGTGCATGAGGAGGCCAGGGACGCGGTAGGAGCGCCGCTTGCCCCGCTCGATGGCGGCGTCCCGGCGGTGGCGGACGTGGTCGACGCGCGCCTGCATCGCGCTGGCGAGGCCCTGGAGCGAGAGCGTGTCCGCATCGGGGACGGTGGCGGTGGTGAGGTCCACGCGGCCGAGGTGCTCGGGCTGCACCACGAGGACGCAGACGCTCACGCGCTTGCGCAACCAGGGCCGGTTCCAACGGAGGATGACATTGGCCTCGGGGTAGCGGCGGAGGGCATCGGCGGCGGCCTTGGCCACCAGGTGCGTCACCGTGAGGCGCTGCCCCGAGCGGGAGCGGAAAGCCTCCACATACGCGAGCGCGCGCTCCATGCGTATGTCGATCGCCGCATAGGCGCTCGGGTCCCTGGGGGACCTGTAGGAGCCAAGGGCGAGGAGGGGGAAGTTCACGGGCTGGCGAGTCCTCTACCACCGGTCCTCCCCACGTCCACCTCCTGACGTGCCCTCCACGGTCCGGTGGCGCACGGTCCATCCACGCGTCATAGATGCGGCATGCGTACCTGCCTCGTGCTCTCCGCACTCGTGTTCCTCGCCGCCTGCTCCGGCTGCCGCAAGAGCCAGGCGAAAACAGCCCCCGATTGCATCCTCGTCGAGGACGACTTCGGCCCCGATGGAACCGTGCCCATCACCGTCGACGTCGTCGCCGAGGGCCTCGAGGTCCCCTGGGGCATCGCCTGGCTCCCCGGCGGCGATGCGCTCGTCACCGAGCGTCCCGGCCGCATCCGCCTGCTGCGCAACGGCGCGCTCCAACCCACGCCCGTCGCCACCGTGAAGATCTCCTCCAAGGGCGAGAGCGGCCTGCTCGGCATCGCCGCGCATCCCTCCTTCGCGAGCAACCGGCAGTTCTACATCTACGTGACCACCGACGAGGGCGGCTCGACGCAGAACCGCGTGGAGCGGTGGACCCTCTCCGAGGACCACGCCTCCGCCACCTTCGACCGCGTCATCTTCGGCGACATCCCCGCGGCCATGTACCACGACGGCGGGCGCATCCGCTTCGGCCCGGACGGCATGCTCTACGTGGGCACGGGGGATGCGCGCGAGCCGGACAACGCGCAGAACGTGGACACTCCCGCCGGCAAGCTGCTGCGGCTCACTCCCGAGGGCGAGGTGCCCGGAGACAACCCCTTCCCCGGCAAGCCCGCGTTCCTCACCGGCGTGCGCAACACCCAGGGCTTCGACTGGAAGGACCGCGACACGCTCTACTTCACCGACCACGGCCCCAGCGGAGACACGCTCCGCCGCGGCCATGACGAGGTCAGCGTGGTGCGCGAGGGAGACAACCTCGGCTGGCCCACCGTCTACAGCTGCGAGTCCGGCGAGGGCCTCATCACCCCGTCCCTCACCTGGGAGAGCGCGGCGCCCCCGGGCGGCGCGGCCATCTACACCGGCGACGCCATCCCCGAGTGGAAGGGCTCCCTGCTCATCGGCACGCTCGGCTCACGGCACCTGCACCGCGTGGTCTTCTCGCAGGAGCATCCCTTCCAGGTCGCCCAGCACGAGGTGTACCTGCGCGACCAGTGGGGCCGCCTGCGCGAGACCATCATGGGCCCGGATGGACACCTCTACGTCACCACCAGCAACTGCGACAGCCGTGGAGACTGCACGGCGCGCAAGGACGTCATCCTGCGCATCCGCCGCTGAAAAAGAACGGGGCCGCGTGCCCTGACCGGGCGCACGCGGCCCCCCGGGCTCACCAGCTCACCGAGTCCACGTACAGCGTGCCGGACCAGGCGGCATCGGTGAACAGCTCGAGGCCGAGCTGGTACAGGGGCGACACCGCGTTCGCGGGCACCTGCACGGTGACGGTGCTCCAGTCCCCTGCCTTCAGGGCGGTGGAAGCCACCCACGAGCCCGTCCACAGCCAGCTCCCCGCCGCGCCCTGCTGCACATAGGGCTGGACGGCCGTGAGGCGGCTGCCGGCCGGGACCCAGACCCGGAAGGACACCGTCCGGCCCGCGGGCACGGCGGCGTTGGGCACCGAGACACGGGACATTCCCGCCGCGGTGCCACCCATCGTCACCGCCAGCGAGCGGCTGCCCGCGTACGCCTTCGCGGTGGACGACGTCACCCCCTTCACGAGCGTCCCCGAGAAGGTCCACCCCTGCGTGTCCGTCTCGAAGCCGTACGTCGCGGTGTCGGTACCGGGCGTGGGAGTCGGCGTGGGCGTGGGAGTCGGCGTCGTGGTGGAGCCCGCGGGGATGGCGAGCCCACCAGCGTTCAGGAAGGCGCCCGCGTAGGTCTTCAGATAGAGCTGGCCGTTCTTGTCGTAGTCGTTGGTGTGCGAGGCCTGCTGGCCCTCGCCCCGGCCGAAGAGCAGCGCGATGACACCACTGCTCGCGAACTTCTCGCGGTGCGTGTGGCCGCCGGTGCCGAAGAAATACTCGGTGCGGTTGTCCTTGTAGCCCGAGCCCGGCACATTGGCGGCGTAGGACCTGTTCAAGCTGGCGGAGTTGCCCTCCGGAATCTGCCACAGCACCCAGCGCTTGCCCGAGGTGCGGTTCCACAACCGCAGCCACTCGGCGTACCGGTTGAAGCTCTTGGACGAGATGGAGGCCGTATCGCTCGTGTCCCACCACCGGTCCTGTCCGAACTGCTTGTAGAAGTCCGCGTCGCGGTCGAGCGGGTCTCCCACCAGCACGTCATAGGTGGCCCCGGTGACGTTGGCTCCCAGGCCCAGCGGCGCGAGGAAGTTGTAGACCTTGTCCACTTCCGGCTGCAGCGCGTCCGTCACGGAGAAGTGCGCGATGTCCTTGCCACTGGCCCACCCCGAGATGTGCATGCCCAGGATGACGTTGTTGGCGCCCACCGCCTTGCGCAGTTGGAGGAAGGCGAGCCCCCACCCGGCCACCGTGTTGGGCAGCCCCGCGAGCTCCGGCAGCCCCGTGGCCGCCACGGCCGCGTAGGCGCCGGGGGTGTTGTTCGAGTACTGCTGGAGGTAGCCAAAGCCATCCGCCTCCATCAGCACGAGCACCGGCTTGCCGAACTCCCGGGCCCGCTGCATCAGTATCTTGAAGTCGGAGAAGTAGCTCTTCATCGTGGTGGCGTTCTGCGCCTTGACGAGGAACTGCGCCTCGCCGCCACCGGGCTCTCCGTTGACCTGGTAGTACTGGATGGCCGGGATGAAGCCCTGGGTGGCGGACTCCGTCATGAACTGCTTACCCCAGGAGCCATCCCTGGCGGACCAGCCCCAGTTGTCGACCCAGCCCTTGGTGAAGTAGCGGTAGCGCACGTCCCAGGGGACCTTGCTGTCCCTCATCCACGTCTGGGGGGACTCCTCGAAGAGGCCCACCAGCAGGCGAGCGGGGAGTCCCGTGGGGATGGAGCCCGCGGGTGGTGAGCTCACCGGAGCCTCCTGGGTGTCCAGCGTGTCCAGGGGCGGATGGTCCGAAGAGGCGTCTCCAGGCAGCTCGGGGCCACAGGCCGCGCACGCCAGGAGAGCAAGCGACAGGAGGATGTGTTTCATGGGGCCCCAACCCCAAGGGACCCTCCCCTTTCCCACCACCCCGGTGAGACACCAGGGATGGACCCGGGGGCTCGCCTCCCTGGTGGCCCGGAGTGAGACCCGGCCGCAGGCAACCCGTGCACGAGCCCGGCGCATCTGCGAGGCTTGGGCCCGCGTGCACCTCGAAATGCCCCTCATCATCGGCCTGATGGTGGCCGCCAGCTCGCTCGCCATCGCCGCCAAGCGCGTGCGGATTCCGTACAACGTCGCGCTGGTGGTGGGTGGTCTGCTCCTGTCCGTGGGAGGAATCTTCCCGGGCATGCCTCCGCTCAACCCGGAGGTCGTCTTCCTCGTCTGCCTGCCGCTGCTGCTCTTCGAGGGCGGCATCACCGCGGACGTGGCCAACGTGCGCGCCAACATCCTGCCCATCGCCACCCTGGCCACCCTGGGCATGGTGCTGGCCATCGCCGCCACCGGCACGGCGCTCCACTACGCCCTCGCGCTCGCCTGGGGGCCCGCCCTGCTGCTCGGGGCCATGCTCGCCGTCACCGACACCGTCTCCATCCTCTACGCCTTCCGCCGCGCCCCCGTCCCCCGCCGTCTCTCCGGCATCATGCAGGGCGAGAGCCTCTTCAACGACGGCACCGCGCTCGTCGCCTACGCCGCCATCTCCAGCATCGTGGTGGGTGGCCAGGCCTCCTTCTCCCTGCCGCTCATCAGCGCCAAGGTGATAGGGGCCACCCTCGGCGGCCTCGCCATCGGCCTCACCCTGGGCCTGGTGGCCGGCTTCATCATCCGCCGCACCGAGGATCCGCTCGCGGAGATCATGGTGACCTCGGCGCTGGCCTTCGCCTCCTTCGTCATCGGCGAGCAGCTGCACCTGTCGGGAGCCATCGCCGCGGTGACGGCCGGGCTGGCCACGGGCATCAACCTGCGGCGCCACGTGGCCGCGCAGAGCCAGGTGGCCATCCACACCTTCTGGGAGTACGCCGCCTTCGGGGTGAACACCTTCCTCTTCCTGTCCATGGGGCTCACCACCCGCCCCGAGACGCTGGTGCGCTACCTGCCGCAGACGCTGCTCGCGGTGGTCTGTGTCTTCGCCGGCCGCGCGGTGGCCATCTACCTACCCTTCCTGCTGCTGCGCTGGCTGCGCCCCTCCGAGGCCGTCCCCCTGCGCTGGCAGCACGTCTTCATCCTCGGCAACATCAAGGGCGCGCTGTCCATCGGCCTGGCGCTCGGTCTTCCGGAGTCCACGCCCTCGCGCGAGCTGCTGGTGGCCATCGCCTTCGGCGTCTGCTTCCTGTCCCTGGTGGGGCAGGGGTTCATGCTCACGGGCCTCCTCAAGCGGCTGGGCCTCTTCCATGAAGACCCCGTGGCCTACGCGGTGGCCGAGCAGCAGGCGCGCCTCATCGCCAGCCGCGCCGCGCGCCAGGAGTTGGAGGAGCTGCACGACCAGGGGCTCATCCCCCGCGCGGCCTATGAGCACCTGCGCAGCGACTACCAGGTGGGCATCGCCAGCGCCGAGCGCGAGCTGCGCCGGCTCAGTGAGCAGCACCTGGCGCAGGGGGCGAAAATCGTCTTGGCCACGCGCCGCCGCCTCATCGACGCGGAGCGCACGGCCCTGTTGTCGGCGCGGCGCGCGGGCCTCATCCCCGAGGCCACGGCCGAGGTACAACTGGCGAAGCTGGACTCGCGCACGCTGGAGCTGGAGCACGTGCTGGCGAGCGCGCAGGAGCACGAGGCGGGCAGCGAGAGGAAGGCGTCATGAAGATCATCATCGCGGGTGGCGGACGGGTGGGCGGGACGCTGGCGGCGCGGCTGGTGGCGGAGCAGCACCAGGTGACGGTGGTGGAGAAGGACCCGGGCACCTGCAACCGGCTCTTCGAGGACATTGGCGTGGTGACGGTGTGCGGGGACGCGAATGATCCGTCGGTGCTGGACGCCGCGGGCATCTCGGGGGCGGACATCGCGGCGGGGGTGTTGGCGCGCGACGCGGAGAACCTGGCCTTCGCCACGCTGGTGCGCTCGCTGAGCAAGGCGCGCGTCATGGTGCGCATGCTGGACAGCCGCTACCGCCAGGCCTACCGGCTGGCCGGGGTGAGCGAGCTGGTGGCGGAGGCCGATGTGGTGGTGGCGAAGATGACCACGGCCATCGACTTCCCGCAGGTGGCGGGCTCGCTGCCGCTGGCGGCGGGGACGGCCATCCTCTTCGAGCTGGAGGTGAGCCCGAAGGCGCTGGTGGCCGGGCGTACGGTGGCCCAGGTGCGCGCCCTGCCCGAGTTCCCGCGCGAGTGCGTGTTCATCGGCCTGGTGGACCCGGAGGGCCGCATCACGCTGCCGGACGGGAACACGGTGCTGCGGGCGGGGCACACCATCATCCTCGTGGCGCGCCGCGCCGAGCTGGCCCGCGCCGTGGATTGCCTCACCGCCCAGGCCCAGCGCCAGAGCGACACGCCGCTGACGGAGATGCTGCGCAAGGTGGACTTCCTCACGCCGCTCAACGACGAGCAGCTGGCCTCGGTGGCGCGCGGCGCCGACTACCTGCGCAAGGAGGCCGGCGAGACGCTCTTCAAGAAGGGCGACGCGGGCGAGTCGTTCTACGTCGTCGTCTCCGGCGAGGTGAACCTGATGGCCGAGGGCGGCCGGCTGGTGGAGACGGTGAAGCCGGGAGGCTTCTTCGGGGAGATTGCGTTGCTCACGGGAGAGCCGCGCGCCACGAGCGCCCTGGCCTCCACGGCGTGCGAGCTGGCCGCCGTGGGCCGCGAGGACTTCCAGGGCATGGTGATGGCCAACCCCTCCGTGGCGCTGGAGATGAGCCGCATCCTCGGACAGCGGCTGGCCAGGATGGCCCAGCAGGATCGGGCGCCCCAGAAGCGCAAGGGCCTGTTCGGCCGCTGAGCACGGAGCTCCGGGCCCGCCCCTTCAGGCGGCGGGCTGGAGCCGCTCCTGGGCCTTCGCGAGCGCGTTCGCCGCGCGCGCCAGCGACTCCAGGTGACGCCGGACCTTGCCGGCATCCTCCACGAAGCCGGGGGTCTCGTACGCGAGGCCCACGTGGTTGTCCTGCACGAAGCTCACGCTCTCGGGGTTCACGAGGTCGCGGAGCGCCTGCTGGACGTCCGGCTCCTGGAGGAGCTTTTCGCCCGCCGGGACCACGCCGCACTGGAAGATGTAGGCCCCATCGAGCACGGGCTCTTCCGCCTTGAAGACGTTGGGGACGCCCAACCGCTCGGACAACGACGTCCACTTGCGCGGCGCGGCGAGGAAGTCACGGGGCAGTTTTCCGGGCACCTCCACCCGCACCACGTACACGGACGCGTTCCTCTTCGTGTGCCCCATGCTCCCGCCCGACTCCCGGAAGATGCGCACGGGCAACCCCTCGAATGCTCCCGAGAGAGTCCCGCCCCTCTCGTACGTCAGCCCGAGCGGCCTAGCCATGTTGGACCAGGCGGCCTGCCGTTTCTCCTCGAACATCATGTCGTGCCTGGCGCTCCAGAAGACCCAGGGGATGGCCACCGCCATGATGGCGAAGAAAGCGATGACCTCGCCCGAGAACAAATCCGACATGTCCATGATGCGCCCAGCATAACAGGCGGCGTCCGGAAGACCCTCACCCCGACCCGCTCCCAGAGGGAGAGGGGATGGAGGGTCCGTTGCGCACTCCAGGAGCCGGGGTTCACGCCGGGGGAGCGCGTCGGCCCGTGAAGGCCAGGAGCCGGGGGCTCCGTCGGCGTGAGGCGAAGAGGAGCACCCCGCCCAGCGCCGCCACGCCCAGTCCCGCGCCCACCCATCCCGCGGGCGTCGTCCCGGGCTCCACGGTGAAGGTGTACTGACCGGGAAGCAGCCGCACCCCGAGCAGGCCCTGCTCGGAGAAGGTCTCCAGGGTCCGCTCGCCGTCCCCCGTGGCGCGGTAGAAGTCATAGGCCACCACGGGCAGCACGAGCGGACCGCCCTGGGGCGCATCCACCCGCACACTCCACCGCGAACCGTCCCGCTCCGCCCCGAGCACCTGGATGCCCCCGCCAAGCACCGGTGAAGAGGACACGCGCTCCACCCACTGCTCCATGGGGTGGAGGCGTGGCAGGTACTCCCCGTTCGCCGTGTACCCGCTGAAGCCATTGCGCCGCAGCGTCCACGGGTTGATCGCCGCGTCATCCCAATCCGCCACCAGGCTGTTGGTGCGCTGGAAGGGCGGGATGGACAGGGCGAGCACCACCGTCGCACCGGTGATGACGGCGCCCAGTCGGGGGCTGATGGGGGCGCGGGCCAGGAAGAGCCCGGCGGCGGCGAGCGAGAGGAACGCCGTCACGCCCAGCAGGCGCCAGGGGAACTGGATGGCGCTGAACGCCGTGGGCAGCACGCTCACGAAGGGGAGCGGGGCCACCATGAAGAGGAGACAGCCGGCCCACAGCACGGCCAGGCCCTTCGCGAGCACGCTCAGCCGAGCGTCTCCCACCGCCAGGCCGCGCCTCGCCACCACGGTATAGGCCCCCACCGCCAGCGCGAGCACCACCCACTGGCCCGCCCCCAGGGAGAAGCACATGCTGTCGAAGGAGAAGGAAGAGATGCCGTTCCACCGGTTGGGGTGCTCGTCGAACCACTGCCACGGCTGGACGCGGTGGCCGTGGACGAAGTCGGGCAGGCTCCGCATCACCTCCGGCACGCCCGCCCACACGTCCGCCAGGGCGAGCCGCGCGGGGAGGAAGTGCCAGAGCGTCAGGGCCCCCCCCAGGAGCCCTCCCGCGGCCACGCGCCCCACTTCGCGCCAGCCGAGCCGGAAGCCGACGGCGCCCAGCCCCAGCGCGCACAAGGCGAGGAAGTACAGGCCCATCACCGCGTGGGTGAGCAGCAGCGCCGCCACCGAGAGGGGAAGGAGCCAGGACAGCCGCTGGCGCGTCAGCGTCCACCACGCCCCGGTGAGTACGAGCGGGTACCAGAGGAACGTCCAGGACTCCTCGAGCGCCCCGATGACGAACACGTTCACGAAGCGGTACGGCAGGGAGACGTAGAGGAGCGCCGCCATGAGGGCGAGCCACCGTCTGCCGGTGAGGGCCATGCCCATGCCGTACATGGCCCACGCGGAGAGCAGCACCGACAGCAGGAACGACACGTTGACGCCCACCACCATGTCGCCGAGGGACAGGCCCAGGAAGGCGGACAGCCAGTACGCGAGCGGTGGGTGGAAGAACGGGAAGGCCGAGCCGCCACCCGCCACGGCGTCCGGGAACACCCGGGGAGGAAAGTGCCCGGCGGCGAGCTCCACGGCGTATTGCTGGACGCGCAGATACAGCCAGAAGGTCTCCCAGCTCTGGAAGGCCAGGTCCGAGAGCACCTCGAAGAAGAGGTAGAGCACCACGAGGAGGAGCAACGCGGCGGCGCCCCCATGTGCGGCGAGGGCCCGCCAGCGCGAGTGCGGAGTGGGGACCGCCGGTGGGGTCGTCGTCGGGATGCTCATCCAGCGTCCATCTTTCCAATGGAGCCGGGCCCGGGTCCAGCAGGCGGGCAAGCGTTCACGGCCCCCCATCAGGACGCGTGGACCGACGGCCGCGCGGGCTCCACCGGAGGTGGCGGCCTGGGATCGATCTCCAGGGCGTCCACGTAGCACCAGCCCCAGTGCTCGCCGGGCTCGAAGGAGCGCATGAGCGGATGCCCCGTGGCCTCGTCGTGCTTCAGGGGGAGCACCACCTGGAGACGACCACCAGTTCCTAGCAGCTCGGGAGCCTGCATGGGACGCGCCTCCCCACGCCTCGGACTCCCGTAACGGCCTCAGCGCTGGAAGTCCACGCCCACGCCCACGCCCGCCGTGAAGCCGTGGAGCAGGTTGCCCTCGGCCTGCGGGAAGTGCTCCCGGCCCGCCGTGACGAGCCCGTACACCGCGGGCAGGAAGCGGTGGCGCACCTCGACGGCCGCCGAGTAGCGCGGGTGCAGGGTGAGGTCCGTGAGGATGACGCGCAGCTCGGCCATCGTCTTGCCGCCCGGCAGGTGCGCCTGGAGCACCGCGTCCGCGTCCACCCGGCCCGTGCTCACGTAGTATTCCCCGGACGCGCTGGCCGTCAGCTCCAGGTCCTCCGGCCCGCCGAACGGAATCACCGAGACCGCGAACTCGCCGTAGCCGGAGAACGTCCCCGGCAGCACTTCCTCGGCGAGCGGCTGCTCGCTCAGGCCCACGCCGGAGAAACGCGAGAACTCGTAGCCCGCGCCGAAGAAGCCGAAGCGGAAGCGGCCGCCCTGGCGCCGCGCCTCCAGCCGGCCGGTGAGGTCCACCGCTTCGTTGGCCTGGCCGCGCACCACCACGCCGAGGGCCGCGCCGTAGTCCGGAATCGACTCGATGAGCGTGTCGGCCCGCGCGCCCGCCGCCGCCTGCAGCCACAGCTGCATCTTCTCGTTCTTCACCACGCCCGCCTGGAAGCCGATGCTCGCCGCGGACAGCGCCGGCGTCGTGCCGCCTCCCTTGCCGAAGTCATGCGCCGCGTCCACCGACAGCAGGAAGCGATCGAAGGCCGTGTCCTGGTCGCTCAGCACGCGGCCCAGGTCCAACCGCACCTCGGCGGCGAAGAGGCGCATCGCCAGCACGTCGCTCGCGAAGAGCTCCACCCGCGTGGGCCCGAGGTACGCCACGAGGTTGCCGCCCGCCGGGTGGTAGTCCGGTGAAATGCGGTTGTGGTAGCGGTTCACCAGCCAGCCCGCGCCGAGCGAGTACGTGGAGAAGGCGCCCGCGCGCAGCTGCACGTGCCCGTCGTCCCGGCCGATGCGCAGGTTCCTCAGGATCTGCCCGAAGTCGCTGCGCTCGTCCCAGTCCTGGCGCCGCAGCCGGCCGCCGTAGTCCTGCTCCAGCTGCCGCGGCTCTTGATCCAACACGCGCAGGCGCAGGGGCGCGCCCAGCTCGAATTCGAACTCATCGCCGCCCTTCACGCCCAGACGCGGCAAGACGACACCGAAGCCGTCCATCTGGTTGGCGCCCGCGCCCGAGGGCAGGGCCTGTCCGCCCACCTCGAGGGCCGCTTGGAAATGAATGCCTTCTTCCGCGGGCGCGGGGGGATTCTCGACGAAGGCCTTGGGGGCCTGATGGAGCACGGAGGCAAGAACGAGGGCACCAATCATGGCGCGCCACTCTACCCCGCTTCCCGCCTCGTGCCGTTGACAGCGCGTCGAACATGCGGACGGCTCGCCCTCTCGGAATTCGAGCAGGCGAGCCGTTTGCCGTCATGCTGTGTGAATGGGCCCCGGCCCGCGTCCAGAGGGGGGTTTGCCCCACCCTCCCCACTCCCCGACCCGCCCCTCCCCTGGACGCGGGCCGCTGCCCGAACCCGCGCTCAACCCACGAAGACGATCTGCTTGCCCGTCGCCTCGGTCATGGCCCGCGACGACACCAGCTTCACGGCGGCCGTCGTCTCGCCCGCCACATCGAAGGCCGCGGCGATCAAATCCCCCAGCGTCACCTGCACCTTGCGCACCGGCCGGCTCGCCTTCGCCACCGCACGCCCCGCCGTCCCCTTCACCCGACGCGCCACCTTCATCACCTGTCCACCCCGCTGGGTCTTCGCCATGGATCGCCCTTCCCTCAAGTCTGGGTTGCCTGTCTCGTTGCCGACGCCCCACGCCGCCGCCCGACGTGAAACCCTTAGAGCAACCCGCGTGCCCGCGCATAACCCCCTGGAATCACTTGGCTCCCACAAGGTGAGAGGGCCCCGAGCCCCCCACCCGGGACTGACATTTCTACAGAAGGGGGGGTGAAGCACCCCGGAACGAATGACCGGAACCACCGCCTCTATCGACAAGACGACGGGCGCGCGGCGCCGGGAGCACAACCCCCTGCCCTGCCCGCCTGGAATCGCGTCTACTCGAAGTCCCAGTCGTTTCCGACGCAGTCCTCCCCGGGAGCCAGCCAGCATGAACAACCGCGTCATTCCCCTCGAAGTCCAGGTGTTGGGCCAGTCCATCATGGCGATGGTCGGAGGAATGGAGCTGCTCAAGTCCAGGGCGATGAAGATCCTGGCGGAGAACGGCATTCCGCAGCTGGAGCCGCAGGGGTGGTACCCCATGCGCAACGCGCTGACGGCCATTGGGAGCATCGAGCAGAAGATTGGCCCGGTGACGATGCGGGCGGTGGGCCGGAAGATTCCGGAGCACGCGAAGTTCCCGCCGGAGATCCGCACCCTGGAGGAGGCCCTGGGCTCGCTGAACGTGGCCTACCAGATGAACCACCGGGGCCAGCAGAGCGGCAACATCGGCGGCTACCGCTTCGAGACGGCGCCGCACGGGGGCCGGATGATCTGCGACAACCCCTACCCGTGCAACTTCGACCACGGAATCATCGAGGCGCTGTGCGAGCGCTTCCGGCCGAAGGACGCGATGTGGGTGCGCGTGGAGCACGCGCCGCTGGGGTGCCGCCAGAAGGGCGGCATGGACTGCACCTACCTCATCAGCTGGTGAGGGGGACTATTTGGCGGGCACGTTGAGGACGAGGACGAGATCTCCTCCCACGTGATTGCCGGCGCGCTGGTAGACGGCGCCCTGGCGGCCCAGCTGCACTTCCACGGCGGACTGATTGGGGATGGTGACGCGCAGCTTGGCGGAGCCGTCCTTCATTCCCAGCAGCAGGAACGAGGCGTTGACGCCGTTGGGGAGCTTCACCTCGGTGGGCTCCTTGCTGCCCACCTCGATGGACTGCTGGGACATGCGCTTGAAGGAGGTGTAGCTGAAGTTCTGACGCTGGAACGTCTCCTTCATCTTCTGCAGCTCGGGAGGAGTCACCTCGTCGCCCTTGTTGGAGACGAGCACCACCTCGACCTCCACCTTGAGCTTCAGCTCCTGGGCGAGTGCGGCCCCAGGCAGGAGGAACAGCCCCAGCAGGGCCAGCACCCCCAGCACTCCCGGCATGCGCGTCGTCGTCCTCATAGCTCTCCTCCCTTGGGTGGCACGGTCTTGGCCGGGCCCTTCTTCAGCGGCTCGCCGTCCAGCTCGTCGCTCTCGTCCGGCGGGTTGCCGGCCTTGGGCCTGGATTCCGAGCCATCGTGCGCCGGAGCCGCCTCCTGGTCCACCACCCAGATGATGGTGTTGCCATCATCGGACTCGAGCACCACCGGGGCCACCTTGGCGCCCTCGGTGGCCCGGACGGCGCTCACCCGCATGCGGTCCGCGCCGTAGCCCATGGGGGCGTCGTTCTGGTTCATCACCATGGGAATCACCACCAGGGCGAGCGCCGCGGCGGTGGCCAGGGAGGAGACCATGGCGGTGCGGTGGTAGAGGAACATCTCGGACAGCGAGATGCGCAGCCGCTCCAGGAGGGGAGGACGCTCGGGCGTCACCCGGGCCATGACGCGCTGGGTGAAGTCCTTGAAGTCCACCTCGTCCACGGCCATCTCGAGGCCCACCCGGAGCAGGGCGGACTCGGCACGCAGGTCGGCGGCGCGGCTGGCGCAGTCACGGCAGGCGCCCAGGTGGCGCTCGACGTTGACGCGATCGGTGGGGGACAGCTCCCCATCGATATAGGGGGACAGCAGTGGGACGAAGCGCTCGCACGCGGGATTTCCGGCCATGTTCCTCACCCAGCGTAATGGGGGACGTGCGGGTTGGACGGGGGTGGCGCACCGATATTCCAGCCCCTTTCACTCACTGCCCACTCCGCTCTTGGCCTCGTCCAACTCCAGGTATTCACTGAGGATTTTCTGCACCTTGGCCCGGGCGTGGAAGAGGCGGCTCATCACCGTGCCCTTGGGAATGTCGAGGGTGCGGGAGAGGTCCTCGTAGGACATGCCCTCGATTTCGCGCAAGAGGAGGATGGCGCGGTGCTTCTCGGGGACGGTGGCGAGGGCCTCCTGGATCTTCTCGGCCAGCTCCCGGCGCAGGGCGCTCTTCTGGGGGTTGGTGCCCAGGCGGCTGCCCAGGGCGCCGATGCGGGCCTCGGAGAGATCATTGGCGACGGACTCGTCGAACTCCTCGGTCTCGCCGCCGGAGGCACCTTTGCGGCGCATCACGTCGATGCAGATGTTGACGGTGATGCGATAGAGCCAGGTGTAGAAGGAGGAGTCGCCCTTGAAGTGGTCGAGGTACTTGTAGACCTTGACGAACGCCTCCTGGGAGACGTCCATCGCATCTTCCTTGTCCTTCAGCATGCCCAGCGCGACGGCGTACACCTTGCGTTGGTAACGCTCGACGAGGAGCTTGAAGGCGCGCTGGTCTCCACCGCGGACGCGCTTGACGAGAGTGAGATCGTCGGTAGCCAAGGGTGCGCCACCCTACCATGAGCACTCCGCGCCCCAAGCAATACTGCGAGGGGCGGCCGTTCACCGGTGGGCGGCCATCCCGGCGGACGGGCACGGCCGTGGACACGAGGAGCGCGCTTTCGCGGACACCACGAAACCGAGAATCGCCAACCGCCGTCACCCGGCCGGGCTTCAGGTGTAGACGTCTACACCTGGGGTGTGGGTTTACAGGCAGCCTTCAAGCGCGTCCTCGGCGGGGAGTAAGAAGCCCGGCACATGCGCGCCTACGCCTATCTCGCCATCGCCATCCTGGCCGAGGTCATCGCCACCTCGTCCCTCAAGGCCACCGCGGAGTTCACCCGCCCCGGGCCCAGCCTCCTCGTCATCGCGGGTTATGCCACCGCCTTCTACTGCCTGACGCTGTCGCTCCGGAGCATCCCCGTCGGCATCGCCTATGCCATCTGGTCGGGGCTGGGCATCGTCCTCGTCGCCGCCGCCAGCTACGTGCTCTACAAGCAGAAGCTGGATGCCCCGGCCCTCATCGGCATGGCCATGATTCTCGGCGGCTGCCTCGTCATCAACCTGCTCTCCAAGAGCTCCGCCCACTGAGCTTCACGGGCGGGCCAGCACCCAGGGCCCCCTGGCTACTCCGTCTCCCGCTCCACCTTCACGGCGGACGTCATTCCGTTGGCATCCAGGGTCACGCTGAAGACGGACACCTGGCCGTCTCCATCCAGGTCCCCGCGCGCGTAGCAGGTGACCTCCGCCTCGCCCAGGGGCGTCTCCTGCACCACCACCTGGTACTGGTAGTGGATGCGCTCGCCGGGGCTGAAGCCGATCCGCTTCAGGTTCTCGTCCGGCTCGAAGCGCACCGCCCTGCCACCGCGCGGCACCTCGCGGGGCACCGGCCCCCCTTGGAGGAACACACCGTGCTCGTCACGATAGGACTGCACGTCGCCACACAGGCGCAGCACGTTGACGCGCGCCTCGTTGGCGAGGGACGGGTCCCCCGAGCTCCCTCCACCGCCGAGGATGCCCAGGGCGAAGAAGGCACCGCCGGCCACCGACAAGGCGCCCAGCGCCGCCATCGCCAGCACCAGCTTCTTCCGAGCGGCCACGCGCGGCCCGCCGGGAACGGGGCTCTCCATGATGGACCCTCCTCCTACCGCGAACCGGCCCAGTCGCGCGGATTCCGGAGCACCTCCACCAGCCGCGCCTCCTCGGTGCCGGGCTCCGGGTGGTGGTCGTAGCGCCAGCGCACCTGCGGGGGCAGCGACATGAGGATGGACTCGGTGCGCCCCTTCGTCTCCAGGCCGAAGGTCGTGCCCCGGTCCCACACGAGGTTGAACTCCACGTAGCGCCCACGCCGCACCTCCTGCCAGAAGCGCTGCGCTTCCGTGTACGGCAGCTCCTTGCGCCGCTCGGCGATGGGCAGGTACGCGGGCAGGAAGGCCCGGCCGGCGTCACGCACCAGCTCGAACTCGCGCTCCAGGTTCCCGCCGAGGTTCTCGAAGAAGATGCCGCCCACGCCCCGCGCCTCCTCGCGATGACGCAGGTAGAAGTACTTGTCGCACGCCTCCTTGAAGCGCGGGTAGTACGCGGGATCGTTCCGGTCGCACGCCTCCTTGTGCACCCGGTGGAAGTGCACCGCGTCCTCGTCATGGAGGTAGTACGGCGTCAGGTCCGCCCCACCGCCGAACCACGCCTTCCCGCCCTGGTGGATGAAACGGTAGTTGGCGTGCACGGTGGGCACATGCGGATTGCGCGGATGGAGCACCAGCGAGATGCCCCCGGCCCAGAAGGTGCGGCCCTCGCCCTGCAGCTTCTTGGCGAAGGCCTCCTCCAGCTCGCCGAACACCACCGAGGTGCTCACCCCGCCCTTCTCCAGCACCGCCCCGTCCTCCAGCACGCGGCTGCGCCCGCCACCGCCGCCCGGCCGCTGCCAGGGGTCCTCACGGAACCGCGCCTTCCCATCGAGCTGCTCCAGCGCGCCGCAGATGTCGTCCTGCAGCCCGTGGATGAACTCCACCATCCGCTCCTTCAACTTCTCCACGTCCACCGTCATGGGTTCTCCTGGGTCGCCACCGGCGCCTCGAATTGCAGGTTGGGCACCGCGGGCGCGGTATTACCCGCCGCGTCGAAGACCTCCAACTTCGCGCGATAACTCTTCCCGTCCTCCAGGGCGAAGGCCCCACCGCAGGCATGGTGGCCCACCAGCGCCACGCCATCGTGCAGCGAGGTGAAGTAGTGCTGGGGCGCCATGTCCTGGCCCCGGCGCCAGAGCGTCACCACCACATACGAGGGACTGTCCTCGCGCAGGGACATGCGCAGCTTGACGAAGCGCTCGGTGCCCTCGCGGGTGCGGCGGAACAGCCCCTCGCTGACGGCGGGGCGCTCGACCCAGCGCGGGCGCGCCACGTCCTGGCCCCGGCCGCTGTGCCACTCGGGCCGCGTGGAGCCTCCCCCGTTGAGCACCTTCGCCCCGGGCAGCACGTCATCCAGGCGCAACGTATAGACATGGCCCGGCTTGAGCGCGCCCGAGGGCCGCAGGACGACGGTGGAGCGCCCGAGGGTGCTGCTCCAACCGCGCTGGACACGCACCTCCACCTCGTGGCCGTCCGCCTGCAACCGCAGGACGCGGCCCGGGAGCTCGGCCACTCGCGAGCTGAAGGCACCCAGGCCCTCCAGCAGGAAACGGGTATTGGTGGGAACCACCGCTCCGGGCATGGGGAACACCTGCACACCATCCGACGGACAGTCGGCGTGTGCGGCCGGAGCGGCCAGCATCAGGACGAGGAGCAGGACGACGGAGCGCACGAGGCCTCCGAGTCTGCGCCGACCCGGGGCCGGAGGCCAGCATCCCGACGCGAAGTCCGGAGGACTCCGTCCGCCAGGACGCCCGGGCCATGACGCGGCCCGCCGTGGAGGGCCGGCTCGAGCGCCCTTCTAATGACGGCCCTCCTCGGAGAGGACAATGGAGCCGAAACGCTCCTCGTACTTGGAGACACCGTCCTGGAGGACGGCCAGCAGACGCTTGAGGTGCTTGGGATTGAGGATGACGCGCGAGCGCACCTTGGCGCGGGGCTGGTGCGGCTGGACGTAGATGAAGTCCAGGGTGAACTCCGTCTCCGTGTGATTGACGAGCGCCATGTTCACGTACTGACCATTGGCTACATCGTCATCGATTTGAACCTGCAGGGAGACATCGGGGGGCTTGGGGGTGTCCGACATGGGAGGGGGGGCATACCGCCAGAAGCGCGCGGTGACTAGACTGAGACATGGTGCGAGCACAGCGGATGGACCCGGAGAAGACGGCGCCGTTCGAGCTGGGGCGGGGAGAAGACGCCTGCCTCCTGCTGCACGGCTTCACGGGAAGCCCCTGGGAGGTGCGCCCGCTGGGCGAGGCCCTGGCCGCACGAGGCCTGTACGTGCGAGCCCCCCAACTGCCGGGCCATGGCTCCACCCCCGAGGCCCTGTTGAGCGTGAGCCATCGCGACTGGGAGCAGGCCGCGGCGCAGGCGCTGCTGTCGCTGCGTGGCTACCGGCGCATCTTCGTCGCGGGTCTGTCCATGGGGGCGCTGCTGGCGCTGCGGCTCGCGGCGGACTTCCCGGAGCGGGTGCACGGGCTGGCGCTCGTGGCTCCGGCGCTGCGCTTCAAGGGCCCCCTCATGTGGCTGCTCAAGCGGCTGCGGCGCCACGGACTGCTGGAGCGGGTGAAACCGTGGGTCTTCAAGACGGGCACGGACGTGTCGGACCCGGCGGTGCTGGCCGAGGCGCCCATCCTCCCCGCGTTCCCCTCGGCGCGGCTGAGGGACCTGTGGGAGTTGCAGGACATCGCGATGAGCGTCCTGCACCGGGTGCGCTGCTCCACGCTGGTGGCGGTGGCCGAGCAGGACCACGTGGTGGACCCCACGTGCGGCCCGGTGCTGGTCCGCGGCCTCACCGCCTCACCCCAGGTGCGCTTCATCTCGCTGAGCACCGGCTTCCACATCATCCCCCGGGACAGGGGCGGGCCGCTGCTCGCCTCGGAGGTGGGGAGCTTCTTCCACAGGCTCCGGGAGGCTACGCCCGCGCGCCCGGTGGCAGCGACACCGTGAAGGTGGAGCCCTCCGTCCGGCACGCGTTGAAGCGCAGTGCGACCAACAAGGGGGTGGGGAAGCAGGTTCTTCGCTGCTCGGCTATCCTCCGGGTAGTGCGTCCAGGGAAATGATGGCGGCGCTGGAGGAGCTCGCATGACGACTCCGTCGAAGAAAGGCACGAGCGCGAAGTCCGCGGAACGACCCGGCAAAGGCCCTCCCCTGCCCATCTCTGGCGAGCACTTCAAGCTCGTTCCCAATGGCGCGGCGCTCGCCATCGTCAAGGCCGCGCCCGGTGAGCGCCGGGAGTGCTCCGGCGACGTCCTCACCCGGGCACAGCTCGAGCAGATGCTATGGCGCCACTCCATTCCAACGGTGCCGGGCCCGGCCCTCTCGGGTTACCTCTCCAGCCTGCATTCCCTGCCCGCCTTCGAGCGGCATGCCCCGGGCGCCTTCTCCCTGAACCCGGGCTCCACCACCCTCTCGCGCAGCGACTGGCGCGGCAACCTCGGCGAGCGCTCGGCCCAGCACGGGGGCATGTTCCCCCAGCAGGACCTCAATGCCGTGCGCCCCAACCATCCCATCTTCGATCTGCGCGACCACCGGGGGCGCCTGAGCTCGGTGAAGACGAGCGTGCGCTCGGCGGACAGCCGGGGAGACCCTTTCGAGACCTACCTGCGGGGCCTGCGGGACATCGTGGGCCTGCGCCCCAGCACCTGGGAGCGGGCGCGAGCGGCCCTGTACCCCCAACTGCCGGCGGATGAGGGCCGCGCCCAGATGTTGCGCAATGGCCTCCTCCTGGTGAACGAGGACCATGTGGAACCGTTCCGGGCTGCCTTGCGAGATCCCGACAACTACCGCAAGCAGTCCTACCGGGAGGTGGCGGACAAGCTGCTGGAGATGGAGCCGGTACGCATGGGCGGGACGGTGTACCGCGCCTACCAGAACCTGGAGAACACCCGCCGGGGCCCCGGGACTCCAGCCGAGGTGCGCCGACGGGCGGAAGTCTCGCTCTCCTCCTTGAGGGAGAAGATCGCCAGCCATGTCGGGAGCAACAGCCTCACCACGCCCCATCTCGTCCAACTGGAGCGGTTCCGGCACCAGGTGGCCGCCGCCAATCCCCACATGACGCCCGCGCAGATCAACCGCTGGGTCTTCCCCGAGTTGCTCCTGGTGGCGCGTCATGGGGGTGGGGTGCGCGGAAACGCCGTGGCTTCCGGTATCGCTGCCGGGCGGGGCGCGGCGGGGGGCGCGGTGGTTTCCCTGATTTGTGAAGCCGGTCACGCGTTCTACGAATCCCGAGCCTATCCGGATGAGCAGCAGCCCGAAGCAGTGCCGCGAGCTCTGCGGGCAGGCGCCACCGGAGGTACGTCAGGTCTGGTGGGGGGAGCGACCCAGAATCTCGTCATGGCCAACGCGGGCAGCGCCATGTCGCGCAATCTGATTGCTCGAGGCGCAAACGTCCGGGTGGCGGCGGGAACGGGCCGTGCCATGGGTGGATTCGCGGGAGGCGCTCTGGCCGCCCCCGTCTTCACGATGACCGCGCTCGCGCTCGACGATGAAGAGCACAGCGGTACGGACTACGCCGCGACGGGGACACGAGCCTTTGTCGCTGGGGGTTTGAGCTCGGCCATCGCGGCGGGGCTCGTTGGCGCCATCTGGGGCTCGGAGGTTCCCCTGCTGGGAAACGCCGTGGGCTTCATCATCGGCTTTGGCGGGTACTATCTGGTGGATGCGCTGACTGGCGAACAGGTGGAGCAGGGCGTGCGCCGCAGCCTGGACGGCCCAACGCCGAGAGGACGGTGACGTGTGAGGAAGACCGCCCACAAGAAACCCACTTCGCCGTGGTGCATTGGGCTGGGGGTATGGGTCATGTTCTTCGTGGCCTTTACGGGCTACTGGGTCTACGAGGGCCACCGCAGAGGGCTTGCCGGGGAAGTAGACTGGGCAGGCTGGGGCTTGATGGCGCTCGGCCCGGCGGGATTGGTGGTGATGCTCGTGCAGCGCATCCGCGCGGAGCCGACGCCCGAGGAGCGGGCCGCGTTCTGGGCGCTCCTGGCGGCGGAACCGGGGACGATTGGCGCGGTCGTGGTGAAGAAGAAGGGGAAGCCCGAGGTCATCGCGACCGTGCGCAGCGTGGAGGAGTACTGGATGCTCGCGGCCAACGGCAAGCTGCCTCACGAGCACTATTTCTTCATGGAGGCCCCCGAGGAAGACCCGAAGCAGAATCGGAGAACCTCCCCCTGACGGCTCGACCAGCCAGCTCCGGCCCGCGCCTCCCCCCGCGCGCCTGGCGGCTGGAATTGGTGGCGCTACGGAAAGCTCACGCCGTCGAAGAACTCCGCCCCGCCCTTTTCCTCCTGGCTCCACAGCTTCAGGGTGAAGGTGCCACGCGCCGCCTCCTCCGGCATCTCCACTTCCATCCCGACGCCGCGCTCCTTCCCCGGAGCAATGGGCTCCTGCGTCCACACGCCCAGCGCCTTCCACTCCTCTCCCTTCGGGCCCACCAGCACCGCTCCTCCAGCCGTCCAGGGCGTGCTGCCATTGTTCTGTAATTGCTGCGTCACCATCAGCCGCACCACCTTGCGCCCGCCCTCCACGCGTGTGGTGTCCGAACGGTAGCTGAGGGCCGT
>NZ_JPMI01000386.1 GCF_000733295.1 Archangium violaceum Cb vi76 | reverse complement strand
GAGTCCGTGAAACCCGCCGGGAGGCGGGCTTGCGAGAGATTAAGGTAAGTAAGCTACTAAGGGCGTGCGGTGGATGCCTAGGTGCCAAGAGGCGAAGAAGGACGTGGGTGGCTGCGAAAAGCTCCGGGGAGTTGCCAACCGAACGTTGAGCCGGAGATGTCCGAATGGGGAAACCCAGCGTGGTGAAAGCCGCGTTACCTCGGCCTGAATACATAGGGCCGAAGGAGCGAACCAGGGGAAGTGAAACATCTCAGTACCCTGAGGAAAAGAAAACAATGAGTGATTCCCGGAGTAGTGGCGAGCGAAACGGGAACAGCCTAAACCAGTGTCACGCAAGTGGCACTGGGGTTGCGGGTCCGCGGTAGGACCTTTGCCGGTTAGCGGAAGCGCCTGGAAAGGCGCACCAAAGAGAGTGACAGTCTCGTACGCGAAAACTGGTGGAGGCCGAGCGGGGTACCCAAGTAGGGCGGGACACGTGCAATCCTGCCTGAATCAGCCGGGACCATCCGGTAAGGCTAAATACTCCTTGGCGACCGATAGTGGACAAGTACCGCGAGGGAAAGGTGAAAAGAACCCCAGCGAGGGGAATGAAAAGAACCTGAAACCGCATGTCTACAAGCAGTCCGAGCACTACGGGGCAACCCAGTGCGAGGGCGTACCTTTTGCATCATGATTCGGCGACTTAATGTACGTAGCGAGGCTAAGCCGATAGGTGGAGCCGGAGCGAAAGCGAGTCCTAAATGGGCGACTACAGTTGCGTGCATTATAACCCGAAGCGGGGTGATCTACACATGGCCAGGTTGAAGTGAGGGTAACACCTCATGGAGGACCGAACTCATGAAAGTTGAAAATTTCTGGGATGAGCTGTGTGTAGGGGTGAAAGGCCAATCAAACTCCGTGATAGCTGGTTCTCCCCGAAAGATATTTAGGTATCGTCTCGGGTAATTCAATACCGGAGGTAGAGCACTGGAACGGCTAGGGGTCTCACCAGATTACCAAACCGTACCAAACTCCGAATGCCGGTAATTGTTAGCCCGGGAAGCAGTCAGTGGGTGATAACGTCCATTGGCAAGAGGGGAATAACCCAGACCGACAGCTAAGGCCCCCAAGTCTAGTCTAAGTGAACACTAGAAAGGATGTGGCAGGTCATTGACAACCAGGAGGTTGGCTTAGAAGCAGCCATCCTTTAAAGAAAGCGTAATAGCTCACTGGTCGAGACAGGCCGCGCCGAAAATGTAACGGGGCTCAAGACTAGCGCCGAAGCTTCGGATTGCATGCGCTTGCGTATGCAGTGGTAGGGGAGCGTTGCAACTACGGCGAAGGTGGACCGCAAGGGCCGCTGGAGTGGTTGCGAGTGCTGATGCCGAAATGAGTAGCGATAAAGGGGGTGAGAAACCCCCTCGCCGTAAACCCAAGGTTTCCTGGGTCAAGTTAATCTTCCCAGGGTTAGCCGGAACCTAAGCCGAGGCCGAAAGGCGTAGGTGATGGAAAGCAGGTTAATATTCCTGCGCCATCTTGTAGACGTTGAACCGAGGAAGGACGGAGAAAGCTAGACGAGCTGGCCGGTGGTTGTGCCAGTCCAAAGGCGTAGGGGTGTCGCGTACGATGAAAAGGCGCGGCAGCTATCCCCGAGACCCCATGGCGTCCCGCAAGGGATTAGTCGTTGATGCTCGGCTTCCAAGAAAAGTTCCGCGGGGAGTCTACAGGGTGTCCGTACCGCAAACCGACACAGGTGGGTGAGGAGAAAATCCTAAGGCGCTTGAGAGAACTCTCCTCCAAGGAACTAGGCAAATTTCCACCGTAACTTCGGAAGAAGGTGGGCCTCTGGTAGGTGTAGGCGTACAGCCGAAGCCGAGAGAGGTTGCAGAGAAATGGCGGTAGCGACTGTTTACCAAAAACACAGGACTCTGCGAAGGCAAGAAGCCGACGTATAGGGTCTGACTCCTGCCCGGTGCTGGAAGGTTAAGGGGATTCGTCAGCCGCAAGGCGAAGCGATGATCCGAAGCCCCAGTAAACGGCGGCCGTAACTATAACGGTCCTAAGGTAGCGAAATTCCTTGTCGGGTAAGTTCCGACCTGCACGAATGGAGTAACGACTTCCGCACTGTCTCGGAGAGGGACTCAGCGAAATTGAAATAGCTGTGCCGATGCAGTTTACCCGCAGCAAGACGGAAAGACCCCGTGAACCTTTACTACAACTTGACAGTGACACTAGGGTTCGACTGTGTAGGATAGGTGGGAGCCTTTGAAGCCGGGCCGCTAGGTTCGGTGGAGGCAACGGTGAAATACCACCCTGTCGGATTCTGGTGTCTAACCATGCTCCTTAAGCGGGAGTTGGGACACTGTCTGGTGGGTAGTTTGACTGGGGCGGTCGCCTCCCAAAACGTAACGGAGGCGCGCGATGGTTCCCTCAGCCCGATTGGAAACCGGGCGTCGAGTGCAATGGCATAAGGGAGCTTGACTGCGAGACAGACATGTCGAGCAGGTGCGAAAGCAGGTCATAGTGATCCGGTGGTCCTGAATGGAAGGGCCATCGCTCAACGGATAAAAGGTACTCCGGGGATAACAGGCTTATCTCCCCCAAGAGTTCACATCGACGGGGAGGTTTGGCACCTCGATGTCGGCTCATCGCATCCTGGGGCTGGAGCAGGTCCCAAGGGTTTGGCTGTTCGCCAATTAAAGCGGTACGCGAGCTGGGTTCAAAACGTCGTGAGACAGTTTGGTCCCTATCTGCTGTGGGCGTAGGATACTTGAGAGGCTCTGACCTTAGTACGAGAGGACCGGGTTGGAGACACCGCTGGTGTACCAGTTGTCTCGCCAGAGGCATCGCTGGGTAGCCATGTGTCGATTGGATAACCGCTGAAAGCATCTAAGCGGGAAACCGACCTCAAGAACAGGTATCCCGGGCGCAAGCCCCTGAAGACCCGTCGAAGACTACGACGTTGATAGGCCGGGTGTGTAAGCGCGGTAACGCGTTGAGCTAACCGGTACTAATTGGTCGTGCGGCTTACTATACCTCAATCTCTCACGAGCTCCACCCCACCGGGGAAGGGAGTAGGGGATTCGAGGCCAAGGTCGAGGCCCCGAGCGCGCTTGAGAAAGCGGCGCCGGGCCCGGAAGAAGGCACCAGCTTCTGTCAGCAGAATTGAAAACTACCCTTTGTATGCACGAGTCACTCAGTTTCCGGTGGCAATGTCGGAGGGGTCCCACCCGTTCCCATCCCGAACACGGAAGTTAAGCCCTCCAGAGCCGATGGTACTCCGCGGGAAACCGCGCGGGAGAGTAGGTCGCTGCCGGATTTTTTTTGAAGGCCCCGAGTCCTCACACACGTG
>NZ_JPMI01000385.1 GCF_000733295.1 Archangium violaceum Cb vi76 | reverse complement strand
GGGGACCTGGAGTCTCACGATCTCGGCGGCGCTGGACGAGGGGACGCACTCGGCGCGGGCCACCGCCACGGATGGCACCGGCAACGTCAGCCCTGCCTCCTCGGCTGTCTCCTTCACCGTGGACACGCTGCCGCCGGCCTTCCCGGTGGTGACGGCTCCCGCCAACGGCTCCGTGCTGACCACCCGCACTCCCACCTTCTCCGGCACCGCCGAGGTCGGCAGCAGGGTGCACCTTCTCATCGACGAGACCTCTGTGGGCACCGTGGTGGCCAAATNTCGTCGGGGGGGTCT
>NZ_JPMI01000384.1 GCF_000733295.1 Archangium violaceum Cb vi76 | reverse complement strand
AGTCCACGAGCTCGGCGGCCTTGCGGACCGTCTCCTCCACCCGGTACATGCCCTGGACGCAGTCGTTGACGAGCACCTCGCCGCGCTCGGCGGTGGCCGTCACGGCGTGGGCCAGCTGGTTGGTCTCCGAGGCCCGGTGGCGCACGGCGTCGATGCCGGTGTGCACCACCTGGACGAAGGCCTCCGCCTCGCTGGCGAAGCGCGCCAGCTCGTCACCCGAGGAGGCGATGTGGTGCAGCCGCTCGCTCATGGCCTGCACCTGCTGGGTGGTGCGGTGCGAGAACTCGTCCAGGGAGAGCAGCGCCTCGGCCACCTGCCCGAGCCGCTCGGTCAT
>NZ_JPMI01000383.1 GCF_000733295.1 Archangium violaceum Cb vi76 | reverse complement strand
GCTGGAGTATCGGGCTCGGACTGACTGGCGGTCGGGTGCCCTCCAGGAGACGTTCCACGTGGAACAGGGGACGCGGGCAGGGAGAGGCTCGGGCTGGGGACCTGTGTTCGTGGGAGGCGTTCTCGCCGGGAACGTTCCACGTGGAACAGGCAGGACCGAAGCCCGTCCCGGGCTCTGGGGCCTCCGGCCTGTTCTGGTCCGTGAGGAGAGCCTGAGAGGCCTTTCGGTCGGAAGGTGTTCCACGTGAAACGCGCCGCCAGGGGA
>NZ_JPMI01000382.1 GCF_000733295.1 Archangium violaceum Cb vi76 | reverse complement strand
AGCCGGTGGCACGCCAGGTGCCGGTGGCCGGGTCGTACAGCTGCGCGCTGGCCAGGGCGCCGCCCGCGTTCCGGCCACCCACGATGAGCACCTTGCCATCGGTCAGCAGCGTGGCGGTGTGCTGGTTGCGAGCCGTGGCGAAGGAGCCGGTGGCGCTCCAGGCGCCGGTGGCCGGGTCGTACAGCTCCGCGCTGCTCAGGAGCTCGCTCGCGTTGTAGCCGCCCGCGACGAGCACCCTGCCATCGGTCAGCGGCGTGGCGGTGTGGGCGTAGCGAACCGAGGCGAGGGCGCCGGTGGCACGCCAGGTGCCGGTGGCCGGGTCGTACAGCTCCGCGCTGGCCAGGAAGTCGCTCGAGTTGTAGCCGCCCGCGACGAGCACCCTGCCCGTGGGCAGCAGCGTGGCGGTGTGGGAGCGGCGCGCCGTGGCCAGGGAGCCGGTGGTACTCCAGGTGCCGGTGGCTGGATTGTACACATGCGCGCTGGAGACTTCGTCGCTCGGGCCCGTGCCGCCCGCGACGAGCACCCTGCCCGTGGGCAGCGGCGTGGTGGTGTGGCCCCAGCGAGACTCGGGCAGGGAGCCGGTGGCGCTCACGGTGCCGGTGACCGGGTCATACACCTGCGCGCTGGACAGGGTGCTGCCCGCCCCGAAACCNCCGGCGACGAGCACCTTGCCCGTGGGCAGCAGCGTGGCGGTGTGGGCGCGGCGAGAGGCGAGGGTGCCGGTGGCACTCCAGGTGCCCGTGGCCGGCTCATACACCTCCGAGTTGGACAGGGCGCCACCGCCGTCGCCGCCCGCGACGAGCACCTTGCCCGAGGGCAGCAGCGTGGCGCTGTGGGCGGTGCGAGCCGAGGCGAGCGCGCCGGTGGCACTCCAGGTGCCCGTGGCCGGCTCATACACCTCCGTGCTGTTCAGGGTGCCGCTCGTCCCGGAGCCACCGGAGACGAGCACCTTGCCCGT
>NZ_JPMI01000381.1 GCF_000733295.1 Archangium violaceum Cb vi76 | reverse complement strand
ACACGGTTCCGTCGGAGCGCACCGCCAAGGCGTGAGTATAACTCGCGGCCACGGCCACCACCCCGCTCAGCCCTTGCACCTGCACCGGAGTGGTGGGGTTGCTCATGGACCCATTCCCCAATTGGCCTTTGGAGTTGGAGCCCCAGGCCCACACGGTTCCGTCGGAGCGCACCGCCAGGGAGTGCGACCAGCCAGCGGCCACGGCCACCGCCCCGTTCAGCTCTGGCACCTGCAATGGCGCGGAGCGTTCGGTCCTGGTTCCATCTCCCAGCTCGCCGCTGTCGTTGGCCCCCCAGGCCCACACGGTTCCGTCGGAGCGGAACCCCAATGAGTGCAAATCGCCAGCGGCCACGGCCACCACCCCGTTCAT
>NZ_JPMI01000380.1 GCF_000733295.1 Archangium violaceum Cb vi76 | reverse complement strand
AAATGCGTCGTGGTGTTTCACCTGCCGGCTGTCATCGCATCACCTGTCTTCCCCGTTGGGAAACTGGTGGGCCTAGGTGGACTTGAACCACCGACCTCGCGCTTATCAGGCGCGCGCTCTAGCCAGCTGAGCTATAGGCCCAGTTGGTGAGTAACCCCTTCAGCTACATTCTCTTTCAAAGAGCCGAGTCGCTCTGACTCGGTCCCTCAAAACCAAACAGCAAGCCCAGACGATTGCGAAACGTTGACCTGGTCGACCTATGGCAGCTTTCGCT
>NZ_JPMI01000379.1 GCF_000733295.1 Archangium violaceum Cb vi76 | reverse complement strand
TGTGTCAGAAACAGCGAGAGTTGCTCGGCCGTCAGCTTCTCGCTTTGGCGGCCAAACCGCTGGCGCATCGCCTTGAGCAGGCGCAGCTCCAACTCGGCGTTCTTCTCCACCAGTTGCGTGAGCAGGCCCACCACCAGCTCAATGGCCTGCTCCTCCTGGCCCTCGGCCAGCAGCCCTCGCAGCAGCGCCGCCACGCCGTGCACGTCCGTCTTCTTCTTGCCGGGGGCCTGTGCGCTCATGACGCGCGACATGAGCCACGGCCCGGTCCCTCAACGCAAGAGGTTTTCTCACACAGGTGACTTGAGAGGTGGGGGCTGCCAGCGCGGCCGGCGCACGCTGGCCTTCAAATCAATCCCCTCCAGCAGCAGGGTGAGCTCCACCGCCTCGAGCCTCACCCCGCCCGTGTCCTCCGGCAGCGGATGCGGCAGGCGGAAGCTGCCCTTCTCCAGCCTCTTGGAGAAGAGGCAGAAGCCGCCCGAGTGCCACCACAGCACCTTCACCATGTCGCGCGTGCGGTTGAAGAAGACGAAGAGGTGTCCACTCAAGGGGTCCTCTC
>NZ_JPMI01000378.1 GCF_000733295.1 Archangium violaceum Cb vi76 | reverse complement strand
CTTCGGTGAAGCGGCCGTACACCCGCCCCTCCTTGACGTAGAGCTTCCCGGTGAGGCGGGTGTTGTTCGGCAGCGCCACCTTCTCGCCCTTGCCCCACCGATCAGCCCCCGTCTCCCAGTCTCCCCCCACGCGCAGGGTCGCGTCCTCCTGGACGAGCACGGACATTCCCCGCACGCTGCTCCAGTCCACGCTCTTCACTTCCCCCAGGCTCAAGCCGAGCGTGTTCTTCATCGTCTCCAGGGCTCCGGCGGGACACGCCTGGGGCGGCGGAGCGGGGCGCTCGGACGGTACCTGCTGCGGCGTGCCCATGCAGGCCTGGAGCGCGGCGCCGGTGAGTCCAAGACATGCGGTGCGCACGGCGGCTTTGCGGCGCTTGGAGGTGGCTTGGGGCTGGGGGTCAGACGTCTGCGGCTGCTTCACGGGGGCACTGTCCTTTCGGAGCGCCAGCGACGGGGCGGCGGCCGGGGGAGGAGGCGCCTCGGCAGGAGGCGCGGCCACGGCCCGCACAGGTTCCGGCGTGGGCTCCTCCGGCGCCACTTCCTGGCTGGAGCCGAGCCACCAGGCCCCCAACGCCACCGCCAACCCCACGCCCACCACCGCCAGGAGTCGGCCCCAGCGTGCCCGGGGCTTCTCCGGACGCCGCCGCTCCGGGTACAGCACCCGCGCCCAGTCCACGTCCGTCCGGGCCCGCAGCTCCTCCAGTTCCTTGCACAGCGCCACCGCGCCCGGGTAGCGCGCCTCCGGTGTCTTGGCCAGCAGCCGCAGGCACACTTCCTCCACCGCCAGGGGCACCCGTGGGTTGACGAGGTGCGGCGGCAGCGGCTCGCGGTGCAGCACCGCCTCCACGTCCTCGCCTCCGTGCTCGGCGGGACGGAAGGGAAAGCGGCCCGTCAGCAGCCGGTAGAGCACCACGCCCACCGCGTACAGGTCATCCCCCACCCCGGCCCGGTAGTGCGCGCCCGGCTCGCCCGCGTGCGCACGGCCATAGGCCCAGGCCTCGGGGGCGCGGTAGGCCGGCGTGCCCGGAGGAAACATCCCCTTCGTCAGGGTGGGGCACGCCGGGTGCCAGCCCACCCCGAAGTCCACCAGCACCGCCTGCCCGGTGCTCTGGCTCACCAGGATGTTGGCCTCCTTCACGTCCCGGTGGAGCACGCCCGCCTCGTGCGACACCGCCAGCGCGCTCGCCACCTCCAGCACCCGCTCCATCACCTCGCCCACGGTGCGCCCGCCCGCCAGTCCCCACGCGTCCAGCGTGGGGCCCTCCACCATCTCCATCTTCACCCACAGGTAGCGCGGGTTCTCCAGCGGCCACTTCCCCGCGCCCAACTGGCGCACGAGGTTGGGGTGGTTCAGGCGCGTGCCCAGCAACATCTCACGCCAGGCGCGCTCGGCCCGCTCGGGGCCCTCGTCCAGCGGCAGCAGCTTGAGGGCGGACACGTAGCCGCTGGGGCTGCGCACCCGGTACACCGTGGCGAAGCCGCCACGGCCCAGCACCCCCTCCACCACGTCTCCGCCAATGACGGTACCCACGGGCAGTGGAGACGTGTCGTCGGGCGGATTCAGGGCGGCAACCATGCCGGCGAGGAGGGGGGGCTCGGGGCTGGGGGATGGCGGATGTGTGGACACGCGGGGCCTACCTCGGAGGACCTCAACGTATCAGGTCGCGCGGCCCCGCCGCGGCCACGGTTCCCCTCTCCTCACTCGTTGATGTCAACGAGCATCACACATGCACCCACACCACTCGTTGACGTCAACGAGTGCGGTGAACCTTGGCGGGTTCACGTTTCGTCCAGTCAGCGGTTGCGGATGAACCCGGGACGGCAGTGCTTGCCCGCTCCAGCTCAACACCCCCCCAAGACACTCGCGCGCTCGGGCAAACACCTTGGCCCGAGGAACCGTGCGCCCCGCCCGCACATCCGCTTCCGGGAACACGACCAACTCCTGCCCCGGACCGCACGGCATCCCCCAGGCCGGGCAGGCTGACGAGGACCTGGTTCACACGGAACGTGCGTGTCCGTCGCGCATCCGTTAGGGACTCCCCGCGCATGCCCCCCGCCCAGCCCGTTGTCGAGCTCCAAGACGTCTCCAAGTCCTACGCCGAGGGCGATGCCGTCCGCGAGGTGCTCGCCAACGTGCGAATCACCCTGCACGCGGGCGAGTTCATCGTGCTGCTCGGCCGCAGCGGCTCGGGTAAATCCACGCTTCTCAATCTCATCAGCGGCATCGACCTGCCCTCGCGGGGCACGGTGCGCGTCGATGGCCGGGAGCTCGTCACCCTGAGCGAGCACGAGCGCACCCTGCTGCGCCGCGAGCGCATCGGCTTCATCTTCCAGGCCTTCAACCTGCTGCCCACCCTCACCGTGGAGGAGAACATCCTCCTGCCCCTGGAGCTCACCGGCCGCGACGGCCTCGACTCACGCAACCGCGTGCGCGAGCTGCTCGACACCGTGGGGCTCGGCAACCGGGCCGCGAGCTTCCCCGACCGGCTCTCGGGTGGTGAGCAGCAGCGGGTGGCCGTGGCCCGCGCGCTCGCCCATACCCCTCCCCTGCTCCTCGCCGATGAGCCCACCGGCAACCTCGATGAGCAGACGGGGCGCAAGGTGCTGGACTTGCTCGAGGGACTCACGCGCCGCGAGAAGGCCTGCGCGCTCATCGTCACCCACGACCCCGGCCTCGTCGCGCGAGCGGACCGGGTGCTGTCATTGGAAGCGGGCCGGCTCGTCGAGCGGGAGGCCCGCGCGTGAAACAGCGTCTCCTGATCCGCTCCAGCCTGCGCCACCTGGGCAGCCACCCGTGGCTCACCGCCCTGTCCCTGCTCGGCATCGCGCTCGGCGTGGCGGTGGTGGTGTCCATCGACCTCGCCAACGCGAGCGCCATGCGCGCCTTCGAGCGCTCCACGGATACGGTGGCGGGCCGCGCCACCCACCAGCTCGTCGGTGGGCCCTCGGGGCTGCCCGAGTCCGTGTACCGCGACCTGCGTCTCCAGCCCGGCGCCCCCGTCTCCGCTCCGGTGGTGGAAGGCCACGTGCGCGCGAGGAGCGGAGATCAGCGCATCCTCACCGTCCTGGGAGTGGATCCCTTCGCCGAAGCGCCCTTCCGCTCCTTCGTTCCCCGAGGCGGTGGCAGGGTGGACATGGGCGCCTTCCTCACCGAGCCCGGCGCCGCCCTCATGACCGGGCGCACGGCCCGGGCGCTGAACGTGAAGGCCGGAGACCCGCTCCAGGTGGCCATGGAGGGCGTGGTGAAGCCACTGCGCGTGGTGGCGCTGCTCCAGTCCGGGGACGAGAACCGTGCCCAGGCGATGGAGGGCCTCGTCCTCACCGACATCTCCACTGCGCAGGAGGTGCTCGGACAGGTGGGGCGCCTCTCGCGCATCGACCTGAAGCTGCCGGACGGAGAGGCCGGTGAGGCCCGGCTGGCGAGCCTGCGCCCGCTGCTGCCCGAAGGCGTCGAGGTGATCCGGCCCCACACCCGGGGCAACGCGGTGGAGCAGATGACGCGGGCGTTCCGCACCAACCTCACCGCCCTGTCGCTGCTGGCGCTCGTGGTGGGGACGTTCCTCATCTACAACACGATGACCTTCTCGGTGGTGCAGCGGCGCGAGCAGCTCGGCCGGCTGCGCGCGGTGGGCATCACCCGGCGCGAGCTCTTCGCCCTGGTGCTCGGCGAGGCGGCGGTGCTGGGCATGGTGGGCACGGTGGCGGGACTGTTGCTGGGGGTGGTTCTCGGGCGCGGGTTGATGGAGCTCGTCACCCGGACGCTCAACGACCTGTACCTGGTGGTGAGCGTTCGGAGCCTCTCGCTGGAGTCCTTCACGCTGGTGAAGGGCGTGCTGCTGGGCCTGGGCGCGACGCTGGCCGCCGCGATGCTGCCCGCGTGGGAGGCCGCGCGCTCGGCACCCGCGGTGACGCTGCGCCGCTCCATGCTGGAGGACGTGTCGCGCAACCGGGCGCCCCGGCTCGCGTTGCTGGGACTGGTCATCCTCGCGCTGGGCGTGGGGCTGCTGTCCCTGCCCACGCCCGAGCTGCTGCCGGCCTACGCGGGCCTCTTCTCGGTGCTGCTCGGCGCGTCGCTGCTGGTGCCCTGGTTGACGGCGAAGCTGGCGGGACTGGCGGCGGGTCCGCTGGGACGTCCCTTCGGGCTGCTGGGGCGCATGGCGGCGCGAGGCGTGACGTCGAACCTCAGCCGCACCGCCGTGGCGCTGGCGGCGCTGATGGTGGCGGTGGCCACCACGGTGGGCGTGGGCCTCATGGTGACGAGCTTCCGCGGCACGGTGGCGGACTGGCTGGAGTCCTCGCTGGAGGCGGACGTCTACGTGTCCCCGCCCGCGCTCGTCACCCGGCGGGGTGGCGCCACCTTCGCGCCGGGACTCGCCGAGCAGGTGCGCGCCACGCCCGGAGTGGCCAGCAGCAGCACCCTCCGCACGGTGCAGGTGCGCGTGGACGGGGTGCCCACGGACGTGCGCGCGGTGGACTTCGGTGCCACACCGGTGCGCCCCTACCGCTTCAAGGAGGGAGACCCGGCGCGCGTGTGGAAGGAGCTGGAGGCACCGGACGCCGTCCTCGTCTCCGAGCCCCTCGCCTTCCACCGCCGGCTGGGCGTGGGCGGCACGGTGGAGCTGGCCACGGACCAGGGCCCGCGCCGCTTCCGCGTGGTGGGCGTGTACTTCGACTACGGCTCGGACACGGGCACGGTGCTGATGCTCCGGAGCACCTACCTGCTCCACTTCCAGGACGCACGCGTGAGTGGCGTGGCCCTCTACGCCGAGCCCGGGCAGGACGTGGACGCGCTCGTGGCCCGGGTGCGCGAGCGCGCCGGCACCGGGCAGGCGCTCGGCATCCAGTCCAACCGCGCGCTGCGCCAGCTGTCCCTGGAGGTGTTCGACCGCACCTTCACCATCACCCACGTGCTGCGGCTGCTCGCGGTGGGCGTGGCCTTCATCGGCGTGTTGAGCGCGCTCATGGCGCTGCAACTGGAGCGGGCGCGCGAGCTGGCGGTGCTGCGCGCCACCGGCCTCACTCCGCGCCAGCTCTGGGGCCTCGTGTCCCTCCAGACGGGGCTGCTGGGCCTGCTCGCGGGACTCTTCTCGCTGCCGCTCGGCGTGGCGCTCGCGTACGTGCTCGTCCACGTCATCAACCAGCGCTCCTTCGGGTGGACGCTGCAACTGCTCGTCTCCGGGGACGTGCTCACCCAGGCGATGGTGCTGGCCCTGGCGGCGGCGGCGCTCGCCGGCCTGTACCCTTCCTGGAAGATGTCGCGCGCCAACCCCGCCCTGGCGCTGAGGGAGGAGTGAGGCGATGCGCGGACGCGGACTCGTCATCGGTGTGACGGTGGTGCTCGTGGGGCTCGCGGCCGGCGCGGCCTACGTCACGCGCGACACGTCGCCGCCCCTGGAGAACGCCCCGACGATGAAGGTGTCGGAGGCGCTCGGCGGGGCCAGCGGCGCGGAGGGCTACACGCGAGCGCTCGAGCCCCGGGAGTTCCACTTCCCCGAGGACCATGGCCCCCACCCCGGCTTCCACACCGAGTGGTGGTACTGGACGGGCAACCTCACCACGGCGGACGGGCACGAGTTCGGCTACCAGTTCACCCTCTTCCGCAGCGCGCTGGCCCCCGGGGAGGCGGAGCGCGCGTCCGCGTGGGGCACCCGGCACATCTACATGGGGCACCTCGCGCTCTCGGACATCACCGGCGGGCGCTTCCACGCCACCGAGCGCTTCAGCCGCGAAGCCATGGACCTGGCGGGCGCGCGCAACGGGCCCTTCCGCGTCTGGCTCGAGGACTGGAGCGCGGAGGCCATCGGAGACGGCGTCCTGCCCCTGCGGCTCACCGCCCGGAGCGGGAACGTGTCGCTGTCACTGGAGCTGGAGGCTGGCAAGCCGCCGGTGCTCCAGGGGGACCGGGGCCTGAGCCAGAAGGGACCCCAGAAGGGCAACGCCTCCTATTACTACTCGCTCACCCGCATGCCCACGCGCGGACAGGTGACGGTGGACGGCCGCGCGTACGAGGTGACGGGGCGGAGCTGGATGGACCGCGAGTGGGGCACCAGCGCGCTCGGCCAGGAGCTGGTGGGCTGGGATTGGTTCGCGCTCCAGCTCTCGGACGGCGGCGAGCTCATGTACTACCAACTGCGCCGGCACGACGGCACGGCGGACGCGTTCAGCGCGGGCACGCTCGTCCCCTCCGAGGGAGCACCGGTGCACCTGTCGCGCCAGGACATCCGGTTGGAGGTGGCGGACACCTGGACGAGCCCCCACAGTGGCGTGGCGTACCCGGCGCGCTGGAAGCTCTCGGTGCCGTCGAGAGGTCTGACACTGGACATCACACCCGCGCTCGCGGACCAGGAGTTGCCGGTGAGTGTGCGCTACTGGGAAGGCGCGGTGCGCTTCTCGGGCACCCACGCGGGCCAGCCGGTCCAGGGACGTGGTTATGTCGAGTTGACGGGATATGGCGACACTCCCGTACGAGGGCGTTGAGGGAGTGCCCCCGTGTAGACTCGTATCCAACGGGGGGTAGCACCATGTCGCAGCCGCACGAGTGGAGCTTCGGGACACACCGGGCCTGGTTCGAGCCCCCCGACGTGCTGTGGATGAAGATTCGCGGCGCGACGTCGCTGGAGGACGCCATCACCATCCTCGAGCTCTACCGCGAGGTGGGCAGCCAGCAGCGCTTCTTCCTGGTGACGGACCTCTCGGAGGCCACCACCGTGGACCTGAAGGCGCGGGACCACGTCTCCTGGAACTTCCACGCGGACTGGTTCCACGGCGCCATCTACATCGGAGCGGGACTGATGCAGCGGGCGGTGGCCACCAGCATGAGCTTCTTCCACTCCCTCACGGGCCAGCAGACGCGGCCGCAGCACTTCGTTCCGACAGAGAACGATGCACGCGTGCTCATCGCCGAGGAACGCTCCCTGCTGGACAAATACAGCGGGTCCGCGCGTGGCACCGCTCGCCCTCTCCACCCTGACGGGTAGGATGCCGCGCAACCGTTCTCGGGGGAGACATGACCATCCAACGCGAGTGGAAGTTCGGGACCCACACCGCCCATTTCGAACAGCCGGACATCCTGTGGGTGAAGATCCACGGAGAGACCACGCTGCAGGACGCCATCGCGTTGTCGGAGCTCTACGGTGAGCTGGGCAACAAACACCCCTACTTCGTGGTGACGGACCTCACGGACGCCACCTCCGTCGAGACGGAGGCCCGGGAGCACGTCTCCAAGAGCATCAATCCCGGCTGGTTCCTCGGCTCCGTCTACATTGGCGCGGGCTTCGTGCAGAAGGCGGTGGCCAAGAGCCTGGCCTTCGTGCACGCCATGACGGGCAAGCTCACCTTCGACATGCACTTCGTCGCCACGGAGCCAGAGGCGCGCGAGCTCATCGCCCGCGAGCGCACCCAGCGCAACACGCGCGTGGCCTAGAAGACGGCCATCTGCTCGGCCGGCTCGTCACGCGCCTCCAGCGGGCGCGTGTTGTAGGCCAGTGCCTCCTCCAGGCGCGCGGGCTTCTCGGCGCGCGGAGTCGTCATCAGCCGGATGAAGGCCTCGTGCTCCAACCGCAGGCGCGGGTTGGTGAGGCGCTCGTGGGCGATGGTGCTGAACGTCCGGCCGCCATAGTCGTGCGCGGGGAAGACGAGTGTGTCCTCGGGCAGCGACAACAACCGCTGGAGGCTGAGGTACTCGGCCTCGGCATCGCCCGTGGGCAGGTCCGTCCGGCCCGTGGCGCCGATGAGCAGCGTGTCGCCGGTCAGTACCCGGTCCTCCATCACCAGCACCAGCGCGTCCGAGGTGTGCCCCGGGCTGTCCCAGACGGTGAGGTGCACGTCGCCCACCGCGAGCACCTCGCCCTCGCGCAGCAATCGCCGCACCGAGCCCTCCGGAGCCCCCGCGTGCACCGCGCCCGTCATCCGGGACAGCTCGCGGCCTCCGGACAGGTGGTCCGCGTGCGTATGGGTGTCCACCACCATCATCAGCCGGAGCTGGTCCTTCGCCAGCCGCTGCATGTAGCCGGGCACCAGCTCCAGCACCGGGTCCACGATGAGCGCCTGGCGCGTTCGCGGGCTGACGATGAGGTACGTGCGGCAGCTCGCCCCGCCGTTCAGCTCCTCGAAGATGAAGCCCTTCATCCACTCCCTCCCTCTCCCGGGTGGCCCACCCCCACCGGGACAGGGACAAGGTAGGCACTGCCCGCCCATCGCACGGCCGGACGAACCTCCGCGGGCCCCGAGACGCCGTCTGGTGGACATGCGTTGTCCGAAGGGGTGCTTTCGTCCGAAGGGCGAGCAGGCGGGCGGCCAGGCCCCGGCCCGTCCGCGGGCTGTCCCCGGCCACCGCGGCCCCCAGCTTGAGGGACACCGCACCCCGGGAATGGACCCGTGGGCGATTCCACACAGGAGCGACAGCATGGCCCTCGCCAAGAAGGCACTCGGCGCTTTGATTCTCTCGAAGTTCTTCCAGCGGCCCCGCGTTCCCTGGTACCGGCGCAACACCCTGGCCCGGCGCCCCGCCGCGAACTTCCTCCTCGGCCTCACCCCGCTGGGCCGCTTCAGCCTCGGGGGGCTCGCGTTACTGTCCGCGCGCCGCTTCATGGCCCGCCGGCAGCTTCCCGCCTGACGCAATCCCTAGCGGGACACGGGGGCGGCCATGGCCAGGTGCGCGTGGAGCGTGTCGGTGCGCACGTAGAGGAACTGCGCGTCGCCGAAGGACAGGCCGTCCCCATCCACCAACTGCTGCTCCTGCTCCCCCAGGGCGATGGCGTTGACGAAGGTGCCGTTCATCGAGCCCGCGTCGCGCACGAAACAGTTGCCGTCCGCCGCGCTCCAGCGCACGAGCGCGTGGAACTTGGAGACGGACGGATCATGGATGACCAGGGAGCTCGTCTCCAGCCGGCCCACGGCGAACACCTCGCCATCCGTCTTCGGATTGAGGAAGAGGACCTGCAGGTGCTCGAAACCCTGCAGCATCGCCATCAACCGGTCCGCCAGGCGCGAGCGGTGGGCCATGAACACCGTGCGCGCCCCGCCCATCTGCTGGGCCACCCGCTGGAAGACGGGCGCGGGAGGCTGCTGGATGAGCGCCACCGGTCCGTGCTCGGACTGGAACGTCCTCACATCCACCTGGGGCAGCGCCCGTAATTCCTTCACAGAAGGCATGGCGCGCAGGCTAGGCGTCCACGCCGCGCGTGCCAAGAGCCCAGGCTCGGGTATGTTGCGCCCGCACACCACCCAGGCAGCCTCAGGAGGCTTCATCCATGGCGAAGGCGAAGTACGTGCTGGCAGTGGACCAGGGCACCACCGGGACGCACGTCTCCATCCTCGACGACAAGCTGCGCGTGGTCGGGAGCTCGTACCGCGAGTTCACCCAGTACTTCCCCAAGCCCGGTTGGGTGGAGCACGACCTGGAGGAAATCTGGACCAGTGTCGAGCAGTGCATCCGCCTGGCGCTGAAGGACGCGGGGCTGGCGGGCAAGGACCTGTCCGCGGTGGGCATCACCAACCAGCGCGAGACGTCCGGCCTGTGGCTGCGCGACGGTGGCAAGCCCCTGAGCCACGCGATTGTCTGGCAGGACCGGCGCACCTCGGAGCACTGCGCGAAGCTGCGTGAGCAGGGCGAGGAGGACCGGGTGCGGCGGACGACGGGCCTGGTGTTGGACCCGTACTTCTCGGGCACGAAGCTGACGTGGATGCTGGAGCACGTGAAGGGGGCCCGCAAGCGCGCCGAGAAGGGGGATGCGTGCTTCGGCACCGTGGACACGTGGCTCGTCTACAAGCTGACGGGAGGCCAGTCGCACGTCACGGACGTGTCCAACGCCAGCCGCACGCTGCTGATGGACGTGAACCGGCTCGAGTGGAACGAGGGCATGCGGACGCTCTTCGGCGTGCCGGCGGCGTGCCTGCCGGAGATTCGCGGCTCGGCGGAGAGCTACGGCACCACGCGGGGCATGAAGAGCCTGCCGGATGGCATCCCCATCAGCGGCATGGCGGGAGACCAGCAGGCGGCGCTCTTCGGGCAGGCGTGCTTCAACCCGGGCGAGTCCAAGTGCACCTACGGCACCGGGGCCTTCCTGTTGATGAACACGGGCGAGACGCCGGTGGCCTCGAAGGCGGGGCTGCTCACCACGGTGGCGTGGAAGATCAACGGCAAGACGGCCTACGCGCTGGAGGGCAGCTCCTTCATCGCCGGGGCCGCGGTGCAGTGGCTGCGGGATGGGCTGAAGGTCATCAAGAAGGCGGGGGACGTGGAGCCGCTGGCGGCGAGCGTGAAGGAGAGCGGGGACGTGGTGTTCGTCCCGGCGCTGGCGGGCCTGGGAGCGCCGCACTGGAGGCCGGAGGCGCGCGGGCTCTTCGCGGGCATCGACCGCTCCACCACGGTGGCGCACCTGGCGCGCGCGGCGCTCGAGGGCGTGGCGATGCAGATCCACGACCTGGCCGAGGCCATGCGGCGTGACAGCGGGCGGGAGATTCCGTCCTTCAAGGTGGACGGAGGCGCGTCGGCCAACAACCTGATGATGCAGTTCCAGGCGGACATGCTGGGGACGGAGGTGGTGCGTCCGCAGAACCTGCAGACGACGAGCCTGGGGGCCGCCTTCCTGGCGGGCCTGGGAGCGGGCGTATGGAGCGGCACGGACGCCATCCGCCGCGCCTGGAAGGTGGGCAAGGTCTTCAAGCCGAAGATGAAGCCCGAGGTGCGTGAACGGTACCTGACCAAGTGGCGGCGCGCGGTGGAGCGCGCCTGAGACAGCGGCCCCCGGTTGCGATAGAGGAGACGAGTGATGGCCCATGACCGCACGCAGTTGACCCCCGAGGCGCTGAAGCAGTTCCTCACGGAGCACCCCGAGTGGAAGCACGAGGGCGGGATGATCCGCCGCACGTACGAGGCGCCGAGCTTCCTGGCGGGCATCGAGTTCGTGAGCCGGGTGGCGAAGGCCGCCGAGGCGGCGGACCACCACCCGGACATCGACATCCGTTGGCGCAAGGTGACGCTGGCGCTGGTGACGCACGACGCGGGAGGGCTGACGTGGCGTGACACGAAGCTGGCGGCCGAGGCGGACACGCACTTCACCCAGGTCGTGAAGCAGGGCTGATGCGGGCAGCACTCATGGTCGTCGGGGTGCTGCTGGCGGGGGCGGTGGCGCGGGCACAGGAGGAGGTGCCCGAGGCCACCCGGCCGGAGCGGCTGTACCTGAACTCGGGCGTGCTGATGGGCTCGTCGCGGGTGGTGGGGCTGGGTGGGGCGTACGTGGGCATCGCCGAGGGCGTGGCGGGCTTCACGCACAACCAGGCGGCGCTGGCGCACCGCGGGCCGAGGCTGGACCGGGACTGGGACGTGGGCGTCACGCTGTCCTGGATGAACCTGCCGCTGGCGAAGGTGAAGGGCGAGGACCTGGACAACGACGGCCAACCGGACGACGCGCCGGAGACGTTGCAGCTCCAGGGCGCGGTGATGCTGCAGTACCGCAACTTCGGGCTGGGCTTCTCGCTGCGCAACTACCAGGTGGCCTACTGCAACACGGTGCTCTGCGACTCGAGTGACCGCATCCGCGTATCGCTGGTGCAGTCCTCGTTGGCGGGAGCGGTGGCGCTGGGGCGGGACGACTTCATCATCGGCTTCGGCATCTACAGCGCACAGGCGGTCTTCAGCCACAAGCCGGAGGGCGACTGGCGTTACGGCGACACGGGGTTGGCGCTGGACATGCTGTACCGGCCGCACGGGCGCGCGTACCGGGTGGGGGTGTCGGTGAGACCGGAGGTGGTGGGCGCATGGAGACGAGGTGAGGGACAGGTGCCCTTCCTGGCGGGCCGGCAGTTGTACTCGGCGGTGGTGTCACCGGCGGTGATGTCAGTGGGAGCGAGCTGGAGACTGGGAGAGGGCGCCGAGCGTTACAACCAGCTCTCGCCCGCGGCGCGCCGGCAGATGCTGGAGGGAGACCACTTCTCGGAGGTACCGGCCGAGGAAGGAACGCAAGGGCTGGCGGGCCAGTGGCTCATCAGCGCGCAGGCGGACTTCATCTCGCCGGCGGAGAACGCGGTGCCGGTGCGCTCGTTCACGGTGCTCTCGGCGCCGGAGAAGGTGGGCGTGTCAGGGATGCTGCAACCCAGGGTGGGAGTGGAACACGAAACCTGGCCGGGACGACTCCGAACGAGACTGGGAGCCTTCATCGAGCCCTCACCGTTCAAGGACCACCTGCCAAGGGCCCACGTGACGGGGGGCTTCGAGCTCTTCCTGTTCAGATATCTGGATGACTGGGCGCTGACGGCGTCGTTCGACGTCTCGAGACGCTACTCGGACTTCGGAATCTCGGTGGGTCTGTGGAGATGAACACCCCTCTCCCCTCGGGAGAGGGACGGGGTGAGGGTGCCCGTCCCCCGGGTTCGCCACCGCGTCAATCCCCTCTCCCTCTGGGAGAGGGTCAGGGTGAGGGTCATCGAGCCATGTGGAAGACGGGAGTGCTCACGGTCCTCGCGCTGATCGGCTTCGCGGCCAATTCCCTGCTGTGCCGAGCCGCGCTCGAGAACGGAGCGTGGAGAATCGACGCGGCGAGCTTCACGAGCATCCGCCTGGCATCAGGAGCCCTCGTCCTGTGGCTCCTGTTACGGGTGCGCGGCAACAGAAGCACGGAACGCAGAGGCTCGTGGGGTTCGGGGCTGGCGCTGTTCGCCTACGCGGCGGGCTTCTCGCTGGCGTACGTGCGAATCCCGGCGGGAGTGGGCGCGCTCATCCTCTTCGGCTGCGTGCAGGCGACGATGCTGGGGATAGGGCTCTTCCGGGGCGAGCGCCCACGGGCACTCGAGTGGCTGGGGCTGGCGATGGCGCTCGGAGGGCTCATCGTGCTGCGCCTGCCGGGAGCCACGGCACCGGACGCGCTCGGAGCCACCCTGATGGCGGGAGCGGGGGTGGCGTGGGGCATCTACTCCCTGCGAGGACGAGGCAACGCGGACCCGCTGGCGGCGACGGCGGACAACTTCCTGCGCGGTGTGCCCATGACGCTCGCGCTGTCCCTGCTGGCCCCGCTGTTCCTGGGAGCACCGCGAGCGACGGTAGAGGGAGCGGGACTCGCGGTCGCGTCGGGGGCGTTGGCATCGGGGGTGGGCTACAGCCTGTGGTACGCGGCGCTGCCGCACCTGACGGCGATGCGGGCGGCGGTGGTGCAGCTCGCGGTGCCGGTGGTGGCGGCGGTGGGCGGGGTGCTGCTGCTCGGCGAGACGCTGACGGCGCGGCTGGTGGGAGCGGGCTCGGCGCTGCTGTGCGGCGTGTTCCTGGCGCTGCTCGCGCGACAGCGGAAGGCCCCGTCACCCTCGCGGTGAGCCTTCCGCCGGGACTCAGCCGTGTCGCCCGGGACGGCGCCGCGCCGCCTGCCGCACGCCGGGCAGGGGCCGGGGCGGCGACTCCACCAGGTGTGCGGCACGGGGAGTCCTCGCGGCGGGAGCGGCTACCTCGCTCCCATCCTCGGGAAGGGGCCGGTCATCCTCACGCCTCCGGGCTGGCGCGCTGAGCAGGCGGGAGTCCGGCTGCCAGTCGAAGAGCAGGATGGCGATCAGCACCATCATCACCACCGTGCGCCGGAACGAGGCGGAGTCCTGGAGGAGCAGCTGAGGGTTCATCTGGCTCTCCAACAGCGGGCCCTCCTGTTTTCTTTTCTCCTCACACCCGGGAGAGCTGACCGTCCTGGAAGGCCTTGTCCACCGGAGCCGTCGCATCCGCCTTGGTGATGTAGCCCTTCTTCGCCACATCCAGCCCCTTGTTCTTCTCGTAGGCACGCGGACTGCTCGCCGCCGAGTAGCACGTATAGGTCTCCGGCTTGCCCACGGCCTCGGGACAGATGATGGCCATGTAGACGTCGCTCCGGGTCTTGAGCGGCCCCTTCGCCTTGATGCAGCGGTCCATGTATTTGTAGACGTAATCGAGCTGCTCGAGCTCGGTCATCACCTTCAATTCATCCACTGTCTTCCCGAGGCCTTCCGTGCCGCTCGGGGTGAACTGGATGAGGCCATACGCCTGACCGCCCGCGTTGTTCTGCTTGCTGGCCAGGAACGTCGCTCCCGTCTCGAAAGCCATGCAGGCCATCAGGTCATCCGGCTGGATTTTCAGGAGGTCGCAGATGACCAGCACCTTCTTCCTGAACTCCGCCGAGACCTTGGACCCCCAGACCATGGTGCCCTCGATCTTCCGGGGCGAATCCCCGAGGGTCGTGGAGACGGAGTGGACCTCGGTGGACAGGACCTTGCCCTCGTTGTCCAACACGCAGGCCTCGAGCTTGAACCTGCCCGGGCCCCGCAGCTTCCGGACCACTTCCTGGTCGGTGATTCGAGCCACCAACCGTCCCTGGGAGTCACACTGGCCTCCGGCGCCGAGCGCGACGTCGTACCGGAACGGGACCCGCGACAGCAGCACCGGGTCCTTCAAGCCCGAGAAGTATTCATAGAGGCGGAACCCGAGCGTGCTGCCCTTCTTCCCATTCGGGACATGCCGCGCCTGACACCGCACCAGCATGTGGCACGTGGCATCGGTGAGCTCCACGAAGCGCACCGACAGGTCGCTCAACCGGGGAACGCCCTCGTAGGGAACGGAGAACGCCGGCGGGGCGGCGACCAGCTCGTCCCAGAGGTTGGCGCCCGGCTCGGTGACCTGGCCGCGGATGCGCACCTTCTTGCCGAGGAGGTTCGGATCCTCCAGGGGAACGAGCGCCTCGAGGTAGCGGGGGTTCCGCTCCGCGGGCTTGACGGTGAGCTTCATGAGCTCGGTCTGACCGGCCTCGTCATACAGGGAGAAGACGGGCTCGGCGGCCTTCCAGTACCCCCCATCGCCCACGAGCTTGATGGACACGAGCAGCTGGTTGTCCCGCACGCCGGTCGAGATAGACCCGAAGTGAGGAGCCCGCGACGGGGTGTCCTTCAACTCCTGGGAAGCAATGGCGGTGGCCAGGTCCTTGGGCGTCTTCTTCTGCTTGGGCTGCTTCGAGCCCTTCTTCGGAGGAGGCTCGAGCCAGAGCTGGTCATCATCGAAGGTGAGGAACCTGGACGCGTCGTAGTCCATCACCGCGCTGACGGGGACGTAGGAATCGGTGCCCGACAACGTCTTGGGAATCCGCAGCAGGGCGAAGAGCTGCACCTGCGACATCCCCAGGGTGGGCATGAGCAGTTCCCAGAAGTACTCCGAGGACGACGCCTCCGCCAACGCCGGCCGCGAGATGGGATTCATCAACAGGGTGCGGACCACGGAATCGAGGTCGTGCAGCCCGTACTGCCAGAGCGTCAGCTCGAGCGGGAGGCGGAAACCCGGGTCCACGTTCTCCACCTTCGCGAGAACGCTTCCATTGCTGACCTCGAAGCTCGTCAGCTTCGGCTTCGGGAAGGAAACGGCCTTGGGCCGCTTCCAGACCAGGTAGCCCACTTCCTGCCCCTCGGTCTCCTGGACGACCTCGAGCAGGAGATCGAAGCTGTACTCGTCCTGGTGCTTCTCGAGGTAGGTCAGCAGGTACTCGCCGCCGCTCTCGGCGCAGCCGACCCGCCACTCCTGCGTGTCGTCCTCCTCCATGCTCCACTCGAAGATGGACCAGGCCAGGGAGTCGGAGAGCTTGCCGGACTCGATGGTTCCACCGTGGAAGACGGAGAGTTTGAGCCGGGCCTTCTCGAACTTCCGGCTGAGCACCGGCTTGAGCTTCAGCAGCCTGCCGAGAAGGACCTTGCCGGGGCTGGCCCCCGTGACATCCAGCGGGTTGTTGAACGGCAGCAGACCCGAGACCGCATGGGGAGTGGTGAACGGGAAGTCCGGGACGACGGAGAGCTGGGCCTTGGCCTCTCCGAAGAGGCCCGACGCGAAGGTGTCGATCTCCACGTCGATGGTGCAGGAGTCCCCGTTGATCTTCATGGGGACCGCGCCGATCTCGGACTGCCGTGGCTCTCCGAGCGACTCCGCCGTGATGAGCACGCGGCACGTCGCATCCGCTGGCAGGTTCTTCTGAGTCCCCCGCAGGGTGACCTTGTAGAGACGCCCCTCCTGCCGGATGTCCGCGGGAGAGAGGGAGAGGTTGAGGGTAATGGGGGCCACGGCCACCAGGCGGATGACGCCCTCGGCGCCCGGCTCGAGCCGCACTTCGAGAGGAGCAGCCACTTGCGCTTCGGTCGCCATGTCAGGCCCTCCCGCTCGTCATGAACACACCCCGGCCGTCCGGCCACATGCCGGGGAAATCACCCAGCACCTCCTGCGGCTCCTTCTGCTCGAGGGGCTCGGGAATGGAGAGTTCCTCCTCGCAGGCCAGGGCCTCGTCCGCCTTCTCCACGGGCACGACACGGAGCTTGTACGCTTTCTCGCCCTTGAGTGCCTCGGCGACGTCACTCACGTCCACCTTGGCGCGGAAGACACCCTTCGAGTCCGTCACGCCGCCTCCCGCCTTGCGCCGCAGCTCGTAGGAGATGCAGTCCGCCGGGAGCTTCAGGAGCGTCCCCGAGGAAGTGGTGAGTTCCAGCTTGAAGCCCCTGCTGGCGGGGACCGCGTTCGTCGAGAGCGAGACCGTCAGGACGAAGGGGTCGAACAGCGCCGGCTGCGCCTGGAACGAGGCGCTCGGCTCCATGTCGTATCCGATTTCCTTCGAGGGCTGGACGTCGATGCGCTCGGCCTTCAGGGGCACGTCCTTCTTCTTGACGGCGGCCGAGATGGCCAGCTGCTTCCCCTTCAAGGCCTTGTCGCTGAAGTCCAACGCCCGCACGACACGTAGCGGATTGGGCAGGACGAGCGACTTCGCTTTCTTGTCGAGCGCATCGCTTCCAAAGGTGATGTTCGGCTGGGCCGCCTTCCAGAAGTTCGCATCTCCTCCGAGCAGCGGCACACAGACCTGGGCGCCCTTGCTGGTGAGCTGGACCTGCGGCTCTCCGAACATGGGGCTGTGCAGCACCTCCGAGATCCCCGTCGACCACTGCTCCAGGGAACCGCCCCGGGCCTGCCCCTTCAGCTCTTCCAACTTCACCTGCTCACACCTCTTGCCGAGTGTGTCCGACGCGAGGAGCCGTCCATCCAGCGCGCTTCCTCCATTCGGGAAGAAGCAGCCGAATTGCACGGCCATCAGCTCCTCATGGGAGAACTCCTTGCGCAGCTCGGTGAAGACCTCGTTCGCATCGAACTCGATCACGAGCTCACCAGGGTGTTGGCTCTCCCGCGGCGCCTTCACCCGGATGCGGCGCTCGCCCTTTCCCGCATCCTCGGCCTCGTCGATCCAGCCGTCAGCCTTCGCGTTGTCCACGGCCTCGCGCAGCTTCTCCGGGTTGGCGGCCCGAAGCTGGACGGAGAGCCCATCCTCGGAGAGCCCGAGCAAGGTCACCGCCTGGCGTGCCGCATACCCACTCCGGATGCGCTCCACCGCCTCGACCAGCTCCCAGGCAATCAGGGGCTCGGAACCAGTGGCGAGCTTCTGCCCCTTGGCCGCATCGAGGAACTCCTTGTACGTGAAGTGCTGCGTGACATAGGTGCTGACGTTCTTGACGGTCCCCTGCTTCACGAAACCATCGACCACGGCGAAACCGGCCTCCTCCTTGAGGGCCGTGTCCTCCCGCGCCACGATGGGAATCGCCACCCCGGCGGTCTCGAAGGCAGCGGCATCCTTCGGAAGCTCGCCAGTGACCCGGCCCTTCCACTTGCGCAGGAGGATCCAACCTCGGAGGAGCCTGGGGCAATTGGCACGGAACGCGATCCGCCAGGAGAAGGTTCCATCCTTTCCACTGACCAGCGCCGCATCGGGTATCAGGGGTTGCGAGCCGTCCTGCGAAGGCTTGGAGGTATTCAGGAGCGCGGGCTCGAGCCCCTGGATCTTCAGCTCACCAAGCGCCGTCGCATTGGGCTCATCCAGGCGCCACTCGCCCCAGCCGGGCACCTCCACGGGCTGCGCGAACACGCCATCGTTGAACTTCCCCGAGGCGATCTTCAGCCGCCATTCCGAGGCGCTCGAGGACAGGACGTGCAGGTCCACCGCGTCCTTGCCATAGCCCCGCTGCACCGCGCCAGCGTGGAGGAGCTCGCCCACGCGCCGGGACTCCTGCGTCTCACGCGCCGGCAACCACCCCACCGCGGCGAGCTTCTTCAGTTCCTCCGAGTGCCAGAGCGGCACATCCGAGAACTGGATGAAGTTGTGCCGCGTCAGGAGCATCAGCAGCCAGGCGAAGGTGACCGGGTGCGGGTTGTCGAGGAGGGTGTTCTTGGGGAGCTGCTCGCCGTCCGGGTTGTCGGCGAACAGGGGCTTCTCGTTCCCCTGGGGACCCAGCACCGGCTTCTCCTTGTTCGCCCACCAGCCGATGGCGTCCGCGTACTTCTGGATGATCTCCTTCGCGCCCTTCTCATCCGTGGCTTCCAGGACGTCCGAGCCGAGCACCAGCTGCTTGCGGGCCTTCAGGTGCTCCAGCACCTGCTTCACGATGTTGTCGGGGCTCCACTCATTGAGGTGCCGCAGGACGACGTTGCGCCAGCGCACGGAGGTCAAGGCCTTGAAGTGCTCGACATCCTTCTTCAGGCGCTCGTCCTTGGCCGGAGCGCTTCCGGACTGGAGGAAGAGGCTCCCAGGCGTCACGGGCTGCACGAAGATCTTCCTCGCCATCGCGGGCACGATGATGCGGAGGCGGGTCTTCCGTCCGTCGTAGTCCACCTCCACCGGCGCGAGGGACGGAGGGTCGAAGGTGAACCGGAGCTTGTAGGAGCCCGAGGGCAGGCAGTTCTTGTAGTTCTCGAGAAGGACGTCGACGGGATAGCCGAGGACCTTCTCCTCCGCGGGCTTGTCCTCGGAGCCAGGCGAATAGAAAGGCATTGTCCGGGAGGACCCCAGGAGCCTCCGGAGCAGCCCCTGGTTGTAGGTGTCCTTGAAACCGTCGAGCAGCTTCTTCTCCTCGTCCCCCAGTTGTTCCAACACGGGCGCGAGCTTCAGCAGGGACTCGAGTTCGCCCGTGCGCTCGGAGCCGCTCTGCGCGGCGGGAGGATCGAAGTAGTTGTTCTGCTCCTTTTCCTCGAAGAGCTGGAAGAAGGGCTTGCCGCCGCTCGACAGCCCGAGCTTCTCCTCCGCGAACTGGAGGAACTGCTTGAGCTGGCCCGGCTCACTGGGCGCGAGGACCTCCCAGTGCAGGAAGCCCTGGCCCACCGCCTCGCTCTTGTCGTCGAGATAGCCGAGCAGTTCCCCCGCCCGGACCTTGAGGTAGGGATGGCACAGGGTGACGACCTCTCCCGCGATGAGCGACTGGTGAAGCTCGCTCAGATCGCGGTCCGGCTGCTTGAAGACAGCACGGATGAAACCCTCTTTCTCGTCACCCAGCTGGAAGGTCTGGGGCTTGGAGAGCTCCGAGCCGATCGTGGAGAAGGAGCCGCCCTTCTTCGTGGCGATCTCCTCCTTGGAGTCAGCACCTTCCAAGGCGCCCTGGAGCCACCGGACCTGCTGGAAGGCCTCGTGCCGGGGATCGAGCACGGACAGAGAGCCATCGCGGCGCGCGAGGACCTTGAGCCAGGCCACATCCTGGTATGTCCCCGCCTTCTTCCAGTCCGGGGGAACCAGGTGCATGTAGAGACTGTAGAAGCTGAAGCGCTTGGGTTCCTGCTTCTGCTGGGGCGTCTGCTCCTGTGACTGATCCTGCGGCTTCTTCGGGATGAACTCCTCGACGTCGTGGCGGACCAGGATGAAGGAGTTGTGGTTTCCCGCGAACTCCCTGGACAGCTCGTTCGCTTCGAGCCCCTTCTTCGCCCCCTGCCCGTCGTCGCTCGTCTTCGCGGCGGCATCCCCCGAGGCTGGTGACTGCTTGGATTCAGGAAGGGCGTTCGCCAGCCGGACGGCGACGACGTACCCCGGTGCGAGGCACCGCACCTCCCTGTGCTGAGCCTGTGGGACGGACGCGGGAGCCGCGGAGGAGGCGGTGTTCTCGGGAGGAGGTGGCGGAGGTGCCCGCGAGAAGCTGGAGAGCTCCAGGTGGACACCCGAATGGAGATTGCGCTGGCTGCCGAGGGGAAAGAGGCCCTTCGCGGCCTCCTCCGTCATCGCGTAGCAGTTGACGGGGCGGTAGCGCTCCTTCCGTCCGTCCATGGGGTAGGCGGCGGAATACGAGACGTTGGTGAAGATGCACTCAGGAGGAGCCGGAGTCTGGCGGTGTGAATAGATGAAGGCCCCACCCTTGTTGGGCCCGTTGTAATCCATGTACAGGTCATCACGAACACTGCTGACGGTGTTCTCCTCGAAGAGCTTCCGGGCCCGGATCAACACCAAGGAGGCCTTGGCCTCATTCCAGTTCCCGGAGATCACACGAATCATGTCGTGCTTTCCGCTGAGCTGGGCGAGCGCATCCAGATCGTGCGACGTCTTGGGCGATGGCACCGAATACATGCCCGCCTTGATCTTCGTCTCATGGGTGGCGGGATCCGCCACCGCGAGCCAGAGGTGCCGGCCCGTATCATCCTTCAGGTAGGCATAGCCGGTAATGAGGATGAGGTGGATCGGCGCGCTGCGGCGCATGGAAAACCCGGAGTAGAAGATGACCGGGTTGTTGGAGGAGACAGCCTCGAGGACGGTCGCGAGATGCGACTCGATGAGGGAAGGCGTGTTCGCGATCCGGGCCGCCTGCACCTTCCGATTGGACAGGTCGTAGGGCAGCACCACGCCGAAGGAGAAGCCCAGGATGGTGGATGCGTTGAATTGCCCTTTCGTGAAGTCAGACGGCGGAGCGACCACCGCAACGTCGCCTCCCTTGTAGGCCGGGTCGGACACCGCGTATCCGTCAAGATTGATACCTGGAGGACCATTCACTGGCTTGGTGTGGAAGGCTCGCTGGCCACCTGGGTAGCGGAGGTCCACGAAACGACCTTGCTGCCCTCCATTCCAATGCGTGATGAACCTGGACTCGAAATCGCCCCCCTGTACGAGTTGGTAGTAGTTGAACGCCATGGAGCAAGACGTTCGCCCGCACCAATCCGACGGTCCTTTAGGATAGTGCTGTCCAAGAAGCGGAACCTTGAGGATGTGGTACTCATCCAGCGCCGCAAGCAGCTTGTCCGGCAGCTCGTACTTCCAGTCTGGCCAATATCTGCTGTTCTGACTCATGTCCCCCCCAGGTCACTCAGTCTTCTACGGGCCACCCTGAATGCAAGGGTGATGCACCTCGGCGTACCTGTTGAGCTTGAAGGAATACGCCTTGTCCCCCAGGTAGGCGATGTCGCCACGGCCTTGCGGAAGCTTGAACAGCTCGCGCTTCGTACCTCCGTAGTAATCATCGAGCGTCAACTCGAGGTCGCTACCCTGTTTTGACAGCGCGGCTACCCAGTACGACTTCGACGCATTATCAGCCCCCACGGTTTCGATGACGAGAAACCACCGGCCGTGGATGTCTGGAGCAAACTTCAACAGGAAGGGCCTCTTCAAGCAATCGTTCCACTGTGCCTTCCAAAGGCCCGAGCCCGCTGCACTCTGCTCCAGCACGGCCCACTCCCTGGGAAGCACGTCCAACAGGGAGTGGGAAGCCTCGTCCAGAGCAAATTGTCCGAGGGACAGGTCCCACTGGCCGGAACGGCGCGGCTGGAGGCCAAAGAAGAGCGCCTTCTCCAGCACCGGGGTCGTGGCGAAACCGGTCTGTTCGAGCACCTCTCCCGTCAGCTCGTTCATCCTGTTGATCTTGTATCTGCCCCGATAGACGACCACGCGCTCCGCGTTTCCAACGGCCACCACGAACAGGTTCCCCTTCGTCTCGGCCCGGACCTTCACGTCCTTCACCGCGGCTCCGGTGGCGTCTCCAATGCAGGAGCTGTCGCTCTGATTGAAGCACGTATGCTGGAACGTCCTGCGCATCGTCGGCTTCTTGATGCCAGCGGCCAGCTCGAGGTTGCGCTCGAAGAAGAGGTTCCCCAGCAGCTTCTGCAGCTCGGCGTCCTCCGGGGAGAGGGTCGAGGCACGCAACGCGCTCTCCTCTCGCTGCTTGAGCGGAAGCTTCGTGTCCTGCGCCTCGGCCTTGAGCTTCTCCGCCGAGGGCTTCTCCAGGCCCAGCAGGGACGCGGACGCGTAGCCCGCCTTCTCGCCACAGAGGACCTTCAGCCACTGGCCCTCGAGCTTCTCCGAGACCCGGCACTCCGTTCCGATCTGGAGCTTCTCCAGGATCTCCGCTTCCGCGGAAGGCTCCTTCCGGAGGTTGAGGGAGGAGCCGAGGACGTAGACCCGTTGCGCCTCGGTGTCGGCGGCAGCCGTCGCCAGCAGCAGGGAGAGCAGAAGCGTTTGCATCTTCAATGATCCTGGAACAGCTGGTGGGAAGAAGACGATGTCACGGGCACTCGGAGGTTGTCCACGGAGCGAGCTGGCTCTGGACCAACACAACCAACTGGAATCATTGAACTTTCCAATGAGATGGTACCTGGACTCCATCGATACCGGTTTCGGGAACCTGGACGGCCGGGAGCTCGCCAGATTCACAAGCGCATGACCGGGATTTCCACGTGTGCGTCAGAGGTCCGCACCATCACCCGAGCTGGCTCTGGCACATGGTAGGCTGTGCCTGGTTTTCTGCGGGGGGTGTGTTTGAAGAAGACGAAGGTGGGTCTGATCGCCCTGGCGATAGGGGTGGTGGTGGGCATGGGATACGGAGCTCACCGTGCAAGCTCCGGGGCCAAGCCGCTGCCACAGGCGTCCCCGTCGAAGTCCAAGAGCCCGGAAACCGCGCCCCCAGCACTCTCTCGCCCAGAAGCCACGAGTCCCCCACCCCCGCGTGTGCTCTACATGGCATCCCTCTGGGGCAGGCTCTACTCCGAGCCGCGACCTGAGTCCTACGCATGGACGGACCACTTCCCCATCGGAACACGAATCGATGTCGACGCGGCCAACGTCCGCGATGACTTCATCTTCATTCCACGAACCAGACCCGAGGACACCGGAAGCGCGGAGCTGGAAGGCTATGTACGCAAGAGCGATCTTCGCGCCCAGCCATTCACCTTCGATGAGGCCTGGAACGAGGGGCTGAAGGCCCTCGCCACACTGAAAGTCGAGAGTGCATCACGCTACATGGAGCTGGCCTCCAGACTCGACCCATCTCGTGTCGAGCCACTGGCGATTCAGGCGGCCATCCGCAGGGAGCGCCTCCACTCCGACCTCGACCTCACGCAGATGGCGGAGAAGCTCGGGCCTGGCCAGGGCCCGATAGATGCGGATGAAATGACGGTGGGCGATATCTGGTACATGTACCCGGAGTACATCTCGGATGGTGTGCTCGACGGGCTGCGCGAAACCCCAGATCCAAAAGCTCCGAGCGGACAGCCACTGGAAAAGGGGGAGCCACTCCGAATCCTGGAGCTCGGGAAGGATTGGCTCCGGGTCGCGCGGGTGGACGACGGGGATCTGCGCGAGCCCGGCGCTACTTCACCTCGCGCTCCAGAGGACGCGGGGGGGCCCACGGACCCGAGCGGACAGGAGCCTCTCCCAGGAGCAAGTGCCTCGAAGTTCCCATCGGATGGAGGCGAGCTGCAAGCCATGCAGGACGGCACCAACCCCCCGGACACGCCCCCCGATACAACGGACGAGAGTGACACGGCGCCCCCCCTGGCAGAGCTGGACGAGCCACGTATGCTCACCGGATACCTGCGGTCGAACATGCTCAAGCCCTGGCCTGAGGAGCGGGAACGGCTGGAGCGCCACCTGAAGTTGCACATGCGGGCGGAGGACTCACGGCAGGCGGTCCGGCTCATGATGGGGGCGGTACGGATAGCGCCGGAAAGGTCCCTCGAAAGAGCCGTGGCGCAGGAGGCGCTCCTGGCCTTCGCGCTGAAGGCCCACCAGTACAAGGTGGCGGCCCACGCGGCGATGCAGCTCAGGCGACTCGACGATGTGGCCATGGAGCTCACCTATGTCTTCGGCTGCCGCGGGGATCGCACACGAGCCAGGTTGCTGAAGGTCTCCGAGATCGACCAGGCCAGGCCGAAACAGGGTCCACAAAACGCCTGCCTGATCTACGACCGGAGCCCTGAGCGCTGCGTCTTCTGCGCTGGTCCGGAGGACTACGAAGGTGAGCCACAGAACTTCGGTCCTGACAGGGCAGAAGAAGCGAAGCGGCTGCGCCAGGAAGAGCGCCTTTGGGAACAGCTCTCGGAGGCATTTCCGGATGGGCCCTTCCTGCGCGTGCGCTATGCGGCGACACCGGCCTCGGCCCGGAATGGACTGACGCTGTACATACTCAGTAGAGAATACTGGATGCACTGGGTCTGCCAGGACGGGCGCTACTCGGTCTCGGAGGGGCGGAGTCCCAAGACCGAGGCCACTCAGGTTGCATGGCCAGTCAGTGGAGAGGCCCTGCTCTGGCTGAAACCCCTTCATGAAGGCAATGCCCTCATGACTGTTCGCTTCCTGGAGAACCCCCAGAGCGACATCAACTACCCGGTGCCTTTCATGCGAGAGACCGAGATGCAAGGCCTGAGCGGCGTCTACGAGAACAGCTACCAGGAGGTCTCGAAGGAGGTCGAAACAAGGTACGGGATGCTTCCGTACACCTCCGCTCCAAAGCTCGACAACTGCCCGGGCGAACCGGACTTCCGCTCAGCGTCCGAGTAAGGCGGTGGCGAAGCGGGGGGAGACCGGCTCAGCGCGCCTGCTTCAGGAACGTCGCCAGCTTCTCGTACGCCACGGCCAGCGCGGGAATCGGCGCGCACTCGTTGGCCTGGTGGGCCTGCGCCGTCTCGCCCGGCCCGAAGTTCACCGCGTCCACGCCGAACTCGGAGAAACGCGCCACGTCCGTCCACGCCTGCTTCGACGCCGCCGGCAGCCCCGTCAGCTTCAGGAGCTGCTGGAACAGCGGGTTGTCCGCGCACACCCGGCCGCTCGGCGCCAGGTCCGTGAATTCCACCTCCGCCGCGTCCCCCACCAGTTCCCGCACGTCCTGCTGCGCCCGCTCCACCGTCTTCCCCGGCGCGAAGCGGTAGTTCAGGTTCAGCTCGAACGCCTCCGGTATCACGTTGCGCGCCCGCCCTCCCGAGGCCTTCGTGATGTTCATCACCTCGTAGAAGGCGAACTCGCCGTACATCACCTCGCGCCTCGGCAACTCCAGCAGACGCGCCAGCAACGGCCCCGCCTTGTGGATGGCGTTCTCCCCCTGCCACGGCCTCGCCGAGTGCGCGCTGCGCCCCTTGAACCGCAGCGTCACGTGCAGGCTCCCCACGCACCCCACCTGCACCACCCCGTCCGTCGGCTCCATCGCGATGCCGAACTTCACCCGCTTCAGCTCCGGACGCGTCTCGAACAGCGGCCCCAGTCCGCTCTCCAGGTACGGACCCTCCTCGCGCTCGTAGAGCACCACCACCAGATTCACCGGCAGCTCGGCGCGCGGCAGGTCCTCCGCCAGCGCCATCATCACCGCCAGCCCGCCCTTCATGTCCGAGGAGCCCAGGCCGAAGATGCGCTCGCCCTCGATTCGTGGCTCGCGGTCGTTCGGATGCGCGGGCACCGTGTCCAGGTGCCCCACGAGCGCCACCGTGGGCCTCGGGTCCTGGAGGCTCCCCAGCACCAGCGAGTGCCCCAGCCGGAACACCTCGCGTTGCGGGAAGTGCGCGTGGGCCCAGCGCTCCACGTGGTCCGCGAGGGCTCGCTCCTCGCCAATGGGACTCGGGATGCGGCACAGGGCCAGGGTGGATTGCGCGAGGCGCGTGGCGAGCTCACTCATGACGTGGCTTTCGGAGCGGGAACCAGGCAGTAGAGGGTGGTGACTTCGCGGGAGCGCGCCGCGTGGAGCGGGTCGGACTTGTCCTTCGCCTTCGAGTGGCGCGCCGGGGCCGAGCGCTTCCACTTCACGGCGAGCCCGCACCGCGCGAGTTCCTGCTCGAGCCAGTCCGCGGCGCGCAGCTCGAGCAGCACCGCGAGGTCGGAGAGCAGCAGCAGTCCCTCGCCCCCGGGGTGGAGGTGTGCGGCCAGTCCTTCGAGGAAGCCGCGCAGGAAGCGGTTCTCCTCGTCGAACACCGCACGGTCCACGCGGTTCTTCGGCGGCTCGGGGAGCCACGGCGGATTGCTCACGATGAGATCCGCCTTGCCGGGAGGGAAGAGGTCTCCCTCCATCACCTCGAAGCGCTTGGACAGCCCCAGCCGCTCGGCGTTCTCCCGGGCGCAGGCCACCGCGCGCGAGTCGATATCGGTCGCGGTCGCGGAAGCCGCGCCGCGCTGGAGCAGCAGGAACGAGAGCACGCCGGTGCCCGTGCCCACGTCGAACACCTTCTTGCCGCGCACCTCCGTGACGGAGTTGAGCAGCTCGACGTAGTCGGTGCGCGTGGGCAGGTAGACGCCGTAGTGGGGATGGAGCTTGCCCTGGAGCCCGGGCACGTCCAGGCCCTTGCGCCGCCACTCCGCGGCCCCGAGCATGCCGAGCAGCGTCTTGAGGGAGACCACGGTCCTGTCCGCGTCGGGCTCGCCCCACACCTGGAGGCAGGCCTCGGCGACGTCGGGCGCGCGCTTCAGCTCCAACCGGTAGGAGCGGTCCAGCGCCACGACGATGCGCGAGAGCGTCTCGTGCTCCAACTGACGCGCACGGCGCTCGGCGCGGAAGGACTCCAGGGGCGAGCGTGCCGCACGCGGCGGGGGAAGACGGCGGCCCATGGCGCCGAGCAACTGCTTCGCGTTGTGGAAGTCCCCGGTGTACAGCAGGTGCTCACCCCGGCGGACCCGCTTCAGGGCGGTATCCGCGGTGAGCCGGTCATCGACGGGGGAGAGCCGCGATGGTGCGGGCTCACCGCTCTCCGAGCGCCAGGTGAAGGCATCCATGCGAGCGGCCTACACCGGCACGGCGAAGTCGCGCAGCGCCGCGTTGAGGCTCGTCTTCTTGTCGGTGCTCTCCTTGCGCTGCCCGATGATGAGCGCGCACGGCACCATGTAGCGGCCGGCGGGGAACTGCTTCTCCTTCATGCCCGGAATCACCACGCTGCGCGCGGGCACGCGGCCCTTGTAGACCTTCTCCTCGGGGCCGGTGACGTCGATGATGGGCGTGGAAGCCGTCAGCACCACGTTGGCACCGAGCACCGCCTCCTCCTCCACCACCACACCCTCCACCACGATGCAGCGGCTCCCGATGAAGGCCCTGTCCTCGATGATGACCGGCGAGGCGGTGGGCGGCTCGAGCACCCCGCCGAGTCCCACGCCACCGGACAGGTGCACGTCGCGGCCCACCTGGGCGCAGCTGCCCACCGTGGCCCACGTGTCCACCATCGTCCCCGCGCCCACCCGCGCCCCGATGTTCACGTAGCCGGGCATCACCACCGCGCCACGCTCCACGAAGGCCCCGTAGCGCACCACGCCCGGCGGCACCACCCGCACGCCCGCCGCCTCCAGCCCCTTCTTCAACGGAATCTTGTCGAAGAACTCGAAGGGCTCCACCTCCATCACCTTCATCTCGGAGAGGGCGAAGAACAGGAGGATGGCCTCCTTCACCCAGGCATTCACCTTCCAGCCCTCGGGCCCCTTCTCGGCGACCCGCAGCTCACCCGCGTCCAGCAGCGCCAGCGTCTCGCGCACGGCCGCGGCGTGGTCGGCTTCCTTCAGCTTCGCCCGGTCCGCGAACGCCGCGGACACCTTCTGCGACAGATTCTCGATGGAGGACATGGCCGCCCCTTCAAGCACGAAACGCCACGCGGTGCATCATCCTCATGCGCCCACGTGCCGCGCCGCCTCCAGCTTCGTGTACGGAGGCTCCGCCAGGGGATACGTGGCCGTGACGAGCTCCATGTGCTTCCGGCCCGCCTCGGGCTCCAGGACCTCGCGCTCCCGTCCCGCCACGTGCACGCCCCTGCCCGACACCCGCTCCACCCGCGCCAGGGGCACCGCCCACAGCTTGCGCGAGAAGCGCTGGCGCACGAACAACACCGTCTCCCCGATGCAGTCCACCCGCCCCAGCACCTTCCCGTTCAGGTCCAGGACCTTCATCCAGTGCTGGATGGACTTGCGCTGGAAAGGGGACTCCCACCACTCCACGGCCATGGCCTCACCTCCACGCGATGAAGGTGAGGCCCGGTTCACCCTCCGGGGAGCATGGCGCCGGGAGCCAGGCCCCCGGCCGCCTGCCCGGGGCTCACGAGCCCGCTGGGGGCCCGCCCACCACCTTGGAGACCGCCTCGACGATCTGCTGCTCGGTGGGGAAGTCGAAGGACTCCTTCTTCACCACGGGGGTGCCATCCACTTCCACGATGAAGCTGCCGGAGGGGCCTACCTTCAACTCGGCGTCCAGGTTCAGTTCCTTCTTCAGTGCGGCCGCCGCACGGGCGGCCCGAGGCCTGTAGCCTCAAGCGCTGCAATACGTGATGGTGATGCGGGACGCCATGGTGGACCTCCAGGGCCTGGGGACACGGAAAGTGCGCCTCCCTCAGGGTCTATCCATTGAAACAACGGACCACGAGGAGCGTGCAATCAGGCAATCAGATGATGCCCTTCTTGAGCTTCTCCGGATCGATGTATTCCACCCGCAGGTGTGCGGGACTCAAATGGTCGAAGTCCTTGTCTGTCGTAAGCAGGACAGCCGACTGCACGTGCGCCACGGCGGCGAGCCAGACGTCGTTCTTTCCCATCGAGCGGCCTGATTGGCGGCTCAGATGGTCCAGCTTCGCGTACGCGCCAATCACCAGCGAGGACGAGATGTCCACTGTGGGAAGCTGCGCCAGCAGCGAATCGAGCCCCAGCTGTTGCTCGGGCCCCCAGCCGAACTGGAACGCCAACGATTTGAGCTCTCCCTTGACGACCACGGGGACGAGCACACGAGGGCGGCGCGTACCGATCGCATACTCCTGTTCGAGCAACGCTCCAGCGGGCCCCTTCTTGCGCAGCAGATGAACCAACACGTTCGTGTCGAGAACGAGCTGCTCCCCAGGCAACCTCACGACAACTCCTCCAGGGCCTGGAAGAGGGTGTCGTCCGTCTCTTCACCTGGCCAGCTCCCGAGGAGGCTCTGCCACTCTGGAGCGATCTGGGGCGACACCACCTGCGAAGGGCCCGCCTCCCCATGGGGCAGGCGCGCCCACAAGGTGTCGCTGGCCGCCGCGGGAGCGGCATGATCCACCTCGATACGGAGCGCATCACCCGATGGCCTGAAGGTCACGAGTCCCTCGACCATGACCCGCGCGCCCAGGAGTGTCTTCAAGGTCTCCAAGGTCGCCCCCACCGCGAGCCCTCGAAGCACCTTGCCGTCATCGAGCCTCAACATCAGCGCCCTGGTACTCACCGTGAGCGCATCCAGCACTCCCGACACCCGCTCCACGCGAGGAGTAGGAGTGTCCCTGGCGAGCGCCAGGATGCGCTGCGAGCTCATGGAGTCGATCATGACCATCCGCCGGCCCGTGCTCTCACGGATACGGAGACTGACCACTCCCCGGGTAGAGAGGGCATGGGTCCGGGCAAGCACCTCCAGTACTCCGGTATCGAGCAACTCGCTGCCCCGATGCCCGTCCACCGCATCGCTCGCCGCCTCCAGGAAGGCATCGAAGGCCGTCGCGTCAGGGGCGAGGAGCCTCTGCTGTGCGAAGACCTCGGGCGCAACCGCTTGGAGCTCCGGGGCTGAGACGGAAAGGGAGAGCGAGCCACGCTCGTACCGGCCCACACGAAGATCCGCCGCGGATACCAACCAGGAGGGGGCCGTACCACGAGCCACACTCCGCCCCTCCACGGCGAGCCGGGTTGCCCGCTGGGCCCCTTCCACGAGCAGGTCGCAGAGGTCCCTCAGCACGCTCAGCGGCATGTCGAGGGCGTCTACCCCGTCCAATTGCACTTCGTAGGTCCGTCTCTGCCTCACCGCCATCAGACCTCCCACGCACCATCCATCCCGTCCCATATCAACAGCCCTTCATGCAGCCAACGCCCCGCCAGGCAGGACGCATTCCAGGAGAGGATTGACGCCGGGGGAGGCAGTCGGCATGCAGCCGTCCATGGCTCCCCACCGCCCGAACCTCGCCGCCGCCTACGATTCCGAGCACTTCCGCCGCCTCGGACACCAACTGGTGGACCAGCTCGCCGACCACCTCGCCCGCACCACCCGCCGCGAGGGGCCCGTGCTCCCCTGGGCCCCGCCCGCCACCCACGCCGAACGCTTCCCCGCGGACTTCCCCGAGGAGCCTGGCGGCGACGCCTCCGCCCTCCTCGCCCGCGTCATCGAGCACTCGCACCACCTGCACCACCCGCACTACGTGGGCCACCAGGTGTCCGCGCCCCTGCCCCTCGCCGCCCTGTGTGACCTCACCTCCTCGCTGCTCAACAACGGCATGGCCGTCTACGAGATGGGGCCCGTCTCCACCGCCATGGAGCACAACGTGCTGCGCTGGATGGCCGGGGTGCTCGGCCTGCCCGAGGGCTCCGGCGGCGTGCTCACCTCGGGCGGCTCCGCTGGCAACCTCACCGCCCTGCTCGCCGCGCGCCAGGCCAGGGCCGGCTTCGATGCGTGGAATGGAGGCCCCACCGCCGGGCCACCCCTCACCGTGCTCGTCCCCGAGTCCACCCACTACTGCGTCACCCGCTCCGTGCGGATGATGGGCTGGGGCGCCGAGGGTGTCACCCCCATCCCCGTGGACGCGCACTACCGGCTGCGCCCCGAGGCCCTGGAGGAGACGCTCGCCGCCGCGAGGCGCGCCGGCCGCCGTCCCATCGCCGTCGTGGCCAGCGCCGGCTCCACCGCCACGGGCGCCTTTGATCCACTCGAGGCCGTGGCCGACTTCTGCGCGAAGCACGGCCTGTGGTTCCACGTGGATGGAGCCCACGGCGCCTCGGCCGCGCTCAGCCCCCGCTACCGCCACCAGGTGAAGGGGATCGAGCGCGCCGACTCGGTGGTGTGGGACGCGCACAAGATGATGATGATGCCGGCACTCATCACCGCCGTGCTCTTCCGCGAGGGCCACCGCTCCTTCGAGGCCTTCGCCCAGGAGGCCTCCTACCTCTTCACCGGCCAGGACACGCGGCGCTGGAGCGACGTGGCGCTGCGCACCCTCGAGTGCACCAAGGAGATGATGGCACTCAAGCTGTACACCTGCCTCCACGCCCTGGGCACGAAGCTCTTCGCGGACGCCGTCACCGACACCTTCGACCTGTCCCGCCGCTTCGCCCAGCGCCTCCAGGCCTCCAGCGACTTCGAGCTCGCCGTCCCCCCAGACTGCAACATCGTCTGCTTCCGCCACACGCCGAAGGGGCTCCCCGAGCCGGAGCTCGACGCGCTCCAGGTGCGCCTGCGCGAGTCGCTCATCACCCGCGGCGATTTCTACCTGGTGCAGACGACGCTCCGCGGGCGCGTGTGGCTGCGCACCACCGTCATCAATCCGCTCACCACCGACTCGGACCTGGACGCCCTCCTCGAAGCCCTGCGCCGCACCGTTTGAGCCCGAGGTCACGAAACCGTGAATAACAGGCAAACTGGATTTTTGCGCTGGACCTGACTTCGCAGAAAATAGTAGGAGCCTCGACGAAGTTCCTTCCCCCCCCGGGCCCCCCGGCCCGATTCGCGAGGCATCCCGATGAAGTCCAGCTCCTCTCTCAAGTCCCTCCTCGGCGGTCTGATGCTGCTGGCCGCTCCGGCCGCGCTGGCGGACAGCGCCGCGAACATCGCCCTCTTCGACTCGAAGATCGCGACCGCGCGCACCAGCACCAGCCCCAGTGGCGCGACGGTCACCCGTGCGGAGATGGTGGGTGCGCTCGATGCCTTCGACCAGGACTACTGGGTGGACGCCACGGAGCGCGCGCACCTGTCCACCAAGGTGGGCAATGCCACCTTCCTCACCGGAGTGGCGGCGGACGCGAAGCAGTACCTCAACGCCTTCTACGAGCTGAACGACGCGGCGACCTACGCGGCGCCGCTGGGGATGAACGCGGTGTCGGGCACGCCGGCCCAGCTTTACGGCGCGAGCGGAGCGCTCGCCAGCGCCTCGCGCATCAAGGAGGGCTACATCCCCTACGGCCAGGGCGTGGCCAATCAGGTGACGCTGACGGATACGTACGGGTGGACCTTTGGCAGCGCCTACGACTACCCGTACTTCTTCGAGCCCATCACCCAGGCCGAGCTCACCGCCAGGCTGCAGGCGCGCACGGCCTACGGCACGCCGAGCGCGGCCGAGGTGAACGGAGCGGTGGCATACATCACCCAGATTTCGCAGAACAGCCAGCGGCTCTACGTGTCGAGCTGGCGCAGCATGGGCCGGGGCGGCCCGGGCGAGTCGGCCGGCTTCGTGGTGGCCGCCGTCAGCACCGACCGGCGCTTCGTGCGCATGGTGGAAGTGCTCACCTGGGCGGAGTGAGGCAGTTCAGAGGTTGCGCAGGACGCGCGCGTTCTTGAAGTCCGACGTCGCCGGGTGCCCCTTTCCGGGAAACGGGGGGGACACTCCGAGCCCGAGGGCGAGGTCCTCGAACAGCGCGCGGGCGAAACGGGCCCGCTCGCCGTGCGCGAAGACACGTGACCAGTCCAGCTCGCGCAGGGCCGCGGCACCGCCCTTCGTCTCGACGTAACGGTCCGTGTAGGGGTTCGCCGGGTCGCAGAGGAATCGCAGGTAGTGCTTCGGGTGCTGGGCCCGCTCGGGCAGGGGAATGGCCCAGGACTTCCGCTTCGGACTCTGCTGATGCGGGACGAAGTCATGACCCAGGTACTCGGGGTCGTCCGTGACGAACACCTCCAGGTCGATGGCCGCGGCATCGACCCGGGAGGGCCGGCTCGCCCCCGCGCGCACGAGCGCCTCCGGCTCGGCGTAGAAATAGGACTCGACCATCGGAGCGAGCAGATGGAACGAGCAGCGCTCCCGGACGCGGCGGGTGACCTTGTCTCGCGTGGCCTCGGACGTCCAGGAGTGACGGGCAAGGTGCGCACGAACCGCGTGACGCACCCTGTCCGCCACCCGCTCGGGATGCGGAGCGTTGATCAACTCGAGGTCATCCAGCGCCACCACGAGGTCGGGCGGCTCCTCCTCGACCGCGGCCACGAGACTCGCCGCGAACTTGTCGAGCGTCGTGCCCGGAACAACCGATTCGGGCATTTCCCGGACATCGGCGCTGGGGAACGACTCGACCCGCTCGAGCAGCTCGAACCGGGTCCCGGGGAAGACACGCACGAGCGAGTCACAATCCCTTCTGCTCGCACTTCCCCGTCACGATGAGCCCGACACGCGCGCTCACGCCTCATCCGCTCCCGCTGGTGCACCGTATTTGAGGTGCTCGTAGAGATCTCCCAGCGAGAAGTGCGCCAGCCAGCTCCGCTTCTTGAGCTGATCGAGTGGCACGGGCAGCACCTCCTGCGCTGGTTCCATCACGAAGACCTTTTCCGGCAATGACTTGAACGTGTCGAGGATGACCGGAGAGTGCGTGGCCAGCAGCACCGTCACGTCATGCTCATCCGACCACTCACGGAAGGCATCCATCAAACGGCGGATGGAGAAGGGATGCAGCGCATTCTCGGGCTCGTCGATGGCGAGCACGCCTCCGCGCGTTGACGATGCGACGGCACAGAGGTGGATCAACGCGACGAGGAACCCATCCGGAAGCAGCGCGGGAGTCAGCGTGTGGCCGTTCGGAGTGTGGACCTCACAGGACACGATGTTGGCCGCGATCGGGAAGGAAAAATCCGAGAACAGTTCCGGATAACAGCCGCGCAAGACATTGACCACGAAAGTCCAACGGTCCCGGTGGTCACGCCGACTGTGCCAATTCATCAGGACCGCGAAGAGGTTGCGCCCATCATCGAGCAGCCGCAGGTCTCCGCTGAGAAGCGAGCCCTCCCGGCGGAGGCCCGCGAGCGCGTAGTGATGGTAGTCGCGATAGGAAGAGGAGATGTCGTTGAGCCGCTGGAGTGACGCCGGAATCGGGTCGGCACCTTGAAGAATGGCTTGAATGAAGGAATACGCGTACTCGGGTTCTTCCTCGAACTCTTCCGCGTCATGGACCTCCTCGCCCAAGGTGACCCTCTCCCGCCTTGGTAGACGCGCCCCCCCGGGACCCAGGGAGAGCTGGGGCCGGACCTCCCAACTCGCATCCTCGACACAGAGGTTGAAGATGACCGGTTCGTCACGCTCCGCCTTGAAGTGCCGCAGACCATAAGCCCCACCATGCATGGAGATGGCCTTCGCGAACCCACTCCTGCTCGCGTCTTGAAGCAGTTGAAGCACGTCGATCAGCGTCGTCTTCCCGCTCCCGTTCGGCCCCACCAGGGCACAGACCCCCGAAGGGCTCCATTCCACACGGCGGAGGCCGCGGTAGTTATGCACGCTCAGGGTGAACCCCATGTCCCACCTCTCGCGGAAAGCCCGGCTGCCCTCCAAGCATCATGGCCATCCGGCCGGACGGGAGCCATAGCGCAGATAAACCCCAGGCACCGGGTCCGATTCGTAGCGGACCGCCGGACTCCCTCCCCTGCCTCCCCGTATCCAGGGGCCCCCGTACCGAAGAGTCGCGCGAGGGGCGGAAATCGGATAGAGCCCGCTGCGCCATGCTCGTCTCGGTCGTCATCCCTGTCTACAACGAGATCTCCACCCTCGCTGAGCTCCTCCGCCGCGTCACCGCGGTGGACTTCCCCAAGGAGCTCGTCATCGTGGACGACTGCTCGCGCGACGGAAGCCGCGAGCTGCTCCAGCGTCTGGCCAGCGAGGGCCTGTCCGTCATCGGCGGCACCCCGAAGAACCGCAACGACGTGCGCGTCTTCCTCCAGGAGAAGAACCAGGGCAAGGGCGCCGCCCTGCGCCGCGGCTTCGCCGAGTCCGCCGGGGACATCGTCATCGTCCAGGACGCGGACCTCGAGTACGACCCGCGCGAGATTCCCCGCGTCCTCCAGCCCATCCTCGACGGCGACGCGGACGTCGTCTTCGGCAGCCGCTTCACCGGCACGCCCCGGCGCGTCCTCTACTTCTGGCACTCGGTGATGAACCAGTTCCTCACCATGCTCTCCAACATGACGAGCAACCTGAACCTCACCGACATGGAGACCTGCTACAAGGCCTTCCGGGCCGAGGTCATCCGCTCGGTGAACATCGAGGAGGACCGCTTCGGCATCGAGCCGGAGATCACCGCCAAGGTGGCCCGCGGCGGCTGGCGCGTCTTCGAGGTGCCCATCAGCTACCACGGCCGCACCTACGAGGAGGGCAAGAAGATTGGCTGGAAGGATGGCGTCCGCGCCCTCTACGCCATCGGCAAGTACGCCCTCAAGCGCTGACGCCCCCGCCCCGTCCGCCTCGCTCTGTCCGGCGGCCAACACCGCGCGCCCTCCCAGGGGAGGGCCCGGCCCTTCGTCGGCCGCTCCCCCGCCCTCCTGCCGCCAGGTGCCCTTTGGGAGGCCGGTCCCTAGCTTCGGGGCGTGCTACCGCGATTCCTCCTCTACGGGTGTGCGGGCTGGGTGATGGAGGTGTGCTTCACCGGCATGGGCGCGGCCCTGGTGGAACGGGACGCACATGGGACGGCGAAGACGTACCTGTGGATGCACCCCATCTACGGGGCCACCGCCTTGGGGATGGAGTTCCTCCATGACCGGCTGCGCTTCCTGCCCCGGCCGGTGCGCGCGCTCGCCTACACCGCCGTCATCTTCGGCGCCGAGTTCACCACGGGCTGGCTGCTGCGCAAGGCGCTCGGCCGCTGCCCCTGGGACTACGAGGACAAGGGCTGGAGCGTGAAGGGGCTCATCCGCCTGGACTACGCGCCCTTCTGGTACGTGGCCGGCCTGCTCTTCGAGCCCGTGCGCGAGGCCTTCCTGCGCGTCACCAGCGAGGCCCTGCGCCAGACGCCCGAGTACCGCCACGCGGTGGAAAATGGCACCGTGGCCGAGCCCCGGCACCGCGCCCCCGTCTCCACCGAGCAGGAGGCCGGGGAAGCGGCGGACACCTTCCTCCTCGCGGAGGAGAGCGAGCTTCAGCCCGCCCATTGAAAGGAGGCAGGGAAGCGAGCCACCTGTAGGGAAAACCCCTCATCCCCGGACCCGCTCCTAGAGGGGAGATGGGGTGGAGGAGGGGAAAGGACAGGGGGCCCCGTGGGTTGGACGCTCTCCGGCCGGGCCCTCCACTTGACAGTTGGCTTTTCTTCCTGCAACGGGCCCCGCGTAGTAGGTTGCCGCGCACTCACTGTCGGTGTTGGAAATGACGCCGCACCTTTGAAAGTTTCCGCCCCCGTATGTTCGACTGGCTCCACACTCTCTTCTCGCGTGACCTCGCCATCGACCTGGGCACGGCCAACACGCTCATCTACATCCGCGGCCAGGGCATCGTGTCCAACGAGCCCTCCGTGGTGGCCGTCCAGCAGGACGCGCGCGGCGGCAAGAAGGTGCTCGCCGTGGGCAAGGAGGCCAAGGAGATGCTCGGCCGCACGCCGGGCAACATCGTGGCCATCCGCCCGATGAAGGACGGCGTCATCGCCGACTTCGAGATCACCGCGGCGATGCTCCGCTACTTCATCCAGACGGCGCACAATCGCAAGTCGCTCGTCAGCCCGCGCATCGTCATTGGAATCCCCTCGGGCATCACCGAGGTGGAGCGCCGCGCGGTGCGCGAGGCCGCCGCCAACGCCGGTGCCCGCGAGGTGTACCTGATTGAGCAGCCGATGGCCGCGGCCATCGGCGCGGGTCTGCCCGTCACGGAGCCCAGCGGCAACATGATCGTCGACATCGGCGGTGGAACGTCCGACGTGGCGGTCATCAGCCTGGCCGGTATCGTGTTCGCCAAGAGCGTGCGCATCGGCGGCGACAAGCTGGACGAGGCGATCATCCAGTACGTGAAGCGCAAGTACAACCTGCTCATCGGCGAGCGCACGGCCGAGCTCATCAAGATGGGCATCGGCACGGCGTATCCCACCGAGGAGGTCATGACCATGGAGATCAAGGGTCGCGACCTGGTGGCCGGTGTGCCGCGTACGCTGACGGTGAGCAGCGACGAGGTGCGCGACGCGCTGAGCGAGCCGGTGAACGGCATCGTCGAGGCGGTGAAGCTGACGCTGGAGCGCACGCCGCCGGAGCTGGCCGGTGACATCGCCGACCGAGGGATCGTGCTGGCCGGTGGTGGAGCGCTGTTGAAGAACCTGGACACGCTGCTGCGCGAGGAGACGGGTCTGCCGGTGTTCCTCGCGGAGGATCCGCTGTCCGCGGTGGTGATGGGCGCGGGCAAGGCGCTGGAGTCGCTCGACATCCTCCGCCAGGTCTGCCAGCCGGGCTGAGCCGTCCCCGCCTCTCCCCTCTCCCCCTGGGCGAGGGGATTCACGCTCTCAACGCATCCAGAATCGACAGCCGTGAGGCGCGCAGGGCGGGCAGCAGTCCGCCCAGTGTCCCCATCAGCGTCCCGAAGACGAGCGCCGCCACCATGATTCCCGGTGTCGGCGTGAAGCCGAAGCGAATCTCGGCGAACGTCTGGAAGTTGAGTGTCCTTATCTCCATCCACCGCGTGGCCAGCGCCCCCAGTGCACCCAGCACCCCGCCCGCCGCCCCCAGCACCGCGGATTCGATGAGGATGCTCGCCAGCACGCTCCGGCGCCGGTAGCCCACCGCCCTCAGCATCCCCAGCTCACCGATGCGCGCCGCTACCTGTGCGTACATGGTGATCATCGCCCCCAGCACCGCGCCCACGCTGAAGATGAAGGACACGAACAGGCCCAACACCCGGATGAACGTGGCCAGCCACGTGGCCTGATCCGCCCAATACTCGGGCTCCGATTTCGCCTCGAGCGTGAAGCGCGAGTCCTCCTCCACTCCCTTGATGAAGGCATCGCGTGCCTGCTCCGAGCCCGTGCGCACCACCACCGCGCTCAGCCCCGGCCGGTCGAACGCCGGTCCCAACCGGTTCACGTCCACCCACAGCTCCGACTCGTAGGCCCCACCCTCGGCGGTGAACACCCCCACCACCGGCCAGCGCTCCTCCGCGAACACCAGCTCCCCACCCAGGTTCGCCCCAGGAGAACGCCCCACCAGCGCCTCGCCCAGGGCCACCTCGTTGGTGCCCATCCGCGGCTCCCGGCCCGCAATGAGCCGCACCGTGGGCCGGATGGCGAAGCTCTCCGGGCCAATGCCCCGCGCGTTGATGTTCGACTCCTTGCCATCCCCTCGCGGCAGCAGCACCGGCACCACCAGCTCTCCCGCCACCAGCGGATTGCCCTCCACCGACGAGGCCACCTGCGGGGCGCTCCCCAGGGCGCGCAGCGCGTCCCGCTCCACATTGCTCATCAGCTCGCTGGTGGAGCCCTCGGCCAGGAGGATGACGTTGCGCGGGTCTCCCCCCGAGGCGAGCGCGGACTCGATTCCGTTGGCCAGCATCAGCACCGCCGAGAAGACGAAGACGACGAGCCCCAGGCCCAGCACGGTGAGCCCCGTGGACAGCCGCCGCGCCCAGAGGCTGCGCGTGTTGTAGTAGAGGGGAATCATCGCTCAGGCCACCTTCCTCAGCCCCTCGGCCACGGGGATGCGCACCGCGCGCCACGCGGGGATGATTCCGGCCAGCAGCGACACCCCCACCGCCGCCAGCACCCCGAGCACCAGCGTGCCCTCCCGCATGAAGTCAGCGGGAAGTCCGCCCATCTGCGAGCCCACCACCGCGACGAAACCCCGCACGAGCGGCGGCGCGATGAGCACCCCCAATCCCCCCGAGCACAGGCCAATGGCCAGGGACTCGAAGAGCACGAGCATCACCACCCGCCCGCTCTTGAAGCCCATGGCCCGCAGCGTGGACAGGTCCCTCGTGCGCTCGCGCACGCTCATGGCCAGCGTGTTGCCGATGACGAGCAGGATGATGAGCAGGATGACGGTGGCCACCACCTGCACCGCGGTGATGATGGCCGACAGCATGGAGATGAAACCCAGCGTGGCCGCGCGCTCGCTCTCCGTGCGCGTCGGGTAGGGGCTGTTGGCGAACATCGCATCCACCGCCGAGGACACCGCCGCCGAGCGTGACGGGTCCTCCACCCGAACCATGAAGGCCCCCACCCGGTCCTTGCGCTCGTCCGGCAGTTTCTCGTTGAGGCAGCGGTAGGGGAAGAAGAGCGAGTTCGTGTCCAGCGACCCCGTCCGCACGTCGTAGATGCCGCGCACGTTGAAGGTCCACTCGCCCGGGTAGATGGTGCCCTGGAGCGTCACCCGGTCCCCCGACTTCCACCCGTAGCGCTTCGCCAGCTCCTTGCCGATGAGCGCGCCACACGGATCCGCCTGGAAGGCCGCCACCTCCCGCGGAGCCACGACGAGCTCGTCGAAGACACGCATGAAGGAGGGCGGGTCCACGAAGGCCGAGCCGAAGAAATCGCGCTGGGAGTCGCCGTACCGCCCGCCGAAGAAGCCGTAGAAGGTGATGTCATCCACCCCCGGCACGGTGGAGATGCGCGGCAGGTACGACAGCGGCAGATCCGCCGTGATGGAGGCCTTGGCTCGCGTGAAGAGCCGGTCCGCCTGCGCCGACTCCGCGCTCGAATAGAAGAGGTCCACCACCGTGCGCAGGAAGATGAAGGCCATCACCCCCACCGCTCCCGCCAGCACCGTGAGCACCAGCCGCAGCGGGTTGCGCAACAGGTCCTTCCACACGAGCCGCCCGAACGTCATTGCAGCAGCCCCTTCTCCAGGTGCCGCACCAGGTCCGCGCGCTCGGCCGCATGCGGGTCGTGCGTCACCATGACGAGCGTCTTGTGCAGCTCGTGGTGCAGCACCTCGAAGAGATCCAACACCTGCTCGGCCGACTTGCGGTCCAGGTCTCCCGTGGGCTCGTCCGCGATGAGCAGATCCGGATCCGTGACGATGGCCCGGGCGATGGCCACCCGTTGCTGCTCGCCTCCCGACAGCTGCGGCGGCCGGTGCCCCATGCGGTGCCCCAGTCCCACCACCTCCAGCGCGGCCGCCACGTGCTCACGGCGCTCGGCGCGCGAGAGCGGGGTGAGCAGCAGCGGCAGCTCCACGTTCTCCGCCGCCGTGAGCACCGGCAGCAGGTTGTACAGCTGGAAGACGAAGCCCACGTGCCCCGCGCGCCAGTCCGACAGCTCCTTGTCGCTCATCCGCGCCAGGTCCTGCCCTCCCACCTCCACCACCCCCGTGGTGGGCCGGTCCAACCCCGAGATGAGGTTGAGCAGCGTGGACTTGCCCGAGCCGGACGGACCCATGAAGGCCTCGAAGGCTCCCGCTTCGATGTCCAGGTCCACGTTCTCCAGCACGGGCACGACGATGTCGCCGCGCCGGTAGGCCTTGGAGACCCCCCGCAGCCGGATGAGCGGAGACTTCGCTTCTTGTCCGGGTGCGGTGCTCATCCGCCCTCCGTCCGCACCTTCACCTTGCGCCCCGGACGCAGCGAGCCATCCGGCGACACCACCACCTGTGTCCCCGGCTCCGGCCCCTGGGCCAGCGCCACCTCGTCCCCCACCTTCTCCACCACCCGCACCGGCTGCCGCTTCACCTTCCCGTCCTGCACCACCCACACCACGGACTCCCCACCGTTCCGCACCACCGCCGATGCCGGCACCCGCAACGCCGCGTCCCGTTTCGTGAGCGCCTCCTGCGGCAACTCCTCCTTCAGGAAGGCCACCCGCGCTCCCATGTCCGGCAGCACGCCCGGGGGAATCTCCTCGAACGCCACGTTCACGTCCGCCGTCGCCTTGGAGCGGTCGATGGCGGGGCGCACCGAGCGCACCTTCGCGACGAACGCCTGGTCCGGGTACGCATCGAGGAAGACGAGCGCCGGCTGCCCCAGCTCGATGCGCGGCAACTGCTCCTCGCTGACCTCGGCCTCCACCTCGAGCGCTCCCAGGTCCACCAGCTCGACGATGCCGCCGATGTTCTCCTGCTCGAGCGCGGCGGGCGCGAGCACCGCTCCCTCGTCCGCCAGCTTGCGCACCACCGTCCCCGCGAAGGGCGCCCGCACCACCGTATGGGACAGTTGCAGGTCCGTGGCCCGCGCCGCCTCCCGCGCCGCGGCGAGCTGGGCCACCGCCGCCTGCTCCTCCGCGGACGAGGCCCTCGCCAGCGCCTGCGCCTCCTCCAGGCTCGCCCGGGTGATGACCTGGGCCCGGGCCAGCTGCTCCGCCCGTTTCAGGTCATTACGCGCCCGCGTCGCCGTGGCCCTCGCGGCGGCGAGCCGCTGGCTGGCGGCCCGCAGCTCCGCCCTGCTCCGGGCCGCCATCACCCGAGCATCCCGGTCATCCAGGCGGGCGAGCACCTGCCCCTTCTCCACCGCGTCCCCCTCGTCCACCGCCACCTCCACCAACCGCCCCGCCACCTGGGGCGCGATGACGGAGCGACGCCGCGAGGACACATAGCCGGCCGCGGACAGCTCGGTCTGCTGCTCGCCGGGGCGTGCCTCGCGGACCTCGGCCACCCGCACGCTGGGCGCCCGACCCAGCACCGCCATCCCCACCACGAGGGCGAGCACCACGGCCAGCCCCACCCATAGCGGCCACCGGCGCAGGAGCTTCCGTCGCGGGTGGGCGGCGCGGTCGATCTTGAGTACAGCCAACTTCTGGGCCTGGGCCTCCGCCATGCGCGTCTCTCCCGTGCGTCACGAGCCCTCGGGAGAGAAGGTAGGGGGCTTGCCCGGGCGTGACCCCGCTCCGCCTCACTCCGCTGGCCGCCCGTGCCCTCCCCCACCAGGGGGCACGGCGCTTCCTCTCGAAGGAGGCCAGAACCACGGGCCAGGAGCGCCCGGAGTGTTCATCTCAAGGGACCACGCGCAGACGCGGACAGAGGACCACGATGATCGACCCCGGCGACATCCACGAGGGAATGACGGTGAAGGACAGGTATGGGCGGAAACTCGGGACGGTGTCGAACGTCGGGGACACCCACTTCGAGCTGGGGCAGGGCTCGCCCGCCCGGCGGGACTACATGGTGCACTACCACCGTGTGGAGCGGGTCCAGGGCCGGGAGGTGTTCCTCGCGTCCGCGCCCACCACCGTGCCTCCCGAGGACTGACGCCTCCCGGCGCGCGCGGCCCCTTCAGGCGGGCTCGAGCGCCGGATGCTTCCGGACCCAGAAGAGCAGCACCGCCGCCGTGGCGGGCGCGAGCACGGCCACTCCCATGACGAGCCAGTCTCCGAGCCCTCGCGCACGAGGGAGGTTGTAGAGAAGCGCCTCCAGCAAGGTGAGGCAGGCATCTCCGGTGATGAGCGAGGCCAGCAGCGTGGCGAGCCCGGAGCGCCAGCGGCGGACGAGGGAAAACAGCCCCACCGTCAGCCCCACGTCGAAGAGCACCCAGCCCCACTGCACGAGTGGCGAGGGGAAGCGGTGGGCGTTGGCCGGCAGCGCGAGCAGCACCGTCCAGGGCACCAGCAGCACCGCGAGCAGCCACACGAGCAGCAGGGGCCGGCGCAGGAGCGTGGCCAGGCCGAAGCGGGTGAGGCTCCCCCGGGCGAAGGCCCTCAGCGCGTCATACAGCGGCAGGGGCGAGCCGTGCCGCGCGGGCCAGGCCAGGTGGAGGCGGTGCCACGCATGCGGGCGCAGCCGGGCCTTGAAGGCGCGCAGCCCCTCGAAGTCATAGAGGGGCATGCCCACCACCCGCGCCGCGCGCAGCCAGCCGTCCACCTCGCCCGCCAGCGGCGCGAGCCCCAGCGTCAGGTAGCCGCGCCCCTCCGCCGCCGCCGCGCGCATCACCGCGTCCACCAGCAATTCCGCGGTGCCGTTGGGCGCCCGCGCGTCGCGCAGCAGGTGCTGCACCAGCCAGCCATTGCGCGCGTACACCGGCACCGCCGACAGGAAGGCCACCACCTCCCCGTCCCGCTCCGCCACGAAGGAGCGCCGCTCCTCGGCCCAGGCGAACGGGGAGAGCTGCACCAGGAAGCCCATGGGTGCCATCCGCCGGGAGCCCAGCCAGCGCTCCATCAGCCCGTCCACCCCCGCCCGCACCGGGTGCGCCGCGTCCTTCAGCTCGGAGGGCATCACCTCGCGCACCCGCACGCCCTTGGCCCGCGCCCGGCGCAGCTGCTCGCGCAGGCTCCGGCTCTCACGCACGCTCAGCTCCCACCGCCTCGGGTCCCACACCGGCTGCTCGCCAATGGCCAGCCCCTTCAACGGGGCCGCGTCCAACATGCGCTGCTCGGTGGCGAAGAAGCACAGCCGCCGGCCCGACGCGGCCGCATGCGCCTCGAAGCGCCGCACCACCTCGCCCAGGCGCTCGTGCGGGGCGATGGGGGCGCCGGCCACCACCCACGCCTGGCCCGTGTCCACGTACGCCACGCACGCGTCCTCCCCGTCGAACCAGTACGAATACCCCGGCTCCAGCACCTGGAAGGACGTGGCGTTCCACCCGTGGCGCTTGAGCAGCGCCAACACCCGCGCGTGCTCGATATCGTGGGAGCGCATACAGCTCCGGATACGCCCCCACCGAGGCCCTTCGCAAGGACTGTTCCACCGCTCCGGACGCCTGCCTCCCCAGCGTGGGCCGCCAGGTGCGAGGCACTCCACCCCGGGTGTGTGACAGGACGGGCATGGGCGCGGTACACCAGGGCCTCCCTTTCCTCTTCAGGAGTGAGTGGGTTGACACCTCGAAACACCTTCTCCCGCCCGGGCCTGCTCGGGCTCGCCCTCGGGGCACTGGGGACCCTGCTGGGTTCCTCCCAGGCCCATGCCTTCAACCATGCCGGCAACGCGCGGCTCCTCGCCTCCGACGAGGCCGCCGCCATCAAGAAGCCCGTGCTCGGCCTGCAACGCTCGGCGGTGCCACTGGCGTGGGGGTTCGCGCTGGACACCTCCGTCCTCGCCGACGCCGCGCTCGCCCCCAACCTCGGCCTGCGCTGGGGCCTGGAAGCCGGGGCCCACCGCTTCGTCATCGGCGCGCGCTACACGAAGTTCCTGGGCAGTCAGCTCATCTCGGACTACGTCGCCACGCAGGAGGAGGCGGTGAAGAACCTCGAAATCAACTTCGAGGGGCCCAGCGCCTACGCGCTCTACGGCCTGCAACTGGGCCCGGTGCTGGTGCAGGGCGAGGTGCGCCACTGGCGCTACCAGACGGCCACCACCACCGCCACGGCCGCGCTGGTGGTCAACTTCGCGGGCAACTGGTCCGTGGTGGGTGAGTTCGGCGTGCGCCTCCAGGAGGGCTACCCCCTGCGCGGCGCGGCCGGCATCCGCTACGCCGGAGAGAACTTCGGCTTCTCGCTCGGCGCCGCCTACGTGGACGTGAACGAGCCCCTGGTGCCCTTCAACGAGGGCCGCTTCCCCATCCTCCCCGCCTTCGACCTGTCCTGGACCTTCCAATGAAACGCGCCCTGCTCGCCCTGCTCTGCCCGTTGATGCTCTCCGCGTGCTCCGCCGAGCTCGCCGTGGACACGCCGCCCCAGGAGGTCACCATCCCCGTCACCTCCGTGGCCAGGGCCATCCACGTCGAGGTGGCCGTCGACATGCCCGAGGAGACGCAGAACCTCGACGTCGCCGTGAAGGAGATCTCCGCCGACCTCACGGTCATCAACCCCTCCAGGACGTTCACGCTGACGTCCACCGCGCGGCTGTCCCTCACCGGCACCGCCACGCCGGACGAGCCCAAGTTCTACAGCGACAGCAACCTGCCCGCGTACTACCACACGGCCGAGGTGCTGCTGCCCCAGATGGACTTCGCGCCGGGCTCGAGCACGCCGGTGCACGCGGACTCGCCCACGCTGCGCAACGCCATCGGCAAGGCGCGCATCTGGGTCATCGTCAGCAACACGGTGACGGACGCGGGCCTCGGCAACCCGCTGGAGCTGCCGCTGGAGCTGCAGCTCAAGGACATCGTCCTGCACGCCACCGTCTCCAAGCCCTTCGAGGGGCTGGAGGGCATGCTGGGGCCCAGCGGTCTGTAGGAGAAGTGCGAGAGCCGGGCCCGAGACCCGCCCGGACCCGGCCCTCCGCTGTGACGACACCTGCCGTGGGCCACCAACACCCGGCCCGCGCAGGGACGTTTCCTAGCGCACCGGTCTGACAAGTCCCGGCGGCCCGGGTAGGCTCGGAGGCGGTGCTTCCGCTCACGTTTCCCGTCCTCGCCGCCGCCTCGTCCCTCGTCGTCGCCCAGGCCCCCGCTCCCGGAGCGGCCCAGGCGGACCTCGCCCGCGCCCGCGAGCTCGCCGGCGCCCTGCGCTACGAGGAAGCCGTCGTCGAATACCAGCGCTACCTCGGCCACCCGGACCGGCCCGCCGCCGAGCGCGCCGAGTCCCTGCTGGAGCTCGGCTTCATCCACCTGCTGCTGGAGGACACGGTGAACGCCGAGCAGCGCACCACCGAGGCGCTGGAGCTGGACGCCTGGGTGCGGCCGCCTCCCAACGCGCCGCAGAAGCAGAAGGACTTGCTGGAGCGGGTGCGCGCGATGCTCGCCGCCCGGCCGAAGCTGGAGGTGCTGCCGCGCGAGGACGCGGGCCGGCCCCAGCGGGTGCGCGCCAGCCTGAAGGACCCCCAGGCCCGGGCCAGCGAGGTGCTCCTGCGCCACGCCCCCGTCCCGGGAGGCCCCTACCGCGCCACGGCCATGGCGTGCCAGCAGGACACCTGCGAGGGTGAGCTGCCCGTGCCTCCCCGCGCAGCGTCCTTCACGGCCTGGTACTTCGTCGAGGCGCTCGACAGCCAGGGCAACACGGTGGCGCGGGCGGCCAATCCGCTGGCGCCGCTGCAGCTCTCGGTCATCGAGCGGAAGGCCTGGTACGAGAGCCCGTGGGTCTACGCGGGCGGCGCGGCGCTGGTGGTGGGCGCGGCGACGGTCTTCTTCATCGCGTCCGACCCGCGGAAGTAGGCCGCCGGGGCGCGGGGAGCGCGAGCGAGCGGTACACCTTCGACTCGGAGAAGGTGGGGATGTCCGTGGGGCGCTGGCTCCACCAGTTCATCACCAGCGTCACACGCAGGCGCGAGGTGCCCGGCAGTTTCCCGGTGGGAATCTGGTTGTGGGCATCCAGCACGCCGTGGGTGAGGTCCCCCCGGAAGTAGACGAAGCGGTTGGGCCGGGGCGCCGCCAGATCGAAGGCGTCCGTGTTGGGAGCGAGGGACGGGTTGTCCTCGCAGGGCAGGGCCTTCGTCACCGCGAGCGCGCCGCCGCGGACACTGTTCATGAAGAGCAGGGAGGTGAAGCGGGGGTGCACGAGCGGGCCGCCGCGCAGGGCGAGCTTCTCGTCCCGGTCCTGGTGGAAGTCCACCTGCACGTCGGTGGTGCGCATGCGAGAGAACCACCACTCGACGCCCGCGAGGCCCCGGCGCAGGGGGACGCGTGGACGTAGCGTGAGGATGATCTGCTCGACGATGTTGGTGGGCTCGCCGAGCTCGAACCAGAAGGTGGTCTGGTAGGTCTGACGGAGACGCTCGGTGCCGAGGGCGCGGACCTTGCGCCACAGGCGGGAGAAGTCCGCGTCGGGCAGGGCGTGGTCCTGGATGTGGACGAGGGGGGCGCGGGGCGGCATGGCGCGACTCTACGCCAGCCCGGGCCGCCCTCGACGTGTCAGCGAACCTCGAGCGCCTTCAGACGATGCTCCATGGGCTCGAAACGCTCCGTTGTGTTCCGTTGCAGCCCGGAGACCATCAGGAGCACCGCATCATTGTTGCGGTCGATCCGGTCATGCATCTGCCGGATTCCGAGTTGCAGCTCCGTCCGGGCAGCCTGGACGTCCGCGCCCAGGCTCTTATGAGCCTGCTGGAACTCCTCACGGGACTGCTGGACCTCCAGACGAAGCTGTTTGACCTCGTCACGCGTGCCCATGAACTCAAGACCCAGACGTTGCAGCCACTCATGCTGCGTTTCCATCCGGCCTTCCAGCTTGTCCATCCGGCCTTCCAGCTTGTCCATCCGGTTGCTCAGCCCCTTCACCTGCTCGCTCAGGCCCTGGACGGCCTGCAGCACCTGACCCAACACGTCACCACCCATCGACTCGGCCATTGAGACGACCTCCTCGCCCTCCGGGCGTTCCGTGAGCCCGAACCTCTCGCGCCCACGACTCGAAAGGTAACATCACTCCCTGACAGTGCCCAGTCTTCTTCTAACCTCTCAAGTAGGGCCGCCTGCCCTACCTTTCAGGAGATTCGCGGGTCTCCGTGCTCGGGTCAGCAGGCCCAGGCGCCCCTCACGAAGCCGTGCGTCACCCGGTGCTCGAGCCACACGGGGCGGTCGTGCGCGGGCTTACGACGTCGTGCCGACAGCCTCGGGCTCGGCATCCTCCGGCAGGGGCTGGCGAGCCGCTTCCTCCAGGTGGTCCACCCGCCGCAGCTCGGGGAAGACCCAGGCCCACAGCGCCACCACCACCAGCGTCCCCACCGCGCCCGCCACCACCGCGGGCACCGCGCCCACGTGCTCGGCGAAGGCTCCGGCGCGGAACTCGCCCAGCTCGTTGGAGGCTCCCACGCACATCATGTTCACCGCGCCCACGCGGCCCCGCATCTCATCCGGCGTGGCCATCAGCTCCAGCGTGTGGCGCACCACCACGCTCACCATGTCCGCGGCCCCCGCCACCGCCAGGGCCAGCACGGACAGCGGAAGCGAGCGGCTCACCCCGAAGACGAGCGTGGCCGCGCCGAAAACAGCCACCGAGACGAACATCTTCCACCCGGCCCGGCCTCCCAGCGGACGCATGGCGAGCACCACCGCCACGAGCGCCGCGCCCGCGGCCGGTGCGCCGCGCAACAGCCCCAGGCCCCACGGCCCGGTGTGCAGCACGTCCCGCGCGTAGATGGGCAGCAGCGCCACCGCTCCGCCCAGCAGCACCGCGAACAGATCCAACGTGATGCTGCCCAGCAACAGCCGCTGCCGGCGCACGAAGCGGAACCCCGCCAGCAGCGTGGACATGGAGAACGCCTCGCTGGAGGCCTGGCCCGTCCTCACCTTCAGGGAGAGGATCCACACCACGGTGAGCGCGCACAGCGAGGCCGAGGCGACATAGGAGCCGGTGGCGCCCACCCACTGGTAGAGGAAACCGCCCACGGCGGGGCCGGCGATGGTGGCCACCTGCCAGGTGGTGGAGTTGACGGCGATGGCGCGCGAGAGGTCCTCGGTGGGCACCAGGTGGGCGGTGATGGCGGAACCCGCGGGCGAGTAGAAGGCGCGCGCGGTGCCGAAGAGCACCAGCACCCCGTAGACGAACCGCACATCCCGGACGTGGCCCAGGGAGAAGCTGAGCAGCAGCAGGCTGCACAGCAGCATGACGCCCTGGCACACCGCGAGGATGATGCGCCGGTCCACGCGGTCCGCCACCTGTCCACCAATGAGGCTGAAGGCGAGGAAGGGCAGGAACTGCGCCAGCCCCGTGTACCCCAGGGCCAGGGCGCTGCCCGTCAGCTCGTACACCTGCCAGCCGATGGCCACCGACTCGATCTGCACGGCGAGCACCGCGCACAGGCGGGCCAGCTGGTAGAGGCGGAAGTCACGGTGGCGGAAGACGGACGGGGCGGCGCTGGCTGGAGAAGACATGCTGGGGGCGGCTCTAACGCACACCCCACCCTCCCGCCAGCAACACCGTGAGCAGGAGGACTGGAGAGCGGTAGGTACGCTCATGGAGCAAGCGGGCGTCGCTCCAACTGGATGGCCACCACGATGGCCCCCTCGTCGCTCCGCAGCATCAGGAGCCCGGGCTCCTCCAGCCAGAGCGTCTCGTCCCGGGCCAGCGGCTCCCCGGGAAGCGTCGCCCGGCCCTCCAGGACATGGAGCAACACGGTCCCAGCGCCCGCGAGCGTACGGGTTTCCCCCGGCGCCAGTCGCACCACCTCGAGCGAGCCCTGGACCAGCGCCCGGTCCACCATGAGGTTGAAGTCCCGCACCGGACCGCCGAGCAGCCGGCACTGGATTCCCGCCTCGCCCGGAAACTCGAACGGCCGCAGGCGCTGGTCGAGCACCACCTCGCGCGTCCCATCGATGGTCAGCGCCACCCCCGCGCCCTCGAGGATCATCAAGGTCCGATCCACGCCCGGGAACACGGAGAAGGGCCCGGAGGCCCCCACGGTGGCGATCGACACGCGCGCCAGGAAGCGGGCCGGGTCGAACGGATGGGGCAACTTCCACAGCTCGCGCGTCACCCCTCCCCCGTTCTTCCAGGGCATGTCGCGATAGTCATCGGGTCCGAGTCGTCTCATCAGCGAGCACCCCTCCGAGAAAGCACAGGAAGAAACCACGTCCGAGGCTTCAACCGAGACGCGAGACGTTCATGACTTTCATGGCCAACACCATATCCGGGAAACACCCGCCCCCCTTCACCCCTCCCCCGTCACGAGGCCAACGAATCCCCGCCGGTCCCCCCGGGCCGAGCCGTCGCCCGGTGGACGCCCGTTCCACGGAAACACCACTCTCCAGCGGGCACGGGCTTGCACTCCCGCTAGAGTCGGCCCCCCTATGGCGCACGCAACCGACGACAAGAACTTCCGGCTTCCCCTGTCCATCCGTCCCCGGCGGTACGCGGCGACGGTGACGCTCGACATGGAGGCCAAGAGCTTCACGGGCCAGCAGACCATCGAGCTGGAGCTCGAGAAGCCCTCCAACGAAATCATCCTCCACGCCAACGCGCTGCAGCTCGGCGACGTGACCTTCCGGGGTGGCAACGGCAAGAGCCTCGCGCCCACCGCCATCCAGCCCGTGCAGGTCAGCGAGACGGTGGTGCTGCGCTTCGGCGAGCAACTGCCCGCGGGCACGGCGTCGCTGGACGTGGCGTGGACGGGCCGCTTCACCGAGGGCCTGCGGGGCCTGTACGCGGCGGGCAAGGTGGCGGCCACGCAGTTCGAGGCGGCGGACGCGCGGCGGCTCTTCCCGTGCTTCGACGAGCCGGCCTTCAAGGCGCGCTGGGCGCTCACGGTGCGGGTGCCCCCGGGGCTGACGACGCTGGCCAACGGCGCGCTGCTCGAGGACGAGGAGGACGGCAAGCTGCGCAAGCTGACCTTCGCGGAGACGGAGGTGCTCAGCTCGTACCTGGTGGCGCTGGTGTGCGGCCCGCTGGTGGGCACGCCCGAGGAGAAGGTGGAGGGCATTCCGGTGCGCACGTGGGCACTGCCGGAGAAGGCGCACCTGACGCGCTTCGGGCAGGACGCGGCGCTGGCGGCGCTGCCCCGGCTGCAGGAGTACTTCGGTCTGCCCTACGCCTTCGGCAAGGTGGACCAGGTGGGCATCCCCGACTTCGAGGCCGGCGCCATGGAGAACGCGGGCCTCATCACCTACCGGGAGATCGCCCTGCTGCTGGACCCGGCCACCGCGCCGCTCTCCGTGCAGAAGCGCGTGGCCGAGGTGGTGACGCACGAGCTGGCGCACCAGTGGTTCGGCAACTGGGTGACGATGGTGTGGTGGGACGACCTCTGGCTCAACGAGGCCTTCGCCACGTGGATGGCGTACAAGATCGTCGACGCCTGGAAGCCGGACTGGCGCGTGTGGCTGGACTTCGACACGGGCAAGGCGGCGGCGATGCACCTGGACGCACTGCGCTCCACGCACCCCGTGCGCGGCGAGGTGCGCAACGCCAACGAGGCCGGTGAGAGCTTCGACCTCATCACCTACGAGAAGGGCGGCGCGGTGCTGCGGATGATTGAGGGCTTCCTCGGCGAGGTGCCCTTCCGCGAGGGCATGCGCCAGTACATGCGCACGCACGCGCGAGGCAACGCGGTGGCGGATGACCTGTGGCGGGCGCTGGCCAAGGCCTCGTCGCAGCCGGTGCTGGAGCTGGCCAACGCGTGGATCGGCCAGGGCGGCTACCCGCTGGTGTCGGTGGCGCTGGACGGCCGCACGGTGACGCTGTCGCAGCAGCGCTACTACTCGGAGCCGGGGGTGAAGAGCGGCGAGCGCTGGCCGGTGCCCATGGTGCTGCGGTACTCGGACGCGGGCGGGGTGCGCGAGCAGCGGGTGCTGCTGAAGGACGCGCGGACGAAGGTGACGCTGGAGGGCTCGGGCGAGGTGAAGTGGCTGTGCGCCAACGCGGGCTCCACGGGCTTCTACCGGGTGCAGTACGACGCCGCGGCGCTGGAGCGGCTGTCGGCGAACATCACGACGCTGGCGCCGGCGGAGCGCATCTCGCTGCTGGCGGACCAGTGGGCGCTGGCGCGCAGCGGGCAGGCCACGGTGGCGGCCTTCCTCGAGCTGGCGAGCCGCTTCGGCAACGAGGAGGACGACGCCGTCCTGGACGATCTGGTGGGCCGGCTGGCGTACGTGGAGGGCCGGCTGGTGGAGGGCGAGGACCAGAAGCGCTTCCAGCAGTGGGTGGAGAAGCTGCTGGGGGCGGGGCTGAAGAAGCTCGGCTGGAACGCGGCGCCGGGGGAGTCGGACCGGGTGAAGCTGCGGCGCGCGGCGCTGGTGAGGGCGGTGGGCGGCGTGGCGCGCAGCGCGGAGGCGCTGGGCGAGGCGAGGCCCCGGGTGATGCGGATGCTGGACGGGGACAAGGGGGTGCTGGAGCCGAACCTGCTGGACGTGGCGGTGGCGATGGTGGCGCGCTCGGGAGACCGGGGGCTCTACGAGAAGCTGCTGGAGAAGATGCCGGGGGAGCCGGATCCGGCGACGCAGCGGCGCTACCTCATGGCGCTGACGTCCTTCGAGGATCCAGCGCTGGCGGACGAGGCGCGGAAGCTCTTCTTCACGGACAAGGTGAAGATGCAGGACGTGGCGAGCTTCGTGACGGGGCTGATGGGCAACCGGACGGGGCGCGACGCGTGGTGGGGAGAGATGCAGAAGCGCTGGCAGGACGTGCTGGGGAGGACGGGCCGGGCGCCGATGCTGTTGAGGCGGGTGGTGGAGTCGATGGGGGCCTTGCGCGAGCGCAAGCAGCTCGACGAGGTGAGCAAGCTGCTGTCGGCGAGCCCGGTGGAGGAGGCGAAGCAGGCCACGGAGCAGACGCTGGAGAAGCTGGCGCAGGACGTGGCGTTCCGGGAGCGCGCCATGCCCGAGGTGAGCACCTGGCTGAAGCGTCAGCCGTAGTCCGGCGGACCCGGGGTCCTACCGCGCCTCAACCCCTCTCCCCCCGGGAGAGGGACGGGGTGAGGGTGCCCGGGCCCCGGCTTCCTACCCCTGGAGATCCAGATCGGAAGCCGCGTCCTGCTGCTCCACGGTGTTTCCCCTGCCGCGCAGGAGCATGAGGTGGCGCACGATGGCGGCCTCGACGGCGAGCAGGCCCGGGAGGAAGAACCAGGGCCCCGGGGCGTAGACGCTCATGTTCAGCACGAGCCACATCATGAGCCAGACGGCCGCGAGGATGAGCAGGAGGGGGTGGAAGGCGGACAGGCCGCGGTGACGCACGCCGGAGCACGCGAGCAGCAACAGCGTGAACAGGGAGTGCGTCGACAGCCACATGTCTCCGCCGGACAGCGCCGGAACCTGCATGGTGCCACGCGTCCACGGGAGCAGGAGCGAGAAGGTGCACAGGACGGTGCCCGCCACCACCCAGCGGTGCAGGCGGGGACCGGAGTTCCCCTCCATTCCGTCCGCCTCTTCTCCCCCGGCCGCGAAGTAGCGCCAACCCTGGTCATATCCGAGCACCGTGCCGGCCAGCACCCACACCAGCGAGATGGGTCCCAGGCCCAGCATCAGCACGGCATACGTGCAGGTGAGCAGGGCGAAGGTCTGGGCGATGCCCGGGTGGCGCAGGTCCCTCGGAAGATTCGCGAGCGCCGGAGGAAGGGGCGGAACAGGCCGGGTGCCCGGCTCCTGGGCCTCGGGCGCGCTGATGAGGCGCCACTCGCTCACGGCGACGAGCAGGCCCCACGGCAGCACCACCATCGAGCCTGGCAACCCGATTCCCTGCACGAACGGAATCACCGAGAGCAGCAGGGCCAGCGCCACGAGCCCCAGGCCGAGCAGCGTCAGGGAGCCGCCCGGCAGGTGCGAGCGCAGGCGCGGGTCATCCAACACGTTCCGGAAGGCGGCGCCCACCTGTCCCACCACGGCGAGCACGGGGACGGACACCTTGGAGAGCACCTCCTCCAGCCGCGCGGAGAGAGGAGGCGGTGAATCCCACGAGGCGCCATCGGCGGAGTAGTCGTACTCCCCCCCGCCATACTCGCCACCGCCGTCACCGTAGGACTGGCTGCCCGGGACTTCCTGGCCACACTCGGGACAGAAGTACTGCACTTCATTGCCAAAGGGGTGGCCACAGCTGGGGCAGGAGTTCATGGGGGGGTCCGAAGCGGGGCCCCCAGTCTAGGCCAGGGGCGGCCCGCGGCGGTACAGCCCCCTCCTCGTAGGCGGCGGCGTGGACGAGGTTGTTGGAGAAGCCCCCGCCGTTATCCCACACGGGCCGTGTGGCTCTCAGTCGCGGTAGCTCACCGTGCAGCCCTTGCCGTCGAAGACGACGAACGTGCGGCGCTCGGGGCGAACCATCACCTCGCAGCTCGACGGGCGCCCGGAGGAGGTGAACTGCAACGTGTAGCGGCCCGCCTTCACGCGCCCCAGGACGCGCGGCAGCTCATCGAGCTCGTACCCGGGCACCTTCACCTGCCCCTGGATTCCAGGGGTCGCGCCAATGCGCAGGGACCCCTCGCCCGACAGCACTTCCTCGGCGGGTGCTGACGCGGGAGGAGGAGCCGCCACGTGGGCCTGCTCCCGCGAACGCTTGGACCCCCGCTTCGGGCCCGGCGGCTCCGGCCGGACCGCGGAGGCGGCCACCGCGGAAGCGGACCCCCCCTTGGCGGGCGCTGCGGGTTCCGGGGCTGGAGCAGGTTCGGCGGCGGGCGTGGACTCGGGGGCCGGAGTGGGCGCGGGTGCCTCGGCCACGGCCGTGGCCGGTGCGGGCTCGGAGGCGGGCGTGGCCACCGGAGGAGACACGGGCGCGGGCGGAGTCACCGGCGCGGACTGCTGGCGCGAGAAGACGAAGGCACCACCCGCGAGCGAGAGCGCCAATCCCACCACCACCCCCGCCACGGGCGCCCACACCTTGCGGCCCCCTGGAACGCCACGAGCCGCCGGAGCACGCGAGGCCGTCACGACCTGGGGCGCCCCGGTCCCGGTCACACCGGGCCGGGTCCGGCGTGGGCTCGACTTCGCGACGGAGACGTCCTCCCCCTCGGCGCGCACGTAACCCGTGAGCGAGCCGGGGCCCACCGGCAGGCCGGCCGCGAAGGCCACCGACTCCAGCTCCTCGCGCATGGTGCGAGCGTCGGGGTAGCGCTCCTCGGGCTTCACGCGCATGGCGCGCTCCACCACGGAGATGAAGCCGCGCGGCAGCTCCGGGCACACGCGCGAGAGCGGCTCCCACTCCCCCCGCACCAGCGCGGTGTTGCGCGAGATGAGGGTGGGATACGCATCCAGCGGGCCCACGCCCGCGGCGAGCTGGTACAGGGTCACGCCCAGCGAGAAGAGATCGCTCCGCCCGTCGAGCGACTTGCCCTTGGCCTGCTCCGGCGAGAAGTAACCCGCCTTGCCCTTGGTGGTGCCGGCGCGGGTGAGGTTGCGGTTGGTGGCCGCCTTGGCGATGCCGAAGTCGATGAGCTTGAGCGTGCCGCCGGCCGAGAGCATCAGGTTCTGCGGGGACACGTCCCGGTGCACCAGGTTGGGCCGCTCGTGCACGGCCTCGAGCGCGGAACAGGTGGCGATGCCCACCGCCAGCAGGGCCTCGTCGGTGAAGCGCTCGCCGCGCTGACGCAGCGTGCGCTCCACCTCGGTGAGCGAGACGCCGGGCACCAGCTCCATGGCCATGTAGAGCAGCCCGTCCACCTCACCCACCTCGTAGATGTGGGCGATGTGGGGGTGGCTGAGGGTGCAGGCGGTGCGCGCCTCGTCGAGGAACATCTCGCGGAAGTCCTCGGACTCGGAGTACTCGGGGCGGATGACCTTCAGCGCGACGGGGCGGAGGATGCCCCCGGTGAGGGCCTGCTCGGCACGATAGACCTCGGCCATGCCGCCCTGGGCGAGAAGGCGGATGACGCGGTAACGACCAACAGTGGTCCCAGGCTCGATGGAGGACAAGGCCCCCCGAGCCTATCACCACAGCATGTCTTGATCCTCGGTGACGCCGGGCACCCCGGACAGCCGGTGCGTCTGGCCGTTCACCCGGACGGTGCCCTCGAAGAGGCCGAGCGGCTGGGCGAAGTGGCTCACCACCACCTTGAAGTCATGATCCTCCCGGTGGACGTAGAGGGGCTGGAAGCGGAGATCCACCGCCCCGTCGCCGGTCCGGATGCGCCAGGGGCTCAGCAGCTCGCGCCGGTCGTACTCGAAGTGCGCGCGGCCGAGCGGGTAGAGCCGGGAGCCCAGCCAGAGGGCGTTCTCGTTGGTGCCGGAGCTCTCGTTGAAGCCCTCGACGAGGTTGATGCCGACCGGCGTGCCATCCGCCAGCCTGCCCGCCAGGAAGGCCCACCGCCAGGCGGTATGCCGGGCGAGGTAGCCCTGGGTGTAATCAGTGCCGCCCACGCCACCATCCAGCCGGAAGCGCTTGCCGCCGGCCTCGAGGCTGCCGAAGGCGAGCATGCCGCAGCGCTTCTGGGTGACGTTGACGAAGCCATCGCCCTCCACGGGGGCAATGACCGTGAGGGCGGGAGGGCCGCCGGCGACGAGGAGGTCGCCATTCCACTGGAAGGACTGGAGGCTGCCGGTGCGCAGCCGGCTCACGTCCACCTGGAGGTGGTAGCGCTCATCGTCCTCGCCGCGGCGCGCCGTGAGCCTGCCACCGAGGGTGCGGAACGAGGCGGTGAGCCCGGCGCCGGGCTTGTCGCCGACCTCGGCGAGGGGGCCGGGGGCGCCGAGGAAGCTCACGTCACAGAGGGGACGCTGCTCCTTGAGGTCCAGGGCGACGGCGAAGGCGTTGGCGGAGTAGCCCACGTCCACGACGGCGAAGAGGGCGAGCACCTCGGGGGTGGCGGCGAGGGTGTAGTGCCAGCGCTTGCGCTTGAGCAACCGGGCGGGAGCCGCGGCGGGAGCCCACCGGCCCTTGAGCCGGGAGAGATCCACCTCGGGCAGTTCGCCCTGGTAGGTACCAAATCGAGGTTCACCCGATGCCGTGGCCACGGAGGCGGGGGCGGGAAGGAGCTCCAATTCTCGCTCTGGTGTCATTTCATGCCCAGGGTGGGCCTTCTTCTTCACATCTGCCACCCGGTCCCAGGGTACGACGGATCACTCGCGCACAGAACGCTGTTCCGAGTGTGCGGGGGTGGACCCTTGCTGGCGTCGGGTTTTGGTAACCGCCTTACCTTCGCACCCCAATTCCCGAGCTGAACCTGGTGGCTCGCCTACCATTTGGCTCCATGCCGTCGCCTTCGCATCGAAGCTCCTGGGCCTTCATCCTCGGCGTCCTGCTCGTCGGAAGTCCCTTGCACATCGCGCACGCAGAGGATGACTTCAAGCGCTATCTCGATGCTGCCGTGCAGCTCTATGAAGAGCTCGAGTACGAGCGAGCCCTTGCCCAATTACAGCGCGCCCGCGGTGTTGCTCGTGGTGTCGCACAGGACGTCACCCTCGGGCTCCACGAGGGCATTCTCCTCGCCGAGCTGGGCCGCTGGGACGAAGCCCGTACCTCTTTTGAAACGGCGCTTCTGCTCGACAACACGGCGAAGCTTCCCCTGGCCGTCTCCCCCAAGGTGCAGCAGGAATTCGAGTCCATTCGCCAACGCATGACCGCCCGGCGAGCCAGGAAACAGCCCACTCCGAGCCCTTCAACCACACCTGCGCCTCCAGGACTCACGACGGACCGGCCCCAGCGCAGTCCCTCGCGACCGAGCCCGCTCACGCCTTCCGAGTCCGCCTCAGTGCTGACTCCCACGGTCGAGGCAACGCCACGCCGTGTGCCAGTGGTGCCGCTGGCGCTACTCGGAGCAGGAGCAGTGGCTGGAGGACTGGGAGCATATTTTGGAGTGAGCGCGAACCAGCAATACGGCGCCGCGCTTGTGGAGCCTTTCCGCGACGACGCTCTCTCGAAGTTCAACCAGGCCCAGGGCAGCGCTCGTACGGCCAACGTGCTGTTCGGTACCGCGGGGCTCGCCCTCGCTGGCGCCGTGGTGACCTGGTTCCTCATGCCGGGTGACGCGTCTCCGTCCGTGCCCACCGATGGAGGGGCAAGCCGATGAAACGCTTCCTATGGGTACTGGGGCTGCTCCTGATGCTCGGAGCCTGCATCTTGCCCGACGAGCAGGAGTTCCTGGAGGAGCGCGCACGAACATGCGGTCAGTCATTCACATGCCCCGAGGGCTCCACATGCGAGGAAGGCTTCTGCGTGAAGAAGGAGCTCGACCCCAGTGCGTGCACCCCTGCATGCGCGCCGTATCAAGCGTGCACGCTGTCGAGAATCTGCATTCCCCGGTACACGGCGCTGGTGGTGACACCTGGGGACGGAGGCGTGGTGGGGGCAGGTCCTGTGCCGGTGAGGGCAGAGTTGGTCGTGGGATTGGGATTCGCGAGCAACTTCCCCGAGACATTGAACTTTCGTGTGGCGACGAGTGATGGTGGAACAGGCGGCACGCAGACTGCGGTGTCGAAGAACGAGGGCGTTTACACCACGGAGTGGACGCCGACGGGCGAGGGGGAGTACCTCCTGACAGTGACGCACCCGGAGGCAGGAGGTCCGAGCACCACGGTGCGTTTGACGGTGGACACGACGGGGCCGACCTTCGTGGTGTTCGTGCCTCCGTCGGATGCAGGTGTGGCTGCTGGAGGGACGACTTATGGGGATCCGGTGCCGGGTTTTGCTACGGCGTGGCGCCGCGATCAGGTCGTGCCGGTGGAGATTCGAACGAACGAGCCGCACCTGGACGTTGGCACCGTGACAGTTGCATTGACGGGCACGGATGGTGGAACCACCCCCGCGGTTGCTGTCACGCCCTTGAGCGGAGTTTGTGACGCTGGCTTCTGCGGCGTGGCGCAGTTGAATCTGTGGGAGCCTTCCTTCAATGCCTTCCGCGGCACGATGTCTGTCGCAGCGCAGGGTAAGGACACAGTCGGCAATTCAGGCAGCGGCTCCGAAAATATCGATGTCACGCGTTGGAAGTGGGCGTTCGATGGGGCGGCTGGCGCCATCAGATCTGGTCCAGCCATTGGCTCTAGGGGCACCATCTACTTGGGCACCGCGAATCTGAGTGGCAAGGTTTTCGCGCTGACTCCAGCAGGCGCACTGAAGTGGGAATCGCAGGTTGGTTCGGTCGTCGGCGGGCCTGTTGTGGGGGCTTCTGATGGCGGTACTGAGTTGGTTTATGTGGGCGCCAATAGCACCAGTGACGGATACTTGTATGCTTTGCAGAGTGGGGATGGTGGAACGCTGCTGAGATGCTCCATGCCAGTAGCTGGTGCTTTCGAGGGAGCATTGGCGCTGGGAACGACGAGCACGGCCCAGTCGGAGACCGCAGTCAGTGTCTATAACGGTAATTCGGGGGCTTCTCTCATTGTTGGCATCAGGCCTGGAGCTACGTTGCCCTGCCCGGTGATTGAGAGCCCGTCTGGTGGAGAGCAAATCCCATTTCTTATCGCTGGAAGTTCTGTCCTGATGCGGGGCGACACTATCTTTTTTGCTGGATCTGCTGCGGGAGCCCCGAAGGTTACGAGCTATGTCTTTGGTGCTACGGCTCCCCGCAGTTCTTGGCCGGTGAATGCTCCGACGGTGACGCGCAGCCTGGTGTTAGTCGGGTCCGACGTCATCGCAGGGGCAGCGAGTTCTGAGACTGTTACGGGCGGGCTGTTCAAGATCCCGCAGGCCGGTGCCGCAGATGTCACGCGACTGTACCCCGCAGGTACATCATGGTCTTCGCGGGTGTACAGTCTGGCGGTGGGAAGTGCTCTGGAGACTCCAGACAACGTCTTCTTCGGCTCGGAGCCGACCGGAAGTATCAACTTCAATCGGTTCAACTTGACCAGTACTTCGTTGCAACCCGTGTCGAGCAACGCGGCCATCCGAGCCGCTCCGGTCGTGGGGGCGAATGGCAACGTCTACACCGCTACGACCAACGGCACAGTCAGGGCATTGCTCGCCGATACCCTGACTCAGCGATGGACGATCACTCCGGGCCTGGGCACGGTGGAGGCGTCGCCCACGCTCGATTGCCCGCGTGATGCCTCGGGTGCGTTGGTGGCGGGCAACCATGGCGTCCTCTACGTCCCCGCCGGAGGCAAACTGTACGCCTTCGTCGTCGACAGCCGTGGCCTGGACACCTCGGCACCGTGGCCCAAGTACCAACACGACTCGCGCAACACCGGCAACCCGGCCACCCCCATCACCGGATGTCCCTAGGCAGGGTCTATGGCGCCCCCGACATGACCTCCGTTGATGCTGAGGAACGTAGCGCGCCAGTCATCCCTCCTGGTTGGGAGGGGCACCACGCCCAGCCTGCTCGGGGAGACCCGATACGAGGGCCCGTCCGCACGGTCCCCCACCTACCCGTCCGGCCTGACCCCTCCATGACCCTTTTCTCCCAGCGCCCCCCCAGGTATGCACCGGTGCGATGAAGAACGCCGAGCCAGCCCAGCTGCCCCCGTCCACGGAGCCCCAGCCCACCTTGTCGTTGGACGAGGTGCACCAGGTCACGCGCATCCTCGGAGCCATCGCCGAGAACCGCATGCTGCTCAACGGCATCCCCGAGGCGGACCGGAAGGCCATGCTGGAGGCGGCCGGCCGCGTGTTGAACCCGGAGCGCACCACCCTCTCCCGGCTCCACAAGGCGATGCGGCGCGAGCGCAAGGAGACGAAGCGCGAGCACGACCGCAACGTCCGCGCGACCACGGAGATCCGCTCCCTGCGCCGCGCTCCCGTCTTCAACGTGCCGCAGTTGCCTCCGCCCCCGCCCTCGGAGGAGGGTCCCGAGCGCATCCTGGAGAATCCGCGCCGGTGCTACGTCTGCAAGGCCGAGTACCGCAAGCTGCACTTCTTCTACGACACCATGTGCCGCGAGTGCGGTGACTTCAACTACGCCAAGCGGACCCAGCGCGCCCCGCTGTCCGGCAAGGTCGCCCTCATCACCGGCGCGCGCGTGAAGATCGGCTACCAGGCGTCGCTGATGCTGCTGCGCTCGGGGGCGCGCGTCATCGCCACCACCCGCTTCCCCAACGACTCGGCGGAGCGCTACGCGCGCGAGCCCGACTTCGCGGACTGGTCGCACCGGCTGCACATCCACGGGCTCGACCTGCGGCACGCCCCCAGCGTCGAGCTCTTCGCCCGTCACATCGAGCAGACGCACCACCGGCTGGACATCCTCATCAACAACGCGGCGCAGACGGTGCGCCGGCCCCCCGGCTTCTACGAGCACCTGCTCGAGGGCGAGCTGCGCCGTGTCGAGCAGCTCCCCGCCGAGCTCCGTCCCCTGCTCGCCGGACACCAGGAGTGTGTCGCGGCGCTACAGCCCACCCTCGGCGCGGGTGGCTCGGACGCCTCGACGCTCATGCCCACGTGGCGCAGCGCGGACCCGGCCATCGGCATCCACTCCTCCGCCGCGCTGTCGCTGCTGCCGTACGCGCTCGAGCAGGAGGGTGACACGAGCGCCCTCTTCCCCAAGGGCCGGCTGGACGCGGACCTTCAGCAGGTGGACCTGCGGGAGATGAATTCCTGGCGGATGAAGCTCGCGGACGTGACGACGGCCGAGATGCTCGAGGTCCACCTGGTCAACGCGGTGGCGCCCTTCATCCTCTGCGGCAAGCTCAAGCCGCTGATGCTGCGTGACCGCTCGTCGCCGGGCCACATCGTGAACGTCTCCGCGATGGAGGGCAGCTTCTCGCGCGGGACGAAGACGGACAAACACCCCCACACGAACATGGCCAAGGCCGCGCTGAACATGATGACGCTGACCTCCGCGCCCGACTACGCGAAGGACAACATCTTCATGAACGCGGCGGACACCGGCTGGGTCACCGACGAGGATCCCGCGCAGCACTCCGAGCGCAAGCAGAACGAGCTCGATTTCCACCCGCCGCTGGACATCGTCGACGGCGCGGCCCGCGTGGTGGATCCCGTCATGACCGCGGAGAACACCCGCCAGTTCGTGTGGGGCAACTTCTTCAAGGACTACCGCCACCACCCGTGGTGATCACCGCTCCGCTCACCCCACCGCGATGCCACCGCCCGCGTAGAGCTGCTCGATGACTCCGGCGTACCGGGTGTTGATGCCACGCCGCTTGAGCTTCATGGTCGGCGTGAGCACGTCGGAGTCGGGCAGCCACTCGTCACCCACCAGGGCGAAGCGTTTGATCTGCTCGACACCGGAGACGCGCTGGTTCAGCGCGGCCAGTCCCTGGGAGAGCTCCTGCTGCACGGCCGGATCCTCCGCCAGCGCCCGCAGGTCGGTGGCCGGGATTCCACGCGCCTTCGCCCACCCGGGAGCCACCTCGGGGTTGAGCTGGAGCACCGCCACCAGGTACGGCCGCCGGTCTCCGATGGCCGCCGCCTGCCCCACCAGCGGCAGCGTCTTCAACATCGCCTCCAGGTTCGCTGGCGAGACGTTCTTGCCGCCCGCGGTGATGAGCAGCTCCTTCTTGCGGTCCACGATCTTCAGGTAGCCCTCGGCGTCGATCTCCCCGATGTCGCCAGTGTGCAACCAGCCATCCGCGTCGAGCGCCTCGGCGGTGCGCTCCGGATCGTTCAGATAGCCGGAGAAGATGATCCCCCCGCGGAAGACGATCTCCCCATCCTCGAGCCTGCGCATCTCCACACCGGGAATGGGACGGCCCACCGTTCCCACCTTCACGCGGTGCGGGTCCCAGGTCATGGCGCCGGTGCCCTCGCTCATGCCGAACAGCTCGGACATGGGCACACCGATGTCGCGGAAGAACTGGATGACCTCCGGCGGAATGGGAGCCGCGCCGCTGAAGGCGAACTCCAGCGCGTCCAGGCCGAGCTTGTTTCGCAACGGCGTGAACGCCGCCGCGTCCACCGCTTCCCAGGCCTGCTTCAGCTCGGCCGGAAGCGCCGCGCCGAGCGCCTTCGTGTCGCTCACCTTGCGGCCGACCGTGAGGGCCTTCTCGAAGCGCTCCGCCCGGGAGGGATCCGCGGCCACCGAGGCGCGGATGCCCGCGTGGAGCTTCTCCCAGACGCGCGGGGGCCCGAACATGAACGTGGGCCGTACGCTCGCCAGGTAGGTGGAGAGCTGCGCGATGTCCGGACAACAGGTGGCCTCGCTGCCCCAAGCGGTGTGCAGGTAGTGCGTGACGATGCGCTCGGCGATGTGCGCCATGGGCAGGAACGAGACGACGCGCTTGCCCGCGCCGTCACGGCCCAGATAGTGGAACAGCGAATCGAGCTCGGCGGAGATGTTCCGGTGCGTGAGCATCACGCCCTTGGGCTGGCCGGTGGTGCCCGAGGTGTAGATGAGCGTGGCCAGGTCCTCCGGCTGGACCGCCAGGGCCTCTTGCTCGAAGTCGAGCGGCGGGGCCGAGAGCAGCTCGGACAGCTCTCGTACGCCCTGGGGCGCCGTCCCCGTACCGCCCACCCGGAGCACATGGCGCAGCCGGGGCAGCGACGCGCGGGCCTCCAGCACTCGCGAGAGGAAGGGGCCGTCCTCGACCACCGCCAGCACCGCGTCACAGTGCCCCGCGAGGTAGGTGATCTGCTCGGGAGAGGAGGAGTTGTAGATGGACACCGGGGTGGCGCCCGCGAGCAGCGCGCCCACGTCGGCGATGTGGAACTCGGGGCGGTTGCGCATCAGCAGGATGATGCGGTCCCCGCGCTTCACGCCGAGCTCGCGCAGGCCCGCGGCGATCCGGGCGGCCTTGTCCGCGTACTCACGCCAGGACCATGAGCCGAAGCCCTCGCCGTCGCGCCAGCGCAAGGCGGTGGCATCGGGCTGGCGCCGGACCGTGTCGAGAAGCGCGACGGGGACGGTGCGAACGGACGTCTCGGAAGAAGCAGGGCTCGGTAGGTTCATGGCGGCTCCCAGGTCGAGGGCGAGGCGGAAAGTCTCGCAGATCCACAACGGTATGTGACACCCCCGCCCCCTCAGGGGTGGGCGATGACGATGAGCGTGGACGCCCGGGCTTCGACGCATGCCATCACCTTGCGCATGGTCACGGGATCCAACGCCCCAAAAGCCTCGTCGAGCACCACGACCCGGGCCCGCTGAAGCAGCGCCCGCGCCACGAAGACCCGGCTCTGCTCTCCGTGCGAGAGCTGCCAGCCGCGCTCGCCCACCAGCTCCATCAATCCAGAGGGCATGCGTGCGAGCAGCTCCCCCAGCCCGAGCTCCTCACAGAGTTCCTTCGCGGTGTTCAGGTCGTCGGGAGTGGGAGGCCACGTGCGTCCCAGCAACAGGTTCATCGCCAGCGTGCCGGACACCACGTGGTTCTCGTGGAACTGGGGAGCACCCGCGATCTGCGCGCCCCACCCGTCCCGCGTCCAGGTGGCCATGTCCAGGCCGCCCAGCAGCAGCAGCCCCGAGCCCTGTCCTCGCAGGCCCGTCAGGATGGAAGCGAACGTGGACTTGCCCGAACCCGAGGGCCCTTCGAGCAGCACGCGCTCACCGGCGCGCACGGCCAGCGAGGCCCGTTCGATGACGGCCCGGGGAGCCCCCGTGTGCTTGAAGACCAGGTCTCGCACCTCGAGCAGCGCCTGGGACTCCGGGGGAGCCGCCTCGGGAGGCAGGGGAGCGGCCACGCCACCGGTGGCGTTGGAGTTGGAGCTCCGGGCGGCCTCCAGGATGGGACGCACGCTGCGGAACAGTACGCGCGCACCGGAGACGGCCAGGACGCCCACGGACAAGGAGCCCACGGCCCGGGCCGCCAGCAGCGCGGCGCCCACGCCCACGGCGATCCTCGCCGTCGAGGCCCCCGAGAGCACGGCGGGGAGCGTCGCGATGATCGCCACCGGGAGCAATCCCCGCCTGGCGAGCGCCGACACCCGGGCCGTGGCCCCATCCAGGTGCTCGGAGGCCTCGGCGTAGTGAGCCAGTTCCTGGTCCTCCGCCTCGTGCCACCGCTCCGGCCGCTCCTGAGCGAGCCGCGTCCGGTGCCCGAGCATGCGCTCGATGAGGGCATGCGTCATGGAGATCCGCGCCCCCGTCCACGCGCGGAAACGCACCGCCTGGCGCACGACGAGCACCGCCAGCACGCCGCAAAAGCCACCCAGCGCCACCAGCCCGTACCAACCCGCGGGGCCCGTCACCATCACGCTCGCCGCCAGCACCAGGTCGACCACCGCCAGCAGGCTGGCGAAACCGCCCGTCAGCACCAACTGCTCCAGCCCCGCGCTCTCGAAGGTCCTCCCCACGAACTCGCCGATGCCACCGCGGCGGGACACGTCCACGGGCAGCGCGAGCGCTCCCGCCAGCAACTGCCTGCGCATCAGCGCGGAGAGTTGCATCGCCAGGGAGCCCTGCACCCAGGCCAGCGCCGCCTGGAGCGGCACCAGCGTCAACCCCATGAGGGCCCAGGCCCAGAGCCACCCCGGGTCCAATTGCCCCTCGAACGCGCCCCGGCCGATCAACCACCAACTGGAGAGCACACACACCTGGACGAGCGCCGCCGCCACGAAGAGCAACAGCAGCCGCCGTCCGGCCTTCAACTCCCGCAGGTGATGGCGCATGCCGGCGCCCGGGGGCAACCGGAGCGTGCGCGCGGCGAAGAGGTAGATGTTGGCGAGCTGCGCTCCCAGCAGCGCCTTCCGGGCCAGGGCCCGATGGGGCTCCTCCAGTCCGGTCTGCTTCAGGACATGATCGACCACGGGGCCATGGATGTGCTCGACGCGCGCCTGCGCGGCGTCGGTCAGTGAGGAGAGCGGAACCTCGTGCACCGTCTCATCCGGGGCGATGACCCGAGCCCTCTGACCCGAGGACGACACGCGGAGCAGCGCGACCACGCGGGCCCCCGTCATCTCCACGAGCGCCGGGGCCGCGCGGCCCAGGGCCTGCTCGACCTCTCCGTGGCGCGTGTAGTGCGGCTGAAGCTCGAGCCCCAACGCCTGGGCCACTCCGTCCATCCACTCGCCGATGCGGCTCTGCTCCGCGGGCACCGCGCGCGAGAGGGTGGGCAACGGGTTGGGCAGTGGCATCCGCGCCGCTCTCGCCAACGCCTCCATGGCCTCGCCCGCGCGCTCCAACGGCCAGGCCACCCTTTCCAGATCACTCGCCATGTACCCGCTCCTTCCCACGCCGCTCGGTGAGCACGCCCTGCGCCAGGACGAGCCGCCTCCATCCATCCCGGCCGGACAGCTCGCGTTGGATCGACGCCTCCTCGTCCAGCAGGGCGCGGTAGTGCGAGTCCTCGCGCGCCGCGAGCGTCCGGGGCGCGTCGTCCTCCACGAGCTGTCCGTCCTGGATGACCAGCACGCGGTCGAACGAGAGCGTCTCGGCGATGTCGTGCATGATGCACAGCACCGTGGCTCCCTCGAACGCCCGCCGCGCCCGCTCCAGCAGCGCCGTGCGGCGGTCCCGCTCCAGCCCGCGGAAGGGCTCGTCGAAGATGACCAGCCGCACCCCGGGCCGGAGCAGCGCCCGGGCCAGACGTACCCGCTGCCCCTCGCCCCCCGACAGCAAGCCGCCGCCCTCGCCCAGCCGCGTCTGGAGCCCATCGGGCAGCTTGTCGAGCAGCTCGACGAGGTCCGCCTGGTGCAGTGCCTGTCCCACGCGGGGCAGCACCTCGGCCGGGTCGGCACCATAGGTGAGGTTGTCCACGAGCGGCTTGTTCCAGAGCGACACCTCCGGCTCCAACCACGCCGTCTCCCGCCGCAGCCGCCACAGGGCCTCGCCCTCCAGTGGCTCGCCATCCACCTCCACGTGTCCACCGGACGGCCGGTGCCAGCCCAGGAGGAGGCCCACCAGCGAGGACTTTCCCGCGCCCGAGGGCCCCACGATGGCGATGTGCTCACCGGGCCGGACCGAGAGGTTGATGCCGTGCAGGAGCGTGTGGCCCGCGGCCCTCACGTCCACCTGACGCAGGGAGAAGGCCACGCCCCGAGCCGCCTCCGCCGGCCGCTCCGTCCGGGGCCGCGTGGCCAGCGCGACGGACTTGTCCACCTCGTCCGGAGCGAGCAGCGGCTCCATGAGGCGGGCGGTGAGCGACGACGCGGCGGGGTACTGGCGCAGCCCCTCGGCGATCTGCCGGCCCAGCGACACCAGGGCGAGAGCCCAGTAGACGAGCAGCAGCACCGCGCCGGGCGGCAGCCCTCGCGAGAGCGCATGCATGACGATGCCCACCGAGCCTCCGGTGGCGGCGAACGAGGCGAACGTCTCGGCGGTGATGCCCCGGCGCAGCAGGGTCCGGGCGGCGGAGATGAACTCGTGAAGCGGCTCCTCCTGGGCGCGGCGGAGCGTGGGCCCGGCCCGGTGGGCCCGCAGCGCCACGGACCCACGCAAGGCATCGAGGTAGTAGCCCGAGAGCACCCCGTCGAAGTCGCGCATCCGTCGGTCGGCATCGAGCAACGAGCGCTGCGCGAGCAGGGGGACTGCGACCGCCATGCCTCCCGCGAGGACGATCAACGGAGAGGTTCGCGGTGCCAGCCACATCAACCCCGCGAGCGTCACGAGCAGCTCGGCGGTGGCGCGAAGCAGCGTGACGGCGAGGGTCGGCACGGAGCGCACCTGGTGGATGCCATGACAGCGCTGCGCCATGTCCGAGACGAGCCGGCTGCGGAAGTAGCGGTCTCCCAGGCGCGGAATCTTGTCGAGGAACGAGAGCCGGAGACGCAGCTCCAGCCGCCGGCCCAGGTGGAGCGTCCCGAGTGACAGCGGCAGCTCGAGCAGGAGCAGCACGCCCAGCAAGGCGATCAGCGTCACGACGCCAGCGAGGCGCTGCTCCGAGTTGGTGAGATACCGCCCCGCGTCGATGACCCCACGCAGCAGGAGGGCCTCCAGGAAGCCGCCCACCGCGGCGGAGACACCGATGGCGGCGAGCACCGCGGGCGCGAGCATCCCATCCCGGCGCAGCAGGCCCACCAGCTCGCGCAACGGATGGGTGGGAGCCTCGCGCAAGGCGGCATCGAGCTCGGGAGGCAGCGGCGGGTCATCCTTGCCGCGCTCTCCGCGCAGCCCACTGACCTTGACGCACACGGCGCCACGCATGGTGAGCTGCTCGGCGTCCGGCCGTCCCAGGGCCGTCCAGTAGGTGAAGGGGATGAGCTCCTGGGCACGGCCCTCGTCCAGGGCGATGCGCACCTCGCGCAGGAGGTGTTCGAGGAACGCCACCGCGGTCTCGCCCCGCTGCACGCCGCCGCCCTCCACGAGCGTCCGCACCAGGCGCGCCGTCGCATCCAGGCAGGCGATGCTCTTCCAGGTGGGGTCCGCGAGGGCCTCGGCGATCAACCGCTCCGCGCGGGGCCCGCCGACGATCGACGACAACCCGCGGCGCAGTCCACCGAGAAGCTCGTCCGTGGCGGCCCACTCGCGGAACCCCTCGGCGGACACGGGCATCGCGTGGATGAAGAGCTGGTCCATCAGCTCGGTCACGGACATCCACCGCCGCCCCCGGGCCGGATCCATGACCTGGACGAAGGGGCCCCACTTCTTCCAGACCACCAGGAAGTGCAGGCTGCCATTCGGGAGGCTCACCACCACGATGGCTGGCAGGGCTCGGGTCTCGTCGAGGAACAGATGGTCCCGGGGGAGCATGGACTGCTCCGCTGCCAACCCCAGCGTGACGGCCAGCTCCTCGATGACGTCGATGGAGGTGCCGTCGACATCGGTCTGGCAGGCCTCGCGGAGCCGGCCGTAGCTGATGGGCACGCCGAAGCCATCGAGCAGGGACTTGAGGGCCGCGGGGCCGCAGTCCATGGCCGATGTCTGGATGACTTCCGGAATGAGGAGACGTGGTGTACCCGCCATGGTTTCAGCTCCCGCCCTTCGGCCGCGAGGCCGTCGGCTGCTCGGCCCGGTCCGGCCCATCGAGCCCCTGCCCCATGGAGCGGAGCACGAGCCGCAGGGGCGTGGCCTCGCCCACCTCGACCTCGATGGTGCCCGGCAGGCCATGCTCGAGTGGGATGCCCCTCGGCAGCTCATCCACCGACAGCTCGACGCGTACCAGGCCGTCGCGCGCCTCACTGGCCACCGCCACCACCGAGGACTCGATCATTCCGAACTCCGTCCAGGAGAATCCCCCCAGCCGCATGCGCGCCCTTTGGCCCGCGCGGATGCGCCCCAGCGCCTCGGGGGAGAACTGCGCGACGATGCGAACGGGCCCGCCCGCGACGACCGTGGCGATGGGGTCCCCCTCCTCGAGCTGCGCACCCACTCGCACGGAGCGCGTCTCGCCGAGGATGCCCTCCGCTGGCGCTCGAATCACCCGGCGCTCCAGCTCATCGCGCAGGCGCTCCAGGGTGGCGCGCGCGACACGCTCCTCCGACTCGAGCCGGGCAATCTCCCCGCGCAACGAGGCGAGGCGGGTGCGCCGGTCGGTGGACTGTATGGTGCCCTCGGACCGTACCCGCGTCAGGGTGGCCCGGGCGGCCTGCTCGGCGGCCTGGGAGCGCTCCAGCTCCGTGCGGACCCGGTTCCACTCCATCTCGCTCACCACGCCCCGCTCGAAGAGTCGCTCGAAGCTGGCCGCTTCCTTCTGGGCCCGGCGCGTCACCACCCTGGCATCGGTGAGCCGGGCCCGCGCCTCCGCCACCCCCGCGACTCGCTGCCCCTTCTGCTCCACCAGCCCTTGTTGCTCGGCCTCCAGCTCCGCGCGAGCGGCCTCCAGTTGCGGCCCCAGTCCTTGAAGCGCGGCCTCCGCCTCCGCCACCTGGCGCTCCTGCTCGTCATGCGCCAGCTCGACGAGGACATCTCCCGCGTGCACGGAGCGGTGGAGCTCCACCTGCGTTCCCACCACCCGCCCATCCACGGGGGCGTCGATCGCATACACCTCGCGATGGAGCTCCAGCCGCGCCTGAACGCTGCGCTCGTACACGGTGACTCGCGCATGGAAGAACCAGATGCCCCAGACCGCGATCAGCCCCACCGGCAGCAGCCAGAGCGCCGGCTTGCCTCGCCGTCGCAGCAGCGTCCGCCATGTGCGTGGGAACAAGCCTTCAACGTTCATGGAGAACCCCGCGGAGGGCTCTCATGAGCTCCCCCCCACCCTCGTGCTTGATTGAGCAGTCCGATCGGCACCGCGAGGATGGAGCCCCCACCGCCGGGTTCGTGAGAGACGCCCCCGCTCGTGACGGGGCAGCCCGCTCGGACTCCAGGCGGGCCAGACGGCGGAAACAGTCATCACAAGGTCGAGGCCCCGGGCTCACTCCACACGAGGAGCACCCGCATGAATCAGGAAGCCATGTCGCTGGAGTCCCCACTGGAGCAGGAGCCAGAGCGGGAAGCCGTGCCGTTGGATCCGCACGAGATGTTGTACGTGCCCCTGCGGCGCCGCTTCACGAGCGAGTACGTGACCAACGAAGAGGGCGGGAAGGAGCTGCTCATCCACTTCGGCTACAACGAGGTGTCCTTCGATGAGCCGGACCTGTTCGCCTTCGGGGAGACGCTGATCCAACAGGACCAGTTCATGGCGGGCAGCGCCACGGCGTGGAGCACGGGGGAGCCCTACGCCTGGGAGCGCGTGAAGCGGCTGCTCGAGGCCCTGTTGGCCGAGGAGTTCCTCACGCGCGAGCCCCCGGGGAAACCGCCCACCGAGAGTGAGTTCCATCGGAGGTTGATGGAGAGCGAGGCACAGCGGGACGCTCCCACCGAGCCGCTGTGGTGGAACCCGGATTGCCCCCAGGTCATGGAGCGGCTGACGGGACGGCCGCTGGAGCTGGGCTATCTGGAGACGGTGCTCTCGGTGCATCGCGTCGCCCACCCGGCGCTGGATGCGGAGGGGCGCCACGTGGGGGAGATGAACGTCTTCCCCGACGCCATGCGCATGAAGATTCCGACGGAGTGGCGCATGTGCCAGTACCCGGGCAGCCGCTATCGCAACGAGGCGCTGATGAACATGACGGCGCTCAAGGCGATGACGCGGTACTGGAAGCCGATGATGCAGGGGCTGCTCGATGTCCGAGAGGAGTTCCTGCGGCGCTACCCGCTGCTCCCGGACGGGCGCTGGCGGATGGGAGACCTCCACGCCCTGGCCTGCGACGTGCTGGCGCTGCCCACCCTGTTGCTGATGCGAGGGAACGCGCCCGTGCCCAACGGCACGCTGGAGCCGGTGCTGTCCTCCATCTTCCGGGTAACGGACGGCGTGAGGATGGTGCTGGCCTATCTGCTGTTCCTCCCGGAGCGGCCGATGCCGTACGACACCCCCATCACCCCGGCCGAGCTGTACCGCTTCGTCGAGTACGGGAACTTCTTCGTCTCGGGCCGGGGTGTCTGCGCGGGTCCCCAGCCCATGGTGGATGAGCTCTTCGCGACGCTGATGGAGGGCAAGCCCGTGACGGGTGCGCCTCCCGCGGTGCCGGAGTGGAACGCGGACATCCCCGCGGCGGTGGACTACGGGCAGCTCGGGCTCCAGCTCTATGCGCTCCAGTTCAATCTCTGGAGCTACATGTGCCGCGCCTACGAGGTGATTCGCGAGGCCCTGCTCCCGGTGGAGGACGAGCCGGGGAGCGTCCTGAGCCGGCTGCGCGAGCGTATCGAGCGGGACTGGGACACCCTCCTGCCCACCCGCCTGGAGCAGGCGGCGCAGCGGGACTGGGCCGAGGCCCGTTACATCGAGATGTTCGACCGGGCCCAGCGCGGCATGCGGGGATTCCGGGAGGACACGCTGGTCCGCCTGCGGGACGTGTTCACGCCCGCGAGGGACGGGATGGATGCGAGGACCCGCACGCTGCTCCGGGAGCTGCTCCACGCGCGCGCGGGCGCATTGTCAGGGACCCGGAGAGACGTCCTCGACACCGTGGCGGACGCCATCGCCGAATTCCTGGCCATCGAGCGGCCAGTGCTCCGGGCACTGGACGGTGTCCAACGCCAGGTCAATGCGTTGCTCCAGCGGCCCCACCCGGAGCGGAAGCTCACCAGCGAGGACCTCGCGCTCCAGCACCGCCTGCGCGTGGGCACCTTCGGCGTGCTGCCCTACCTGATGGACGTATTCCGGGAGGAAATGGGCATCGCCATCGAGACCACGGAGGCCACCACGCACTGCTCCTTCGTGGGGAATTGAAGTCACAAACGCCGTTTCGGCCACTCATTCCATGTGAAAGGCATCACTCACACGGAGCGAACACATGAAGATCAAGACGACGATTCGTGGTGGTCTGTTGTCCACCGTCCGGACGGGTCCCATCATCGGCCGCGGCTGCGGTGGTGGCGGTGGATTCCCCATCCTCCAGCTCGCGAAGACCGTCGTGGTGGAGTAGGCCCCGGACAGCCACGCCCGATTCCAGTCGCCACCAGGCGGAACACCGTCTGGTGGCGGCTGTGTCTTTCGAATGGGAGCAACGGCTCAGGAGCGGCCGAAGACGATCTTCTCGTCGCTCAACAGCCGGGAGATGGCCGCCAGGCACGCCGCCGCCAGCGCCACGCATCCCACCGTGCTCAGCACGAACGGCAGCATGCCCAACGGCTCGCCGCGCATCAGCTCCGAGACCAGCAGCTCCTGGCCCAGCACCGGCACCATGAACATCCACGTCTGGCTCTCGATGGGAGACAGCGCCAGCATCATGCCCGGAATCATGGGCAGCATCATGAGCAGTTGGAGGTACGTCTGCGCCTCCTTGAACGAGCGGGCGAACGTCGCCACCAGCATCTGCATCGCCGACGCGAGCAGGGACAGGGGCAGCACCGCGCCCACCATGCCCGCCGCGGCCACCGCGTCCAGGCTCACCTTCACGCCCAGGTCCTGCAGCGGCACCCGCTTGGCCACCAGCACGAACGCCACCGCCACCACCACCACCATGGTGCAGGAGAACACCGTGGTGGCCAGCCACTTGCCCACCACCAGCGTCCCGCGCTGCACCGGGTTGAGCAGCAGCGGCTCCAGCGAGCCGCGCTCCCGTTCGCCCGCCATGGTGTCGATGGCCACGTTCAACCCGCCCATGAAGCAGGAGATGACCAGGAAGAGCGGAATCATGTTGAGGATGCTCGCCGCCAGCCGCTCCGGCGTGGCCAGGTCCACCTCCTCCACCCGTACCGGCGAGGCCAGCTCCGGCGCCACGCCGCGCGCCATCAGCCGCTGGGTGCCCAGCACTCCCGCGTACTGGCTCAGCAGCGACTGCGCCCGCCGGATGGTGAAGCGCGCCTTGTTGCGCGAGTTGTCCATCACCAGCTGCACCTTCGCCGAGCGTCCCGCCGAGAAGTCCTTCCCGTAGTCCTCGGGGATGATGAGCACCGCGTCCAGCGTGCCCGCCTGGATGCGGGACTCGTAATCGGCCGGAGCGTCGGACAGCTGCACGCCGTAGCGCTCCAGGAACGCCATCAGGCTCGGCGCGTGGGCCCGCCCCACCACGGGCAGCTCCAGCGGCTTGTCCTGCCGGTTCCACGAGGCCAGCACCGTGAACATCACCGCGAAGAGGATGGGCCCCATCAGCGAGCCGCCCAGCACGCTCGACACCGAGCGCCGGTCGCGCAGATGGTCCCTCATCTCCTTGCGGAAGACCGCCGTCAGGAGCGTCTTCACTGCATCAACCCCTGGTCACTGCCGATGACCGTCACGAAAGCCTCCTCCAGGCTGTCCTTCCCCGTGCGCGTGCGCAGCTCGTCCGGGGTTCCATCCGCCACCACCCGCCCCTTCGCCACCACCACGATGCGGTCACACAACGCCGCCACTTCCTGCATCACGTGGCTGGAGAACACCACGCAGTGCCCTTGCTCCTTCAACCGGCGGATGAGCGTGCGCACCGCGCGCGTGCTCATCACGTCCAGGCCGTTGGTGGGCTCGTCCAGCAGCACGTTGCGAGGCCCGTGCACCAGCGCCCTCGCCAGCGCCACCTTCATGCGCTCGCCCTGGCTGAAGCCCTCGGTGCGCCGGTGCTCTATCTCCTTCATGTCCAGCAGCTCCACCAGCTCGCCGATGCGCTTGTCCAGCGTGGCGCCCGACAGGCCGTGCAGCGAGCCCGCGTATTCGATGTGCTCGCGGGCCGTCAGGCGCGGGTAGAGGCCTCGCGCGTCCGGCAGCACGCCGATGGACCGGCGCACCTCCAGCGGCTGGTCCGCCACCTCCAGCCCGTCCACCTTCGCGCTGCCCCTGTCCGGGCGGATGAGCGTGTAGAGCATCCGCAGCGTGGTCGTCTTGCCCGCGCCGTTGGGCCCGAGCAGTCCCGTCACCACGCCGTCCTCGGCGCGGAAGCTCACGTCCTCCACCGCCGTCACCGCGCCGAAGCGCTTGTGCAGGTTCGTCACTTCGATCATGTCAGGGCACCGGGCCAGCGAAGGAGGTGAAGAAGGGGGGACGCTTGAGGCCCTCGCCGCACTTCGACTCGAGCCCCTCCACGCTTCCGCGGTTCACGAAGTCCGCCATCAGCGTGCGGGCGCACCCGATGGAGCTCGTCCCGTGTCCCACGCCGGGCAGCGTCACGTGCAGGCTGTGCGTCAGCGTCTTCTTCGCGTCGTCGCCCCACGAGGGCGGCGTCACCGGATCCAACTCTCCGGAGAGCAGCAGCACCGGCGCGTCCGACTTCACCGGCTCGCGGTAGTCCTTGGGCAGCTCTCCCTTCGGCCAGAAGGCGCAGGGCTTCAGCATGGTGCTCACCCCCACCTCGCCCAGCCACGTGTCCTTCGACTCGCGGGAGATGGCCTCGGAGGTGATGTGGGGCGCATCCTCCGCGCACACCACCGAGAGGAACATCCCCTGGCTCATGTTGCCGGAGATGCCGCTGCTCATGCCGTGGTGGATGGCGACGAGCGGCCGCCAGTCCCCCTGCGTGGCCCGGTCCAGCACCAGCGGCACCAGCGACGCCGCCTCGGGCATGTAGAGCAGCCCGCGCAGTATCCCGGTGAAGCCTTCCCGGGTGAGGGTGAGCTCCTCGGGCACGCCGGTGAGCGGGTGCTCCACCTTCGTGTGCACCGGGGCCTGTTGCAGTTGCGCCAGCAGCGCCTCGAAGCGGCCCCGCAGGTCCGGGTAGCGCTTCTTGCACTCGGCGTCCTGCTCGCAGTGGGTGAAGAGGAGCTCCAGGGCACGCTGGCCGTCCCGCGCGACGTAGAGGGGCAGCAGCAGCGACATGGGCGCCACGCCCTCGAGGATGGCCGTGCGCACGTGCTCCGGGTGCTGGCGCATGTACACCAGCGCGGCTCGCGTGCCGTAGGAGACGCCGTACAGGTTCAGCTTCTGGTAGCCGAGCGCCTCGCGCACCTCGTCCAGGTCGTCCATGGCGACGGGCGTGGTGTAGTGCCGCACGTCCGCGTCGTAGCCCGCCAGGCACTTGCGGAAGTCCTCCTCGCGGTAGGTGCTGTCGAACTGTTGGGCCAGCGGCGCATCGGGAGGCACCGGCTCACACGCGAGCGGCCGCGAGTCTCCGGTTCCCCGCTGGTCCACGAAGAGCAGGTCCCGGTTGCGCTGGATGCGCTCCAGCACGGGCACCATGTGTCCGGCCAGCTTCGCGGCGCCCTGTCCGGGGCCTCCGGCCAGCAGCACCAGCGGGTCCGGCTCCGGCGACGCCGCGAGCGCCGGCACCACCACCACCTTCAGCGGCACCTTCCGCCCCTTCTTCGCGGCGCGGTCCTCCCACACCTCGTGGGTGCCACACAGGGCCTGCCGTCCCACGCCCTCCAGCCTGCAGGGCTCGAGGACCACCTTGCGCGCGGGCTCCGCACCCGCACTCCGGGTACAGGCGGGCAGGGACAACAGGGCACACAGGAGGGCGGGTAGGAGTCGGGAACCAGGTTCTCGCATTCTCACGGCGCCAGACTTACCACTCCTCCCGGGCCCCCTGCATGTCGCACGGAGAGTGGCGGCCCGCTCCACGAGCCGGTTTGAATGGCTCGGCGGCTCGTCCGTCCGCTGACATGCTCATGACCATGAACCTGAAGAACCGACCCCTCCTCCTCGTCGCCACCCTCGGCCTCGTCCTGCTCGCTGGCTGCGCCTCGATGCAGAAGATGCTGAAGAACGCCTTCCAGAAGCCCCGCCTCACCTTCAAGACGGCGCGGCTGTCCAAGGCCTCGCTCTCCGACGCCACCGTGGACCTCGTCTATCAGCTCGACAACCCCAACCCGCTGGGGCTGTCCCTGGCCTCCATCGACTACGCCTTCTTCGTCGAGGACAAGCAGGTGGTGGCGGGCACTCCCCCCAAGGGCCTCAACATCGCGGCCAAGGGCAAGTCCGAGCTCACCTTCCCCGCCAACGTGAAGTTCGCGGACATCGCCCCGGTGGTGACCACGTTCCTCAACAAGGACAGCGCCCGCTACAAGGCCCAGGGCAGCATCGGCATCCAGACGCCCATCGGCGTGCTGAAGTTCCCCCTGGAGCACGAGGGCGTCTTCGAGATCCCCAAGATTCCCCAGGTGCAGTTCGAGGCTCCGCGCATCTCCAACGTCACCCTGCAGGGCGCCACGGTGGAGTTCCCCCTCACGGTGAAGAACCGCAACACCTTCCCGCTCCCGGTGGCCGGCATCAGCGGTGGCCTGAAGGTGGCCGGCGCCAGTGTGGGCAACCTCAACACCGGTGACCTGGGCATGCTGGAGCCCGGCGGCACGAAGCAGATCACCCTCCCCCTCACCATCAACTTCCTGAGCGCGGCCAATGCGGCCAACGCGCTGCGCTCGGGAGGCAACGCGCAGGTGAAGTGGGATGGCAAGCTGGTATCGGGTGGCCAGAACGTGCCCCTGGACGTCTCCCAACTCCTGAATTTCCGGCGTTAGCGGGGTGGGCGAGGGGGCGGACGGGCGGACGAGCCATTGAAGGTTGTCCCCCGGCACGTCAGCCGTTACGGTTGCGCGGCATTCTTCCGGACCCCCCATGCGCCGAATCCTCTTCAAGTCGAAGATCCACCGAGCGACCGTCACCCAGGCCGACCTGGATTACGAGGGCTCGGTCACCATCGACAGCCACCTGCTGCGTGCCGCCGACATCCTGCCCTTCGAGAAGGTGGCGGTGTGGAACGTGACGCAGGGCACGCGGCTGGAGACGTACGCGCTGGAGGGTGAGGCGGGCAGCGGCGTCATCTGCATCAATGGCGCCGCGGCGCACCTCAACAAGCCGGGGGACCTGGTCATCCTGGCCACCTTCGCCGAGGTGGAGGAGCACGAGGCGCGCCACTGGAAGCCCACGGTCGTCTTCGTGGACGAGAAGAACCGCATCGTGCCCGGGCGGACGGAGGAGATTCCGGGCCCGGCACGCCGCATCGCCTGAACGGCGCTGGACGCTCGGCGTCTCCCACCGCTTTACGCTCCGGCGCGGGCTTGCCATGCTCGTGCGTCCATGACGGGCGGTATGGCCGCCCCGGAGGCGAGCAAGCGATGAAGTGGACCTGGGCATGCGGAGGCCTGCTGTGGGTGCTGGCGGGCTGTATCACCGACAAGGAAGCCTTCCGGCCCAACCCCAATGACGAGGATCCGCTCGTGGGAGCGATCCCCCTGGTGCGCTCGCCGGTGAAGGACCGGTGCGAGCAGCACGGGCGCTCGTCGGTGCGGGGCAACTGTGACGAGGCGAAGTACCTGGCCACCGAGTACACGCGCCGGCTGTCGGTGGGTGACGAGGTCTGCCTGGAGGGTGGCTATGGTGACGAGCCGGGCGCGGGGTGCAAGGCGCGGGCGGCGATCATCGACACGGCGCCCAACCGGGTGAAGCTCGAGGTGCGGACGGCGAAGCCGGACTCGCGCTGGTTCAACGCGGAGATGCGTCACGCCTGGTACGAAGAGGGCGCGTTGGTGGACCTTTACCTCGCCGAGCGGGGTTACTGAGGGGAGGAGAGACGGAATGGCCTTCTATGACCCCATCGCGGACAAGGTGAAGCAGCTGACGCCCGCGGAGCTGAAGAAGCTGGCGGACACGAAGCTGTCGGACCTGGTGCAGCAGGAGGTGCCCCGGGCGCGCAAGCGGGTGTTGGAGCTGGAGCAGCGCTATCCCTCGGCGGGGGTACGCGAGCGGGCGCAGCGCCTCATCGACGAGAAGAAGCACGTGGCGAGCATGACGGGCGGGGTGTTCGGGGCGTTCGGGCTGCTGGGGCTGCCGGCGGACCTGACGGTGATGGCGTGGTTGCAGCTGGTGCTGCTGGTGGACCTGGCCACGCTGTACAAGGTGAACCTGAAGAGCGAGCGGGCGCGCAACGAGCTGTTGGACCTGTACGGGTACTCGACGGGAGTGGGACCGGTGCAGCGCTCGGGGCCGAGGGTGTTGGGGAAGGTGGCCGAGGTGCTGTTGAAGAAGGGGGGCCTGCAGACGTTGGGGCGGGCGATGCCGTTCGTGGCGGCGCCGGTGACGGCGTACCTGAACAACCAGCACATCCAGAAGGTGGGAGACCACGCGGTGCGCTTCTACGAGGGATTCGACAAGGCGCACGCGAAGACGAAGGCGGCCTCGCGCAAGGCGGGCTGAGACCACTCGCCGATGAGCGACCGCGCCCCACAAATCTGTCCGAGCACGGGGGCATACCTGCGCCCCTACTTCGAGTCGTTGCTCGCGAAGGCGGTGTCGGACGCGAACCTGGCGCGGATGCCGCTGACGTTGCTCTGGGTGGACGTGGACGAGACGCAGGAGGGCAACGACGCGCACGGCCGTGAGGCGATGGACGCGGCGCTGAGCGGGTTGGTGGACGAGCTCGCGGCGGAACTGGACGGACGGGGGCCGATTGGCCGGATGGAGGGGGATGCCTTCGCGGCGAGCCTCTACGCGGTTGCGCCGTACGTGGGAGAGAGACTGGCGGAGGGATTGCGCCGGCGGCTCGCGGACAAGGGGTTCCGCTCGCAGACAGGCGGCTTCCACATCACGGTGTCGGTGGGAGTCGCGGGGCTGAAGCCTGGAGAGCCCTACGGCAACCTGTTGGACGCGGCGGAGGCGGCGTGCGTCCAGGCGAAGCAAGCGGGACGGAACCGGGTGGTGGTGCGCTAATACTCCCTCTCCCCTCGGGAGAGGGTGGGGGTGAGGGTGCCTGGGCCCGTTCTTCAACCCGTGACCCACGGCGTGGACAGTGGGTTCAACCCGGCATCCGTGGCACCCTCACCCCGTCCCTCTCCCGGAGGGCGAGGGGAAATGGGCGCGAGTCAGCCCATGTGCCCAGCGGCCCACTGCGTCCCTCACTCGATACCGAACGCCTTCATCCGGGCCTTGAGCGTGTTGACCGCGATGCCCAGTTCCTGGGCGGCTCGGGTCTTGTTGCCCTGATGCTTCGCCAATGCCTCCCGGAGCTCCTCCGCGGTCAGGTCCGCGGGCCGCTTGCGCAACGCGGTCGCTGGCACCTCCAAGGTCACCCGGGCCATAGGCGCGGAACCCTCGCCCTCGAAGCCCACCTGCCGTTGCAGCAGATAGGTCTTCACCGCCTCCAGCGTGATGACGGTCCTCCGGTGCTCAATCCCTTCCAATGACCGCAGTGCCACCTCACGGGCCACCACCGTCCTCACCGTCGACTCCAGCTCGCGGATCTGCCCCGGCCAGTTCGCCTTCTGCAGATAGGCGATGGCATCGCTGGTGAGCTCGGCGTCGTACTGCTGCTCCACCTTCAGCCGGTGCAGGAAGGTCTCCACCAGGCTCGGGATGTCCTCGCGCCGTTCCTCGAGCGTGGGGAGGATGATGACATCCCCCGTGGCGAGCCGCTGCGTGAGGTCCGGCCGCAGTCCGGTCTGCTGGAGCGCCACCTTGGAGGCGGAGATGAGCCGGAAGCGCGGCGGGGGCTCGCGGAAGTCCGCGGGAGCCCCCAGCGGCGCGAAGTTGCCCGTGCCCTCCAGCACGTCCACCAGGAAGTCCTGCGCGAGGCGCGGCAGGAACTCCACCTCATCCAGGAAGAGCGTGCCGCGGTTGGCGCTGTAGAGCTTGCCCACCCGCGCGTAGGACGCATCCGTGAACGCGCCCTTCACGTGTCCGAGCAGCTCGCTGGTGAGCGCGTTGATGTCCTGGGGCAGCCGGCCGCAGTTGAGGATGACGAAGTTGCCCTCGAGCCGGCCGCGGCTGTGGATCTCCCGCGCGATATAGGTCTTCCCCGTGCCCGACTTCCCCAGCAGGAACACCGGGAGCTGATGCCGGGCACAGACGTTGATGGCGCGCTCGAGCCGGACCGTCTCGGGCGATTGCCCCTGCTGCGAGCGCGAGCCCGCCACCAGTCCGTGCGGCACCTCCTCCAGGAGGATGATGCGGCTCCTGCCATTGCCCAGCAGCACCACGTCCCCGGCCTCCAGCACCTGGTCCCTCGAGGCGCGGATCTCCTGGAAGTGTCTGCGCTCGTCGCCCTCCACCTGGGCGTCGCTGCGGCCCAGGAAGCTGTGGTTGCGCGAGTTGAGATCCCGGTACACCCAGCGGTGGTCCTCGCGGAACGACAGCCGCCCGTGCTGCCGCGACACCGCGTCGTGCGGAAAGACGACCGTGGACTCGGGCGCCCGCCCGAAGACGTACGAGCGATCCGGGTACAGCGGGACGAGCAGATCCTCGGTGCCCTCGCGCTGGACCCGCAGGGCCCGCGGCTCGCGGTAGGGCGCCTGCTCCACCTCCTGCTCGGGAGCCGATGGCCCCAACGTCCTCAACCGGCCATCACTCGTGCTGGCCAGGTCCGACGCGGAGTCCGGGATCGCCCGGATGGAGACGCTGGTCTTCTCCAGCGAGGGGCCGTTCGGCGATCCACCCTGCGCCTCCTCCTGCTCCCCACCCTGCCCCTCTCCACGCCTCTCCCGGGTCGTCATACGGCCCCCCTTCGGCTGATTGCCATCAGAGTTGATAGCAGCTTTGACGACCCCATGCCGACGGGTCCCCCCATCCCCCGCGGCGACAGGGCGCAAGTCCTTGAAACGACTCGGAATCCGTCCTCGCGCGAGGCCCGGCACGGGCCGTGCTCAGCAAGGGCCCCATCCACCCGGAGGGCACATCATGTTCGTCATCACTGTCGGGCGTGTCGGAACGAGTGACAGGCACACGGGGACCCTGGCCTCACGCGAGGTCAGCATCGGCCGCGCGGCGGAGAACGACCTGGTGCTCGAGGACGAGCTCGTCTCGCGCGTGCACTGCCGGCTGGTGGCCGTCGAGGGCGGGGCCGTGGTGATGGACGAGGGCTCGAGCAATGGCACCTGGCTCAATGGCGAGCCCCTCACCCACCCCACGTTCATCTCCTTCCACGACGAGCTCGTCGTGGGCCACTGCGTGCTGCGCGTCCAGTCCCTCGTGGGCCGCTGCACCACCGGGCGGACACACCTCCACGCGGAGCCCCTCCCGCCGGCCCGGCCCGCGCACCGGGAGCCCTTCCTCGATTGGGCCCACCTCCAGCGGCTGCCGGTCCTGTTGCCCCGCTTCGTTACTCGATGCCGAGCGCCTTCATCCGCGCCTTGAGGGTGTTGAGCGCGACGCGCAGCTCCACGGAGGCCCGCGTCTTGTTGCCCTCGTGCTTCTCCAGGGCGCGCCGGATGTCCTCGCCCGTCAGGTCGCTCGGGCGCTTGCGCACGGAGGCGAGCCCTTCCTTCGAGGGCCGCTTTTCCTCCTGCGCGGGCTCGGAGAGCGGGCCTCCGAAGCCCAGCTCCCGCTGCTGCAGGTAGCTCCTCACCGACTCCAGCGTGACGAGCGTCCGGTGGCGCGCGAGTCCCTCCAGCTCCTGCTGCGCCGCCTCGCGGGCCACCACCGTGCGCACCGTCGACTCCAGCTCGCGAATCTGTCCCGGCCAGCGCGCCTTCTGCAGGAAGGCGATGGCCTCGCGGGTGAGCTCGGCGTCGTACTGCTGCTCCACCCGCAGCCGGTGCAGGAAGATCTCCACCAGGTGGGGAATGTCCTCGTGCCGTTCCTCGAGCGTGGGGAGGATGATGAAGTCCCCCGTGGCGAGCCGCTGCGTGAGGTCCGGCCGCAGCGCCGTCTGCCGCAGCGGCACCTTGGAGGCGGAGATGAGCCGGAAGCGCGGCGGGGGCTCGCGGAAGTCCGCGGGGGCGCCCAGCGGCGCGAGGCTGCCCGTGCCCTCCAGCACGTCCACGAGGAAGTCCTGCGCGAGGCTGGAGAGGAACTCCACCTCGTCCAGGAAGAGCGTGCCCCCGTTGGCGCTGTAGAGCTTGCCCACGCGCGAGAGCGACGCACCGGTGTACGCGCCCTTCACGTGCCCGAGCAGCTCGCTGGTGAGCGCGTTGGTGTCCTGCGGCAGCCGGCCACAGTTGAGGATGACGAAGTTGCCCTCCACACCGCTGCGGCTGTGGATCTCCCGCGCGATGAACGTCTTGCCCGTGCCCGACTTGCCCAGCAGGAACACCGGCAGGTGGTGGCGGGCACAGCGCTCGATGGAGCGCTCCAGTTGCATCGTGACGGAGGACACCTGCTTCCTCGGACGGGGACCGGCCTCCACCTCTGGCGGCACCTCCGCCAGCAGGGTGATGCGGCTCTTGCCATTGCCCAGCAGCACCACGTCCCCGGCCTCGAGCACCTGGTCGCGCGAGGGGCCCACCCGCTGGAAGTGCAGGCGGGGGTCCACCACGCCCTGCTCCTCCTGGCGCCCGAGAAAACTCCCATTCTTCGAGTTGAGCTCCCGGTACACCCAGCGCTGGTCCTCGCGGAAGGACAGCCGCCCGTGCTGCCGCGACACCGCGTCATTCGGGAAGACGACGGTGGACTCGGGCGCCCGCCCGAAGACGTACGAGCGGTCCGGGTACAGCGGCACCGTCAGATCCTCGACCCCCTCGCGCTGCACGAGCAGCGCCCGGGGCTCCCGATAGGGCACCTCCCACTCCCGAGGCTCCTCCGCGCCGTCCTCCCGGACCTGGGGCTCGCGCATCAACCGCTCGTTGCGGGTGTCGACGTCGGACTCCTCGTCCTGTCGACGCGTCGACGGAATCGCCTGCCAGGTCCTGCTGCGCGAGGGCCGGCCCGGGGTGGGGGGCGACTCGCCATCACCACTCGTCATCAGCCCTCCCGTGCGACATCACTGTCACGATTGATAGCAGTTTTGACAGGCACCGGGGGGCGACTCGGGGTATAGGGGGCGCCGTCGGGCCCCGAAAGGCCCGGATGTACGGGGTAGTCCGTAAAAGCCCTACCGTTGGCACACATCGTGCTTGGAGATTTGGACACCCTCCACCCAGAGGAGCACGCGTGTTCAACATCACTGTCGGGCTCATCGGAGAGAGCAGCATGAAGACGGGCACCCTGGCATCGCGCGAAATCGCCATCGGGAGGGACCCAGCGAACGATCTCGTGCTCGACAATGGGAGCGTCTCCCGCACCCACTGCAGACTGGTCGCCATCGAGGGAGCCACCATCGTGTTGGACGAAGGCTCGAAGAACGGAACCTGGCTCAACGGGAGGCCCGTGGCCCACCCCTGCGTGCTGAAATTCGAGGACGAGCTGGTCATCGGCCCGTACGTCCTCCGGGTGCAATCACTGGTGGGCCGGGGACTGTCCACCGCGCCCCAGGAGCTGGGGGTCCGTCCATACCCAGGGCCTTCCCAGGAGTCCGGCGAGGCCCGGGAAAACACGGTCGTGTCCCGGGGTCTGTCCACGCTCGAGGAGCGCCGGCAGGCACTGCGCTGGCTGATGCTGGAGCAGGGCCCCAACCCCCGGTTCGACGAGGTGCTGCGCGCCGCCCTGAAGGATTCCGACCTGGAAGTGCGCATGACGGCGGTGCTGGCGACCGCCCGGTTGCGGGCCCGTGACGTGCTGCCCGCCCTCCAGTCCTCGGATCTGCCCACCCTGTTGCAGGAGGTGGACGAGCCGCGCGAGCGCCGTTTCCTCGAGGCGCTCTGGCAGGGGGTCATCCGATACCTCCAGGAGCGCCGTCACCCAGGGGACAGCGTGCCGGGGAGGGACCCTCTCAAGCCGCTGTGGAAGCTGCTGGCCGGGGAGCTGGAGGTGTCGGACCCGGCTTCCATGCTGCTGTACTCGCTCACCACCGCCCTGAGCATGGGCAAGATGCCCCGGCAGCTGCCGCCCGGCGTGGTGCAGCAGGACGGCCGCTTCTACCTGGAGCGCTCGGGGCTGCCGCTGCGGTGGATTGCCCCCGTGGAGCACCTGCTGGGCGCCAACCCCGTGCGCCGGGTGACGTCCCCCGGCTTCTTCGTGGCTCAAATCCCCGTGGACCGACGTCTGGCCAAGTGGGTGGGTAACCCACAACCCACCCGTGTCGAGCTTGACCACGAGCAGGTGTGGCTCGGCTCCTTCAAGGAGGCCGAGCGGCTGTGCGAGGAGCTCTCGAAGATCGAGAATGCGCACATCCGCCTCCCAAGTGCGGACGAGTGGGAGATGGCGGCACGAGGAACGGACGGGCGGCGCTACCCGTGGGGCAACCTTCCCCAGGAGGACTGGGAGGAGTGCGCCTCGCCGTGGGGCGTGGAGTACCTGGTGGGAGACGTGCCGGAGTGGACGCTGGAGCACGAGACGGGCGCGCAGCTGCTGCGCGGCGGAGTGGAGGCGCGCACGTGGGTGCGGCACCCCGTCTACGAGGGCGAGGAGGAGTTCGCCGCGGCGCTGCGCCCCGTCATCCCCGGCGTCTGAGGGGCGCTCACAGCTCGCGGCCGCCAGGACACAGCCCGTGTTCGCGGGCCCGTTGCTGTGTTTCCGGGCCCGCGGTGAGCCACTCGCGCACCGCGGAGACCCGCTCGCGCAGCGCGGGGCTGGCCGCCGCGTGCTCCAGCCTCGTCACGTCGTGATCCGTCAGGGCCCAGCTCAACGGGGCCGTCTCGCCGAGCTCGAAGATGGCGGTGGTGAAGAAGCACGGCTCGCTCACGTTGAGCTCGTCCTGCACCAGGCTCAGCAGCGCGTCGTTGCGGAAGGACATGCTGGACTCCCGCGCCCGCAGCACCGCCTCCAGGGGTGACGTCAGCCCACCCAGCAGCCCGTCCTCGGGGGCAACCTGCAGCTTCGTGCGCCGGCCGTTGCCGAGGTGATCGCGAATCTGGATGAGCACCACCCCCGAGGTGCACTCGCGCACCCACTCGCGATGGGCGTGCAGCCACTGCACCGCCAGGTCCACCCCGTAGTTGTCGTAGTAGCCCGCGTCCACCACGCGCACGCGCGGCGAGGTGGGCAGCGCGCTCGCCGGGCTGACGTAGGGGAAGGACGCGCTCATCCGCGCCGCGGCCGCCACCGGGAAGGCCCGCTGCTTGAGGGGGAAGAGCTGGAAGAGCTGCACCCCCGAGAGGGACAGCCGGGACAGCGCCTTCTCGCGGGGCTCGTCGCCGTTGCGCTCCACCACCAGCGAGCTCGCCTCCGAGGACGTCAGCGCCGACAGATCCAGGTTGCTCACCAGCAACCGCCGCCCGTCCTCCACCAGCATCGGCGAGTACACCAGCGAGGGCAGCCAGCCCTCCGCCTCGCCCTGGCGCAGGTCTCCGAAGGTGCGGCTCAGCAGGCCGTCCGTGTGCCGCCCCCAGGCGCTCTCCAGCGCCCGGCCGCGGCCCTCGCCGAAGGGCAGCATCAGCGCGATGGCCGCCGACGACAGGCTGTCCTTCTGCATCATCGTGGGCAGCACGCTCGGGTCCGCCATGCCTCCGGGATAGAGGCCCGCCACCCAGGTGCCCGCCCCCACCATGCCACCCGAGGCTCCGGTGACGAGGCGCACGTAACGGTGGAAGCCCGGCACGCCCTCCGGCCCCTGCAGCCTGGAGAGCACGTGCGCCGTCCACGCCGCGGCGCGGATGCCGCCTCCGCTCGTCGACACCAGGGCCAGCCGAGGCCTCGGCCCCGGCTCACAACGAGGCACCGCCTGCCCCGAGGCGAGCTGCACCTCGCCCTGGGCGGGCCACACCGCGCCGGGAGGGGGCTCCGCCCGCATGCGCGCCAGCCACGCGTCCAGCACCGCCTCGTCGCCCAACAGCCCCGCGTCGCGGGGAGACGCGAGGCTCGTTCCCGCGTACGCGGGCGGCTGGGGCAGGGACAGCTCGTCGTAGGAGGAGACGTCCGCGCAACCCCTCCCGGCGAACACCACCAGGACGCCCGAGACGAGCAACGCGCCCATGTGCCGCTCGGGGAAGAAGAAGCGGACGGCGCCGTAGAGGGCACCGACCAGGCCGATCGCCACGCAGATGACCACGGCCGGTGACACCCACCCGTGGTTGCCCGTGAAGGCCACGTGCGCGGCCACCAGCAGGTAGCCCAGCAGGAAGACGGCGAGCAGCCCTGCCTGGAGCACGTGCAGCACCACGATGAGCGTCGAGCGCCTGCGGAAGAACGTCGCCTCTATCCACCGCAGCCACGCATGGCGCTGCCGGTCCGACTCACACCAGCGCTGCAACCACTCGGCGCCGCGCGTGAGCAGCAACGTGACGCCCAGGGCGGACAGGACGCCGAAGAGGAAGGCGAATTGCCGGTCGATGAGGCACGGGATGCTGAGCACCACCAGCCAGGCGGGATAGGTGCCCGTGCGGAAGAAGTACCAGCGGACGGAGGGCGGAACTCCCCCCGGCTTGCCCCGCCGGGGCGCCAGGGCCCACTGCTCGTCCGCGTCCAGCAGGAAGCCGACGAAGCACAACTGCCCCAACAACATCGCCGCCATGAAGCCCGCGACGAACGTCACCCGGGGCACGTCATGGAGGAAGAGGCGCGGCAGCCCCATCGACTCGAACCCGCCCCAGACGATGCAGACGGGCAGCAACTGGAGCGCCACCAGCAGCGGGTAGCGGCCCAGCCACTCCACCACGGGACGCAGGGGCTGTGCCGTCTCGCCGCGCCACCAGGACCGGACCCGTTCCAACGCCATGGACACAAGCCTGCCCCAGAACGGCACCCGCATGGAACGCGGGGAGGCTTCGACTGTTCACCGCCCGGCCGGTCCCTCGGGGAGCCAGAGCAGCTCCAACCCGAACTCCACCGCCTCGAAGGGCTCGGCACGTACCCGCTCATCCCCCGTGTGCGTCGCCACGAGCAGCCAGCCCCTGGCCTCGCGGCGGAGCACCTCCAGGGTGCGGGCGAGCGGATCCACCAGCCACACGTGGCTCACCCCCTCGCGGTGGTAGAGCGGCAGCTTGCGCGCGCGATCCATGGACTCGGTGGACGGAGAGAGCACCTCGCACAACCAATCCGGCGCCACCTTCATGAAGGGCTCATTGCGAGCAGGCGGCTTCGGCAAGCGCTCACGGCGCCAGCCCGCCAGGTCCGGCACCAGCACATTCCGGCCAAAGTGGATCTCTGGTTCGAAGAAGATCCACCACCCACCGGGCCCGCCCCGCCCCAGATCGAAGGGGCCACCCAATTCCACACCGAGCACCGATGTGACCCGGCCATGTCCCATCGCCGGCCTCGGCGAGGCCACCAGCTCATCCTCGATGATCTCCCCCACCCACCCCACCGGCAGCGCCTCGATGTCCTCATAGGTCGCTGGCTTCTTCCCCTTCCCCATCTCCGTCCTGCCTCTCCGGGCAACGCCGCCCCACTCGACTCCAACGGTATCCTTTCAACCGGTGACCGCTCAAGTCAAGTCAGGGTCCCCTCATCCCGGCACGGCACGGAGCACTCAGAAGCAGCGCGTGGCGCCCTGGGCATCGGGGCGGGGACGCCGGGCGAGCGGGAGTCCCTTCCGGACGAAGACGTTGTAGTGCCAGATCCACCCCTCGGTGCTGGGGTCCGAGGGCTGGCCGCAGAGGAACTCGTACTCGTCGGCGAAGTTCGGGGCCTCGAAGAGAGCCCGGTCCTGCTGGTAGGCCGCGCGCAGGGGCAGGGGCCCGCCGTCCTCGCCCCGCAGCCGCTCCTCGAGAATCCAGGGCAGCTCGCCATTGAGGCGCAGCACCACGAACGAGGGCTTGTCGCCGAGCACCACCCGGGCGATCTCCCGGGAGCCGGCGGTGTCCGGGAAGAAGAGGTGGCCCTGGTAGGTCCCCCGGCTGGCGTTGATCACCCGGGCGATCCGCGCATCCGTCAGGCCCCCCGTGTCGATGACACGCAGCGCGTTGCCATAGGCCACGGCCCCCACATCGAGCATCGCCACCGAGGCGCCCGGCCCGCCCACGGACGAGAGCCAGGTGCCGAGCGGCTCGCGCGCCAGGACCGAGGCGCCGGTGTCGATCCGCACCTGCGTGAACACCTCCCGCCCCTGGAGCACCGCGGGAGGCAGCAGGGCCGCGGCCACGAGCAGCACGAGACCCACCCGGGCCGGAGTCCGCGAGCCCTCACGCATCCGCTCGCCGAGCAACCGCCAGAGCAGCACGAGGGCGGTGGCGGTCGCCACGGCGGCGATGGGCACCAGCGGGACGAGGAAGCGGAAGTGGGGAATCCAGTCCCCGCCCACGGAGGCGATGTACGCGGCCCACACGGTGAAGAGCAGGGCGAGCAACCGGAAGCGCGGGTCCCCCTTGAAGGCGAGCACCCACGAGCCGAGCAGCGCGAGGTACCCGTAATGCGCCAGGCCGTAGTCCGCGAGGTAGTCCAGGCCGGAGGCGAGGCGGCCCGTCGGGTCACGCGGCACCTTGGCCAGCAACGTGTTGGGGGTGAGCGAGCCGAACCAGGCGGCCTTGTAGGCGGCGGCGGGCACCACGAGCACCAGGGTGGGCAGGGCGAGGGCCACCCAGCGGCGCCAGCGGTCGGGCTCACGGCGCCAGCGCCACAGCGCGCTCACGCCGATGAACGCGAGCGGCAGTCCTCCCTCGGGACGGAAGAGGATGGCCAGGGCGAGCGCCAGACCGGCCAGCCCCTCGTCACGGGGCGAACGGGCCCGCACGTGGAAGAACAGCCCGAGCGCGACGAAGGCGGCGAAGGGAGCGGTCTCGAGTCCATTGACGCACGCCACCGCGACGCCCGTGTGCAGCGCCACCAGCAGCCCCGCGAGCACCCCGGCCGCCCGCGAGCCGCTCAGCTCCCGGGCCAGCGCCATGCTGACCCCCACCAGCACGAGCCCGCACACGACCCCGAGCACCTTCACCGCCAGGAGCGGCTCCACGCCCAGGCGAAGCAGGGCCGCCTCGAGCACCACCATGGCGGGGCTGGTGAAACCCTCCACGCGCTCGCCCACGTTGAAGACGGGGCCGTGGCCCGCCGCGAGGTTCTCCGCGTAGCGCAGCAGGATGAAGGCATCATCCACGCGCATCGGGAAGAAGGGCAGCGTGTGGAGGACGAGCAGGAGCCCGAGAGCGGAGAAGGCGAGGGCTGTGGCCCGGGTGTCGCGTGACATGGGGGGCCGGACGATACCAGCCCGCTGGCGAAGGGGAGTGTAAGGTGCGGCCCCGAGCACATGCCCCTCTCCCAGCAGGCCAGAATCCGTCTCGCGGTGGTGGCGGCCATCGTCGTCCTGCCGCTGCTCTACTTCCACCGGGCGAGCCTCACCGACGAGGTCTTCATCGCGCGAGACATCCTCCGGGTCTACTACCCGCTGAAGCAGTACTGGGCCGAGCGTGTCTCCCAGTTCCAGTTCCCGGGCTGGTACCCGTACGACGGGATGGGGCAGCCCTACACGGGCATGCTCATCTCCGGGGCCTTCCACCCGGCCAACCTGCTCTACCTGCTGCTGCCGTTGGGCTCGGCGCTCAAGCTCGTCACCCTGCTGTCCTACGTGGCGGCCCTGGGAGGCACGTACCTGTTCGCCCGGCTGTGGGGCATGGGACGAGGCGCCGCGCTGCTCTCGGGGCTCACCTACGCGCTGTGCGGCTACATGGTGGGCATCAGCAACAACCTGCTCTACCTCATGGCGGCCGCCACGTTCCCCTGGGCCCTCTGGGGTGCCGAGCGCTTCCTGCGCCAGCCCTCCGCGGGCCGCGCCTGCGCCACCGCCCTTCCGCTGTGCCTGGTGCTCCTCGGGGGCGACCCGCAGAGCTTCGCCCTGTGCAACGGCATGCTGCTGGGACTCGTGCTGCTGCGCCCGGGCCGCGCGGACGTGCTGCGCATGGCGCCCCGGGCCGGACTGCTCATCGTGCTCGGCGCGCTGTTGTCCGCGGTGCAGATCCTCCCGGTGCTCGGCATCCTGAAGGACGCCCAGCCCACCGCGGGTACCTTCACCCAGGCCACCCTCTTCTCCTTCCATCCCCTGCGGCTGCTCGAGCTGGCCTTCGGGCCGCTCTTCATTGATCCGGAGCTGGCCCGGGCCGCCTCCTCTCCGCTGGCGGATGAGCTGTTCCAGTCGGGCATGGGCACCTTCTGGGTCCCCTCGGTGCACCTGGGGCTTCCGGCGCTGCTGCTGCTCGCGAGCGGGCTGTGGACCTGGCGGCGCCACCCGCTGACGTGGAAGGTGGCCGGGCTCGCGCTGTTCGTCCTGGCGCTGTCGTTGGCGCTGCACCTGCCGCTCTATGGCTGGTTCTACCGGTGGGTGCCCTTCTGGAGCTCCTTCCGCTACCCGGAGAAGCTGCTCCCCTACTTCCTGTTCGCCTGCGCGCTGGGTGCCGGGGCCGGACTGGAGGGCATCCTCCGGGAGCCCGCCCTGGCCCGTCGTCTCGCCCTGGCCGGCTTCGGGCTCGCGCTGGTGTGCGGCCTGCTCGCGCTGGGCGAGTGGCGGTGGCACGTCTTCTCGGACGGGGTGGTGGGCGCCCTCTGGAAGAACGGCGACGCGCGCACCCTCGGGCTCATCCACGGCAACTTCCTCCAGGCCTCCCTGCTCGCCGCGGGCTCGCTCGGGTTGATGGGCCTGATGCTGCTCCAGGAGCACCGGCTCACGCTGCGCACGGGAGCCCTGCTCACGCTCCAGTTCGCCGTCCTCTATCTGGCCAACGAGGGCACGTACCAGGTGACCTACACGGACCTGCTGGAGCAGCCCTCGGGACTGGTGGACGTCGTCCTGCAACGGGAGCGGGACGCGGGCACGGTCCGGCCCCGGGTCTTCAGCGCGGTGAACAATCCGCTGCCCAGCCGGCTCCCTCCCGGGCTCAGCCTCCTGGATGTCACCGCCCTCGGGCTCGTCTCGACGCTCGCGCCGAACACGACCGCGCTCTGGAAGCTGGAGAGCGGCAACAGCTATCTGCCCGCGCACTCCCGGCGGCTCGGAGGGCTGCTCACCACGTTCGACTCGTTCGCCACCTGGATGGGACGCCTCTTCGGCCTCTACAACGTGCGCTACATCTCCCTGGAGGCGCGAGACTTCGCGCGCATGCGCGGCAATCCGGACGTCGTCGTCGCCGAGGATCCCCGGATGGAGGCACTGCTCATCGGCAATCCCCGCGTGCTGCCGCGCGCCTACCTGGCCACGCCCGTGTGCGTGGCGGACGAGAACGCCGCGCGCACGCAGCTCGGTTCACGCTCCTTCCAGCCCGGCCAGCAGGCCATCCTCGAGTGCACACCCGAAACGCCACGGCCCGCCGAGACTGCTCCCGGTGCCGAGAGGCTCGGCCAGGTGCGCTTCCTTCACTACGCGCCGGAGTCCGTGGAGCTCGAGGTGGACGCGCGCGCGCCGGCGGCGCTGGTGCTCAACGACGCCTGGTACAGCGGGTGGAGCGCGACGCTGGACGGGCAGCCCACGCCCATCCTTCCGGCCAATGTGCTGGTGCGCGGGGTGCTCGTCCCGGCGGGTGTCCACCGGGTCACCTTCACGTACCACACGCCCGGCCAGCGGCTCGGGGCCATCATCTCCCTGGGGACGCTGGGCCTGCTCGGGCTCGCCGTGCTCATCGAGCGCCGTAAGGGGGACAACGTCTTTTCAGGCGGACGAGTGTCCGCACCGTAGACGCAAGTCACGTTCTCGCGTCCAGCCCGCCTCCCGGTCGCGCTCTTCGCGAACTTGTCCAACAGTTGGACAACTTTGGCGAGACCGTGCCCGGAGAGGACCCTCCTGCTCTTGAGCTGAGGACAGACCCCTGCACGGACTTTCTTCGGATGGCTGGGGCAGCAGGGGGAGGTCCTGACAGGGGGGGTCCGGCCACGACGAGCAGCAACTGGTCCGACTGTTGGACCAGTTGGCACGCCGCGCGCCCGGGAGGCGTCCCGTGTCTTGCCGCAAGAGCACCCCTGCGAGAACTGACTCCACGGGCTTGGGCCCGCCGCACCCCGGCAATGTTTCGCACGTGACCCTGGCGCCGGAATGCGCTGTCCGGGCCAGGCGGGGTTCCCTACCGTCGAGCGCCGCTCATGCGCTCCGACCTCCTCCGACGTTCGGCCCTCGTGACCTGTGCGCTGCTGCTCGGCGGCTGCTTCCACCTCACCGCGGGAGACAAGACGCGGAAGGAGTTCAAACCGCCCCGGCGCATCGATCCGGCCGCCATCGCGGTGCCCGAGGGCTACCGCATCGACCCCATCGCCACCGGCCTCACCTACCCCACCGGGGTCACCTTCGATGACCAGGGCACGCCCTACGTCATCGAGGCGGGCTACTCCTACGGCGAGGACTTCGCCGAGCCGCGCCTGTTGCGCATCAATCCCGACGGCGGCCACACGGTGGTGGCCACGGGTGGACATCCGCCGTGGACGGGCGTGACCTTCCACCAGGGCGCCTTCTACGTCGCCGAGGGTGGCACCGAGGGAGGCGGACGCATCGTCCGCATCACGCCGGACGGGACACTCACGCCCATCGTCTCCGGCCTGCCCAGCCTGGGAGATCACCACACCAATGGGCCAGCGGCAGGGCCGGACGGAGCGCTCTACTTCTCCGTGGGCACCGCGACGAACGCGGGCGTGGTGGGACCGGACAGCGCGAACGCGGAGAGCATCAACTGGATGGCGCGGGCCTCCGAGTTCCACGACATCCCCTGTCGCGACGTCATCCTGCGCGGTCTCAACTTCACCAGCGCCGACCCGCGCACGCCCGACCCGGACGACACGGTCACCACGGGAGCTTTCGTCCCCTTCGGCACGGCCACGACACCGGACCAGGTCATCCGCAGCCGGGTGCCCTGCTCTGGCGCCGTCTTCCGGCTCGCGCCCGGTGCCACCGCGCCGGAACTGGTGGCGTGGGGCTTCCGCAACCCGTACGGCCTCGCCTTCTCTCCGGAGGGCCAGCTCTACGTCACGGAGAACGGCCACGACGAGCGCGGCAGCCGCCCCATCTTCGGCGCCGGGGACTACCTGTGGGCGGTGGAGCCCGGACGCTGGTACGGCTTCCCGGACTTCGTGGGAGGGCGCCCCGTCAACCAGGAGTGGTTCAAGCCCTCCGGCGCGGAGCACCCGCCCCAGTTCCTCCTGGCCAAGCACCCCGCCCCACCGCCCCAGCCGGTGGCCTTCTTCGGCGTGCACTCGTCCTCGAACGGGGTGGACTTCTCGCGGGGCGGCGCCTTCGGTCACCGGGGGCAGGCCTTCGTCGCGCAGTTCGGCGACCAGGCGCCCGACACGGGCAAGGTGATGTCGCCGGTGGGCTACAAGGTGGTGCGGGTGGACGTCACCAACGGCGTCATCCAGGACTTCGCGGCCAACAAGGACAAGGGCAATGGCGGCCCGGGCTCGCACCTGGGCACGGGCGGGCTCGAGCGCCCCATCGCCGTGCGCTTCGACGCGGACAACGGCGCGCTCTACGTCGTCGATTTCGGGGTGATGACGGTGCTCGGCGAGGACATCAAGCCCTACCGGGAGACGGGCGTGCTCTGGCGCATCACTCCCACGGGGAAGAAGGAGGGCCCATGAAGGCCACCGGCTGTCTGCTCGCGCTCACCACCCTGGCGGCCCTGGCCTCCATCGGCTGCGGCCCCGCGCGCCGGGGAGTCCCCTTCGGTCCGCCCCTGCACCTCACCGAGCGCCAGAAGCAGGGACAGGTGCTCTTCATGCGCGAGTGCAACGGCTGCCACCCGGGAGGAGCGGGAGGCCTGGGTCCGGGCATCGCCAACAAGCCGCTGCCGGGCTTCGCCATGCGCACACAGATTCGCGAGGGCGTGGGCGCCATGCCCGCGTTCACCGAGCAGATGCTCGGCGACGCGGAGGTGGACGCCATCGTCGACTACCTCAACGCGCTCCAGGAGACGCCGGGCCCCTTATGACGTGGCCGTGAGAGGCAGGAGGGGCAGCAGGTCGCCCAGCCGCTCGATGCGGGCATCGCCGTCCAGGCCGAGTCCCACGAAGCGCACGCCCGCGGCCCCGGCGGCGCCGCGATCGAAGCGCGAGTCGCCCACCATCACCGCCGCCTCGGGGGGCAGACCCAGCCGGCCGAGCGCGTACAGCACCAGGTCCGGCGCCGGCTTGGCGTGGGCCACGAGGTCCGCGCACGCCAGCACTTCGAAGAAGTCGAGCAGGCGCGCGGCACCGAGCAGCGCCCGGGCGAGCGGGGTCACGGTGTTGGTCACCAGCGCCCGGCGCAGACCGCGGGCGGCCAGGTTCTCCAGCAGCTCGTGCGCGTCCGGGTTGATCCAGACGCCGCTGGCGTGGGCCGGCAGGTGCTCCACGTAGAAGGCATCCAGCTCGGCGGGGGTGCAGCGCAGGCCGAAGACGCGCACGTCCTCGGCCGTGCCCTGCCCGAAGGTGGGCGCGAACTCCTCGCGCGTCACCGGACTGCCCCGGAAGCGCCGTCCCGCGTCCTCCAGCACCCGCAGCCAGGCCTCCTCGCTGCGGATGAGGACTCCATCCATGTCGAACAAAACGGCGCTCGGCACCATCTCAGGCCCGCGGCTCCTTCTCCTGCTTGCGCTTCTCGATCTCCCGGCGCACCTCGTCCATGTCCAGCTCGCGCACCTTGGAGAGCAACTCCTCGAGGGCGGGCGCGGGCAGGGCTCCGGCCTGCTCGAAGAGCAGGATGCCGTCGCGGAAGATCATCAGCGTGGGGATGGAGCGGATCTGGAACATGCCGGAGAGCTCCGGCTGCGCGTCCGTGTCGATCTTCCCGAAGGTGATGTCCTGGTGCTTCTCGGAGGCCTTCTCGTAGATGGGAGCGAAGGCGCGGCAGGGACCGCACCACGCCGCCCACCAGTCGAGCATGACGATGCCCTGCTTGGACACCGTGGCCTCGAAGTTCTCCTTACCCACTTCCAACGTGGCCATGGTGGCCTCCTAGCGGACGTCCAGCAGTTCCACTTCGAAAAGAAGGGTCGAGTTGGGCGGGATGACGGGCGGGAAGCCGCGGGCGCCGTAGCCCATGTCGGGGGGGATGGTGAGCTTGCGCACGCCGCCGACCTTCATGCCGGCCACGCCCTTGTCCCAGCCCTGGATGACCTGGCCCGCGCCGAGCCGGAAGGTGAAGCCCTGACCGCGATCCCGGCTGCTGTCGAACTTCGAGCCATTGGTGAGGGTCCCCACGTAGTGGACCGTCACCGTCTTGCCAGAGACCGCCTCGGCGCCCGTGCCGACCTTCACGTCATCCACCTGCAAGCTCATGCACCATCTCCCGTGAAAGCCGCCACCATAACGCGGGGGTGGCGCCTTCGCTGCCCTCTCGGAAGGAAAAACGCGGCGCGATGCCCATTCGTCGAGGCACCGCGCCGCTGGACTGTCAGGCCGCCATCACACGGTCAGCTCGGAAGGCGCTCAGAACGTGCCGCCGAGGTTGATGGTGCCCTGGTAGCTACCGGTGGTGAAGGCGTCATCCACGGCCGGGGCGAAGTCCTCGCTGAGGAGGATGTTGTAGTTGACGCGGGCATCGGCGGTGAAGTCACCGATGTGGGTGCGCAGGCCGACGCCCACCGGGACGCGCGAGCTGGTGTCATCCACGAAGCCGGCACCCAGGCCATTGCGGATGTTGTACCAGTTCATGCCGAAGCCACCGAGCAGGTAGGGCTGGATGGGAGCGGCGGTGAGGCCGACGGTGAGGTTGGCCACGGCGCCGTTGCGCACGATGTCCGGGCCGCTGCCGCCCACGTCGGTGTCCAGGTTGTTCACCGCGCCGCTGTAGCCGAGCTCGATACCGAGCACCTTGCTGGGCCGCAGGCCGGCCATCACGCCCACGGTGGCGCCGGGGTTGATTGCCGGAGCGAGACCACCGGTGTAGCCCTCGATGCCGGCGCCGACGAGCACGGACAGACCACGCATGTCGCCCTGCTTCTGGCCCTGATCCTCCTCCTTCACCTCGTAGCCGGAGCCGCCGAAGGCCTCCTCCTGCTTCACGATGTCGTCATCGACCTGGCCGGTCTGGACGTCGTAGTCCCGCTGCAGCGAGGACTGCTCGTCGCCCGGGAGGGGGGTGCCGCTGCCGCCGGTGGACTGGCCCTGCTGCACGGGGGTGCAGAAGAGGGTCATACCGCCCTGGCCCTGCATGGGGATGCCGGCCTTGGGCTGCATGGGCTGTGCGGGAGGCGTCATGGGCTGACCGGCCTGGCCCGAGCCGCCGAAGGCGTCCTGGTCCTCGAGTCCGGAGCCGCCCACGCCTTCATCCTGCTGGGGGGTGTCGGGCACCGGAGCCACATCCTCCTGGTCGAGGATGAGGATGTCCTCCTGGTTGGGATCATCCAGGCCCGAACCGCCGATGTTGTCCGGGGACGTCTGTCCCTGGTCGTTGCTGGTGTCGGTGTCACTCACGTCCTGTGCCATGGCAGCGTTGCCGTAGAGAAGCGCCGTCACGAGCCCAGCCAGAATCTTCAGTTTCATCCGAACCTCCGTCCGTCGGGTGGCTGACAGGAACTTCGGTACCGGGAAGATTCGAGGCAAGGCTTGGATCCACCGCCGGGAGTGAGCCGGGACCTCGACCGGGAAGCATCCAACCGGGCGAGCCGGGGATGGCGGGGACAGAGAGCGTGAGCAGATTAGGGGGTGGCCTCGCGGCTCACGGGTAGAGCAGGTCCAGCAGCAGGCAGAGGCAGCCCATCATCTGGAAGCCCACCCGCAGGCCAATTCCGAGACCAACAGAGAGAACGTCGTCCTTCGTGTTCAGAGCGCTGAGCATGAAGCCTCCTTGGGAACTCGTGCGGCACGCACGCACGGCTCCACAAGGCAAGGCATGGGCCACCATCACTGCTCCACCCGAACTCACGCGCAACATCCAAAGCACGAGGAGTCTCGCGCGCCACGGAACCGGTGGCGAAGCCCCTGGCTTCACTTCGCCGTGCTGCTTGCAGCCCTCAACCTTCGACTCTGGAGTCGGGCGAATATCCGTTGGCTGAGATAGGCGTAGCTTTGAGGTGGGCGCAAATCCGCCTGGAGCTCATCCAGCGGAAAAGGTCTTTGGAACACATGGACCTTGCCGACCTGAATCGCCACCCCACGCGCTGTACGTGAATAGTAGCGGTCATAGTCCTCTTTCTCGATCCAACCCTCTCGTGAATATCGCCTCCAGAGATGCTCCGGCGAATCCTCATCGATGCCGCGTATCTCGAAGAAGCCAACCACCTGCTTCACGGGACTCGATGAATAGACGACGACATGGGACACATCGCGCCGGAAAACCCGCTTACGGAACTCAACACGCTTGAGTCCCCCGAGGATGGGCTCGGCATATCGGGGCTGGATGGGCAGGAGGACTACAGCCCGAGCCGTTGACGGAGCCATTCGCTCCCTCCGTGTTGGACAGTAACGATGGATTGAGGGGCAGCACGCAATACCCCATGCTGAACCAATTCGGCCAAGGTGATCGGTTTGGACCCGACTCTCATGGCCTGCCGGAAGAGGATGGCGAGCACCTCCCCACTTGAGCAGAACTCCTCGATTTGATGCATCGGGTAGACCGTCCGCTTGCCCACGGTACTGGCGATTTCCTCCGCATCTCGGGATACGAGTGTCTCTTCCGCCACCCCAACAACGGTCACGGCCCGCTTTGAATGGCTGAGGTAGAAGAGCAACGGAGCACCCGGTACGATCTGCCGGGTCTGCGCCTTGCAGAGATAGGCCTTGCGAAGCCCATTTCCGAAAGGGTGCAAACCCGTCTGAAGCCCCAATTGGTCATCGGCATCAGGAAAAAGCAGGTGGTGAAAGCGGGGCTCGATGGGGATGACAAAGGCCGGTTCTGCCAGACGCATGGAAGGAGGGCCATACCGGACATGGAAGGCCAGTGGAGACAGCACTGCATCCTCAGCAGCCGGATGCAGGCGCTTCATGAGCACGAGTTCCCCCGAACCCGTTCTGCCATGCTCATGGAAGCCGAAGTCCTCGAACAGGTTGATGAGCTCTCCCTGCTTCTCGAAAGCCGTCACATAGATGAAGTCATGCCTGTTCACGGAGGCATAATCGAAGACGCTCTTGAGCAGTAGCTCCCCGAGACGCCGCCCTCGGTGCTCCGGCGCGACCTTGAACGTACAGAGCTTGAGGAGCTTGCCCTCAAGCCCCAGCTCATTCTCCTCGTCCTTGATGAGGCAGAGCGCTGCCAACCGGCGCCCCTCCGCACGGACCACCCAACATCGCCGATGCTGCTCCTGACACCTACGGAGCCAGCTGTCGAACGGAGCGTAGTCACCCCGGAGGCTGTTGAAGAACGGGTCCTCGAGCTCAAGGTTATGGGCGTAGGTGAATTCGACGGCTGGCGGAGGCTGCGCGAATTTGTCACGCAGCCCCTGCACGAGAGCCAGCGCATCACCAATGGTCGCCACTCGATGCCGGAGCCCTACTCGCTCGGCCTTCCGATGGAGGCGCCGATCCTCAGTCACCAGGACGCTGACCGCATTGGCACGAACAGTGGCGAGCAGCCGATGATCGACCCAGTCATTCGTCCCTACAGGAGCTCGGCCCAGGAGTTGCGCCCACTCCTCGGGAATCGGGGGAGGATCAGGAAGCGGCAGGTATTTCCTGAACAACACTTCTCGAAGGCACCGACGCACCTCCTCGCGATCCCGCCCGATATCGGCTCGCGTATCGGGATGGACGAAAAGTTGGTAACCGGCCTCCTCAATCCCCTGGAGAAGCCTCGACGCGGGCTCCGTCATCTCCTCGACCTGCCCAGGAGCCGTAGGTTCGAGTGGAATCAGGACATTGGTGTCGATCAGGAACTTCACTTCAACCCCCCTTCACCTCGGTGCTCTTCAACACGAGCCCCCCACTTTAAAGGTCGCCCTGACATCCTGATTCCAGGAGGTGGGTTGTCCGTAGCACCTACCCCTTCGTCCAATCGCTGCTGGTGACGACGGGCAGTTGCAGCGCGCGCTCGCGGTCCAGGTCCAGGTTGCCGATGTGCAGCGACAGCGGCGCCTGCACCCACTTGTAGATGGACTGGAGGAAGAGCCGGATGAACTTCTCCACGTAGCCGCGCAGCCGCGCGCCCTCCACCTCGGGGAACATGGCCTCCAGCGCCACCTGCATCTCCGAGGGCACCAGCTTCTCTCCCGCGAAGAGATAGAAGCAGGCATCGAGGATGGGGAAGGGCATCAGCTCCTCCTCGCCCACCTGGTTGTGCGCCAGCTCCGGCCCGGCCGGCCTGGCCAGCACCTTGCGGATGCCCTCGTGGCCCGTCTGCTCCAGCAGGTAGTCCAGCAGGTACATGACGACCGTCTTCGGCACGTTGGCGATGACGGCCAGCGCCCCCATCAGGTCTCCACCCGTGGTGGTGTAGCCCACGGCGCGCTCGCTCATGTTGCCCGTCTGCAGGAACAGGCCGCCACTGGAGTTGGACCAGTTCCACATGCGCTGGGCGCGCAGGCGGGCCTGGATGTTCTGCTCGGTGATGGGCGTCACCTCTCCGCCCGCGAGCATGGTGCGCGCGATGTTCAGCTCACGCTCGAAGGCCTCCTCGATGGGGACCACCAGGAAGGGCACCCCCAGCTCCCGGGCGATCGTCTCCGCGGCCTCGCGGGTGGCGTCGCTGGAGTAGCGGCTGGGCATGTAGAAGGCACGCAGCAGGCTGCCGGGATCGTCCGGCCGCACGCGCTTCGCGTAGCGGTGGGCGATGAGCAGGGTGAGCAGCGAGTCACGTCCGCCCGAGAGCGCGATGCCGATGACCTTGAAGGCGCGCGTCTTCTCGAAGTAGTCGCCAATGCCCAGGGCGAGCGCGTCGAGGATGTCCTCGCACAGGGCCTCGCGGGGCGAGCGGCGCGTGTCCGGAGCGGGGAGGAAGAAGCTGCGGTGCGAGGGCACCGGGTAGCGCAGCTTGTCACGCCGGCTGGTGAAGGCCGGGGTGCAGTCGAGGGTGGGCACCAGCTTGCCGCCCTCGCGCAGCCACGCCTCCCGGTCACTGCGCCAGGTGGTGTTCTCCGCGCGCAGGCGCAGCGTGCGGTCCAGGTCCACCACGGCCGAGGCGAAACCCTCCTGGAAGCGCGGCGCCTCGAGCACGGGCTTGCCGTTCTGGTTGATGAAGCCACCGCCGTCGAAAATGATGCCGTCGTTGCTGCCCAGCGCGTTGGAGTAGGCGACGGTGCACTGGTGGTCCGACGCGCGGGTGGCGAGCAGCTCACGCCGGGTGTCCCCGTGCCCCACGCGGAAGGGCGAGGCGGACACGTTCACCACCAGCTCGGCGCCCGAGTAGGTGCGCCGGCGCATGGGCGCCTCGGGGCTCCAGATGTCCTCGCAGACCTCGGGGGCAATCAGCCCGAAGTCGAAGCGGAAGAGGAAGTCACCGAAGGGGACGCCTCGGAACTCCTCGCGCATGCCGGGGTAGCCGCGGGAGAAGGTGCGCCCCTCGTAGAAGATGTTGTAGGTGGGCAGCTTCTCCTTGGGCACCAGGCCCAGAATCTTCCCGCCGGCCACGAGCGCGGCGCAGTTGTAGCGCAGGCCCTGGTGGTTGATGGCGACACCCAGGAGGAACACGGTGGACAGCGCGCCCGTCTCGCGGGCGAAGCGCTCGAGCTGCGGCCACTGGTTGTCGACGAAGCCCTGCCACTGGACCAGGTCCTCGGGCGGGTAGCCGCCGATGAGCTGCTCCTGGAAGACGCCCACGGTGACGTCCTCGGCGGCCATCCGGCGCGCCAGGTCGAGCGCCTTGTCCACGTTGCGCCCGAAGGCACCCACGGTGGTGTTGACGCTGGCGAGCCCCATCTTCACGAGCCGCATGGAACGTGCTCCTCCCTGACGAGTTGGTGGAGCGCTAGCAGACGCCCCCGAGGGGCGGCACGCAAGGACTCAGTTCAGCGGCCCCACCGGCTTCACCGGGCTGAGGCGGGCGATGAGCTCGCCCACGTCATCCAGCACCGCCACCAGCCGGGTGCGCACATCCAGCTCGCACAGCAGCTCCTGGCGCCGCTCCGGCTCCGGGACGACGGCGGCGGCCACCACGTCCGCCAGGGCGCCTCCCTGCGAGCGGGCCACCACCGGCAGCAGGTTCTCCGCGAACGAGTGGGGGACCCGCCCGGCCAGCTCGAAGACGGCCTGGCGGAGCCTCTCCTCCTCGGGCCCCTGGTATTCACCATCCGGCAGCAGTTGCACCCGGACCTGCCGGTACAGCTGCTCCCCCGCTGGCAGCTCCTCGAGCAGGCGGGCGCGGCTGACGCCCTGCAGGAGGATGTTGTAGCGCCCGTCCTGCAGCTCCTCGTGCCAGATGATGAGCCCGGCACACATCATGGGCTGCATGGGAGGCCGCTCGCCGTACTGGCCTTCCCAGCCGGGCTGCAGCTGGGCGAGCGCCATCACCTTGTCCCCGGCGAGCGCATCGCGCACCAGGGCGCGGTAGCGGGGCTCGAAGATGTGGAGAGGCAGGGCCGCGTGCGGAAAGAGGACCGCCGAGGGGAGCGGGAAGACCTTCACCGCATGGGTGGTGAGCGCGAGGCGTTCGAGGGCCGTGGTCATGGCAGAGACACCGTATCCTGGTCATAGCGTCCGGGAGAACGCGGTGCATCCCCAGCCGCCAGGCAGGCGTCAGCCCTGGGACGGAAGGCTGGTAAAGTCGCCCCATTCCGCTAGGGTGCGCGGCCGCGATGTCCGATTCGACCCCCACCGTGGCCGCCCCTCCCGAGAAGCTGTCCTGGTACCGCCGTCTCTACCTGCGCGTGGAGGCGCTGTCCTCCACGAAGCACGCCGTGGCCGCCATGCTGCTGGTGTCCGTGGTGGATGGCTCGGTGTTCCCCATCCCGCCCTTCGCGCTGCTGGTGCCCATGGTGCTCGCCCAGCCCCAGAAGTGGCTGCGCTACGCGCTGATGGGCACGGTGGCCAGCCTCTTCGGCGGCTTCATCGGGTACTATCTCGGGGACCTGCTCCGCCAGGGCGCCATCAGCTTCCTGGAAATCGACATGAACATGCGCATCCAGCGCTTCGGCATCGACGCGACGCTGGGGGAGCTGCTGGGGCAGAACTTCTGGGCGCTCGCGCTGCTGTGCTCCATCCTGCCCACCCCCTTCAAGGTGGTGGCCATCGGCAGCGGCATGGTGGGCGTGCCGCTGGACCGCTTCTTCCTGGCGGCGGTGCTGGGCCGCTCGGTGCGCTTCTTCCTGGTGTCCGGCGTGATGCGCTTCTTCGGGCCCACCGCCCGCAAGTGGCTGCGCGTTTGAGCCGGACCTCTTGAGCCAGCCTCAGGCCGCCGAGGTGGTGGCCAGCGCCTCGTCGATGGTGGCCAGCAGCTCGTCGGGCCGCACCGGCTTCTCCAATATCCGGTTGCGCACCGAGCGCACGAAGTCGCGCGTGGCCTGGGTGTAGGCCCCGCCAGAGATGAAGACGAGCCGCTCGGCCAGCTCCGGCACGTGCGCGCACAGGTGTGAGTAGACGTCCATGCCCGTCGTCCCCGGCATCTGCAAATCACACAGCACCAGGTCGAAACGCTGGCCCTCGTTCACCCACGCGAGGGCCTCGGCGCCGCGCGTGGTGACGAACACGTCATGCGAGGGCTCGATGAGCATGCGCATGGACTGGGCCAGGCGCGGCTCGTCGTCGATGATGAGGATGCGCCGGCGCGGCGGGAGCGCGGACACGGGCGTGGGCGCCGCGGGCAGGGGCGTCTTCGCGGGCCGGCTCTCGGCGGAGGGCAGCAGCACGGTGAAGCGTGAGCCCTTGCCCTCCTCGCTGCTCACGCGCAGCTCGCCGCCGTGGGCCTGGATGATCTGCTGACAAATGGCGAGTCCCAATCCGGTACCCTCCCCCCAGGGTTTGGTGGTGAAGAACGGGTCGAAGATGCGTGCCAGCACGGGCGGAGCCATGCCGCAGCCGGTGTCGGACACCTCCACCAGGGCGCGGCCCGTGTCGTCGCGGCCGGTGCGTACGCGCACCTCGTGGTGGTCCGGGTTCCCCTCGGGGATGGCCTGCAGCGCGTTGACGAGCAGGTTGAGCATCACCTGCCCGAGCCGCGCCTCGCTGCCCAGCACCTTGGGAGGCTGACCGAAGTCCTCCACCAGCCGGGCCCGGGGCCGCACCGCGTGGGCCGCCATGCGCAGCGCCGGCACCACCACCTCGTTGACGTCCAGCATCGCCCGCTCCTCCCCCTGTTGCCGGCTGAACACCTTCAAATCGCGCACGATGACGCGGATGCGCTCGGCGCCCTCGCGGGCACTCTCCAGGCTGGCTCGCGCCTCGTCGACCCCCTCTGCCCCCCGGGCCAGACTCTGCGCCACTCCCTCCAGGTTCAGCATCAGGTAGGCGAGCGGATTGTTGATCTCATGACCCACGCCGGCGGCCAGGGTGCCCACGGCGGCGATGCGCTCGGCGGACACCAGCTTCGCCTGGAGCTGCTTCTGCGTCGTCATGTCGCGGTAGGTGGCCACGAAGTAGAGCACCTGGCCCTCCGCGTTGCGCACCGGGGACAGCTGCACCTCGCTGAACACCCGCGAGCCGTCCTTGTGCGCCAGCACCACCTCGCCGCGGAAGAAGTCGCGCACGCGCAGTGCCTCCTCCAGCCGCTGCTGCACCTCCGGCTCCACACCGGTTCCACACAGCTCCCGGGGCTCGCGGCCCGCCAGCTCCTGGTGGGAGCAGCCCACCATGGCGCGGAAGGACTCGTTGGCGTACACCAGCTGGAGCTCCTCGCCCGGACGCAGCTCGCAGATGAGCACGCCCTCCTGCACGCTGCGCACGGCGGTGGCCAGGAGTTCCAGCTGGGCCCTGGCGCTCCTGCGCTCGGCCCGGGACGCCGCCAGCAGCAGCCCGGTGAAGGCGATGATGGCCAGGAAGAACTGCAGCTCCAGCAGGTCCACCGTCCGGCCGTCCGCGCGCGAGAACGCGCCATGGCCGAGGAGGGTGCCCCAGATGGACGTCGCCGCGATGAAGAGCGTGGAGAGCGCCGCCCCCTGAGAGCCGAAGCGGAGCGCCGCCCACACCCCCAGGGGGAAGAAGAGGAACACCTGGGCATAGGCCAGCGGGGTGCCCCGATGAGAGCCGCTGAAGGACCACAAGGCCACCACCAGGGTGAACCCCGCCAGCAACAGCGCCTCGCGCCGGCGCGGCTCCGGGCGCGGACGGGAGAGCAGCAGCAGCACCGGCGCCACCACGAGGGCGCCCATGACGTTGCCCAGCCACCACACCCACGCGGTGAGGAAGAAGCCCTCCCAGGGCACTCCACCCGTCAACCCCAGGCTCAGCGCCCCCATCAGCGCGCTGACCAGCGGGCACGAGACCACCGTGGCGGTGAACGCCAGCACGTCCTGCGTCCGCGAGAGCGAGGGAGAGAAACCCAGGCGCCTGAGCAGCAGCGTGCCCAGCACCGCCTCCAACGTGTTGCCCACGGCCATGGCCAGCGTCGCCGCGAGAGGAGCCCCGGAGCCGAACCACAGGATGGAGAGGAGAGAGCCCACGAAGACGGCCGGCCAACGGGACACCCCCAGGAGGAGCAGGCCCGCGAGCGATACGCCAGTGGCGGGCCACACCGGGCTCGCCGCGTTGGCGATGGTGGCCTGCGTCAGTCCCAACCAGCAGGCGGCGAGGTACACGCTCCCCAGCGTGAGCATCTCCGTGATACCCCGCATGCCGAAGGGCGATGAGCGGTCGAGGCGCTGTGGATGCGGCTGAATGGCGGTTCCCCCCGTACACTCGCTGGCTCACCAGCGGTGTTGACGCATCATGCTACCCCGCCCGGCACGTGGGGAAAACGGTCCCCCTGCCCGCTCCCTTGCCTACCCGACACATGAGCGGGCGGATTTCACTTCCGATTTCACTACCTGTCATTGGAGGTGCAAGGGAGGCGCGAGGGGGGATGCAATGGACCGGGGCGGTCTCCGTAGAGAAGGACAAGGAGGCAACGCGCTACATGTCCCGCCCTGGTATCGCCGCCGTGCTGTCGTTCTTCATCCCCGGACTGGGTCAGCTCTACAACGGGGACATCTTCCGGGGTCTCTTCTGGCTCATCATCACGCCGGGCTTCTGGCTGGGCACCGGTGGATTGCTCGGCTGGGTGTGCCACTTCATCGCCGCGGCCACGGCGCACGGCCGCGCCGAGGAGAAGCAGCGAGCCGAGCTGTCCAGTGGCTTCCCCCGCCGCGTCAAGGTCGTGTAGCGGCGCGGGGCGCGCTCGCGAGGGCCTGGAGCAGCTCGTCCGACGAGTGGGCGAGCGCCCGGGCCCCATGGGCCTGGAGCTCCTCCACGCTCCGGAAGCCCCAGGTGACACCCACGCCGTACATGCCGGCGGCGCGCGCGGTGTCCATGTCCACCGCCGTGTCGCCAATGAAGGCGCAGTCTCCGGGCGCCACGCCCAGCTCGGCGGCAATCCCGAGCGCCGCCGTGGGGTCCGGCTTCCGAGGCACCCCGCTCCGCTCGCCGTAGACGGCGCCAAAGCGCACGTCCGGCAGCAGGGCCTCCACCAACCGGCGGGTGGCCGCGTCGGGCTTGTTACTCAACACCGCCAACTTCACGCCCTCGCCCTGCAACCGGGCGAGCACTTCGCGCACCCCGGGGTAGGGCCGGGTGTGGTCCAGGAAGTGCTCGTCGTAGAAGGCCTTATAGGAGGCCATCACCGCCTCGTGGAGCTCCTCGCGGCCCGGGGGGACGGCGCGGGCCACCAGCACCCGGACGCCCTCGCCCACGAAGCGGCGGTAGTCGGCCAGCGGGTGGACGGGCAGGCCATGGGTGGTGAGCGCGTGGTTCATCGCCGCGCCGATGTCGTGCAGCGAGTCCAGCAGGGTGCCATCCAGGTCGAAGAGCGCGGCGCGCGGGTACATGGGCATATCCCCTGGAAACACCAACGCCCCGGCCCGGACAAGTCCGGAGCGCGGGGCGCGGTCACTTCGGGCTCGAGGGCCCGGAGGGTTTACGGGGTGGCGGCGGCCGTGGGCGGCTCGGCGCCGGCCTCGCCCTTCTGCAGGGTGGCGAAGTTGATGTTGTTGTAGCCCGCGCTGGCGCAGCTGAACATCACCCGCTTGATGATGGAGAACTCCACGTCCTTGTGGGCCTGGATGTTCACGTCACCCTTGAAGGCGTTGGTGTTGCCCTCGGCCATGGCGTGGAGGTCCTCGAACTGCTTCTTCATGTCCCGCAGCTTCTCCTCGAGCGCGGGAATGTTGAGGTACTCCTCCTTGACCAGGTCCTGCACCTGGCCCACGACGTTGCCGGAGATGGAGACCTGATCTCCGGACACCATCACCACCGGGTGCATCTCCACTTCCTTGACGTTGACCGCCTCGGGCAGCTGGATGTCCTTGGTCATCATCAGCACCTCGCCCGTCGCCGAGAAGTTGGCGATGAGGAAGAGCACGATGATCACGAACATGTCGACCAGCGGGGTAATCAGCACGTCCGCGTTGCCGCCGTGCTTGCCGTGGTGGGCACCGTGGCCGAACACCTTGGAGTGTTGCAGCCGCTTGCCGTAGCGCTTGCCGGGAACCTTGATGGCCATGGTGGATGCCTTCCCTAACCCATGATGGCGGACACCGAGACCTGAGGCAGGCCGGCGCCGATGCATTGGTCGATGATGCGCACCAGGTCCTCGTAACGGACCTTGTCCTCGGTCTGCAGCGTGATGGCCGACTGATCCGGGAACTGCGCCTTGAGCTCCTTGAAGCGGGCGATCAGCGGCGCCAGGTCCAGCTTGCCGTTGGCGCCACGCTTGGCCTCGATGGCCGGGAACTCGCTCTGGTCCGCCGCGAGCCGCAGCTCGGTGGGCGTGACGAACAGCGTGAGCTGGACCGTCTTGGTCTGCTCTTCCTGCTTCTGCTCTTCCTCGGTGGCGGGGCCTCCGGCCTGCGCCACCTGGAGCCGGCCGATCTGCGTCCACACGGCCGTCATGATGAGGAAGCTGATGGTCACCGCCATCAGGTCGATGAAGGGGGTGAGGTTGATGGCAACGTCGAGTGACTTCTTGCCTTTACCTCCCCCGAGATCCATTCCACCGGCCATGGCACTCTCCTTCCGCCCACGCTACGACGTTCAACGATGAAGGGCGCGCGTCACACCCACCGACAACGCGCCCGGATTCCAGGTTCCCCGCAGGAGTGAACTTCTACTCCTGGGATTACTCTTCAGAGTCCCGGGCGGAAGCGGAGACGGTGGCGTTCTTGAACTTGTCGCGGTTGTTCACGATCAGGTTCAGCACGGCCACGCTGGTCTCGTTGATGTCGTTGACGATGGCGGTGGCGCGGCCCGACAGGATGGAGAAGGCCACGACGGCGGGGATGGCCGTGAGCAGACCGAAGCCGGTGCAGTTCATGGCTTCGGAAATACCGTTGGCGAGAATGGTCGCCTTGTCGGCCGGGTTCACGTTGGCCACGGCCTCGAAGCAGGAGATCAGACCGGACACCGTCCCGAGAAGCCCCGCGAGCATCGCCGCGTTGCCGAGCATGGCGAGGTAACCGGTGCGGGCCTCGATCTTCGGGGTCTCGCGCAGGCTGGCCTCGTCGAGGGCGGCCTGGACCTCCTCCTCGCCCTTGGGAACGTTCATCAGGCCGGCCTTGATGACCTGGGTGAGCGGCGTCTGCTTCTGGCCGGCCACGTAGTTGATGGCCTTGTCCAGGTCACCGGCGTAGATGTGCTTCTTGAGTCCGCGCAGGAAGGCGTCCTTGTTGATGGAGGCCTTGCCGAACAACATGATGCCGCGCTCGATCATGATGGCCAGCGCGAACACCAGGCAGACGGCGATGGGGTACATACCCCACTGACCCGCCTCCCAGCGCATGGCGACCTCCTCGAAAAACGAGCGCTGGGCGCCGTGACCGCCGGCGTTCGCGAGGATGGTCAGATTCGTCAGAAACCCCAGGTTCATCGCTTATGGCCTCCAGAGAGGGGCGTGCCCGACATGGCGGGCCTTGCCAGCCGGTTGGTTCCCGTACGGATACCCACACGGGTCCCTTACCGGGAATGGCAGAATTGGAGCCGGACTTTAGGAACGGCGGTCCTGGAGTGTCAAGGCACGCTCCGTGCTCTTAGTTGCTGAAATCCCACGGGAATTTTGCGATCGGACATCGGCTGGATGGCTGGTCTGGTGGCGGACGGACGGCTCGTTTCGCGCTGCGTCGCCTGCTTGACGGACCCGGGGGCTGGGGCTAAGGGCCGCGGATCATGGCCCGAAAGCGGATCGGCGAGCTGCTCCTGGAGAGGGGGGCGATCACCGCGGCCCAATTGGAAGTGGCGCTCCAGGCGCAACAACGGACCCGGCAGCGGCTGGGGGCGGCACTCGTGTGCCTGGGCGCCATCACCGAGAAGACCCTGGCCCACGCCTTGAGCGAGGCCCTGGGTGTGCCCGTCATCGACCTGGGCACCCGGCCCCCGGACTGGAGCGCCATCCACCTGCTGCGCTCGCGATTCTGCGAGCAGCACGACCTGTTCCCCGTGGCCCTGGAGAACGTGGGCGGGCGCCGGCTGCTGGTGGTGGCCATGGCCGACCCGCTCGACACCGCCGGCCTCCAGGAGATGGAGTTCACCACCGGCCTGAAGGTGAGCCCCCGCGTGGCGCCGCTGTCCGCCGTGCGCTCCGCCATCCAGCGCTACTACCACCGGCCTCCCCCCGCCACGACCCCGGCCCCCATCCCCACCCGGGCCCCGGAGTCCCTCCCCGACGCCCAGGAGGAGGATGTCGAGGAGATCATCGTCGGCGAGGAGCTGCCCCCCGGGGAGACGACGCGCCGCGTCTCGCTCGAGCAGCTCATCCAGGAGCGCGAGCAGCAGCGGCGGAGCAAGCGCGGACAGAGCAGAGCCAGTGCCAGGCCTTCGAGCGGTGACGTCAGCGCCGACCTGGACTCGCTCTTCGGCGAGTCGGCCCCCGCCGAGCCCGTGGACCGGGTCGAGGAGCTGGAACGCAAGTTCTGGGCCCTCATGCGCATCATGGCCCGCAAGGGGCTCCTGACGAACGAGGAGTTCACCCGCGAGCTGGATGATGAGGAGGGGAACTGAGCGGAAGGTGGCTCAGTCCGCGAGCGGCAGGCGCACGGTGAAGGTGGTGCCCTGGCCCAGCTCGCTCTCCACGCTCAGCTTGCCCCCGTGCTTCTCCACGATGCGCTGCACGATGGACAACCCCAGCCCCGTCCCGTTCCCCTCCATCTTCGTCGTGAAGAAGGGCTCGAAGATGCGCGACAGGTTCGTCGGCTCGATGCCGCTGCCCGTGTCCTTCACCCACACCACCGCCTCGCGCCCCTCCCGCCTCGTCCGCAGCCACACCTGACCGCCCGGCTTCATCGCGTGGCACGCGTTCGTGATGAGGTTCACGAATACCTGCTCCAGGTTCGCCGGCACCGCGTGCAACGGCGGCAGCTCCCCGTAGTCGCGCTCCACCTTCACCTTCGCCTGCGCCACCACGTGCTCGCAGTAGCCCACCGCCTTGTCCAACAGGGCGTTGAGCTGCACCCGCTCCACCTTGTCCTTCGCCGGCCTCGCGTAGGACGTCAGGTCCCTGGTGAAGCGGAGAATCCGCTGCCCGCTCTCCAATATCTTCCGCAGCTTCTCCGAGTCCGCCGCCCCCGCGCTCCCCATCATCATCGCCCGCTGCAGCAGCGACTCCGAGTACGCCACCACCGCCGTCATCGGGTTGTTGATTTCGTGCGCCACGCTCGCGGCCAGCTGCCCCATGGACGCCAGCTTCTCCGCGTGGATGACCCGCTGCTCCAGCTGCGCCACCACCGTCACGTCCTGGCCGATGGCCATCACCCCCTCCACCTCGCCCTGCGAGGCGAGCGCCGAGGACGTCGCGAACGAGGCCCGCGCCTCCCCCATGCGCGTGCGCAACCGCAGCTCGAAGTTGGGCACCGCCTCGCCCCGCATCGCCGCCGCCAGCACCGAGGCCAGCCGCATGTGCTCGTCCTCGGGCACCAGCGTGAAGACGTCCTGCCCCAGCACCTCCTCCTTGCTGAAGCCCGTGAGGCGGCTGATGGCCTGGTTGAAGACGACCACCTTCTTGTCCCGGTTGGCCACCAGGATGAGCGCGTTCGCCTTCTCCAGCAGCTCCTCCAGGTACTTGCGCACGAACGTCAGCTCGTCGATGAGCTTGGCGTTCTTCACCGCCACCGCCACCTGGTTGGCCAGCTGCACCAGCACCCGCTCGTCCTGCATCGGATCCGGCTCCTCGCGCAGCGAGGACGGGTACTCCAGGTTGATGACGCCGTAGAGCTGCCCGCTGGCCACCAGCGGCGCGCTCACCCCACCCGTGCTGCTCTCGAAGAGCAACGGCACCAGCGCGGCCACCACCACCTTGCCCGCCGGAATGCTCTCCGCCGTCAGGTGCATCTTCTCCACCGCCGTGCGCTTGAGCACCAGCGGCTCGCGGGAGCCCTCCTTCAACCGGCCCTCGGCGTACAGGCTCGTCAGCCCGCCGGTGCGCGCGTCGATGATGCGGATGCAGAAGGAGCGCCCGGGGAACAGCTCCTTCACCCCGCGCGCCACCGACGCCACCAGCTCCTCCTCGCTGCCCGCCTCGGCCACGCTGCGCCCCAGGTCCAGCAGCACCCCCTCCGTGCGCGCCTGCTCCAGCAGCGCCTGCTCCACCACCACCAACTGGCCCCGCATCAGCTCCGACTCGCGCCGCCCCACCACCGACACGGACTCGCCCCGCCGCGCCAGCTCCATCACCACCACGCCCCCCTGCGGCAGCGGCACCTCCACCACACACGCCGCTCCGTCCTCGGGCACCCGCGCGTCCGCGAGCCCCTCCATCATCTGCTCCACCGTCAGCCCATGGTCGAAGCAGAAGCGCGCGAACGCGTTGTTGCACAGCAGCAGGTGCAACCGCGTATCGCAGAGCGCCGCGGGCAGCTCCACCGTCTCGAAGAAGGCCCGGAAGGCCTCGGCGGAGGGAACCTCCGGCAAGGGCAGGCGACGTGACTCAGTCGTCATGGGAGCTGGCTTTGTCGAGGTCCACTATCTGCTGGGACCCCATGTAGGCTTTCGTCTCGTAACGGGTGATGCGGCCAATCTTCCGGACGATCTCCGCCATGCGCTCGGCCTCGCGGTAGATGATGTCCACCGGTTTGTAGGAGCTGTCCTCCTCCTTCAGCCGGCGCTTGAGCAGCTCCGCGTAGCCCATCACCGAGGTGAGGGGCTGGTTGAGCTCGTGGGCGGCGGTGCCGGCCAGGGCGACGATGACCGCGTTCTTCTCGCTCTCCTCCAGACGCGTCTCCACGTCCGACAGCTTGCGCTCCAGCTCCATCCGGTCGCGCAGGTCCGTGAAGATGCCCACGCTGGCCACCTCGCGGCCGCCCTCGTAGACGATGGAGGCCGTCATGTTCACCGGCACCATCTGCCCGGTGCGGTTGACGACGTCCTGGCGGCATACCGACAGCCGGCCCCGCCCACCGTACTCCAGGCTGCGCAGCTGCTTCATGATGCGATGGGCCACCCCGTCCGGGTAGAGCTGGTGGACGTACATGCCGCTCAGCGCCTGCGGAGCGCCGTAGCCGAAGAGGGCCTCGGCTCCCTTGTTGAACAGGATGATGCGGCCCTGCATGTCCGCGGCGACGATGGCGTCCACCGAGGAGTCGATGAGCCGCTCCAGGAAGTCCTTGGTGTGGCGCAGCTCGTCCGCCAGATGGCGCGCCTGCGTCACGTCCCGGAAGGAGAGGATGATGGCCCGGCGGCCGTCCTCCAGCGGTGCCGCCGAGAAGCTCAGCGTGAGGCGCCGTCCATCGGGCGCGCGCACCATCAGGTCCACGTCCGAGCGCGACTCGCCGCGCCGGGCCGCCGTCACCAGCTCCATCAGCACCGACTCGTCCAACGGCTGCGTCACGTCCACCAGGTGGCGGCCATACGCGCCCTCGGCGGGCGTCGCCAGGATGGCCTCGCCCGCGGGGTTGAGGCTGAGCACACACGCCTTGTCATCGAGGATGGCCACGCCCTCGCGCACGTTGGCGAAGAAGAGGTGGTACGTCTCGAGCGAGGCGGCCTTGGCCTCCGCGGCGATGCGCGCCGACATCTCGCGCTCGGTCTGCCCGCGCACCGTCAGCAGCAACGAGGCGTTGCGCAGGGCCACCGCCGTGGCGTGCGCCACCGTGTTGAGGAAGTCGATCTCATCCGGCGCGAAGGTGCGCCGGTCCCCGCCCGAGGCCCGCAGCAACAGCACCCCGCGCACCTCGCCCCGGATGTGCAGGGGCAGCGCCGCGAGCGCCTGGATGCCCCGCGCGGCCACCTCGTTCTGCACGCCCTCCAGCAGCGGGTGGTGCGAGGCGTCCTCCACGACGACGGGCTTGCCCGTGCGCGCCGCCTCGCGCACCTCCGGGTAGCGGTCCAGGTCGATGCGGACGTCCTCCAGGTTGGGAGCGTCGCTGGCGGCCACCACGCGCGCGCCATCCCCGTTCCTGTCCAGCATCACCAGCGCCGCGCGACTGACACCGAGCCGCTCGGCGAGCCGGCGGGTGACGTCATGGAGCAGCGCCTCCACGTCGAAGCTCTCGGCGTAGTCCGCGGTGAGCTCGACCAGGAGCGACAGGTCCTGCTGCCGCCGCATGAGCTCCTGGCGCTCGCGGTGGCGCTCGGCCACGCGCCGCAACCTCCAGGCGAGCTCGTGGGGCTGGCATCCCGCGGTCATCACCTCCGCGGGTTTGAGCGACTCCAGGACGGAGAAGGAGGCCTCGTCCGGCTCCACCAGGGCCACCAGCGAGAGCCGGGCTCCCGCGGGCGTGGTGAGCAGCGTGGAGAGGGCGGAGGCACCCTCCGGCGTGGTGAGGTCCACCAGACCGAGGGTGGCCTGCTCCGGCGTCTCCACCACCCGCAGGCCGGCCTGCGCCGCGGCGCGAGCGAGAGGCTCGCGTGCGGCCGAGGCCGCGGGCACCAGGACGACGCCGAGGGATGACTCGTGGGAAGACACGTTCATGACTCTACCCCGGCTCCCGCCTCAGGGGCAGTCCGTGACCCGGACTCCCCTGTCCGGTGCCGGACCGCGGCTCCACCGCGTCTTCGCAACCGGGTGGCTTTTCCACCGGGCGTGCGTCTCAGCCGCGGCCGTAGGGACCCCGGTGCGAGGGAACCCAGACCCACTCCTGCACGGACTGGTAGTAGCCCTCCACCCAGCGCTGCGCGTAGTGGCCGCCCTCGCACTTCGTCACGTTGCGGCGGGGACGGTACTTGCAGTTCTGCTCGACCCAGACCCGCTCGTAGTGGCCCGGCACGAACTTCCGGACCGTTTGGAGCTCATAGCGGCCCGCCTGGTGCGGCCGGTTCGAGCGCGGGGGATGGGCCGGAGGAGGCGGCGCCGGGCGATAGCTCCCCCCGGGGAGGATGTGCTTCCCGCCCTGGGACGGCTGACCCACCGGAGAGGCGTCGTGCCGGCCCCAGTCATCGGCCCGAGCGGCCACCGGAGCCAGGAGCAGTGCGGAGAGAGCCAGGGTGAAGAGTCCGTTCCGGAGCATCATCGTCTTATCCTCCCAATCGTTCTTGCTCCTTCAGACGAGGCCCCCGCGGATTGATTCAATCCGGGCCCCACGCTCCCGCGGCTCCAGGGACTCGGAGCGGGGCGCCCTACTTCTTCGGCGCCTCCGGCTTCTTCGCCGGCTCCGGCTTCTGCCCGCTCAGGCTCTGGTACGCGACCGTGAGCCACTGCTCCGGCTTGAGGAAGCCGTCACCCCAGCTCTTGTACTTCTCGGGCATGCCCTCGGCCTTCACCTGCTCGAGCGTCTTGCCCGCGGCCTGCTTCCCCTTCACCAGCTCCACCGTGTCGCGCAGCATCTGCGCGAAGGTCTCGAGCTCCTGGCGCCCCGACACCGCACCGTGGCCCGGGATGATCTTCACCCCGGCCGGCAGCGTCCGCAGCACCCGCTCCACGTTGCGCAGGTAGCCCTCCAACGAGCCACCGCTCTCCAGGTCGATGAACGGGTACTTGTCCCCGGTGAACTGGTCTCCCAGGTGCAGCACGTTGGACTGGGTGAAGTACACCATGCTGTCGCCATCCGTGTGGCCCGACGGCAGGTGCGTCACCTGGATCTCCTCGCCGTTGAAGAAGATGGAGATGCCCTGGTCATAGGTGATGACCGGCAGCGCCTCCTTGGGCGCGGGAGGAATCTTGATGCCCATCGCCGCGCTCTCCAGCCCGTTCATCAGCCGCGTGCGCACGTGCTTGTGGGCCACGATGGTGCCCTCGCGGCCGAAGAGGGCGTTGCCGCCCGTGTGGTCGAAGTGCCAGTGCGTGTTCAGCACGTACTCGGGCGTCTTGTCCTTGCCCCTGGTCAGCTTCCCGAGCGCCGCGCGAATCTTCGGCACCAGCGGGGCGAACTGGTCATCCACGATGAGGATGCCGTCCGGGCCCGCCGAGACGCCGATGTTGCCGCCCGCGCCCTCGAAGATGTGCACGTTGCCCGCCACCGGTGAGGACTTCACCGGAGTCTTCGCGAGCGTGGCCTCGTCGAACTGCGCGGACGCCACGCCGGGCACCACCCACAACGCGGCGATGAGAAGCTTCTTCATGTGGAGCGCTCCGTTCCTTGGGGAGACGCTCCACACCATAGGCCCGGCGGACGGGCCGCTCCAGGATTCGCGGTGGCCCGCCCCTCAAGGGCAGGTGGGAGATGTCATCGGGCTGATGATGGCTCCCGAGGGAATGGAGGGGCAACTCACGCTACGCAGGAGGATGCGGCCGGCGGCACCACCGCCACCGCCTCCGGCGCCATGCGTGCCGCCAGAGCCCGTCCCCGCGATACCATCGCCAGGACCAAACATTCCCGCCGCACCGAAGCCTCCCCCACCTCCGTTGGCCGCGCCGCCGTCACCGCCCGCCACCGTGGAGGCGTCCACGAGACTCCCATCCATTCCCGCGACGCCCGGAGACCGCGTTCCGCCCTGGGCATCGGAACCTTCACCGCCCGAGCCGCCATTCGCGGTGACCCGCGCGGAGTCCTCGATCACGAGAGTCCCGGCCTCGAGCACCAGCATTCCACCACTACCGCCACCGCCACCGCCCACCGCGTTGTTGACGGTGTTGGAATCACCACCGCCTCCTCCTGCGCCACTCACGCTCACCAGGCTCTTCAGCGTCAGCGTGCCCGCCACGGAGAGCTGCAACGCCCCACCGCCCTGGCCTCCCACACCCGGGGCCGTGTCCGCGATACCGCCGCCCGTTCCACCCTGGCAGCCTCCCACCAGCGGAACGAAACCACTCGTCGACAGAGCGCTCCCCCTCGAGCCCGGCCCGTTGCCACCGTCGTTGGCGCCTCCCAGGCCTCCAGTCGTCGCGAGGCCGCCTCCTCCGCCGCCTCCTCCATCATCACCGCTGAGCTCTCCCGCGCCGCCCATCCGTCCCGTGCACTCCACCCCGCTCCCCGCCCCTCGCCGCGACTCGGCACGCGCCGAGTGGGCCAGGACCTCGTTGCCCAGCGTGGCATCGCCATACACCGCCAGAACGACCGGCCTCGAGCCCACCACGCGCAGGGGGAGACTCACGGTGAGGTTCCGGACCGGAATCACCACGACGTCGGCACCCGTCACCACATGCGTGGGCGGCGTGAAGCTGCAGTCCGGAGCGAACGTCCACGTCGGCGTCCCCGAGGAGTCGAAGGTGGCACCACACGTGATGTCCAGGTCGGCAATGGTCTCGGACGAGATGGCCACCGGGTCGAAGTTGTTCGTGACGGTGTAGCTGAACTGGAGCGGCTGGCACTCCCCATCCGCCTGGCACGTTCCCGACCTTCCTCCCTCGCGGCAGATCTTCCCCACCTGCGTGGAGTCCACCTCGAACTGGCACTTGCCATCACCGGTACACATTTCGAGGGCCTTCTTGCAGATGCTCGGAGGAGAGCAGTTGAGCGTGCTGACGCAGGTCCCCATGCCATCGCACGCGTCCGACGTGCAGTCCTTGCCGTCCTCACAGGCCGTAGCCGGAGGCTTGGGCGAGTAGTTGCACGAGCCCGAAGAGGGCTCGCACGTGCCCACATGGCACTGACTCGGCGGCATGTCGCACGTCTTCGGCGTGCCCGCCATGCATGTCCCGCTGACATCGCACTTGTCGCCGAGGGTGCACAGGCTCCCATCCTCGCAGTCCGAATCGGCGGGCTTGAGCGCGTAGTTGCAGTCGCCCGTCGGCTCCTCGCAGGTGCCGGTCCCCTCTCGGCACTGACCCGGCGGCGTGTTGCACGTCTTCGGCGTGCCCGCCCCGCACGTCCCGTTGCCATCGCACTTGTTATCGAGGGTGCACGCCTTCCCATCGTCGCAGGAGGCCGTGGCGGGGAGAGGCGCGTACTCGCACTCGCCCGTCGAGGGCACACAGGTACCCGCCGCCGCGTGGCACTGACCCGGCGGCGTGTTGCACATCACCGCTGGCGTGCCCGTGCACGTCCCGCTGGCATTGCACGTATCGCCGCTGGTGCACTGGCTCCCGTCATCACAGGAAGCGCCGGTGTTGACGGGATACGCGCAGGTGCCCGTGCTGCACACCCCCACGCCCTGGCACTGCGACGGCGGCGCATCGCAGGCGCTGTTGCAGCAGATCCCCTCCACGCAGAAGCCCGAGCCGCACATCTCATCGCCCGTGCAACCTCCGCCGTTGCAGTCCAGCTTGCCGTCGCAGTTCCAGTCCGTGGCGAGGTTGGCCGCCCCGTCGCACACCGCCGTGGCGCCCGGGTGCACGGTGTCCTTGCCATCGTCGCAGTCCGAGCCCCGGATGGCGCTGTCCCCCGGCACGCGGGCGGGATGACCGTCCTTGTCCACATCCCGCGCCAGAAGTTCGAGCGCCGCCGGCACGGAGCCCTTGGCGGGCAGCGTCACCGCCGAGGCCAGCTGGCGCGTCTCGATGGCCTCGCCCGAGCAGTCCGCCGTGTCGTAGGAGGCCACCTCGGCCTGCAGCTGCGGACTCCAGCTCTTCTCCCGGTACACGGCGAGGACGAGCGTCCGGTCCTCGTCCGTGGCCAGCTTGGCTTGGAGGATGAGCTCCTCACTCCGGCGCTCCGGGGCCGCCGCATCCAGGGCGGTCACCCGAAGGCACAAGGGGGTGTAGCCCGGGTACTTGACCGTGAGGGCCACCGCGCTGTCCGTGACCTTGTTCGAACAGGCGGTGAGCAGCAGCAGGCATCCGGCAATCCACGCATGACGCATGGACGCGGAGCCTACATCAATCCTGGGTCGGCTGCGGCACCGACTCGCCCGCGGGTGCGGCCTCGGGCTCCTGCTTCACCGGCTGGAACGCGTAGCCTTGCACTCCCGGGGGCAGCACCACCTCCACCAGCGGATTCTCCGCGAGCAGCTCCGGCGTCACCGGCATCCGCACCAGCCCCTCCTGGTCACTCACCAGCGACACGCGTGCCCCCCGGTTCATGGTCAGGATGACGCGCGAGCCCGGAATGGGCCGCTCCGTCCCCGGCTCCACCACCCGCAGCAGCACCGCCTCGCCCTGGCCCGCGGCCGCCGCGGGCTTCATCGCGGACATGTCGGGCGGCAGGACCTGCCGGTAGTACGGGCGCAGCGCGCAGGCCGACAGAGGACCGAAGGACAACAGGGCAACGCACAGCAGGGGACGCATCGAACGCATGAAGACTCCATCCGGCCAGACAGGGGCACGAGGGAGGCGCAGCATACCGGCCAACCTCCCGCCGCCAAGTCCCGTCACGCCCGCCCGCCTGCCCTCCCATGGGGCGGCCTCCCCTGTCTCCCGCCCCGGGATGCCACATCTTCAACGGCAGTACCACCGGCGGAGCCTTCCGCCTCCACCCACCGGGAGAGCACGCATGTCCGAGTTCATCGATCCCCAGAATCCCAAACCCAAGACGCGCCGCGAGGTCCTCGAGGACGGCCAGTGCGAGCGGGGTCTGCTGGGAGGCCGTGAGGTCCGCACCACCGCCGCCGAGCCCCTGCCCGACATCGAGGAAACCGGCTACCACGAGGTCCTGGTGCGCGAGACGCCCACCGAGGGCCTCGTCCTCAAGAACCGGGGCCAGGTCATCGGCACCTTCACCATGGTGTTCGTGAGCCTCATCACCTTCTGGATGCCCTTCCTCAACGGCATGCTGGGCGGCGTCTTCGGAGGCTTCTTCGCCAGGACGTGGAAGCGCGCGTTCGTGGCGGCGGCCCTGACATCGGTGGCGGTGCCGGCCACCATCGCCTTCTTCTACGGCTTCGACACGCCGGACCTCCTCTATTTCATGTATGGCCTTGGCTTCTGGCGGTGGACCGCGCTCCACGTGCTCGGCACGTTCATTGGCGCGGCGGCGGGCGTCTACTCGCGCCCCGAGGCGGACCGGCGGCGTTTCATCCGGCGTGAAATCACCGCGGGCTAGCCGTACGAGCCACGTGACCCGGCCTGTGACATCCTCGGAACCGGGTCACGTGGCCCTGCGACTGCGTGTCCCAATTCCATGCGGGAAATCCCTTAGAAACTCCCACCGCGAGTGCAACTCTTCGCGTCATTGAAAGGTGTTCTTGGCATTCCAGCCGCGCCGCCTATAGTCCGTTTTAGCTTGGAACCATTGGATTCGCAGGATCAGCGATTGTTAGAGGACCTGCGGGCCCGGCTCGACCTTGTCGAGCCGGGGGTGGACGTCCTGCCCGCCCTGGTGGAGGCCCTGCGGGAAGCGCTGCGCGCGGAGCGCAGCCTCGCGTATGGCGTGGACATCGGGCCCGAGCGCTACCAGTTGAGCTTCCTGAATTACTCCGGCTTCTCCCTGGAGCCGCGGGTAGCCCACGCGTCACTGGATGGCTTCGTCGGAACGCGGAGAGATCCCTGGGGGTACTTCAATCCCGCCAACCCCCAACCCTCCCAACGCAACCGGGAGCTGCAGTTCCACGCGCCCGGGATGGAGGAGACGGCCCCCCCCGCGCCCCCGAGGGACGACCGGTTCACCCTCTGGAAGACGCTCGGAGTCCCCATGGAGGAGCAGGCACGGCTCCAGGCCCAGGTGCGCGCCTCCATGGGTGGAGTCCTCCAGGAGTACGGACTGGAACGGATGATGTTCCTGCGCGTGCTCGTCTGTGAAGGACCGGCCCTGCTGGGGTGGGTGGGCGCGATGCGCTCGGAGCCCTTCAGTTCGCGGGAGCTGCGTCTGCTGCGCGAGCTCATTCCGTCGATGCAGCGCAGGCTGGCGCTGGACGCGCGCTTGCGCGAAGGGGGAATGCTCCACGCGGCGCTCGAGGCGGCACTGGAGGCGCTGGGCCAGGCGGCGTACGTGGTGACGTCCACCGGCCGCGTGGCGTTCGCCAACAGCCTGGGGCGGGCCCGGCTCGAGCAGGACTCCGGACGGGTGGCGGAGGCCCTGAAGAGGCACCTGAAGGGCGAGCCGATAGGAACGGAGCTGACCTTCTCCCCGTTGCGCCTCACCGGCGCCCCCGCGCACTACCTGGCCATCATCCAGAACGAGCCCCAGCAGGCCCTCGCCCGCGTGCACACGCTCAGCTCCGGCTGGGGACTCACGGCCCGGGAGATGGAGGTGCTCGGCAGGCTCGTGCGCGGTGAGTCCAACAAGGCCATCGCCCTGCACCTGGGCTGCGCGGAGCGGACCGTGGAGGTGCACGTCACCCGCATCCTCGCCAAGGCGCAGGTGGAGAGCCGCTCGGCGCTCATCGCCAAGTGCTTCCTGGCCTCCTGATCCGGGCGGGCAACCGGGCACCGGCTCGCGGGCGGGACTAGGATGGGGCCGTGAGCACGCCCCTCGTCCAGTCCGCCCTCGCCCGCGCCGCCGAGGCCGTCCGCCGTGGTCCCCACTCCACACCGCCCGATGGCCAGCACCGCACCCGGCGTTTCGCCATGGGGGACCCGCAGGCGGACTTCACCCGCTTCCTCGCCATCCTCGACCGTCATGGCCTGCTCGGCCCGGAGGGGTGGCTGCGGCCCGAGGTGCGGCTGCTCTCGGTGGGGGACCACTTCGACTGGGGCAGGCCCACCGAGCGCGAGGAGGTGGCCAGGAGCGCGCTGCAACTGGTGGCGTGGATGGCCGCGCACCCGGCGGACCAGGCGGTGCTGCTGCTGGGCAACCACGACCTGGGGCGCGTGGGCGAGCTCGCCGGCTTCACCGACGCGCGCTTCGCCGCCGCCCAGGCGGAGGCGGACGGCATCTATCGGGGTGAGGACACCGACGAGGCCCGCGAGCGCGACTTCCTCACCCGCTACCCGGAGCTGCCCAACGTGGAGCTGGCGGCACGCGACTTCGGCAACTTCCGCGAGGTGCAGCGCGACTGGGTGGCGTACCTGCTGCGTGCCGGGCGCTTCCGGGTGGCCCACGCCGGGGCGGAACACCTGCTCGTGCTGCACGCGGGCGTCACGCGCGAGGACCTGCGCGTGGTGGGGCTGCCCGAGTCCCAATGGGCCCACGCGCCCACGGTGGCGGACGCGCTGAACCGGGCGCTCGACACCGCGGTGGCGGCCTGGAAGGAGGGGCCCTTCTCCATGCCCGGGCTGTACCAACCCGGCAGCGCCACGTACGGCGAGGGACGCGGCATCTTCTACCACCGCCCCAGCCTGCTCCCCCAGGACGCCGCCCACCGTGCCGCCACGCCCCGGCGCCGGTTCGACCCGCACCAGCTCCCGCCCGGCCTCACCCAGGTGGTGGGCCACACGCGCGACAAGCGCACCCGCGAGCTGCTCGCGATGCCCCGCGAGGGCACCCGGGACGGTGTGCTGCGCTACCTCGTCACCGACGGCACCTCGCTCCGGTACAGCCTCGGCACCCCACCGCCCACCGGTCCCGGCGAGGCGGTGCTCATCTTCACCGACGGCGGCATGCGCGAGTCGCCCCTGGAGTCCTTCGAGCTCCTCGAGCTCGATGCCCGCGCACCGGCACGGCCGCTCGGCCACGAGCACCAGGAAGGACAGGGATGATGAGGACGACACGGAGACTCGTGGGGCTGGCGCTCGTGGGCAGCGTGGCACTGGGCGGGTGCGCGGCGCCCCTGCGCGCGTCCACTCCGGAGGCGCGGGCCACCGAGGCGCGGCTCTCGGAGCACGCCGAGGGGCAGGAGGAGACATCCCCCGAGCAGGAGCAGGCGGAGCGGGATGCCTTCGCCCGGCGGGCCATGGAGGCCCTGCGCGCCTCCGGCGAGACACGCCCCATCCACTACGACGCCGAAGGCTTCCTGCTGCGGCTGGGGGACAAGGACGGGACCACGGTGTTCCTGGCCAACTTCTTCGACGAGTACCACGCCGTGCCGCCAGAGGGGCAGGACGAGGTCTTCACTCGAATCACCCGCGTGCGGAGCATGCCGGGCCTGCCGGCGACGCTCGCCGAGGCGCGGCCGAACCTGCTGCCAGTGGTGCGCAGCCGCACCTTCTTCGAGCAGCTCCGGCTGGTGATGCAGGGCCCGCCGGGCAAGTCGCCGCCCATCGTGTGGAAACCGTTGGGAGGTTTTCTCGGCGTGGGGCTGGCCTTCGACGGACCGGACACCCTGCGCTACCTCGGGCCCGACGAGCTGACGCGCTGGGGCGTCTCCTTCGAGCAGGCGCTCGGCATGGCCGTGGAGAACCTGCGCTCGCGCAGCACCGAGCCCCTCGAGCAGCTCGCTCCCGGCACCTGCAAGGCCCCCTGGGAGGACAGCTACGCGGCCTCGCGCATGCTGCTCGACGAGGTGGTGCGCCGCTGCCCGGTGAAGGGGACGCCGGTGGTGCTCGTGCCCCATCGCGACCTGCTCCTCATCACCGGCTCCGAGGACGAGGACGGACTGAACCAGGTGGCCGCCCTGACCCTGAAGGCGGTGATGGCCCCGCGCGCGCTGGATGGCCGGGCCATGCGCCTCACGCCCGCGGGCTGGGTGCCCTTCATGCCGGAGCGGCTCAGCAACGCCTGGGGGGACTTCCGCAAGCTGGAGCTCTTCACCCGGGCGCGCGACTACGACGAGCAGACGCAGCAACTGGAGAAGTTCTACGAGGAGAAAGGTGTGGACCTCTTCGTGGCCGCCTTCACCCCGTACCAGGACGAGCGCGGGCGCAGCCTCAGCTACGCTGTCTGGCTCAAGGGCGTGGATGCCGTCCTTCCGCGCGCCGAGGTCATCTTCTTCATGGACCCGGCGCTCGGCCCGGAGGCCCCGCCAGTGGGCATCGCCCGCTGGGAAGAGGTATCGCGGGTGGCCGGGCAGTTGCTCGCGCCGGTGGAGGGCCTGTACCCCGAGCGCTACCGGGTGACGGGCTTTCCCACCCTGGAACAGCTCGCCCGGTGGCAGAACGACCCGGGCGACCTGTTCGACGAAGACGGGCCCTGAGCACGGGCCCGTCTCCTCACTTCACCTTCGTGGCCGCCAGCTTCTTCTCCAGGGCGTCCACCATGCGCGGCGAGGCCTGCGCCCCGGAGAGCGTCTTCGCGTAGGCGATCGCCTCCTCCAGGGTGCGCACGGCCGCGTCCTTCTCACCCCGGGCGACGTAGATGTCCGCCCGCTCCGAGAGGACGCGCAACCGCCGGCCGCCCTGCACCTTCGACAGCGCCCGGGTGCTCGCGGCCAGTGCATCATCCAGCCGGCCCAGCCGCCGGTAGAGGTTGGCCAGGCGCGCGGGCGGGTTGTAGTCGTCCGGCAGGTCCTTCTCGCTCTGCTCGATGGCCGGAACCACCCTCATCGGGTCACCCAGAAGCAGCGCGGCGCCGATGCGGTGCGAGTCGAACACCGTGCGTTGCTCGGGCGTCGGGGCCTTGGCCGCCTCGCCCTCGAGGAAGGTGAGCCACTGCTCGGCGAGCGCCTTCCCGCCGACCTCGTCCTTCGCCGTCATGCGCGCCTGCACCAGCACGTCGTACACGCCCGAGCGGTCATCCCCGGGCATGACGATGTCCGGCGAGAGCGCCTCACGGGCCTTCGCCTCCAGCGAGTCCCGCAGCGCCTGAGCGTCCGCGGTGCCCTCCGGCAGTTGCAGCGCACAGGAGAGCCCGAGCGCCGCCGCGTTCGCCCACGAGGCCGAGTGCGGCACCTTGGGAAGCTCCGCCAGCGCCGTCCGGGCACACGCCTCGTGCCGGCTGGCGCCGTACTGGGCGGTGAGGGTGGACTCCAGCGCACGGGCACGGCGGGACCAATCCGCCGGAGCCTCGGCCAGCGCCTGGGCGAACACGTCCGCCGCCTCGGCGGCCTTGCCCTCACCATAGAGGGCATCACCACGGGCCAGCAGCGCCTCGGGTCCCTGGGCGCCCCCACGGTACGCCCGCTCGCCATCCTCGAAGAGCTTCTCCAACTGCGGAACGGTGGCGCTGCCCGCGAAGCGCACGAGGGCCTTCTCCTCCCTCGGGTCGATGATGAAGAAGGTGGGCCAGAACTCCACCGGGTACTTCTCCTGGAACTGCGCGTTGCCGGGAAGATCCGTGTTGACCTCGAGCCAGACGAACCGCCCGGAATGCCGCGCGAGTGCCGCATCCGTGAAGACGTAGGCACGCATCGAGCGGCACGTGTGGCACCACGGGGCCCAGGTATCGACGAAGAGGGGCAATCCCCTCGACTTCGCCTCCGCCAGGGCACGCGGGTAGTCATCCTCGATGAAGGGCAGGGGCGTCCGGGCATGCGACGCCGCGGGCTCGGACACGGCCGAGGTGCGCGCGGTGGAGCAGGCCAGCAGACCCACCACGAGCAGGCTGGAGAGGAGTGTTCTCATGAGCCCGGCACCCTACTCCGCGGGCGGGCAGGGGAGAAAGCAAGCCACCTTGGCCGCGTCGGGAGTGGGATATGGTGCCCCGATGAGCGGCCGAGTTCTTCTCATCGACGATGACCCGAGCATGCTGGAGATGCTCCAGAACCGCCTCACCCGGCGCGGCTTCACCGTCACCCCGCTGAACGACCCCAACGCGGCCCTGCCGTTGCTGATGGAGCAGCCCTTCGACGTGGTCCTCACGGACCTGAACATGCAGGGGCTGAGTGGCACGGAGCTGTGTGAGCGCGTGGTGGCCAATCTGCCGGAGTTGCCGGTGGTGGTGTTGACGGCCTTCGGCAGCATGGAAACGGCCGTGGCCGCCATCCGGGCTGGCGCCTACGACTTCATCACCAAGCCGGTGGACCTGGAGGCGCTGGCGCTGACGCTCGGCCGCGCCGTGCAGCACCACCACCTCAAGGGCGAGGTGGTGCGCCTCAAGAAGGTCGTCACCGAATCGCAGCGATTGGGCGGACTGCTCGGCTCCAGCCCGCCGATGTGCAAGGTGTATGACCTGCTCACCCGCGTGGCGGACTCGGACGCCACGGTGCTCATCAACGGCGAGAGCGGCACGGGCAAGGAGCTGGTGGCCCGGGCGCTCCACGAGAAGAGCCGGCGTGGCTCGGGGCCCTTCGTGGCCGTCAACTGCGCGGCCATGCCCGAGGCCCTGCTGGAGAGCGAGTTGTTCGGCCACGCCAAGGGGGCCTTCACGGACGCCAAGGCGGCGCGCTCGGGCCTCTTCGTGCAGGCCAACGGCGGCACGCTCTTCCTGGACGAGGTGGGGGAGATGCCCCTGGGCCTGCAGCCCAAGCTGCTGCGCGCCCTGCAGGAGCGGGTGATGCGCCCGGTGGGCGGGGACCACGAGGTGTCCTTCGACGTGCGCCTGGTGGCCGCCACCAACCGCGACCTGGAGGGCATGGTGGAGGAGACCCGCTTCCGCGAGGACCTCTACTACCGCCTCAACGTGGTGCAGATGGAGCTGCCGCCGCTGCGCTCGCGTGGAGGGGACATCCTGCTGCTGGCCCAGCACTTCATCGAGCACTTCGCCGCCCGGGCCAACAAGCGGGTGACGGGCCTCAACGAGGCCGTGGCCGAGCGGGTGATGAGCTACAGCTGGCCCGGCAACGTGCGCGAGCTGCGCAACTGCATCGAGCGCGCGGTGGCCGTCACCGTCACCGAGCGTCTCACGGTGGAGGATCTGCCGGAGAAGATTCGCGCCTACCGCGCCTCGCACGTGGTGGTGGCCAGCGGAGACCCCTCGGAGCTCACCACGCTGGAAGAGGTCGAGCGCCGCTACATCCTCCGCGTCATGGAGGAGGTGAAGGGCAACAAGTCGCTCGCCGCGCAGATTCTGGGGCTGGACCGCAAGACGCTCTACCGCAAGCTGGACCGCATCAAGGGCTCGGGGGAGTAGCCCATGGCGGGCACGGGGGACGCCTGGCGGGGCCGGGTGGTGGCCGGGCGCTACCAGGTGACGGGGACGCTCGGCCAGGGCGCAATGGGCACGGTGTACGAGGCCGAGCAGCTGGGCCTCGAGCGCTATGTGGCCCTGAAGGTGCTGCACCCGCATGTGGCGAAGACCCCCGGCGCCGTTGCCCGCTTCCAGCGCGAGGCGCAGCTCATGGCCCGGCTGAAACACCCGGGCGCGGTGCACCTCTTCGACCACGGCGCCGACGGGGAGGTGCTCTACCTCGCCATGGAGCGGGTGTTCGGCATCCCGCTCGACGAGGTGCTGGAGACCCACGGCCAGCTGGAGGTGAAAGCAGCGGTGGAGCTCGCCGCGCGGATGCTGGACGTGCTGGAGGCCGCGCACGGCCTGGGCATGGTGCACCGCGACCTCAAGCCCTCCAACGTGATGCTGGTGGGCGAGCTGTCCGCCCCCACGGTGAAGGTGCTCGACTTCGGGCTGGCCGCGCCGGTGCACGAGGAGCCCCAGGCCCGGCTGACCGGGAGCGGACAGGTGCTCGGCACGCCCGCGTACATGTCCCCCGAGCACTGCCGCGGGGAGCTGCCCGATGGACGCGCGGACCTGTACTCCGTGGGATGCCTGCTGCACGAGCTGCTCGTGGGCCAGCCTCCCTTCGGAGAGTCGCCCGCCGTGGAGGTGATGAGCGGCCACCTCTACCGCCCGCCGCCTCCCGTGCGCCAGCTGCGGCCGGAGCAAGACGTTCCCGAGGCGCTGGAGACGCTGGTGCTCGCGTGTCTCTCCAAGTCGAAGGCCCAGCGCCCGGCGAGCGCGCGGGAGCTGGCCGCCCGGCTTCGCGAGTCCCTGGCTCCCCCTCCCCTGCGCGGCGAGGGCAAGAAGCAGGAGCGCATGCGGCCTCCGCCTTCCCCACCGCCCACACCCGCGCCCGAGGTCCTCGCGCGGCCCGTGGGTGTCATCGAGCCGGACGGCTCCACCAACCCCCTCGGCATCGGCACCGCGCTGGCGGTGGCCGGTTACCGGGTGGTGCCCCGCCGAGAGGGAGACTCCCTGGAGGGCCTCCACGCAGTGGTGGTGGTGCCCCGGAGCGACCAGGCCCAGGAGGAGGCCCTGGCACTGGCGAGCACCCTGTCCACCCGGCCCCACGCGCCGCCCGTGCTGCTCTGCGGGAGCGGAGAGGACTTCTCGTTGATGTCCCGTGCCGTCGCGAGCGGCGTCTACGACTACGTGCCGCTCCCCCTGGACCCCACGGACCTCGCCCGGAAGGTGGGCCGGGCACTGCGCTCGCGCCGTTGAGCCCCGTGGCGGACGCCGGGGCACATTCGTCCAGGGCCGACAGACCCGGCACGTCTTCCATGGGCATCCGGCCCGCCACGTGCTGTCTTCCGGCCCCTGGATGAACGACCTCGCCCACCTGCGCACCGCCCTCGAGTCCGCCCGCGACGCCCTCCCGCCCCCCGAGCGCTTCCCCACGGCCACCGACGCGGACACCGCCCGCCGTCTCCTCGAGCGGCTGCGGCGCGACCTGCTGCCCCGCCTGGGCGGCGCGGATGCGCCCCTGCTGCTGGTGGCCATCGCCGGGCCCAACAACGTGGGCAAGTCCACCCTCTTCAACTCGCTGGTGGGCACGCACCTGTCCCCGGCCCGCCCCGAGGGAGGCCTCACCAAGCAGTGCCTCGCCGCCGCGCACCCGGACACCTGGACGGGCTCGCTCAAGGACTTCCTCACGAGCCGCTACGACATCGTCCCCGTGGCCTCGGGCGAGGCCGCGCCGGTGGACCAGCCGGGGCCCGCCGGGCGCCTCTACCTCGTGCTCGCCGAGGCCGTGCCCCGGGGGCTGGTGGTGATGGACACACCGGACTTCGACAGCGTCTACCGCGACAACCGCGAGCGCGCCGAGGCCCTGCTCGTCACCGTGGACGTGCTCGTCTTCGTCGTCAGCCGGCAGACGTACCAGAACGCCGCGCTGGTGGACTTCCTGCGCGCCGCCGTGGGCCATGGGCGCCCCTACCTCCTCGTCTACAACGAGGCCACGCGCGAGGAGGTGGCGCGCGGACACCTGGAGAAGCTGGCCTCGGACGTGGGCCACCCGCCCCTGGCGCGCTACCTCGCCCCGCACCAGCCGGAGGTGGAGGCCGGGGAGAAGCCGCTCGCCACGAACCCGCTGGACGCGGCCCCCGCGCTCACCGCGCTGCTGGGCGAGGCCGAGCACGCCCACGCCCTCAAGGCCCGGGCCCTGGCCGCCTCGCTGCGGGACGCGCGCGCGGAGATGGAGCAACTGGCCCGGGCCGCCACCACCGCCGCCCATGAGCCGGAGCGGCTGCGCCAGCGGCTGCGCCACGAGCTGCTCGGAGTGGGCCGTCACGCGGCCCTCAAGGCGGTGCCCGCGGACGTGCTGGTGGAGGCCTTCCGCGACGAGCTGGACGCGCGCAGCGCCTTCCACCGCTACGTGCGCCTGCCCTTCCGGGGACTGGCCACCGCCCTCACCTTCCTCTCGCGCCAGGTGCGCCGCTCCTTCACCGGCCCCGAACCCACCCCGGCCCCCGCGGGCCAGCTCACCGAGGACACCCTGCGCGATGGCGTGCGGCGCCTGGTGGAACTCTTCGCTCCCGAGGTGGCCGCCTGGCATGGAGATGCCCGGACGCGCGAGCTGCTCTCCGAGTCCTTCGGCCCGCCCACCCTGGCCCGCCTGGAGGAGCCCCTGGGCTTCGAGGCGATTCAGGCCCATACCGCCGACCGCGAGAGCCTCTACGCCTTCTGCCGGGGACTCGTGGGCACCGAGCTGCAGGGCGGCCTGCGCGAGGAGGTGCTGCAGACGCTCACCACGCTCGTCTACTCGGTGCCCTCCGGGGCCGCCGCGGTGGTGACGGTGGCCACCGGCGGCCTCGGCCATGACGCCGTCATCTGGGCCGGAACGCTCCTGTCCACGCCCCTGCTGGAGCGCTTCGTGGACGCGCTGGGCGCGAACATCCGCGAGCGCCTCACCCAGAAGTGGGCCGACGCCCATGGCGCCACCCTCGCCCAGGCCCTGGAGCGGCGCTTCTTCCCCGCGCTCCTCGAGCACCTGGACACCCAGGTTTCCGACTGGGCGCGCACCGCCTCCACCTTGTCCGAGACGACCTGCCGGATCTCCTCGTGAGGACCCGCCGCAGGAGCCCTCCCTTGCCCTTGAAGCGGAGCCCCCGCCCGGAGGAGGCATGGAGCGCAGGTGGTGATGGTCGCGGAGCACGTCCGGGCCCAGCCGACCCGCGAGCAGAAGGCCGCTCTCTCGGCCATCCTCGCCGCCGGGCCCGGCACCATCGGCGCGGTGCTGGTGACGCGCGAGGGCCTCCCCACGTCATCGCCACCGTGCGCAGCACCGAGGAGTACCTGGAGCTGGCCGGCTCGGGCCAACTCCCCCATGACCACCGCGTCTACCTGCCTGACACGACCTCGTGGATCTCCTCCTGAACGCCCACCGTGTCAGACCCCTCGTGCACAGTGTGTCCAACCGCATCTCGCGGACCACAAGAGGAGGGTGGGAGCACTTCGCACATGGTTTTCCCGAATCGAGACGGGGTCGGTCACAGGGAAGGAAGGCGGCACGCGCTGGCCTTCGCGGGAAACAGGTCAGAACAGGGTGACTTCAAAAATAGGGTTGAAGAAATGACCTTTGCAGTCCTGTTCAGACAACCTGATGCGTCGTATTCCGCCTTACCTACACTGTAGGGTGGGTTCAGGTATGGACAAGAAACTGGCGAAGACGATTGGGGAGGCCGCCCGTACGGCCCGGCTGCGCGCGCAGCTCACCCAGGCGGATGTAGCGGAGATGGTCGACCTGGTGACCGAGGTGTACGGCCGTATCGAGCGTGGCGGCATGGTGCCGAGCGTTCCGACGCTGTTGCGGCTGTGCCGCGCGCTGAGGATTTCGGCGGACGAGTTGTTGGGGCTGGCCGGGCCGGATGGGTCGTTGCGGCTCGCCGACCCGCCGAGCGAGCAGGGCGAGAAGCCCGAGGTGAGGGCGGTGCTGCGCGTGCTGCGTCAGCTCGACTCCGGGCAGATCAAGCTGCTGGGGCGGCTCGCGGTGGCGCTCAAGAAGGAGTAGGCCGCCCGCCGCTGGAGGCGTACCGGGAGCCGGGGTAGAGTCGAGTCCCCCCTTATAGTGACCCCGGCCTTCAACTTGACCGCAGAAGTAGGCCGGGGGATGCTCGATATCCCCCCGTGCACCTACATCCCTTCCGAAGAATGACCCCCCCTGGTGGTGGCACTGCTGGTGACGCTGGCTGGGGTGGCACATGCCGATCTGCTTCCCGCCGTGGTTGTCACAGGGGATCCAGTGGCGGCCTCGCCCACACAACCCGGAACCGGGTTGTGCGTGGCATCGAGAGTCTCGACGGACCCAGGAGCCGATTTCGACCAGAGCCTCTCGGGCTTCAACGGAAGGCTGAACTCCTTCCTGGAGACGCCGCCCGACACCCTCAATCCCAACGCCCGCGTCTCGTCGGTGCTTCGGACGTTGTTCGACCTCTCGAACAACAACACCTCCGGGCTGAGGCTGAGCTACGGCGACTACGAGGGCGTGGTGACGGAATGCCCGAGCGGCGGCTGTGACTTCTTCGGCGTGAGCCCTTCGGCCGCCTTCGGTAGCCGACTGCGCGGCTACCTGAACGTCACTGCGGACATGGTGGACCAGCCCATCCACTTCGGGTTCTACGCCGACGATGCGGTGTCGCTCTCCATCTATGACCGGAGCAACCGCAGCTATGCCGTCATCAACCGGCCGCCACGGCTGGGCTTCGCGACCTACCGCACGACTAATAGCGTCACCTTCAAGAAGCCGGGCCTCTACCCCGTCGAGGTGCTCTACGCTGAAGTGGGTGAGCACGCGGCGCTGGAGATGGCGATCTTCGTCGGGCCATTCAGCGATTTCGAGAGACCGGCGAACGAGGCGCCTGTCATCAAGCTGCAGGCAGCGAACTTCACCCTGGCCAGGCCCAGCGCCTTCTACCAGACCGAAAGCGGACGCCCGTCCTACCCGGATCCGGCGCAATGCGCGCAGTGCAATCGCCAGTACGCGAACACCGCGGGCAACAACGGCTGCGACCCGGGCTACTACTGCAACGGAGCAGCGCTCTGCGCTCCCTGTGACTCCTCCGTCTTCTGCGGCCCCAGCTGCTCTCCGTGCGGTGCGTCCACCCCGCTCTGCCTCAACCGCAACGGCACGTTCACCTGCGCCCAGTGCGAGAATGACTCGCAGTGCCCCAACGGCCGCTGCGACCTGGCCACCAACCAGTGCCGGGGCTGCAAGACCGACGCGCACTGCCCCAAGGGTGAATTCTGCGGCGCCGACAACGAGTGCCACGAGTGCGTCACCAACGAGCACTGCCCTCGCGGAGAGACCTGCGCCGACAACACCTGCCAGCCCTGCTCCACCAACGACAGTTGCGCGGGCACCTCCTGCAACTGCTGCCCCGGCGGCCTCAAGTGCGCCGCTTCCGCCCCTGGCGCCTCGCCCAGCTGCGTGGAGTGCACCAACGACTCGGACTGCTCCGACGGCAAGAAGTGCGACATCGCCAACGGCCGCTGCGTGGAGCAGCTCGCCGAGTGCAACACCTCGGAGCGCTGCGGCTCCCAGTGCGTCAAGTGCCCCTCGGACCGGCCCTACTGCATGGACGGCCAGGTGTGCGTCGAGTGCCGCTCGGACCTCGAGTGCGGTGAGGGCAGGTTCTGCGTCAGTGGCGAGTGCGCCTCGTGCACCACGGACAAGCGCTGCGGTGAGCGCTGCGAGTCCTGCCCCGGCGAGCAGCCCTTCTGCCTCACGGACGGCACCAGCCGGGGCAGCTCCTGCGTGGGCTGCCGGGAGAACGCCGACTGCGGCCCGGGCGGCACGTGCGACCCCACCACGCGCACCTGCTCCGCCTCCACCTGCTCGGTGAGCTGCACCGAGGACACCGTGTGCTACGGCAACGCCTGCGTCCAGTGCTTCGCCGACGCCCACTGCCCCTGCGGCGGTACCTGCGACACCGCCCTCAACGTCTGCACCACCTCCTGCAACGACAGCGACGACTGCCTCGGCGTCCAGCACTGCTCGGCCAACACCCAGCAGTGTGAGCGCGGCCGGCGCATGCCCGGCACAGAGCCCCAGGGTGGTGGCTTCTGCTGCGGCACCACCGCGGACAGCAACCCCGGCGGCCTCGCCCTGCTGGTCCTCCTGGCCGCCTTCCTCGCCCTCCGCTCGCGAGGCTCCGCGTGAAGCATTCCGCCCCCATCGCCCTCGGACTCGCCCTGGGGCTCGCCACCTCCGGGCCCGCGTATGCCCAGGACTCCCGCTTCGACGTCCAGGCCTTCCGCCCCGTCGGCGCTCCCCGGGACCTGGTCATCGTCAGTCAGTCCCGCCCCATGGGGGATACGGAGTTGGACAAGAGCATCGCCGTCTCCGGTGGTGCTTTCTTCAACCTCGCGTTGGATCCGCTGATGCTCGTCGCCGCGGGCACGAAGTCCAAGGCCGTGAGCGTGGTGGGCAACCGCCTCCAGCTCGATGCCATGGCCACCGTGGGACTCTTCGGCTGGGTCGAGCTCGGCGTGGACATGCCCCTGGTGCTCGCCCAGGCCGGAGACAACCTGGAGGCCATCGGCACCGAGGGCTTCATCCAGTCCTTCACGCCCGGAGACCTGCGCTTCAATGGCAAGGTGGCCGTCCCCGGTCTGCGCCGCAACAAGCCCGAGGACGCGGGGTTCGGTGCGGCGCTCACCTTCGGCGTGGGCTTCCCCACCGGTCTCCAGGAGGCCTTCGCCGGTGACGGTGATTTCTCCGGCAACCTCGGCGTCGTCCTGGACTACCGCTTCGAATCGGGCGCCCTGCTGGCCCTCAACGCCGGCACGTGGCTGCGCCCGGACTACGAGTTCGCCGGCGTGCAGTGGGGCAGCTCCGCCACCTTTGGTATCGGCGCCGAGCTCCCCCTCATCCGCGGCTGGGGCATCAACGCCGTGGGCATGCTCTCCGGCAGCACGCCCCTGAAGAAGCTCCCGGAGGACCCCCGGCAGATTCCCGCCGAGCTGCTCGTCGGTCTGCGCTGGTACAACACCGCGCTCGGCCTCCACCTCACCGTGGGCGGTGGCGGCGGCTGCGGCTGCTCACTGACGGCGCCCACCCTGCGCGTCTTCACCTCCCTCCTCTGGGCCCCTGGCCCCGAGACGGCGGCGATCAAGCGCTACATGGATCCTCCGGAGCCGCCCGTGGACCCCGATGAAGACTCCGTCATCGGCGAGGGCGATCGCTGCCCGTCCATCCCTGGCCCCGTGGAGAACGGGGGCTGCCCCGATACGGACCAGGACAGCGATGGGTTGGTGGACCGGCTCGACCGCTGCCCCGACTCGCCCGGTCTCGAGGACAACGGGGGCTGCCCCGACCCGGACCAGGACCACGATGGCGTGGCGGACCGGCTCGACCGCTGCCCCACCCACCCGCAGGGGCCGAAGGGCCGCGAGGGCTGCCCGCTCACGCGCATCGACGGGAACAAGCTCGTCATCCTCGACCAGGTGCACTTCGCCACGGACCAGGACGTCATCCTCCCCGAGTCCTTCCCCATCCTCGAGGAGGTGGCCGATCAGCTGCTCAAGCGCCTGGAAATCCAGCGCGTGCTCGTCGAGGCCCACACGGACGCGCGCGCCACGGACGCGTACAACTACGACCTGTCGCGCCGCCGCGCCGCCAGCGTGATGAACTTCCTGCTCGACAGCGGCATCGCCGTGGAGCGCCTGTGCTCGGCGGGCTTCGGCCGCAGCCGCCCGGTGGCCGCCAACGACTCCGAGTCGAACATGGCCCTCAACCGCCGGGTCGAGTTCACCATCATGCCCCCCGTCGAGGGGTCGGTGATGCCGCCCTGCCCGCAGGATCCCGCCACCGAGCAGGCCCTGACTCCCGTCAAGCCGACCAAGGGCAGGAAGTAGCAGCGCATGGCCCCCTCCCCCAGAGGGAGAGGGGCGCCGCGCAGGGAGAGGGGACGCCGCGAGTTGCTCAGCGCCGGGCCGTCTTGACCTCGAAGACGACCTCGGCGGCGGCCTTGCGCCTGCCAGCCGTGGCCGTCACCACCGTGCGCCCCGGCCCCACCGCCGTCACCTGCCCGGTGGGCGTCACCGTCGCCACCGACCAGTCCGAGCTGAACCAGGTAACGGGCACGTCGCTGAGCGACACGCCCCGGTTGTTGAACGTCTTGGCGCGCAACTGCTGCCTCTGTCCCACCTTCGCGAAGATCAGGTGCGTGGGCTCCACCTCCACCCGCGCGAAGTCCGAGCGCACCACCTGCACCTGCAGGTTGCGGCTCAGCGGAGGCACCGTCGCGGTGATGGTGGCCCGCCCGGGCGCCACGCCCACCAGCCGCCCCTTCTCCACCCGCGCCACCGTGGGATCACTCGTCGTCCACCGCGGCGGCACGTCCACCAGCGGCTTGCCCAGCTCGTTCTTCACCACCGCGGAGATGGCGATGGAGTTGCCCGCCAGCAGGAAGTCCGCCCCATCCACCCGGATGTCCACCAGGCTCGGGATGGACACCTGCACCTCCACCGAGGCCCGGGCCTTTCCAGCCGCGGCGGAGATCTTCGCCTTGCCGGACTTGCGCGCCACCACCACCCCGTTCTCCACCGAGGCCACCTCCGGCGCCGAGCTCACCCACCGCAACTTCGGGTTCTCCACCGGCTGGCCCTCTCCATCGAGCGCGACCGCCTGCAGCACCACGGATTCCCCATGGGCATGCAGCGGCCGGTCCTCCGGCATGGCGAGGGTGAGCGACTCGGGCGCGGAACGGCAGGCGCCGAGCAGCAGGGCGGACGACAGGAGCAGCGAGCGGGTGAACGTCGAGGTCTTCAAGGCGGTAAGGGGGGCCTGCGGGCGGACGAGCGTGCCACTCGAACAGCGGCGCTCAGGAGTGTATTTCGATACGGCCCGTCCGCGATGATTTGCAAGCGCGCCCGTCCGCCTGGCTGCCCTTTTCCGCCGGGTAGCCAACGCTGGAATGCACATCATGGAGGAGGAGGTTCGAGCCAGGGGGGACACCGGCCTTGATCCACAACGTCTTCGCGCTGCTTTCCGTCCTGCCGGCACGCCCTCGCCGGGCAGCCGTGCGCACACTGATGGACACCGTCTGGCACCTCCGCACCACCGAGGAGGTCCTCGGACGGGAGAACCTCCCCTCCCAGCCCAGCCTTTTCATCTGCAACCATCTGTCCAACGCGGATGGATTCACGCTCGACCGGGCCCTGCGGCCCCGGAAGGTGTACTTCCTGGCCGGTATCAAACTGCAGGGTACCGTGATGACCCGGCTCGGCACCGAGGCCGTGGACACCATCTCCATCCGCCCCAACTCCTCGGACATCGAGCCCATCAAGCGCGCCGTGGAGACGCTCAAGGAGGGCCACTCCGTCCTCATCTTCCCCGAGGGCGGCCGCAGCCGGACGGGCGCCCTCACCCAGGCCAAGAAGGGCGCCTCCCTCATCGCCCGCCGGGCCGGTGTCCCCATCGTCCCCGTGGCCCTCACCGGGACGGAAAAGTTCATGCCCATCGATGACCGGGACATGGGCCGGGAGCAGGTGCGCCGCGCCCACCTCACCGTCCGCTTCGGCAGGCCCTTCCTCCTGGACGAGCTCGAGGCCGAGGCCACCGGCGCCGAGGACCCGCGCCAGGCCCTCACCGACGCGATGATGCGGCGCGTGGCCAGGTTGCTTCCCCCGGAGTACCGCGGCGTCTACGCCGACCCCGCCCCCGAGGCCCGGGACGCGGCCCCCGTGGCGAGGCCCCCGGCGACGCACGCTCCCTCCGAGCCCGGCCGCTGAGCCCTCACTCCCCGGCGTGCCATTGCAGCCGGCTCGACGCCCCCCCCGGCGCCAGGCTCAGGGGCGGCAGGTAGAGCCCCAACCGCTCACGGCTCCACCACGTCCCCGTGCGCCGGTGCGTCTCCGGGTCCGTCATCCGGTAGTCGTACAAAGTGGCACGGATGTAGCGCGGCGGGTGCTCGGGGAAGGGATTGACGGCGAGCAGCTTCCCCACGTCCGGAGCGCCCTCGAGCAGGCGCAGCATGAAGGCGAGCAGCCAGATGGGCGGCGAGCCCAGCGCCGCGAACCACATCTGCCAGTCCAACCGCGGCTGATGGGGGGCCACCTGCCTCGGGGGCCGCTCCGGGTCGCTCACCTTGTAGCGGAAGGTGTACTCGTGCCACGTCTCGCCGTCGTCGGAGCCCTCGATGGCGATCTCCGGCCGGCGCACCGTCATCACCGCGAAGAGGCCATAGGGGTTCACCGCACGCAGCGGACGCGCCCGCCTCTCCAACTCCTCCAGCCATCGCGGCGCCTCGCGCGGACGGTGGAAGCGGGCCAGGATTTCATTCGCCCCCAGGACGAGGAAGGGCGCCGCGGGGAGCCAGGCCCCCAGGGTGCGCCACCAGGGCCTCGGCCTCGCGGGCGGAGGGGCCGGCAGGAAGCGCCGCAGGGACGCATCGTCCAGCAGCCACAGGCCGAGCACCAACGACTGCACGTTGAAGAACCCATAGTTGCCGGTGGCGATGATGACGCCCTGCAGCGCGGAGAAGAGCCAGAAGCCCAGGAGCCGCAACCGCCTCGGCGCGAAGACGAGGAAGGGCGCCACCGTCTCCAGCGCCAGCACCGCCGCCGTGGAGAAGCGCCGCACCGGGGGCGGCAGGTGGTGCGCGTACCAACCACCGCGCGTGGGGAGGGGCGCCGTCTCGTAGTAGTAGTCGCACGCGGTGAGCTTGCGCCACGTCTCGTCGCCGGACTTCAGCTTGGACACTCCAGAGCCGAAGTAGAGGCGGAAGACGAGCGCCCGCCACAGCGCCACCTGCGCCGCGGTGGGCTCGTACCGGCCCGGCCCGGGTCGCGGACCCACCGGTGCCGTGAGCATGCCGAGCAGCCCCATCTCCAGCAGCAGCGCGTCCCACTGGAACGAGAGGAAGTCCCGTCCCAGCGAGACATAGGAGAGGTAGAGGGCCCACAGCGCCGTCAGCGAGGCCTGGGGCGCCACACCCGCCATCACCGCCAGCGACAGCACCTGGCCGGCGCGCAGGCCCCGCACCAGCGTCTTGTCGGACGCATCCAGCCACAACAACGAGGGGTACCAGAGGTACCGCTCGTACCCCATCGACACCATCCGGGGAGAGGACGTCAAATCCTTCACGGGCAGGATGCCGCGCGAGCCATAGAGCCCCCGCACCTGCCGCGCCAACGAGGAGAAGGCGATGAGGTAGATGCCGCCCAGGGCCCGGAAGAACACCTGGCGCACGAGCCGGTGATGCGGTGGCGCCACCGAGCGCTCGACGAGCCCGCCGAGGAGCGCACCTCTCCCTCTCCGCCCCCGCCTGCCCGGCCGCCGGGCGGGTAGAGAGCGGAGCATCCGGAAGAACGCCTTGGCGCCCTGGGGGCGGACAGCACGCATGGGGCTCCCCTCCTGCTTTCGTCAAAGCTGGGAGCACCGGAAGGCCCATGCTCGCGAGGCCCAACCCCTCGCCCCGGAAGGGCCCGAGCGGCCGGGCCTCCACGCGCCGTGTCCGCGGGTGCCTAGCTTTGCCGCATGAGCGAGCCCAAGGAACGAGCCCACCGGACGGTGCAGGTGCTTCCCGGCATCCACCGCTGGAGCGTCAAGGATGACCGCATTGGCGGCATGGAGAGCGAGGCCTACGCCGTGGTGGCCGAGGACGGCGCCGTCACCCTCATCGACCCATTGCCCATCGACGACAAGGCGCTGCGCAAGCTGGGCCGGGTGGAGGCCATCGTCCTCACCGCCGGCAACCACCAACGCGCCGCCTGGTACTTCCGCAAGCTCTTCGGCGCTCCCGTGTGGGCCCCCCAGGAGGCCTACGGCCTGGAGGACGCTCCGGATGCCACCTACGGCGCTGGTGACAACATTCCCGGCGGCCTCGTGGCCTACCACACCCCCGGCCCCGTCGAGTCCATGTACGCCCTGTGGATGGAGCGGCCCCGGAGCGTCATCTTCCTCTCGGACCTCCTCACCCACTTCGACAACGGCACGCCGCGCTTCGTGGAGAGCCAATACCAGGACGAGCCCGGCCGCACCCGGCTGAGCATCCGGCGCATCCTCGATCACCTGCCCGTCGAGGTGCTCTGCTTCGCCCACGGACGCCCCATCCTCCAGAACGGCGCGTCCGCGCTCCGGCGCGCCCTGGACGAGGACACCGAGGCCCCCGCCCCACCCGAGCCCCGCTGAGCCGGCGCTACTTCGTCACCGCGTCCAGCCGGCAGCTCATCGCCAGCGAGAGCACCACCTCGTCCACCGACACCGGCGCCTGCTTCACCGCGCCCGGAGGCTCGCAGCCGACGAGTTGCAGCGGGGCGCGCTCGGACTGCGCCTGGGAGACGAAGCCCCGGGCGCGCTCCACCCAGCGCTTCACCAGCTCGTCCCGGCGCGCCTCCGGCTCCCGCACCTGCGCCACCGGAAAGCCGAACGACGCCCGCAGGCCCGTGTTCGCCTTCTCCGCCGCTGCCGCCTCCTGACTCCCCACCTTCACCAGCGTGGCCACCAGCACCGTGCGGCTCCAGAAGTCCTGCGCCTCGGGAAGCGCCACCTCCAGCACCCCGTGTGCCATCACCTCGTTTCCGGCCATCCGCTTACCCGACCCCAGGCCCACCTCCTTCATCTTCACCGCCACCTCCACCTTCGAGGCCTCGGTCGCCGCGCGCACGTACCGCTCCACCGCCGCCTTCAGCTTCGGCACCGCCTGCTCCAGCGACTCCGACTCCTGCCCGAAGGCGAAGGACACGCGCAGCACGTCCGGCCGCACCGTCAGGCCCTCCTCCTCCCCCGGGATGGCGTGAACCGGGTCGGAGTCGTACGAGCTGGCCACGGCACTCGAGACCGACGAGCGGCCACACGAGGTCCAGAGACAGACGAGCACCACGCAGCCAGGGACGACGAGGGGACGCCATTTCATGAGCGGACTCTCCAGGGGAATGTGCCGCGCAGCTTGCCAGCAGGTAGGCTCGCCGTCCGCTATGTCCCTCTCCTATAAAGCTCCCTCCCTGCATGAGCCCGCTCCCATCCGCGCCGAGCTCGTCGTGCGGCCGGATTTCCTGCGCGTCTCCTTCTCCGTCTCGCTCGATACCGAGGGCATCGACCAGGCCCTGCCCCTCCTGCGGCGCGCGTGCGAGCAGCTCCAGCGCCGCGCCCGCGAGGCCACCGGCGCCGAGGTGACGCTCCGGCCGAGGGACACGCGCTTCAACCGCTCGGCCCCGAAGAAGCTGTCGCTCCCCGAGGACGAGGATCGGACCTTCGTCGCCGTGGATGGGCTCCTGGTGGTTGCCCTCCCCGCCGAGCTGGATTTCTGGGCGCGCGGCTCCCGCGTGGGCGCGCTGGTGCGCGTGTGCCACGAGGTGGAGCGCGACAGCCGCGAGATGAAGAAACAGCCCCGCTTCGGCTTCGGCTCCGTGGAGGCCTTCGTCTCACAGCCCGAGGCCCACCGCGCGGAGTTGCTCCGCCGCTTCGTCGAGCGCGCCCGGGAGCTGGCCTCGGCCCTGGGCTCGGCCGAGGCGCCACTTCAGGTGGTGGACTGCGCTCCCGCCGGCGCCGTGGAGCAGACGCCCGTGTCCCTCGAGGAGGTGGGCCTGTCACTCCAGGTGCAGTGCCGGTTGGATGTGGTGCGCGAGGGAAGCGCCTGATTCACGCGGCGGCGGTCGCGGTGCCAGGGCCTTCCACGGGGAGCTCGAGCACCACCTCCGCCCCAGGCCCCCGCACGTCCGCGACCCAGGCCCGGCCTCCGTGGCGCTTCGCCACCTCCTGAACCACCGCCAGCCCCAACCCCGTCCCCGCTCCCTTCGGCTCCACCCGGTGGAAGGGTTGAAAGACGGACTCCCGGTGCTCGGCTGGAATGCCAGGGCCCTGGTCCCTGACCGACAACCTCCACCGCTCGCCCTCGCGCTCCAGCCGCACGGCGATCTCCGTCCCCTTCGGCGCGTACCGCAGCGCGTTGGCCAGCAGGTTGTCCACCGCCTGCCTCACCGAGGACGCATGGAAGAGGCAGGGTGCTGGCTCGGGCCCCTCCACCGTCACCCAGACGCCCCGCCCCTCGGCCTCGGCACGCGCCGCCGCCGTCGCGTCCTCCACCACCTCGCGCAAGTCTCCCGCTCGCACCTCCCAGCCCCCTCGTCCGAACGAGGCCAGGTCCAGCAGGTTGCCCGCCAGCGCGCTCAGCCGCTCCACCTCGCGCCGCGTCTCCTCCAGCGCCTCGCGCAGCGACCGCGCGTCCCGCTCCTTCCACAACGCCAGGTCCAGGCTCGTGCGCATCAGCGCCAACGGCGTGCGCAGCTCGTGCGCCGCCCGGGCGATGAGCTGCTCCTGCGCCTCCCGCGCCTCGTTGAGCCGCGCCGAGGCCTCGTGCAGCGCCCCCTCCACCTCCGACACCTCGTCTCCCCGCCGCCCCTCCGCCAGCCCCCCGGGAAGCACGCCCTCGCGCAGCCGGCCGATGAGCCCCCGGAGTTGCTCCAACCGCCCGGCCAGCCACCGCGCCTGCCACGTCTGCAGGCCGAAGAGCACCACGCCCAGCAACACCGCCACCGCCAACGTCACCCCATGGAAGGCCCGCACCGCCGAGTCCTGCTGCGCCAGCGACGCCGACAGCCTCAGCGTGTACACCCCGCCCGCGGGAGCCCGGACGCCCAGGGTGAGCTGCCGCAGCCGTGCTCCATCCTCGCCTCGCACCGTCTCGAAGCGCGGCGGCTCTCCCGGCGGATGCGGTGCGGGAGCCGGCCCATGCACCCCCTCGGCCGAGGACGGATAGGACACCAGCCGCTGGCCTTCCGGCGCGAACAGCTCGGCCGCCGGCGCGAAGGGTCGCACCTCCTTTTCCAGCGGTGAGCTCAACATGTGCAGGTGCGGCTGGCCTCCCGGCCCGTCGAAGAGACTCACCGACTCCACCGCCGCCTGCGCGAGCAACGCCCGGTCCACCGAGCGCGCCAGCCACGCCTCGAAGAACTCCGCCGCGAGCGTCAGCGTCAGCAGGATGCCCACCATGGGCACCAGCGCGCCCAGCAGCCACAGCCGTGTCGACAGCCTCACCCGTGTCCCTCCACCACCAGCCGGAAGCCCACTCCGCGCACGGACTGGATGGACACGCCCGGCTCCACCTCCAGCTTCTTCAACTTCCCGCGCAGGTAGCCCACGTACACGTCCACGATGTTGGGCGGCCCGTCGAAGCTGTCACCCCACACGTGGCTGAGCAGCGAGGAGCGCGCCAGCACCTCGCCCGCGTGGCTCGCCAGCTCGGCGAAGAGCGCGAACTCCCGCCCCGTGAGCACCTGCTCCCTGTCCCCATGCCGCAGCACCCGCCGCCGCGAGTCCAACACCAGCGGACCCACCTGCTGCGCCGGCCCCTGTGCGTCACCCCGGCGGTGCAGCGCCTCCAGCCGCGCCAGCAACTCCTCGAAGGCGAAGGGCTTCACCAGGTAGTCGTCCGCCCCCGCGCGCAGCCCCACCACCTTCTCGCCCACCGTGCCGCGCGCGGTGAGCATCAACACCGGTGTGCGCAGCCCCTGCTCGCGCCAGCGCCTGAGCACCGCCACCCCGTCGAGGTCCGGCAGGTTCCAGTCCAGCAGCACGGTGTCGTAGGCGATCTGCAGCGCCTGCTCCAGCGCGTCCTCGCCCCGCTGACACACGTCCACCTGGTGTCCCGCCTCCGTCAAGCCCCGCTGCAGCAGCCGGGCCATCTTCTCCTCGTCCTCGACGAGCAGCAGCTTCATGCGCGTGCCCCTTCACCCGGCTCGTCAGCGTCGCCTACCGCCCTCCCCATTCCAAGCGGTAACGGTGTGGCGGGTGGAGGCCGCCCGGGATTGGCGGCCAGCACCCCGGGCGGGCGAGCCGGCGTCACTGACACATGTCCGTCTCGAGCTTCACCCGGACGGTCTCCGTCCACGGCGAGGCGAGCAGGTTGGGCCGGCACTTCCAATAGGGGCCATTGCGCACGCACCACAAGCCGCACGGGCCCAGCGGCACCACGCCGCACAGCGGCAGGTTGTCGCAGAGCCGCTGCTCGAACAGCGGCAGTCCCAACAGGCTGCACGACTGGGGCAGCAGCGACTCCCAGCAGACGAACACGTTGAAGGCGGGCAGGATGCCCAGCAGGGGCGTGGTGGACGAGAACAAGTCGCCGAAGACGGTCGACTCCTCGATGGAGTACTCCGCGTCGAAGGAGGCGTTGCGCTCGATGGAGGGAGCGGGCCCCTCGAGGAGGATGGGCACGGGCCTCCCGTAGTAGTTCAGCCGCTGCACCATGCACGCCGTCACGTACCGGCGGCCCTCGGTGTTCAGCACGTTGTTGCTCCATGAGGGCGCGAGCCCCCACCAGCCCGTGTAGCGCTCGCCCGTCACGGGATCGATCACGGACTGCTCCCGGGTGAGGGCACACTCGACGGCGGAGCGGAGCGCGTGCCGGCAGGACTCGGAGACCTGGCTCAGCGGGATGTCCGGCAGGAAGCCCGCGCCCTGATCGAGGGCCGCACCGCCCAGGTTCCGGAGCGCCTGCTGCGTGCCATGGGCCCAGAAACAGGCGGGACTCGTGCCATTCAGCCCCTTGGGCGGGTCACGATCTTCATTCGCCACATCCACCGCCTGTCCGAGGGTCGCGAACCGGGAGTCCTCCTCGACTCCTCCGCATCCCGCCAGACCTGTCAGCAGGACAAGGGTGAACGACAGACGTGTGAAATGGAGCTGCATGGGACCCCCCCGGTTTCGCTCGGACATCGAGCGTTTGCATATAGGTACCCGTATCCAGCGGGATTTCAAAGATGGCTGGAGTTACATTTTTCGCCAGGATGTCTTGAATTCATCGAACGGAGCGGCTGGCCTCGTTCGAGAGGCGTTGGCACTCCCGGGACAGGAGCGGGCTCAGCTCGACCGCGGCCTCGCAGGTCTGCCTGGCGCGCTTCACGTCCACCTCGGCCACCTTTCGCAGCGCGTCCCGCGCCTTCTCCAGGGCGTGCTCCGGCGCCCTCCCCAGGTGCCGCTCGTTCTCGGCTTCGAGGAGATGGCACAGGAGCAATTCCTTGAGCAGCCGGAAGTCCGTCGGCGCTTCGCCGGCGAGGACGCGGCTCACCTCGGCCGCGGCCACCAACGACGGACGAGGATCCCGTCCGAGCACGAAATCGTGGTGGGCGTGGAGCCGATGCGCACGCACCTTCCACAGGGCCACGACCGACGGGCTGGAGTGCAGGTGCTCGAGCCGGGTCACCGCGTAGGAGAACGCGAGGAGCGCCCGCGGTGCCTCGCGCCTTCGAGCGATCTCCGCTTCGAGCCGGACCTTGGCGGCCTCCAGCAGGCCCCCCACCGGTAACGCGAATCCCGGGTCGAGCGACAGGGCCTCTTCGTACTGCCAGGCCGCCTTGTCCAACAGCGGCGCCGCCTCCCGTCCCAACGCGATGGCCCTCCTGGCCTCCTCGAGATACGCCTCCCCCAGCTCGTTGTGGGCCCAGGTGAAGCCCGGCTCCAGGGAGAGGACCTCCTGATAGGCCGCGATGGCCGGCTCCATGGAGGCCTCGCGGCCCGACATATAGAGGAGCGAGGTCCGAAGGAAGAGGGCCTGGGCCACCGCGTAGTGGGCCAGCACCTCCCGGGGGCGCGCCCGCCGTCCCAGCTCGGCGGCCTCGAGCGCCTCCTCCACCAGCGAGAGCGGGACCTCCGAGCCACTGCCAGTGCGCACATGCACCCGCGCCAGGAGCACGAGCGCCCGCCGCACCAGGGGCTCTCCCTCCCGCGAGCTCGCTCGCACCGCGCTGTCACACTCCGCCAGGGCGGCCTCGAAGGACGGGCCGGGCGGCAGATCTTTCGAGGCGTCCGCCCACCCCATCTTCTCCCAGAGCTCGCACTGCGCCAGGTGGATGGAGGGATCGCTGCGGCCCATCTCCGCCGCCTCCCGGTAGGCCTCCGCCGCCCGCTCGAAGTAGCCCTTCATCTTCTCGTAGTCGAACGCCGCGTCATGCCGGTACTTGCTCCCCTCGGCGTACAGCGCGTCCCCCTCCAGCTTCTTCGGCTCGTACATCCACGGCGCCTTGGTGAAGGCCTCCCGCGCCTTGGCGATGGCCTCCTCGTGCCGGCCCTCGTACAGGGCGATCAACCCCTCCGCGTACTCGGGCACCTCGAGCCTTGCCCCCATTGCCGCCCGCAGGTGGCGGAGCGCGGGCTCGCGCAGCTCCTGGTCGAGCTGCGCCACCTTCTTCTGCCGCTCCCCCGGGTGGGTGATGCGCCGGGTGTCCTCCAGGGCTCTCCGGTAGAGCTCACCGAGCGCTCGCCCCAGCGCGTACTCGAGGTTCGCCGACGAGTACCCCGCCGCGAGCGCCTGCTCCAGATGCGCCCGGGCCCGCGCGGGCTCACCGAGCGCGAGCTGTCCCAGCCCGAGCGCGTAGTGCCGGGGGCCCGTTCCCGTCTCGCCCGGCGCGCCCAGGTTCCGGGAGATCTCCTCGAGCCGGGCGTGCACCACGTCCCGCTCCCGCTCCACATCGTGCAGCGGCAGCCCGTACGCCGCACGGAGGAACAGCTCCATCTCCTTCACGCTCTCGCCCAGCTCCTGCGCCAGCCGCGCCTGCTCCGCCGCCTGCCGCCGTGCACCCACCCAGACAGCCCCCAGCCCGAGCACGCCCACCAGGAGCGCCCCCATCACTCCCGTGAGCAGCTTGTGCCTGTGGGCCTTCTTCCGGAGACGCTGACCCCAGGAGGTGCGCTTCGCCTGGATGCGCTCGCCCTCCAGGACACGCCCCAACTCCTCCGCGAGCGCCCTCGCCGACTCGTAGCGGCGCTCCGGCTCCCGCTCCAGGCACTTCATCACGACGGTTTCGAGGTCCTTCGAGATGCCCGGCTTCACCTGCCCCAACGGCGGCGGATCCTCCGTCGCCGATATCATGAGCAGCTTCCACGGCTGCTCCGAGACGAAGGGCGGCCTCCCGGCGATCACGTCGTAGAGCGTCGCTCCCAGCGAATACACATCCGAGCGGCGGTCCAACCGGTGCACGTCCCCATTGGCCTGCTCTGGCGACATATAGGCCGGCGTCCCGAGCACCTCGCCCGTCTGGGTCTGTCCCCGCTCCGCGACCTCTCTCGCCAGGCCGAAGTCCACCACGTACGGCTTCCACGTGCCGTCCTCTCTCCGCTCCACGAGGATGTTTCCCGGCTTGAGGTCCCGGTGAATCAATCCCTCCCGGTGCGCCTCGTGCACCGCCGTGGCCACCTGCTGAATCAGCGTCACCTGCTGCTCGAGCGTCAGGCGCCCGCGCATGCGCGACAGCGGAGCCCCGTCGATGTACTGCATGACGATGTACGGCTCGCCATCCGCCATCCCCGCCTCGAACACGCCGCACACGTGCTCGTGCTGGATGCGCGCCTGGACCCGGGCTTCCGAGATGAGCCTCCGGCACAGCGACGGCTCGCCGTTCTTGAGCAGCTTGAGCGCGATGGGTCGGCCGAGCCGCGGATCCACCGCCCGGTAGACAGTCCCCATCGCGCCTTCGCCGGCGAGCTGGATGTCCTCGAACCGCTCGGCGAGGGAAGGAGGGATCCTCCTCCGCGCCGGAGATGACTCCGCCTCCCCTTTCCTCGAAACCGCATCGAGTCCGGGAGCGGCCTGACTGTTCTTGGGCTGCATGGCGCTTCCCCCCGCGGACATTCTCCGTCCGCCTCCGTCCGTCAGGAGGGCCCCCCCGCCAGGGACCGCGCTCGATGGCGATCAGGTCAACAATCGCCCTCTGAAAATCCCTTGAACTCCCCACTGATTTTACAATCAAATTGTATTTTCATGTGGGATACCGTCCCCTAAACGGGTTTTTCAGGCCGGCGGCGGATGCTTCCGGGCCAGCGCCCGCCGCACCCCGGAGGCTTCACGCGGTGGCTTCCCGAGGGCCCTCCGGGTGGAGCTCAGCGCTCCCGGCCGTCCCCGTGCGCGCTCCCGCGAACCACGGGTAGAGCGACGGGAGGATGACGAGCGTCAGCAGCGTGGACGTCACCAGGCCCCCCACCACCACGGTGGCCAGCGGGCGCTGCACCTCGGCGCCCACCCCGGTGGCCAGCATCATCGGCACGAAGCCCAGCGCCGCCACCAGCGCCGTCATCAGCACCGGCCGCGAGCGCTCCTGGGCCGCCAGCAGCACCGCCTCCTTCACCGGCAGGCCGCTCGCCTCGTGGTGCAGCAGCCTCGACATCAGCACCACGCCGTTGAGCACCGCGATGCCCGACAGGGCGATGAAGCCGATGGCCGCGGAGATGGACACCGGCATTCCCCGCAGCATGAGCGCCACCACGCCTCCCACGCACGCGAAGGGCACGTTGGTGAAGATGATGAGGGCCGGACGCAGGCGCTGGAAGGTCAGCCAGAGCACGGCCACGATGAGCACCAGCACCGCGGGGATGACGAGCGAGAGCCGCCGCGCCGCCTCCCTCAGCGTCTCGTACTGGCCGCCCCATTCCAGGCGGTAACCGTCCGGCAGGCGGACCGTGGAGGCCACCCTCGCCCGCGCATGCTCCACCACCGTGCCCAGGTCCGCGCCGCGCACGTTGAAGCCCACCACCAGCCGGCGCTGTCCGTCCTGCCGGCTCACCAGGCCGGGCGTGGAGACGAGCTTCACCTCCGCCACCCGCGACAGCGGCACCGTGCCGCCGGAAGCCGCCGGCAGCGGCAATTCCGCCAGCGAGAAGGCCCCCTCGGCGCCCGACAACCGCAGCAGGATGGGAATCCGCACCGCCCCGTCATACGTGGCCCCCACCTCCAACCCGGTGCGCACCGCCTGCACCGCCTCCAGCACCTCGCGCACGCTGAAGCCCACGCGAGCCGCCTCCAGCGGGCGCGGCACCACCTCCAGCATCGACACCTCCGGCGGAGCCAGCACCCGCACGTCCGCCGCCCCGGGCTCCCGGCCCACCTCCGCCGCCACCTGCTCGGCCAGCCGCCGCAGCTCGCCCAGGTCCTCCCCGTACACGCTCACCGCCACGTCCGTCACCGAGCCCCCCAGCAGCTCGTTGAAGCGCATTTGAATGGGCTGCGTGAAGGACGGCTCACTGCCCGGGGCCCGCGCCTCCAGCACGGCCGCCATCTCCTCGATGAGCGCCTCGCGGGTGAGGCCCGGCCGCCATTGCGCATGCGGCTTCAACTGGATGAAGACGTCCGCCTGCTCCAGGCCCATGATGTCGGTGGCCACCGCCGGGCTGCCCACGCGCGACACCACCTGCGTCACCTCGGGGATGTGCTCGAGCAGCACCGCCTCCAGGTGCTCCGCCTCGCGCGCCGCCGCCTCCAGGCTGATGTCCGCCGTGCGCGTCGTCTGCACCACCATGTCCCCCTCGTCCAGCTGCGGGGCGAACTCGCTGCCCGCGCGCAGGAAGAGGCCCACGCCCAGCGCGAGCAGCACCGCCGCCGCGAGCGCCACCCGGCGCGGGTGGTGCACCATGTGGTTCAACACCGGCCGGTACACCGTGTCGAAGAAGCGCACCAGCAGGGGCGGATGCTCGGGCACGTCCTGGGGGCGCAGCACCAGGCTGGCCATCGCCGGAATGAAGGTGAGCGACAGCACCAGCGAGGTGGCCAGCGCCAGCATCACCGTCACCGCCATGGGGCGGAACATCTTCCCGTCCACCCCACTGAGCGCCAGGATGGGCACGTAGACGAGCAGGATGATGAGCACCGAGAAGAACACCGGCCGCGCCACCGAGCCCGTCACCCGAGACACCTTCTCGCGCCACTCGCCCCGGCCCGCCCGCTCGTGCCCCACGTGGTGGAAGACGGCCTCCACCATCACCACCGCGCCGTCCACCAGCAGGCCGAAGTCGATGGCCCCCAGGCTCATCAGGTTGCCCGGAATCCCCAGCAGCACCATGCCCACCGCCGCCCCCAGCATGGACAGCGGAATCGCCGAGGCCACCACCAGCCCCGCCCGGAGGCTGCCCAACAGCAGGAAGAGCACCCCCATCACCAGCAGGCCTCCCTCCAGCAGGTTCTTCGCCACCGTGCGCAGCGTGCCGCGCACCAGCGTGCTCCGGTCGTACACCTCGTCCACCCGCACGTCCCCGGGGAGCGCCTCGCGCACCTGCCCCATCCGCGCGTGCAGGCCCTCCAGCACGTCCAGCGCGTTGGCCCCGCGCAGCATCTGCACCATCACGTACACCGTCTCGCCCCGGCCGTTGGACGTCGCCGTGCCGATGCGCGGCAGGGCACCCGGCACCACCTCGGCCACGTCCGCGAGCCGCACCGTCCGGCCGTCCGCGCCCCGCACCACCGCGCCGCCCAGCTCGCTCGGGCCGGGGGGACGCGCCACCGCGCGCACCAGCACCTGCCGGTCTCCCGTCACGAGGCTCGCCCCGGGCGCGCTGCCCGACACGTCCTCCAGCGCCCGCCGCAGCTCCTCCAGCGTCAGCCCCCGCTGCGCCAGCTTCACCGGATCCGCGCGCACCTCCAGCGTGCGCTGCTGCCCTCCCCAGTTGTTCACCTCCACCACGCCCGGCACTCCGCGCAGCAGCGGCGCCACCCGCAGCTCCGCCAGCTCCAGCAGCTCCGCCTCCGTGCGCTGGGACGAGCTGACGGTGAAGTGGAAGATTTCGCCCAGGCCTCCCGTGAGGGGTCCCAGCTCCGGCGCCTCCACGCCCGGGGGCAGCCCGCCCGCCAGCGCATTCAACCGCTCCTGCACCAGTTGGCGCGCGCGGTACGGGTCCACGCCGTCCCCGAAGACGGCCGTCACCGAGGAGATGCCGTAGCGCGACAGGCTGCGGTGCTCCTCGAGCCCCGGCACGCCGCCGAGCCCCGTCTCCACCGGCCGCGTCACCAGCCGCTCCACCTCCTCGGGCGTCATGCCCGGAGCGCGGGTGAGCACCAGCACCTGGTTGGTGGTGATGTCCGGCAGCGCGTCCAGCTCCATCCTCGCCGCCACCACCGAGGCCAGCACGGCGAACAGCGCCGTGAGCCCCAACGTCCAACCGCGGTGCTTCACCGAGCCACGTACCAGTCGCTCCATCATCACCCCTGCCCTCCCGAGACCGGCACGCTCGCCGCGTCGGCCGCCACCGAGTCCGACTCCTTCAACGGCCCGAGCACCAGCGCGTCCGCGCCGGACTGCCCCACCACCTTCACCGGCTGGCGGCGGTGGCCCTCGCCCTCGCGCACCAGCACCGCCACCTCACGGCCCTCCAGCAACAGGGCCCGCGCGGGCACCACCTTCACCTCCGGCAGCCCGTCCGCCCTCACCCGCAGCGTGCCCTGCAGGCCCGAGGGCAGGGAGCGCGCCGGCTCGGGCTCGAACCACGCGGCCAGGGTGCCATCCCTCACGTCCACCGAGGGCGCACGCCCCACCAGCCGCACCGGCACGGCCCCGAGGCCCGGCGCGGAGAACTCGAAGGCGGTGTCCTCCGGCAACGTGAGCGAGAGCCGGGCCTCCAGCCGCGCGGGACCCTCGCCCGCCACGCGCACCAGCGGCGCCGAGCCCCCCTCGTGCGTCTGCCCCAGCACCGCGTCCACCACGGTGACGACGCCGTCCACCGGGCTGCGCAGCGCCACCGAGCCCCGCTGCGCCACCCCGGCCGCCGCCGAGCCCTCCAGCCCCGCCACCTTCAACAGCGCCCGCGCGCCCTGCTGCGCCGCGCGGGCCTCGGCCAGATTCGCCTCGGCCTCGGCCAGCTCGAAGACGCGGGCCATGCCCTGCTCCTGGAGCGCCTTCAATTGCGCCGTGCGACGCTCATGGGCCTCGCGGCGCAGGGAAGCGGCCGCGTACTCACCGGCGGCCCGCACCACCTCGGGCATGAGCACCTCGACGAGCACCTCGCCCTTGCGCACCTTCTGGCCGGGCCTCACGGCGATGCGGGTGACACTCCCCTTGAAGGGCAGGCCGAGCGCCGCGGCGCCCTCGGGGTGGGGAAGCACGAGGGCGGGGGCCTCCGTGAGGGGAACGCCCCGGGGAGGACGCGGGTGCACCCAGGCGGTGCGCGCGCTGGAGCGCGCGGGCGGAGGCGCCGCGGCCGGAGCGGGAGGCGAGGAGCAGCCGAGGGCCGCGCCCAGCAGGAGGACGGAGGAGAGGAGCGCGGAACGGCTCATGGCGTGGAGACTCCGGAGAGAGCGTCGAGGAAGAAGCGGGCCCTCACGCGCGCCCAGGTCTCCCCGGCGCGGGCGTGGCCCAGACGGATGCGGGCGGCGGCCAGCGCACGGCGCGCCAGCACCACCTCGGGGACGGTGGAGTCCCCGGATTGGAAGAGGAGCTCGCGCAGCCGGGCGGCCTCCTCGGCGGAGGGCAGCAGCGCTCCCCGCAGCGCCGCCAGCACCTCGCGCGAGTGCTCCACCTCATGGAGGGCGAGGGCCAGTCCGGCGGCGGCGCGGTGGCCGGCGTCACGGGCCTCGCCCTCGAGGCGCTCGGCGGAGGCCAGCAACGTGCCCCGGTCCCGCTCTCCGCGCTCGAAGAGGGACGGCGTGAGCGTCAGCGTGAGCGCCCCACCGGCCGCCCCGTCATACTCGCGCAGCCCGGCGACGCCCACCTGCAGCAGGGTGCCTCGGGAGGAGTGGGCCTCGGCCGCGCGTGCCCGCTCCAGTTGGGCCCCGAGCGTCCGCGCCGCCGCCTCCGGCAATTGGGAGGCCCGCGCCACCAGGGGTACCCACTCCGCGTCCGGGGGCAGCTCCACCTCGGGCAGCGCACCGGTGGCCTGGAGGGGGCGCGAGGGGTCCCCGCCGAGCAACATCGCCAGCGCCACGCGGCGCTCGGCCACCTGCCCCTCCGCGTCCAGCTCGGCGAGCCGGGCCTCGGCGAGGTACGCACCGGCCTCGGCCAGCTCCAGCTTCGTGGAGGCGCCCAGCTTCGCGGCCCCCTGCACCGCATCGCGAAAGGAAGTGGCCAGCTTCAGCTCGTGCGCGCTCTGGACGATGGCCTGCTCGGCGGCCCAGAGCCGCAACCACGCCTCGGCGATGGCGAGCCGGCGCGAGAGCAGGACGGCGCGGGCCTCGGCGTCGAGCACGGCCTCCTCGGCGCGGACGGCGGTGTTCCGCGCGCCCGCCTGGCCCGAGAGGCTGAAGGTCTGGCTCACGCCCACGCGCAGGTCCGCGCCGCGCTCGTCCGCGCGCTGGCGATAGCCGGGCTCGACGGTGACTTGAGGGTTGAAGACGAAGGGAGAGAGACGCGTGCCTTCCGAGCGGCGGACCTCGGCGGCTCGGGCGGCGCTCTCGGGACCAGGGGTTCGCCCGGCGAGCGCGAGCGCCTCCTCGAAGGTCAGGGGAGAGAGCTCCGGGGGCGAGACGGCCAACACGAGCGCGGCGAGGACGGCAACCATGACGCGCACCGTAAAGGCCGCGCGTCCGGACCGCTTGAGAGGACTCTGAGAGGTTTCTCAGAGTCCGGCCGAGCTACTCCATGCGCAGGACGGCGACGTCGGGCTCCGTCTTCTTCGCCGGCCCGGGCACCACGGCGAGCTCGCCATTCTTCACGGCGCACGTGGCCTCCGCCGGAGGCACCACGCGCACGGGGTTGAGCGTCTCGGGCCGGCCGAACTTCACCGCGCTGGTGGCGAGCATCCGCTCCTGCTTCTTCCCGCTGTCGCTGTCGCTGTAGACGACGCTGATGGCCTGGAAGGGCGTGGGCAGCTTCAGCTTCATCCGGTAGCCCTGCTTGCCGGGCAGCTCGGCGCGCTCCACCTGGAGCGTCTGCCTGGGCGAGCCGAAGGCCGGGAACACCTTGCCATCGGCGACGCGGATGCCCCACTGCGAGGGCAACTGCGCGGCCGCGGGCTTGCCACAGCCGGTGAGCTCCTGGGGCGGCTGAGGAGCCAGCCAGAGCTCCACGTGGTCATCGTTGAGCCACTTCGCGCTCGGGCCCGTCCACTTGTTGTCCCGCACCTCGACGAGCAGGGTGTCCGGCGCCACCAGCAGCGCCTTCAGCCCCGCGTCCTTCGGGTCGTTCTGGGTGCCCAGCAGGAAGTTGCCCGCCTCGAAGCCACACGCGCCGAGCCCCGCCTGCTTCCACCCGCCCTCCAGGTACGCCTTGTCCACCTGCACCTGGGGCAGGAACGGCAGCGTCCGCTCTCCCAGCGAGGCCTGGCCCGGCTCGCACTCGGGAGCGGCCCGGACGACCTCGCCACGCAGCTGCTCGGCGTCCCAGTAGTCACCGCTCTCCTTCTGCTCCGCGTCCATGCCGTCGGTGCTCCGGTGGCCCTCGATGACCTGCCGCAGCGGGGAGAGCTGCAACGTGCGCGAGACGGACCAGCGCTGGCGGCTGCCACCGCTCTGCTCGTGCGTGAAGCGGTTGTCCGCCACCGTCACCAGGTCCTCACCCACGCCCGCGGAGCCATAGCCGTCATTGCACACGGACAGCAGGAGCTGGGCGGGCTGGGACGGGCGCACCAGCCACCACTCGAGGGCCTCGCACTGGCCCTCCTCGCGGGAACCTTCCTGCTTGCGGCTGCCCGGGCCGAACTTGCGCCCGACGAAGTCAGCGGACGTGTCCGCGTCCGCCCAGCCGAGAGACAGGTGCTTCACCTGGAGGGAGCGGCCCTGTGCGTCCTTGCCCGCGTCGAGCGTCTCCACGACGCGGCAGGGCTCGCGCTTCGCGCAGAGCGGGTCCTGGGAAGAAGCGGGCGGAGCGCCCAGCAACGACAACACCAATACCGAGACAGTGGGGTTCATGGCGGGCCAGCTTGCACCAGCTGACGGAAGGGTTGAACCCTGGGTGTGTCCCGGCCGCCCTCGTGACGGGCCCGGCTCGGGCACTCCGGCCCACTCTGGTACACTGGAGCGCATGTTCCTCAAGGACATCGAGAAGCACGAAGGCAATGGCTCCTACTCGGAGCTCATCCGGCGCGCACGGAGCAGCGGAGCGCCGCCCTCCGGCCTCTGGCACCTGTTGGCGTTCAAGCCGGAGATGACGGAGGCGCTGACGCAGTTCACCCAGGCGGCGATGCGCGGGCCCTCGCCGCTGCCCGCGGGCATGCGCGAGCTGATCGCCGCCTTCACCTCGCGGCGCAACCAGTGCGTATTTTGAACGAACTCCCACGCCGCGGTCGCGGCGCGAATGCTGGGCGATGAGCAGAAGGTCCAGGCCGTCCTGGAGAACCCCGACACGGCTCCCATTCCGGAGGCCGAGCGGGTGTTGTTCCGTTTCCTGGAGAAGGTGAATCGCGAGGCGGAGCACATCCGCGAGGAGGACGTGGAGGCCGTGAAGGCGGCGGGCTGGACGGACGAGGCGGTCTACGACGCCATCACCGTCTGCGCGCTCTTCAACTTCTACAACCGGTGGGCGGATGCCACGGGTGTGCGCGAGCACCCCGTCGAGGTCTACGAGCGCAGCGCCGAGCGGCTCTCCAAGGGGGGCTATGTCGCGCCCCCACCGGCGGGAGGAGAGAAGAAGGCGCCCTGATTTCCTGATGCTCCCTCTCCCCCCGGGAGAGGGTTGGGGTGAGGGTATCCGAGCCCGTTCTTTCAACCCGTGGCCCTCGGTGTGGACAGGGGGTTCAACCCGGGGCCCAGGCACCCTCACCCCGTCCCTCTCCCGAGGGGAGAGGGGAAATATTCGAGGGGATATATTCGAGGTTCTACCTGAAGGGGCTCAGTGCACGCGGACGCGGCGGGCGCGGCGCAGCACCGCGTCCGTCATGCCCCTGATGGAGACGACCTCGTCCACCGCGCCACGTTGGATGGCCGCCCGCGGCATCCCGAACACCACACAGCTCGCCTCGTCCTGCGCGAGCGTCTCCGCTCCGGCCTGCTTCATCACCAGCAGGCCGTCCGCGCCGTCCTCGCCCATCCCCGTCAGCAGCACGCCGACGGCGTTCTCCCCCGCCGCCCGCGCCACCGACTGGAACAGCACGTCCACGCTCGGCTTGTGGCCGGACACCCGCCCTCCGTCCATCAACTCCACCTGGTAGTGGCCGCCGCTGCGCCTCACCCGCAGGTGCCGGTTGCCTGGCGCGATGAGCGCCCTGCCCTGCTGCACCCGGTCTCCCTGCTCCGCCTCCTTCACCTCGATGCGGCACAACTCGTGGAGCCGCTTCGCGAAGGCCGACGTGAACTGCTCCGGCATGTGCTGCACGATGACGATGCCCGGGCAGTCCGGAGGCATCCGCTCCAACAACTGCCGCAGCGCTTCCGTGCCTCCCGTGGAGGCGCCCACCGCCACCACCATGTCCGTCGTCACCGTGAGCATCGAGGGCGGCGGCCGCTCGGGGCGCGCGAGGCGTTCCGGACGCTCCGGCTCCTCCTTCACGGGAGTCCCCCGCCGCACCAGCCGGGAACGGGCCCGGGCCGCGTTGCGCAACGCCTGCACCAGCCGCGCCCGGGACTCGCGCAGGAACTCCCCGACGCCCAGCTGCGGCTTGGCGATGATCTCCAACGCGCCCTCCTGCAGCGCGCGCACCGCCGTCTCCGAGCCCGGCCCCGCCAGCCCCGAGCACACCACCACCGGCACGGGCTCGTCCTCCCGCATCAGCTCGCGCAGGAACGTCAGCCCATCCATGCGCGGCATCTCCAAATCCAACAGGATGACGTCCGGCCGCTGGCTCTTCATCTTCTGCTTCGCGATGAGGGGATCCGACGCCACCTCCACCACCATGCCCGGAACGTGCTGCAGGAGCGTGAGCACCCCCTGACGCACCACCGCCGAGTCATCCACCACGAGCACGCGCAACACGGAAGCCATGCCTCACCCTCGCCGGGTGGCCTCCCGGGTCAAGGGTCTCGGCGCGTAGACGGTGGGAATCACCGTGCGCACGCCCCATCCGGGGCCCGTGAGACTCTCGGAGTGTCCGAGGAACAACAGCCCATGGGGGGACAGGTGGCTCAACAGCCGCTCCACCGCCCGCGTCTTCGAGGCCGTGTCGAAGTAGATGAGCACGTTGCGGCAGAAGATGAGCTCGAAACGCCCCACCACGCCCTGCCCGTCATTCAGGTTCACCCGCTGGAAGCGCACCAGCGAGCGCAGCTCCGGGCCCGCCTTCATCTTCCCTTCCTGGCTGCCCACCCCGCGCAGCATGTACGAGCGGAGGTAGCTCCTCGGAATCTCCTCCGCCTTGTCCACCGGCCAGAGCGCCTGGCGCGCCCGCTCCAGCACGCGCGTGGACAGGTCCGTCGCCAGGATGTGGATGTCCCAGCCCTCCTCGGCCGGCAGGTGGTGGCGCAGCACCATGGCCAGGGAGAAGGGCTCCTCGCCCGAGGAGCACCCCGCGCTCCACACCCGCACCCGGCGCCCCTCGCCCGAGCCGGTGTCTCCACTCTCCCGCCACCGGGGCAACACCTCGCGCTCCAGCAGCTCGAAGTGCCGGGGCTCGCGGAAGAAGTGCGTCTCGTGCGTGCAGAGGGCGTCCAGCAACCGCACCCGCTCCGCCTCGTCCTCCTCCACGCGCCGCAGGTAGGCGCCGAACGACAGCCCCCCCAACTCGCGCAGCCGCCGCGACACCCGCCCCACCAGCAGCGCCTTCTTCGCTTCGGACAGCCAGATGCCCGCCTCGCGGTAGACGAGCCGCTGGTACCCGGCGAACTCCCGCTCCGTGGGCGGCGCGGACTCTCGCGGCGGCACGGGGGTGTCCACTGCCCTCTGGGTCTCGCTCACGCCGCACTCTCCTTCATGTGTTGTTGAACCAGTTCATGACGGCGTGAGCGGGGAACGGCGGTCAGGCCACGGCGGCCGCGGGGGGGACGGCCTTCAAGGCCTGTTGGAGGAGCGCGGGCACGTCCAGGATGAGGGCCACGCGGCCATCTCCGAGCAGGGTGGAGCCGGCCAGTCCGGGCAGGCCCTGGCACGGCTTGCCCAGGGGCTTGATGACCGTCTGGCCCTGGCCGAGCAGCGTGTCCACGGCGAGACCCGCCAGGCCCCTGCCGTGGCCGATGACGACGATGCTCTCGCGCGGTGGCGATTCTCCTCCGAGCGAGAAGTGCTCGCGCAGGCGCAGGTAGGGCAGCGGCTCGCCCCGCAGGTTGAAGATGCCGGTGCGCCCGGGGCGGCTCTCGCCGGGCGGCAGCTCCACGCACTCCACCACGTGCTCCAGCGGAATCACGTACGTCTCCTCCCCCGTCCCCACCGAGAAGCCCTCGATGATGGAGAGGGTGAGCGGCAGACGCAGGCTGAACGTGGTGCCCTTGCCGGGCGTCGTGTCCACGCAGATGGTGCCGCGCAGCAGTTCCACGTTGCGCTTCACCACGTCCATGCCCACGCCCCGTCCCGACAGCTCCGTGACGCGCTCGGCGGTGGAGAAGCCCGGCTCGAAGATGACCTGGAAGAGCGCGTCGTCCTCCGGCACCTCCTCGGGGCCCACCAGCCCGCGCGCGCGCGCCCGCGCCAGGATGCGCGCCCGGTCCAGCCCGGCCCCGTCCTCGGACACCTGGATGACGATGCTGCCCGCCTCGTGGAAGGCGCGCAGCGCGAGCGTGCCGGTGGGCTCCTTGCCCTGCGCCTCGCGGACCTCGGGCGTCTCCATGCCGTGGTCCATCGCGTTGCGGATGAGGTGGGTGAGCGGGTCGCGGATGAGCTCGGTGACGGTGGTGTCCACCTCCACCTCCTGGCCGCTCATCTCCAGCCGCACCCGCTTGCCCGTGGCCAGGCACAGGTCCCTCACCGTGCGCGTGAAGGGCTGGAAGGTGCGGCCCACGGGCACCATCCGCACCTTCATCACCAGCTCCTGCAGGTCCAGGTAGAGCCCGTCCGCCTCGCGGTGCGCCTCCAGCAGTTGCTCGGGCGTGTAGCGGTGCGCCTGGGCCAGCATGGGGGTGAGCCGCCCTCGGGCGATGGCGATCTCCCCCGTCAGGTCCAGCATCCGGTCCAGCCGGTCCAGTCCCACGCGCAGCGTGCGCTCCCGGGACGGGGCCGGCTCGGCGGGCTCGGCGCTGGTCGGCCCGTGCCACTCCGCGCCCGCCTGCGCCGGGCCCGAGGAGACGGGCCGGGACGCCGCGACCGTGGAGGCCAGCAGGCCATGCACGTCGCTGGCCGGCAGGCGCAGGTCCGGCTCGGTCACGGGCCGCAGGCCCACCAGCTCGCGCAGCGCATCCACCGATTGCAGCAGCAACGTCCCCAGCCCCGAGTGCAGCACCAGCACCCCGGCCTCCAGCCGGGTGAGCAGCTCCTCCAGCGTATGGGCCAGCTCCACCGCCGCCGAGTAGCCCATGACGGCGGTGCCGCCCTTCAGGGTGTGGACGGTGCGGAAGACCGCTCGCAAGGTCTCCGGTCCGGGAGACGCCTCCAGCGCCAACAGCTCCTGCTCCAGGCTGACGAGCTGCTCTTCCGTCTCGGTGAGGAAGACGGCGTGAACCTTCTCCAACTCGGGATTCATCTGCCGGAGTCAACAGCAATCCCCACGCCATTGTTCAGCGGGTGACAACTCCCCGGAATTGCGTCCCGGCGCTCTGGACTGGCGCGCCATGTCCAACATCCGGATTCCGGATTCCAGAATCCAGACACGGGCCCTGTTTCCCCGTGCCGCCATCACGGAGAGCGAGCGGCGAAGCGACTGCCAGGGAACCCGTCCGCCCTCAACGGGCCTTGGGGAGCTACCTGGGCGCGCTGGAAGAGGCCGTGACGCCCGTCTCGGGAGCCACCGCGGGCGGCTCGGCCGCCTCCACCGGGGCCTTGAGCGCGCTGGCCGCCAACACCTCCTGGGTGCTGAGCACGTGGTCGATGTCCAGCAGCAGGACGAACTTCTTGCTCGTTCCCACCCGCCCCATGCCCAGCAGGTAGTCCCCGTGGATGGGCGTTCCGAAGGACGGCGGCGGCATCACCGCCCCGGGCTCCAGCTCCATCACCTGCCCGATGGCGTCCGCCAGCAGCCCCAGCACGATCCGCTCCTGGCCCAGCTTCACCTCCACCACCACGATGCAGCTCCACCGGCTGAGCACCGACGGCACCATCCCCAGCTTCACCGCCAGGTCCACCACCGGCACCACGCTGCCCCTCAGGTTGAACACCCCCCTCACCCACGCCGGCGTTCCCGGCACGCGTGTCACGGTGTCGTATTCGATGATCTCCTTCACCTGCAGGATTCCGAGCGCGTACTCCTCCCCGGCGAGGATGAAGCTGAGGTACTGCGAGGAGGCGGCGGGTGTCTGTGTATTCATCGCGGCGGGCACCTAGAAGCGCTTGAACTCGCGGTCCTCGTCTGGGAGCGCGGCGGAAACAGGGGCGGAGGCGCGAGGCGCCGGGGCTCCAGGGTGGGCGAGCGCACCCGCCACCGCCTTCAGCCCATGCCCCGCGGAGTGGGCCGCCCCCGCGAAGTGCCCGCCCACCGGGGGCCGGGTTCCCGGGCGCCAGGCGCGCTCGGAGCCCTCCACCGTGCGGAAGAAGGCCACCAACTGGCTGAGCGCCTCCGCCTGGGAGGACAGCTCCTCCGCCGTGGACGCCAGCTCCTCGGACGCCGACGCGTTGCGCTGCGTCACCTGGTCCACGTGCTGCATCGCCTTGTTCATCTGCGTGACGCCGCTGGTCTGCTCCGCCGAGGCGGCCACCACCTCCTGCACCAGGTCCGCCGTCTTGCGGATGTTGGGCACCAGCTCCTCCAGCAACTGTCCCGAGCGCGTCGCCACCTTCACGCTGCTCGTCGCCAGCCCGGAAATCTCCTTGGCCGCCGTCCGGCTCCGCTCCGCCAGCTTGCGCACCTCCGTGGCCACCACCGCGAAGCCCTTGCCGTGCTCCCCCGCCCTCGCCGCTTCAATCGCCGCGTTCAACGCCAGCAGGTTCGTCTGGTAGGCGATCTCCTCGATGATGGAGATCTTCTCCGCGATGGAGCCCATGGCCGCCACCGTCTCCTTCACCGCCCGGCCGCCCTCCTCCGCGTCCCGGGCGCCCTGCACGGCCATCTGCTCCATCTGCCGGCCATGGCCGCGGTTCTGCGTGATGCTGGCCGTCATCTGCTCCAGGCTGGAGGTGGTCTCCTCCACGCTGCTGGCCTGCTCGCTGGTGCCCTGCGACAGGCTCTGCGAGGAGGCGGACACCTGGGAGGAGGCCGAGGCGAGCGCACCGGCGCCCTCGCGCACCTCGCCGATGATCTGGGCGAGCTTCTGCACCATGCGCTGCAGGGCCGCCATCAACCGGCCCGCCTCGTCCTGCGTCTCCGAGACGATACGGACGGTGAGGTCCCCCTCCGCGATGCGGTCCGCCACCTGCACCGCATCGTTCAGCGGCCGGGAGATGGCCCGGGCGATGAGGATGCTGAGCAGCAGGCCGATGAGCAGGCTGGCGCCCATGGCGGAGAGGATCCACCCCCGCGCGAGAGCATGCGTGGCATCCGAGTAGTCCGAGGCCCGCTTCGAGGCCTTCTGGAGGACGACCACCAGCCCCTCCATGTGCTCGTTGGCGGCCAGGTAGGCGGGCCGCGATTGCTCGTGGTAGTGGGTGCGCGCCGCCTCCTGCTGGCCCGAGCGCGAAAGCGCGATGACCTTCTCGTGCTCTAGCAGGAACAGCTTCCAGCCCCTGGTGAAGTTGTCGTACAGGCGCCGCTCCTCATCCAGCCGGATGAAGGCCTCGTACCGGGCGAGCCCCTGGTTGATGCTCTCCAGCATCTGCTGCATCTCCCGCTCGGACTGGGCCATCTGCATGGGGTCCGTCGACATGACGTGTTGCAGCTCGGAGATGACGAAGTCCGAGGTGTCGGTGTTGGTGTCCGAGACGGCGGAGAGGGCGGGCACCAGGATGTCCGTCACCTCACCCGTCGCGTCGTTCATCGTCTCCATCTGACGCAGAGCGAAGAAACCCAGCAGCAGCGTGAAGGCGCTCAGGGCCAGGAAGGCGACGAGCAGCTTGGTGGCAATCTTCAGATTGTAGAACCAGGTCATGGGGCGGGGCTGTCAAGAGCAATTTCCAAGCCATTGTCCTTTGGAGGACAAATCCTCGGAATCACAACCAGCAGCGCCGCCACTCCAGCCCATGTCCAGGGTCCGGATTCCGGATTCTAGACTTTGGACGAGAGGCCCAGGCTCTTGAGCTTCTGGTACAGCGAGCTGCGGGGAATGCCGAGCCGCCTGGCCGCCCGCTCCACGTGCCCGCCCTCGGCGGCGAGCACCCGCTCGATGTGGCGGCGCTCCACCTCCTGCAGGGTCAGGTCCAGCTCCGCGGCCTCGGACACGGGCGCCTTGGACTCCGGGGGCGAGGCCGAGAGCGCCCGGGCCATGGCGTGGTTGAAGCGCAGGTCATCCAGACGCAGGGTGGACGTGGAGGAGAGGAGCACGGCGCGCTCGAGCACGTTGCGCAGCTCGCGCAGGTTGCCGGGCCAGGGGTAGGCGCGCAAGGCGGCCTCGGCCTGGGGCGTGAGCGCCAACCCGGGGCGGCCCAGCTCGCGGGACAGCCGGGCGAGCAGGTCCCGGGCGATGACGGGGATGTCCTCGGGCCGCTCGCGCAGCGCGGGCAGGTGCAGCGGCAGGGTGCTGATGCGGAAGTACAGGTCGCAGCGGAAGCGGTGCGTGCGCACGGACTCGGCCAGGTCGTGATGGGTGGCGGCGATGAGGCGCACGTCCACCGAGCGGTCCTCCACCTCGCCCAGCCGGCGGAAGCGCTTCTCCTCCAACACCTTGAGGAGCTTGGGCTGCACCTGCAGGTCCATGTCGCCAATCTCGTCGAGGAACACGGTGCCGCGGTGCGCCACCTCCAGCAGGCCCTGCTTGCGGTTGACGGCGCTGGTGAAGGCGCCGCGCTCGTGGCCGAAGAGCTCCGTCTCGAGGAACTGCGGCAGCAACCCGGCGCAGTTGAGCTGGACGAGGGGGCCCCCACCCCGGGGGCCATTCAAGTGCAGCCACCGGGCGAGCACGCCCTTGCCGGAGCCCGTCTCGCCCTGGATGAGGACGGGGCTGTCACTGTCCAGCACACGGCGGGCGGTGGCCTCCAGTTCCCGGATGGCGCGGCTGCCGCCGAGGAAGGGGTTGAGCTCCTCGGCGCGGCTGGCGGCCTGGGCCTGCTGCTGGCGGCGGGTCTGCTGGGCCTCCAGCAGGCGCTCCACCATCACCCACAGGGTAGGCAGCTCCACGGGCTTGGGCAGGAAGTGCTCCGCGCCCTGCTTGATCACCTGGATGGCGGCGTCGATGGAGACGTGCGCGGTGAGCACCAGCACGGGGACGGAGGGATCCAGCGCCCGCATCTCCGGGAGCACATCCATCGCGGTGCCATCCGCCAGGCGGTAGTCCAGCAGGACGAGGTCCGGCCGGTAGCCGCGGAAGAGCTCGCGTGCCTCGCGGCAGGTCCGCGCCTCCACGACCTCCACCCCATTGGCCTCGAAGAAGTGGCGCAGGCCGAAGCGGACCGCTGGCTCGTCATCGACTACCAGAATGCGTCTCTGCACTCGGCTCCCCCTCGGCCGGGAGATACACCCGGACCTCGGCTCCCCCCTCGGCTGTATGGTCCACGGAGACCGGGCCGTGATGCTCCTGAACGATACGTTTGACGAGGGGAAGACCCAAGCCCACTCCGCCAGGACGCTCGGATGAGGTGACACCCACGGTGAAGGGCCCGAATGCCATTCCGCCCACCAGCCCTCCGCCGCCCGCCCTCCGCCTCGCGGGAGTGACCCGGCCAGGGCCTCGGCGAGCACCTGTCTTGCCCTCTTTCGAGCGGCGATGTCATGAAGGAGGGCATGTCCTTCCTGCAACAGGCGCTCATCTTCCTGGCGGCCGCGGTGGTGTCCGTCCCCCTCTTCAAGCGGCTGGGGCTGGGCTCGGTGCTGGGCTACCTCGCGGCGGGCATGGTGATAGGGCCGTGGGGCGTGGGGCTCATCTCCGACGTGGAGAGCATCCTCCACTTCGCCGAGCTGGGCGTGGTGCTGCTGCTCTTCCTGATCGGCCTGGAGTTGCAGCCCTCGCGCCTGTGGGAGCTGCGCAAGTCGGTGTTCGGCCTGGGCGGGGTGCAGGTGGTGGCCACCGGGGCGGTGCTGGCGGGAGCGGGCATGGCGCTGGGGCTGAAGCCGGCCACCGCGCTCATCACCGGCCTGGGGCTGTCGCTGTCCTCCACCGCCTTCGCGCTGCAGTTGCTGGCGGAGAAGAACGAGCTGACCACCGAGCACGGGCGGGCCTCCTTCGGCATCCTCCTGTTCCAGGACCTGGCCGTCATCCCGCTGCTGGCGCTGCTGCCCTTCCTGGGCGAGCCGGTGGCGCAGTCGACGGAGCCCGGGTGGGTGTCGGCGCTCAAGGTGGTGGGGGTGCTGGCGGGCGTGGTGCTCGGAGGGCGCTACGTGCTGCGGCCGGTGTTTCGCTTCGTGGCCTCGTTGCACAGCCAGGAGCTCTTCACCGCCACGGCGCTGCTGCTGGTGGTGGGCACCGCGCTGCTGGTGAGCAAGGTGGGGCTGTCCATGGCGCTGGGCGCCTTCCTCGCCGGCGTGCTGCTGGCGGACTCGGAGTACCGCCACGAGCTGGAGGCGGACATCGAGCCCTTCAAGGGCCTGCTGCTGGGCCTCTTCTTCATCGCGGTGGGCATGTCGGTGAACATCGGCCTGCTGGCCAGCGGCCCGGTGCGCGTGGTGGTGCTGGTGCTCGGGCTGGTGCTGGCCAAGGCGCTGGTGCTCTACGCGTTGGGCCGGTGGGCCTTCAAGAGCAACGAGCCCTCCTCGAGCATGGCGGTGGTCATCTCCCAGGGCGGCGAGTTCGCCTTCGTGCTCTTCGGGCTCGCGGTGGGCTTCCGGGTGATGGAGCGGGAGCTGGCGGAGCTGCTGGTGGTGGTGGTGAGCCTCTCCATGGCCGTCACCCCGGTGCTCTTCCTGGTGTACGACCGGTTCGTGCGGCCGCGCTTCCACCAGAAGGAGCGGCGCGACTTCGACGTGGCCGCCGAGGAGGACCACCCCGTCATCATCGCGGGCTTCGGCCGCGTGGGGCAGGTGGTGGGCCGCCTGCTGCACGTGAAGCACATCGGCTTCACCGCCCTGGACGCCAGCCCCGAGCACATCGACTTCCTCAAGAAGTTCGGCAACACGAAAATCTATTACGGGGACGCCTCGCGGTTGGACCTGCTGCGGGCGGCGCGGGCGGACAAGGCGAAGGTGTTCGTGCTGGCCATCGACGACATGGAGGCCTCGGTGCGCACGGCGGAGACGGTGCTCCAGCACTTCCCCCACCTCACCCTCTTCGCGCGCGCCCGCAACCGGCAGCACGCCTACCAGTTGATGAACCTGGGCATCCAACACGTCATGCGCGAGACGTACGCGGGCAGCCTGGAGATGACGGGTGACATCCTCCAGGAGCTGGGCCTCACCTGGTCGGAGAGCAAGAGCGCGCTGGAGCGCTTCCGCGAGCACGACGAGGCGCTGCTGCGGACCTCGTACCTCCACCACAAGGACGTGAAGAAGCTCACCGAGCTGGCGAAGCAGGCGCGGCAGGACCTGCAGGAGCTCTTCGAGAAGGACGAGCAGAAGCAGAAGAAGTCGGCGTGAGGCGCCGGCTCACTCGTCCATCTGCTGGCCGAGCAGGAGGTGGACCTCGGCCAGCTCCGCGGGCTTGCAGAAGACGTAGACGTGGTCGCCGGGCAGCAACTGGGTGGCCCCCTTGGCGGGCACCAACTCCTTGCCGCGCACGATGAGCGTCACCACGGCGGAGCCGGGCAGCGGCAGCTCGGCGAGGGTGGCGCCCGCCACGGCCGAGGCCGGATCCACGTAGAAGGGCACCACCTCGCCGTCGAGCTGGTGCATGGACGTCAGCTCCAACGCGGCCGGGGGTGGAGGCGGCGCGAGCGAGACGAGCCCCAACCGGCGCGTGAGCCACGGCACGGTGGCGCCGGGGATGAGCGCGTTGACCACCACGATGAAGAACACCACGTTGAAGATGGAGAAGGCGCCCGGTGCCCGGGCCAGCACGGGGAAGGTGGCGAGGATGATGGGCACCGCGCCGCGCAGGCCCACCCAGCCCACGTAGAAGGACTCCTTCAAGGGGAAGCGGAAGGGCAGCAGGCACAGCATCACCACGAGGGGCCGGGCGAGGAAGGCCAGCACCAGGCTCACTCCGGCGCCCACCCAGGCCACCTCCACGAGCTTCGTGGGGATGGCGAGCAGTCCGAGCATGAGGAACATGCACACCTGGGCAAGCCACGCCATGGCGTCGTGCACGCGCAGCAGGCCGCTGCGGTAGGGGAAGGACTGGTTGCCCATCACCACGGCGGCGACGTACACGGAGAGGAAGCCACTGCCCTCGAAGAGCGTGGGCAGCCCGAAGGCCAGGAAGGCCAGCGCCAGGGTGAGCACGGGGTAGAGGCCGCCCGCGGCCAGGTGTACGCGCGAGAGCAGGAGCCGGCCCGCGTAGCCGAAGCCCATGCCGAAGGCCGCGCCCACCACCATCTGCACGGCGGCATGCAGCAGGATGTGCCAGTCCAGGGGCTCGCCACTCATGAGCGCCCCGGTGAGCGCCATGGTGAGGATGACGGCCATGGGATCATTGAGGCCCGACTCCAGCTCCAGCGTCACGCCCACGCGGCGCTTGAGGTGCAGGCCACTGCCGCGCAGCACGGAGAAGACGGCCGCCGCGTCCGTGGAGGACACGATGGCCCCGAGCAGCAGCGCCTGCTTCCACTCGAAGCCGAAGAGGTGCGCGGCCACGCCGGTGACGAGCGCCGTGCCGATGACGCCCACGGTGGCCAGCAGCGCCGCGGGCTTGAGGCCGTGGCGCATGGCGGACAGCGGGGTGTTGAGGCCACCATCGAAGAGGATGAGCACCAGCGCCACGGTGCCGAGCCGGAAGGTGAAGCCGTAGTTCTCGAAGGCGATGCCGCCGATGCCCTCGGAGCCCCCCAGCACGCCCAGGAGGATGAAGAGCAGGGCCACGGGGACACCGAAACGTCCGGCGGCACGGCTGAAGAGCGCGCTCCCGCCCATCAGCACACCGAGCGCGGTGAGCAGGAAGGCCGTCGCCGTGGGCTCGTAGAGCTGCATTCCCGGACGCCTCTAGCATGGAGCCAGGCCAATGCCCGGTGGCGGAAGCTCGCCCGCCTTCGGGAGTGTGCACCGGCGTACGCCTTGGCGAGTCTTGGGCCCGTGGGGTGAACCAAGAGGCCTGAAGGCATGTGATGCTGATGGGATTCGGAGTAGTGACCGTAAGCATCTGAATCTGGGGGCCACTGATGTCCGCAAGTTCCGCCAAGGCCAAGCCGTCTCCGCCCGTCAGTGAACCTCCCCGAAACCTTGTGTGCCGCTGGCTCCCTGGCGACGAAATGAAAGCCCCGCAGGCAAGATTTGTCCGACTGGTCGTGGATGAGCGCTGCTGGGCGCCCGAAGGTGAGGAGGGGCACTCATTCCACCGGAATTTCATCCGCGTCCTCGCGGACGAGTTCCACCGGGTTGCGGTTCCCCCCAGCGCGGTCATCCTCATGCCGGCCGGTGCCATCACTACGGACGCAGAAGGACCACTCAGTACGAGCAAGGACGCGCTGGTCAGCCTGCAACACACCATCGCTCAGCTCGACCTCGGACGACTGCGGCACGAAGTCCTGCTCGGAGTGGATCTGAACCACCACGGAACCTGGCTGCAGAGCGTCATTCACCTCGATGACGGGCGGCAGCCCTCGTTCGAGGACATCACGGTGAAGAGCTATCCTGCATCATCGGAACGCAGCACACTCTGGGGCTGGAACATCGCATGGGAGAACGACGGGCGACTCCCTGCCGAGTTGACCCGAGGACGCGTCGTCGCGACACATGCCGGTCCCGTTCTGGTGCTGGTCTGTCACGAGGCCGTGCTGCTCTCCAACCGCTCTCGCAGCAGGCTCGTGGATTCCGTGGCAGTGCACCTCCGCGAGAGCATCGAGGCCCGACTCTACTCCGACGTCCGCTTCGTTCTACTGGCCACCCATTACCTCGATACCCAATCGGGCAAGGTATTCAAGAGCGTGGCCTCTCGACTCGAGCAGAAGGGGTTCGTGCCAATCGTGACCACGTTTGCCCCATCAGGGCAGTCGGACGACGTGGCTGGGCGCTTCGGCATGACCTCATCGGAAGTCGCGACTCTCCTCGTGGATGCTCACTGAGGAGCGTCTGAAGCGGACTCCTGGTCGAACTACGGGAAGGTCACGCCGTCGAAGCGCTCGCTCGCGCTGCCCGCCTCCTGGCCCCACCACTTCAGGGTGAAGGTGCCGCGCGCCGCCTCCTCCGGCATCTCCACTTCCATCCCGACGCTGCGCTCCTGCCCCGGAGCAATCGGCTCCTGCGTCCACACGCCCAGCGCCTTCCACTCCTCTCCCTTGGGCCCCACCAGGACCGCCCTACCGGGCATCCAGTGCGTGCTGCCATTGTTCTGTAACTGCTGCGCCACAACCAGCCGCACCACCTTCCGCCCGTCCTCCACGCGTGGGGTGTCCGAGCGGTAGCTGCGCGCCCTCATCGATTCGAGGGTATTGCCCGAACGAGAGACGACGCTCTTCGTGATGTCCTTGCGGGTGCCACCACCGTCGCCCAGCAGTTCCTGGGCGAGCAGGCCCAACAGTCCCCGCGGCCCACTGCACTCCGCCTCCAGGCGTGCCTTGTCCGCTCTGCACTCCTGGGCATCCGCCCGCGCCCGCTGCTCGCCTTCCCGGTAGGACTCGAGCGAGCGTGGCTGACGTGTCACCTGTACCAGCCGCGAGGACTCGGACGGGTGCACCACCAGGAGCAACCGCACGCCTGCCGGGTCCGTGCCGTCCTGGAAGTGGAAGCTCACCCGCACGCGCTCGCCCTGCGTGACGGCTCCCGTGGGTACCAGGGTCAGCCCTGTCTCGTCCGCTATCAACAGGAACCGCTCCCGCCCAGGCAGTTCCACGCGCCCCAGCTTCGCGTCGAAGAGGAAGCTGGTGGGCAGCCCCGGGTGGATGCACACCGCGAGCGCCTCGCCGGGCGTGTCCATCTTCAACTCCAGGTGGCGCGTGCCCGCTTCACAGTCAGGCGGCGCGGCATCCATGGGAACGGAGAGCAACGCGAGTCGCAACAGGGCAGCGGCGGAGAACACGGGCATGAGGAAGGCACCTCACGGGAACGAGACCGGAGGAGTGGGGCTCTACCACACCTCCTGCCCGGTCGTGTCCGTCCCGCCAGCGGGACGCCCCTACGGGAAGCGGTCCACCACCCGCACCTGCGCATAGGGGGACACCATCATCTTCCCCGGCGCGCTGCCGGGCTCGAGCTCTACGCCGACGTGGCTGCTCGAATCCAGCAACTCCAGGCACACCGGGTACGTCACCCCTTGGGGCGTGCGTGCCTCGGTGAAGCGGCCGTACACCCGCCCCTGCTTGACGTAGAGCCTTCCGAAGAGGCGGGTGTTGGTTGGCAGCGCGACCTTGTAGCCCTTTCCCGTGTGGTCCGCTCCCGCCTCCCAATGACCTCCCACGCGGAGGGTCGCGTCCTCTTGGACGTGCACGGGCCTTCCCTGTCCCGGTCCGTCGGTCAACCCCACGCTCTTCCTTTCCCCAACGCTCAAGCCAAGCGTACCCGTCATGACCTTCACGGCACCGGCGGGGCACTCCTGGGGAGGCGGAGCGGGGCGCTCGGACGGAACCTGCTGCGGCGTGCCCAGACAGGCCTGGAGCGCGGCGCCGGTGAGTCCAAGACACGCATTACGCATGGCGGCTCCCCGGCGCTTGGAGGTGGCTTCGGGCTGGGGGCCAGACGTCTGCTGCTGCTTCACGGGGGCACTGTCCTTTCGGGGCGCCAGCGGCGGGGCGGCGGCCGGGGGAGGAGGCGTCTCGGCAGGAGGCGCGGCCACGGCCCGCACAGGTTCCGGCGTGTGCCCACCCGGCGCCACTTCCCGACCAGAGCCGAGCCACCAGGCCCCCAGTGCCACCGCCAACCCCACGCCCACCACTCCCAGCACCCGGCCCCGACGCGCCCAGGGCTTCACCGGACGCCGCCGCTCCGGGTGCGGCACCTGCTTCCAGTCCACGTCCGTCCGGGCCCTCAACTCCTCCAGCACCCGGCACAGCACAACCGCGTCCGGGTAGCGCGCCTCGGGCGTCTTGGCCAGCAGCCGCAGACACACCTCCTCCACCGCCAGGGGCACCCGTGGGTTGACGAGGTGCGGGGGCAGGGGCTCGCGGTGCAGCACGGCCTCCACGTCCTCGCCTCCGTGCTCGGCGGGACGGAAGGGAAAGCGGCCCGTCAGCAACCGGTAGAGCACCACGCCCACCGCGTACAGGTCATCCCCCACTCCAGCCCGGTAATGCGCCCCCTGCTCGCCCGCGTGCGCACGGCCATAGGCCCAGGCCTCTGGGGCGCGGTAGGCCGGCGTGCCCGGGGGAAACATCCCCTTCGTCAGCGTGGGGTACGCCGGGTGCCAGCCCACCCCGAAGTCCACCAGCACCGCCTGCCCGGTGTGCTCGTTCACCAGGATGTTCGCCTCCTTCACGTCCCGGTGCAGGACGCCCGCCTCGTGCGACACCGCCAGCGCGCGCGCCACTTCCAGCACCCGGTCCAACAGCTCGCCCAGGGTGCGCCCCGGTGCCAGTCCCCACTCGTCCAGCGTGGGGCCCTCCACCCGCTCCAGCTTCACCCACAGGTAGCGGGGCTCGTCCACGGGCCACTGTCCCCAGCCCAGCTGGCGCACGAGGTTGGGGTGATGCAGGCGCGTGCCCAGCGACACCTCGCGCCAGGCGCGCTCGGCCCGCTCGGGGCCCTGGTCCAGCGGCAGCAGCTTGAGAGCGGACACGTAACCGCCGGGACTTCTCACCTGGTACACCGTGGCGAAGCCGCCGCTGCCCAGCACCCCCTCCACCACGTCTCCGCCAATGACGGTGCCCACGGGCAGCGGAGACGTGTCGTCGGGCGGCTCGAGGGCCGCAATCATGCCGGCGAGGAGGGGGTGCTCGGGGCTGGGGGATGGCGGATGTGTGGACACGCGGGGCCTACCTCGGAGGACCTCAACGTATCAGGTCGTGCGGCCCGGATGCGTGTGTTTCCCGGCGCACTCAGGAGCGGTGGCGCTCGGCCTCGCGGTAGAGCTGGGTGAGGGAGGAGTCCAGCAGCGACTGGCGGGAGCGCAGGTAGCGCCAGGCGCGCTTCATCGGCAACCAGACCCGGCCACCGGCGAGCACCTGGGCCTCCAGGAGCTTCTTGCGCGGAATCCACCGCCCGTCCAGGTGGTGCACGAGCACCTGGCCCAGGTAGGCCCCCACGGCCGGCACCAGGTGCTCGTCGATGGCTTCCCTCGAGCGCCCCCGGGTGAAGTCGTCGCGCCAGAAGTAGGCGTCCACGTCCGTGAGCGACTCGGGGGTGCTCTTGAAGACGGAGGGCACCGGGGTGTGCAGGAGCGCCACCAGGTACTCGGCGTGGAGGCGGTACTGCTCGAGCACGCGCTCGGGGTCCGCCACGTCCGGGGGCAGGGCGGCGTCCAGGGGCAACCACTCCTCGGGCTCGGGCGGCCGCCAGGCGTTGAGCTCCGTGATGGTGCGCTGACGCTCGTGGACGGCCACCGCGTCCACCACGCGCGAGAGCAACGGGGCCAGGTCCGGAGGGAAGCGCGGCTCCACGGGGGCCAGCGTGGCGCTGCGCTCGCGCAGGGTGCGCAGCACGGTGTCGAAGTCGAGGTCCGGCCGCAGGTGGGCATGCGCCCGGGCCTGGGCCAGACGGGCTTCCTCGCTGGCGAAGTCCGCCGCCGTGGGCCAGGTCACCAGCAGCACGCAGCCATTGGGCAACTCCTCCACCCTCCAGGCCGGCGTGGACAGCATGCGCTCGCGGCCCACCTCCTCCACCAGCTTGGGTCCGAAGACGTTCAGCCAGAATACCTCGTAGATTTTGTCGAAGCCGTCTCGGAAACAGGTCTGATCATCGCGGCCGAAACAGGGAGAGCCCGCGAGATTGCTGTCCGCGGTACTGTGAGCCTCGGCATGGGATACCGGGTAATGAGAAGCCCACGCACGCACCATCTCCACGAAGTGCAGGCAGCGCTGCTCGTCCGCGAAGAAGGAGAGCGGCTGCACGCGGAGGAAGACCCCCAGTTGGGGAGGCTTGCGTGAGAGCCAGCGGTCGAAGCACCCGTCCAACGCGGGCCACTCCGTGCGGTAGAGGCCAATACCCGGGTCGTTGTCCTCGTCATTCTCTCCCAGCGCCTGGAAGAAGGAGGAACGGGAGTATTTACGCTGCCGCTTGCCCCTGATGACATCCGGCATCCACCCGCCGGCGTTCTTCTCGAGTGCGTCCAGGAAGGGAGCCAGCCGTGTCTTCAGCGCGGTCCGTGCCTTGTAGACTCCATCGAACGTGAGCAGCAGGCTGTCCTCCGGCTTCAGGTCATGCACGCTCAGTACCTTCATCGGAACAGCACCTCCACGCCTGGGACTGTCGCCTTGGTTTCGCTCAAGGCTTTGTGCACTCCCACGTACGTCTCGACGAGCGGCTCGTCGAAGTCCTGGAGCATCTGCCGCTGCGCCTTCGGACGGAGGGCATCGTCGCGCACCACCTGGGCGATGTCGCGCTCGAAGGACACGCCCCGGGCGAACCGCTCGCGCATCCACCCGGCTCGAGCGTGTCCTCGCGAGGCTCGGCCCGGGCGCTGGCGGGCACCACCACGAGCGGGGCCTCTCGCGGCGCATCCCGCAGCCGGGCCTGGGCGGACAGCAGCCCCTCCTCGAGAAGGAACACCACCGCTTCCACGCCCACGGCCGCCACCGCCTCTTCCAGTGCCAGGGCCGCCTGCCCCAACTCCTCCTGCGTGCGCGCGAAGGTGGCCGCGTTGACGTAGCGCCACAGCGCGTGGGCCACCCGCTGGAGTTGCTCGGGCCCCGGCCTGGCGGGGAGAGGCGGCCAGGCCCTGGTCACCACGTCCTCCACCACGGGCTTGCCGCGTGGGTCCAGCCAGAGGCTCGTCAGGGGGTGCAGGGTGGCGAGGTGTCGTGGCCCCACCAGGGACACCAGCCGCCGGGCGTCGGAGTCCGGCAGCCTGGAGGCAGCGCGCATCGTGGCCCGGCACAGCCGTTCCCAGGTCACCATGTCGCGCACCGGGCCGGGCCCGGGCCCACACCGCGCCGCCTCTTCCTGACTCAGGGCGTCCCGCGCCGTGGGAGGAGCAGCCCGAGCCCATCCCAGCAGCACCAGCGCCACCAGCATCAGGAGCGACGCGCTCGCGCCCCTCTCGACAGCGCGCCCCCCCTGGGAGGTACACGGCTCTTCATCATGAGGGGGGTCCTGGAAGACGAGTTCCCCAGAGGATACGAGTGCCCACTGAAGGAAATGTGCCCGCACTTCGGACTGTGCACCGGCGCACGCCTTGGCGAATCTTGGGTCCGTGAACGCCTCGCCCGACACCCTGCCCGACCCCGACGAGCTTCAACCCCTGCTCTCCGCCGCGCTGGCCCTGCCCGCCCTGAAGCCCCAGGCGGCCCGGCTCGAGCGGCTGCGCCAGGACTACGCGCGCGGCCTGGAGCGCAAGGACGCCCCGCTCACCGTGGCCCTGGTGGGCGCCACCGGCGCGGGCAAGTCCACCCTGCTCAATGCCCTGGCCGGACAGGCGCTCGCGCGCGAGGGCGAGGACCGCCCCACCAGCACCGCCGCCACCGTCTTCGCCCCCGAGGGCGCTGGCCTGGAGGACCTGGCCCGGGTGGGTGCGCGGGTGGTGCGCTACACGCCCGGCCCCCAGGGCCTGTGGAGTGGCCAGGTGTTCATCGACACGCCGGACCTCAACAGCGTGGCCACCACGCACCGCGAGGTGGCGCGCGCGGCCCTGGAGCGCGCGGACGTGGCGCTGGTGGTGATGCACCGGGGCAGCGTGGCCGAGGCCACCCAGGCCGAGTTCCTCGCCGAATTCGCCCGGCGCCGCTCGCTCGTGTTCCTCATCAACTTCGCGGACGAGCTGTCGGCCGACTCGCGCGAGTCCCTCAAGTCCCAGGCGCGCCGGCTGGCCGCGGAGCAGTACGGGCTGGCGCTGGAGTCGGTGCCCGTCTTCGCCATCAGCGGCCGGGCGGCGCAGCGGGGGGAGGACCCTTCCGGCGAGTTCGGCGCCTTCCTCTTCCACCTCAAGTCCCTGGGCACGCAGGCGGTGGCCGAGCGGGTGCGCCGCTCCAACGCCCGGGGCGCGCTGGAGGAGCTGGCCTCACGGGTGGAGGCGGCGCTGAAGGAGACGGAGGACACGCTGGCCCGGACGCGCGCGGCGCTGGAGTCGGGGCTGGCGCGCACCTCGGAGGGGCTGAGGACGGACTTCGAGGCGCGGCTGGAGCTGGCGCAGGGCCACCTGGCCTCGGAGGTGCGCACCCAGGCCGCGGGGCGCTTCTGGGGCCCGGCGGCGTGGGGCATGCGGCTGTCCTATGTGGGGGCGGGAGGCCTGGGAGCGGCGACGCTGCTCGCGCGGCGCAGCCTGCCGGTGGGACTGGCGGTGGCGGCCACCTCCACGGTGCTGGACGCGGTGCGGGACAAGACGCGCGCCCGCGCGGCGGAGACGGCGGTGGTGGAGCCCTTCGAGGACGACATCGCCGTGGAGGGAGCGGCACGCGCCTCGCTGACGGAGGCCCGGAGCCTCGCGCACGCGAGCGGACTCTCCCCCGAGTCCCTGGGCCTGCCGGACGTGGACACGGTGCTGGCGGAGCTGAAGTCCGCGCGGGCGAGCGCCTGGCGCTACACCGTCACCACGGCGGTGGGAGAGACGGTGGCCCGCTGGTGGCGCACGGCGCGCTGGCTGCTGCTGCCGCTCATCAACCTGCCCCTGCTCGCGCTGTTGGGGCACGTGGGCTACCGCGTGGTGCGCGCGTACATTGAAGGCCCGCTGCTGGGCCTGGACTACTTCCTCAACGCGGGGGCCCTCTTCGCCCTGCTGGCGGGAGGCGGGGCGCTGCTGGCGTCGGCGAGCCTCGCGGGCACCGCGCGGGGCGTGCGCCGCGCGGGCCTCCAGCACTTCCTGGCACGGCTGGGCGCGCTCGGCACCCGGTTGGGCGAGACGGTGCAGGACAGCCTGCGTCCCCCGCGCGAGGCCGCCCGCGCCCTGCTCGCCCTCACCCGGACGGCTCACACCGCCGTCCAACCGCCGTCGACGTCGAGCACCATGCCGGTGGCGTAGGCGCACGTGGCCAGGAAGAAGGCCGCGTCGGCCATGTCGTTGGCCGTGCCCGGGCGCTTCATCGGAATGTTGTTGGAGAGCCCGGCGAGGAACTCGGGTACCGCCTCGGACGGGACGCCCCAGTCGATGGCCGTGTCACGGGTGAGCCCCGGAGACAGCACGTTCACCCGGATGCCCTTGGGCGCCAGCTCGATGGCGAGCGAACGCCCCATGGCGTTGACCGCGCCGCACAGACCCGCCCCCCCCGCGTAGTTGGCCAGGGCCGCGTGGCCGGCGATGCCCGAGCAGAACATGATGGAGCTGCCCGGCTTCATCTTCGGCACGGCGTAATGACAGGCGGAGAGCTGTCCGAAGAAGCGGCCCTCGAACAGCTCGCGCCAGGACTTCATGGGGACCTGCTCGACCGGGCCGAACACCGCCCCGCCCGCGCATGTCACCAGGATGTCGAGACTCTCCACGGAGTCGATGAGCCGCTTGACCTGGGCCTCGTCGGCGACATCCGTCTGCACCGCGCGGGCGTTGCTCCCCAGCTTCGCCACCGCTGCCTCGAGCCGGTGCATGCTCCTCCCGGCGATCACCACCTGCGCCCCTTCACGTACGAAGCGCTCGGCGATCCCGAGTCCAATTCCAGAACCTCCACCCGTGATGATGGCCGTCTTTCCGTCCAGTGCCCCCATGCGTTCCTCCATGTGTTGTGTTGCGAAATGAGAAGTAATGGTGACTGAAACACATTCGCCAGCCAGAATTTGTTCCAATAATTCACACCACACGATGGCACGCGAAGTGCTCTTCACGCTCCGTCTGGATTGAACGGTCAACACTGTTCCTGTACCGGGGGCGGGGATAGGCGAGGGAGCATCCATGCCCATCATGTCGGTGTTGTTGCCCCACAACGGACACGGAAGGCTCCCTGGGGGGCAGGTGGATGGGGATGGGCGTCTGGGAGGCCGGTAAAGCCAGAAGAGGTCCATTCCATGTGCGAGCCCGCTGAAGCAGGCTGCTCCCGCATTCACTGACAGCCCGGGTTGGAGCGGCATCTCCTGTAATCCATCTCACAATACGGGCATCGGCCATCACGAGGCCGGTGCGGCAGGAAGCGTGCGTTCCCGTCTGGGAATGCCGCCTCGGGGGGGTTGGCCAGACATGAGCAAGCACGCGAGCAGTGCCCTGCGCACCACGCGCACGGGCCTGGAACTGGTGTCACGGGAGAGGGGTCTCGCACCGGGCACGCGCATCCAGCATTACGAGCTCATCCGCGAGCTGGGCAGCGGCGGCATGGGCACCGTCTGCCTGGCCCGAGATACGCGGCTGGGCCGGCGCGTGGCCATCAAGTTCCTGCACACCGAGGACCCGGACCTCACCAAACGCTTCATCCTCGAGGCGCGAGCCACGGCGCGGTGCAGCCACGAGAACATCGTCATCATCTACGAGGTGGGCGAGCACCAGGGCAGCCCCTTCATGGTGCTGGAGTACCTCCAGGGCCAGCCGATGAAGAAGCTCATCGCCGGCCAGCGCCTGCCGCCTTCACGCGCGGTGGAGTTGATGGTGCCGGTGGTGCGAGCGCTGGCGTGCGCGCATGAGCAGGGCATCGTCCACCGGGACTTGAAGCCCGAGAACATCCTGGTGACGGACTCGGGCGCCATCAAGGTGCTGGACTTCGGCATCGCCAAGGTGCTCCAGGGCGAGGAGCCCTCGATGGGAGTCGCCACGGACACCTTCGTGGGACTGCTCGAGGATGACGGCGAGGAGCTCACCCGCCGCGGCTCCATCCTGGGGACCATGGCGTACATGTCCCCGGAGCAGTGGGGCAACGGGGTGGCGATCGATCACCGCACGGACATCTGGGCGGTGGGCATCATGCTGTTCCGGATGCTCGCGGCTCAGCACCCGCTGGGCAACATGGGGGGACCGCAACTGGCGGTGACGGCGCTGCTCGACGAGCCGATGCCCCGCCTGCGCGAGGTCGTGCCGGATGCCCCGCCGGAGCTGGCGGCCATCGTCGACCGGTGCCTGCTCAAACACAAGGAGGAGCGCTTCCCGGATGCGCTGTCATTGCTGCGCGCCCTGGAGCCCTTCCTGCCCGGCCGCTACAACCGCGAGCAGCGCATCGACGAGAGCCCCTACGCGGGCCTCAGCTCCTTCCAGGAGGCGGACGCGGACCGCTTCTTCGGCCGCACGCGGGAGATCGCGGCGCTGGTGAACCGCATCCACGACCGGCCGCTGCTGGCGGTGGTGGGACCGTCTGGGACGGGCAAGTCGTCCTTCGTGCGCGCGGGCCTGGTGCCGGTGCTCAAGCGCTCGGGCAAACCGTGGGAGGCGCTCGTCATCCGCCCCGGCCGCAATCCGCTGTCGGCGCTGGCCAACATGATGGCGCCGCTGGTGAGCTCGTCGGATTCGGTCGAGCAGGACCTCAAGGAGCAGAAGCTCCTCATCGCGCACCTGCGCAACGAGCCCGGCTACGTGGGCAACGTGCTGCGCAGCCGGGCGAGGAGGAAGCAGCACCACATCCTGCTCTTCGTGGACCAGTTCGAGGAGCTGTACACGCTGGTGCCGGACGCGAAGGAGCGGCTGGCGTTCACGGCGTGCCTGTTGGGCATCGCGGATGACGCGACCTCGCCCATCCGGGTGGTGCTCTCCATCCGCTCTGACTTCCTGGACCGGGTGCCGGAGGACGAGGGCTTCATGGCCGAGTTGAGCCAGGGCCTCTACTTCCTCACCCCGCCGAACCGGGAGGGATTGCGAGACGCCCTGGTGCAACCGGCGGAGCGGGCGGGCTACCGGTTCGAGACGCCAGCGATGGTGGACAACATGCTGGAGCACCTGGAATCCACCCAGGGCGCGCTACCGCTGCTCCAGTTCGCCGCGACACAGCTGTGGGAGTCGAGAGACCCGGCGCGCAAGCTGCTCACCACGAGCGCCTATGCGGCCATTGGAGGCATCGCGGGGGCGCTCGCCAGCCATGCCGACAGCGTGCTCACGGGAATGTCCACGCAGGAGCGGACCCTGGTGCGCGCGCTCTTCCTGCGGCTGGTGACGCCAGAGCACACGCGTGCCCTGGTATCTGCGGACGAGCTGCGTGAGCTGACGAAGGACACGGGGGAGATGCAGCGGCTCATCGACCACCTGGTGCAGGCGCGACTGCTGGTGGTGCAGACGGGAGGCGGGGCCACGGGCGCGACGGTGGAGCTCGTCCACGAGTCGCTCATCCACAGCTGGCCCACCCTGAAGCGCTGGCTGGACGAGGGCCAGGAGGACTCGGGCTTCCTGGAACAACTGCGCAACGCGACCCGGCAATGGCAGGCGAAGAAATTCGACAACAACCTGCTGTGGCGCGGCGAGATGGTGGAGGAGGCCCGGCGCTTCCAGCGCAGATACCGGGGGGAACTGCCGCAGTTGCAGCGAGACTTCCTCGATGCGGTGTTCGCCCAGGAGGTCCGGTCCACGAGACTGAAGCGGGCGCTGGTGGTCGGCTCCACGGTGTTCCTGGTGTTGCTGGTCATCGCCGCGGCGGTAGCACTGGTGATCATCCGCACGTCACAGCAGGAGGCCGAGCGCCAGGCCGAGGTAGCGAAAGCAGCCGAGGCAGTGGCACGCACGGCCGAGACGGAAGCCAGGCAGCATCTGGCGGAGGTACAAGCCAAGGAGCGGGAGCGCCAGGAGGCGCAGCAGGCGGCGGAGAAGGCAAATGCGCAGGTGGCGCTCACCAATGAGGAGTTGCTGCGCAAAAATGATGCGCTGCGCTCGGCGCTGGATCGGGCACAGGAAGCCCAACTGCGCACCAAACTAGCCAAGTTTCGCGCCGAGAAAAACGCGATGAAGGCGCGCAAGGCGCGTGCTGAAGCCATCCGTGCCGCACAGAAACTTGAGGAGATGCTGCTTCAAGAACAGGAACGCCTCCGGCAGATGAAGGAGCGGCTCGGCCCATACATCGAGATCCTGAAGGGGGCACGACAGTGAGATGGATGATAAACAAGTTCCTGGTCTGCCTGGCCTTGGTAGTTCTGCATTCGCCGTGGATGGCGTCGGCAGCAGAACCTTCGATCCTGGCCAGTGCTGAATTGGAGAGCTCCTACCCGTGGGTCCGGAACGTCTCCCTGAAGGAGCAAGACGCCGCCTACGCACTGTTCCGCGAGGGCAATGGGTTCCTGAAAAACTCCATTTTCATCCAAGCCGTCGAGAAGTACCGACAGGCGCTCAAGCACTGGGATCATCCCGCCATCCATTACAACCTAGCACTGGCGCTGATGAACTTCGAACAGCCGATTGAGGCATACACGCATCTGGAAGCGGCGATGCGCTATGGCCCCGAGCCTCTCGATCAAGAGCGCTTCGAACGTGCCCGCACGTACAAGGATCTCCTCGACAAGCAGATCGTGCGAGTGTCCGTCCGCTGTGATGAGCCAGGCACCATCGTGACGTTGGACGGCCAGACCCTATTCGTGGCGCCCGGACATTACGAGGGGCTAGCCCGTACGGGTATCCACAGTGTGGTCGCACGCAAAGACGGACATCTCACCTACGACAAGAGTCAGACCTGGGTCTCCGGAAAGCAGGTGGAACTAAACCTCCATCTCGTGCGGCGCGAGGATGCAACCCAGTATCGAAGGCAGTGGGACGAATGGAAGCCCTGGGCAGTCGTCGGTTCAGGGCTCGCGGCAGCTGTGAGCGGCGGCGTCATGCATCTGGGAGCAGCAAGTACCTATGGAGCTTTCGATACAAAGGTCCGGGAGTGTGGTGGCTGCATGGCCACGCCCGAACTGGCGGCCATACGAAGCCGAGGTGACAATCTGAAGCAGGCTGCAATGGGAGCCTATGCTCTCGGAGGTGCTGCGCTTGTTACGGGCGCGGTGCTGCTCTACCTCAACCAACCCCAGGCCCATCTCATCGACCCATACCAGAGTGAGGAGTCGGTGAACGTCGTGCCGATCCTCGGTGGCATGAACGGCGTCCAAGCCACCTTCCGATTCTGAGGTGCATGATGAAACAAGAATCCTCTTTCCTTGCTCGCCTAAGCACCCTTCCCGCGCTCGCGGCAGTGCTCCTGGCCATGCCACTCCAGTCCTGCCTTGAGCCAATGAGTGTGAATTGCGCCTCCGGCCTGCTCTGCCCCGCAGGAGAGAGATGCTCCGCCGATCAGCAGTCCTGCATCAAGACTGAGTGCGGCGACGGCATCCTCCAGGCCCAGTTCGGTGAAGTCTGCGATGACGGTAACATTTCAGACAAAGATGGATGCAGCGCTGACTGCAAGTCCACAGAGACCTGCGGCAACAACATCATCGACCCAGGGGAAAAGTGCGACGACGGCAATAACGACAGCAGCGACGGATGCAGCGCAAACTGCCGTTCCACAGAGGTATGCGGTAACAACATCATTGACGCTCACCTAGGAGAAGTTTGCGACGACAACAACAAAGATAGTGGCGATGGCTGCAGCGCTGACTGCAAATCCGATGAGACCTGCGGCAATGGGTTCCTGGACTCTTCTCTGGGCGAGGTCTGTGACGATGGCAATACCACAAACGGAGACGGGTGCAGCGCCGACTGTCACTCAGGCGAGAAATGCGGCAATAGCATCTTAGACCCAGGCGAACAGTGCGACGACGGGAACAATTCCGACAACGACAACTGCCTCACCAACTGTCTTTTCAATACATGCGGCGATGGGCATCAAGACCAGCAAACTCCAATCCTCGAGGAATGTGACGACAAGGGAGTCTCGGAGCGATGTAATTTCAATTGCACACTAACGAAATGCGGCGATGGAATCGTAAACACCAGCGCTGGCGAAGCATGCGATGACAAAAACGACAGCAACTGCGGCACCTGCAAAAAAGATTGCAAGAATTGGCAAGAGTTCAAGTCCGCAACTGGCATCATCATCATAAAAAATCCCAGCAGCGTAAAACACGACCAATCAATAACCATCCACGACGGAAGCAAGGAATTTGTATTCAAATTCTACGACAAACTCGAACTACCGAAAGGCGATGAGTGGATTGACATCTGGAACCTGGACTCTCCGGACGAGATAGCCAATAAAATCAAGGACACCATCAACAAATCAGCATTTGGCAGTGCTGACGACAGAATAAGGGTTCAGGCCGTCTCGGCGAACTGGAACATCGTGAGGCTCGAAAACAAACTCGCAGGAGTAGACGGCAACAAAGACATCAAGACAACATCCAATGACGGCCTTGAGCTGATCGGAATGTCCGACGGCACAGGTATCTATTGCCCGGCCGGCACAGGCTGCAAATCTGACCAAGATTGCGAGCCATGGTTGCAATGTTCGAAGAGCGAAGGGCAGTGCCAGCTGCGATGACTTCACCCCTATGACGCCATATTTCACGGGCTGAAACAGAACAGCTCGGCATCATGCACCTACTCAGGGAAATCACCGTGGGCATCCAGCCTTCGTCTTCTCCCCAAGCGAGGCCCGTCGACTACCCGCCCGCACCGTGGCTCTTGCGTGGGCAGGTGTACATGTCCGCATGGAGCGTGCCCGTCCACCGGTGCTCGCTCCAGGTGGAACCGGTCTTCGAGCCTCTCGTCGTCGCGGGCCGCATGTTCGTCACCGGGGCTTTCGTGGACTACGAGCCCGGCGGCACGCTGACGTATGGCGAGCTGGCCATGGGCATCGTCGTGAAGCAGCGGGGCGCCCGGCGCTTCGGCGCGGCCACTCCCCTCATCTGGGTGGACAGTGAGCAGTCCCTGCGCGGCGGGCGCGCGCTGTGGAATCTGCCCAAGGAGATGGCCCGCTTCGAACTCGACCGGAGTCCTCCCAGTGGAGGCTTCTCCGGCGCCGCGTGGGATGAGCGGGGGCGGCTCCTGGGGAAGGCTCACTTCGAGCTCCTCCCCGGCCTGCCTCGCCGCGTCCGGCTGCCCTTCTCCCTGCCGGACCTTTATTCCATACAGGGCCAGGTGGGCGAGACGCAGGACTCCTTCTCCACCTCGCTCCGGCTGCTCCGGGGCTCCTGGTCCATCCCCCACAGCAGCCCCCTGGCCGCGCTCGGCCTCGCGGGCCAGAAGCCCCTATTGAGCTTCTGGATGCGTGACTTCGCCCTCACGCTCCCAGCGGCCACACCCGTGGCGGACCGCTGACGAGGAGCGCCAACCCATCCGAAGAAAGTCCGTACAGGGGCCTGTCCTCAGCTCAAGAGCAAGAGAAAGCCCTCCGGTCACGGTCTCGCCAAACTTGTCCAACAGTTGGACAAGTTCGTGAAGAGCGCGCCCGGGAGGCGGGCTGAATCGAGGGCATGACTTGCGTATACAGCGCGGAAACACCCACCCCTGAAGGGACTTTGTTCCGATGGCTTAGCGGGAACCGCCCGCACCGTCCGAGGCGCGCGCCTCGGGCTGCTGCTCGCGCTGACGGGCCGACTCGGAGGCCGTGCGCGAGACCTTCTCCAGGATGGAGCGGGCCCCGGACGGAATGCCACCGGCGGCCTGCTCGCCATCCCGCAGCACGTCCGTGGCGGGCGCGAGCGGCTCGTTGGCACGCGGATCGTTGGCGGCCATCACCGGCATGTCCTGGTTCTTCCCACACGCGGGCGCCGCGATGAGCGTGTCGCGCACCGGATCCCCATACCCCGCGATGAGCGCGGGAACGGAGGGGTTGTTCCACCCGGTGCCCGCAGCACGGGCCACCTTGAAGTGCAGGTGCGGGCCGCACGACCAGCCCGTGTTGCCCGAGTAGCCCAGGAGCTGTCCCTTGCGCACCTGCTCGCCGGGCTTCACCACCACGGCGCTGAAGTGCAGGTACTGCGTCTCCAGGCCCCCCTCGTGGGCCACCACGACATAGTTGGCGTGCTGCGCCATCTTCGGGTCACACGCCCCCTGGGTGCTGTCCCCGCGCGCCAGGCGCACCGTGCCGTCCTCGGCGGACACCACCGGCGTGCCCACGGGCATGCGGAAATCCCAGGCGTACGTGTCGTTCTGCAGGTGGCTGCCCGTGTCGTGACCCTGGCTCACCGGAAACACACGGCCGCAAGCGAAGGGAACGCCAATCTCGGGTGCCACGGTGTTGCGGGCGGAGGGAACTGCCGGAGCGGAAGCGAGAAGGAAGAGCGTGGGCAGGATCATGGGTAGGCCGCGCGAAAACGACGGGAGCCCCTTGTACTATTCCAAACCATTTCCCGTCCCGCTGCTCGCCTGCTCGCCTCGGACAGTACTCAGCCAGGCGGAGAGCCCTGATGAGCCCGGTGGTCGCGGGTGGGCTCTCCCCCTCCCGGGAGCTCACGAGATGAAACGGTGACCCGTGCTACTTCTTCACCAGTCGGATCGTCACGGCCAGCCCGGTCTTCTCCGTGATGCGCTGGGCGGCCCCGTTCAGCGCCTCCAGTACATCCTGCTCCTGGACCGTCCCCTCCTTCAGCTCCGACCCGCGGCCGAAGCGTCCCGACTGATTGGTCAGCACCCACTGACTGGTGTTCTCGTCGTAGCGCAGCTCACCGCCAATGTAGGCGAAGCCGGCGTGGTCGGAAGCCCTCCCCGTCGGGTCGAACCAGGCGGCCAGCGTGGGGTGGCCACCGCTCCCATCCCGGATGCTCTGGGTCTTCCAGTATTCGGCCTCGGCCTCGTAGTGCTGCTTCATCTTCTCGAGCATCGGCCACACGCTCTTGTCGAAGGCCTCCTTGTATCTCCAGGGCTCCTCGACGCCGAGGATGACGTTGCCGTCGCCGCGCATCACCCAGAGAAAGGTGACGCTCTTGTGGGGGACGAATTCCTTCGGGTTGGACTGGATGTCGATCCAGACCGGGTTGATCATGGTGAGCTCGCTGGGCTTCACTCGGTCGGGCAGCTTGGCGTACAGGGGCATGAAGTGCTTCCTCGTGGGTTGGAGCGAACCCCTCATGAAGTTCGCGCGGGCGGTGCGTCGGACCCACAGCAGATGGACGAGGGGGGCGAGCAGATGTGAAGCGCCGCGGACGCTCCATCGCCCGGCTGCCTTGGGAACAACCGGACGGACACCGGTGTTGGCCTCCCGCCCGGGCATCCCGGGAGAGGGGGAGCACACCACATGCGGCGAGAGACATGGCGGCCACACCCGGTAGTCATGGGCCTGGCACTCTGGATGACGGCCTGCGGCACGACCCACCCGTCCGTGAAGGCGGAGCCACCGGCGAAGGACACGGTGGCCTTCGTGGACGTGAACGTGGTGCCCATGGACTCCGAGCGCTTGCTCGCCCACCAGACAGTCGTGGTGCGGGGAGAGCGCATCGTCGCCCTGGGGCCGGTGGACACCACCCCGGTGCCCGCGGGCGCCATACGGGTGGAGGGCCAGGGGCGCTACCTGATGCCGGGGCTCGCCGACATGCACCTCCACCTGGTGCCGGGCACGGGCCAACCCGAGGACCCCGCCGGACAGGTGCTCGCCCTGCTGCTCGCCAATGGCGTCACCTCGGCGCGAGCGCTGGGCGGCCCCAAGGACACTTCACGGGTGGTGAGGGACCGCGTGGCCCGTGGCGAGGTGCTCGGGCCCATGCTGCGCGTCGCCGCGCCCTCCATGCACGGCAAGTCCGTACAGGGCCCCGAGCAGGCACGCCAGCGGGTGCGTGAGTACAAGGCGGCCGGCTATGACCTGCTGAAGACGCACGGCTCGCTCGGCCGCGAGACGTACGACGCGATGATGGCCGAGGCGCGCACACAAGGGCTCGCGGTGAGCGGCCACGTGACGCCGGACGTGGGCCTCTTCCACGCGCTCGAGTCGGGGCAGCAGATAGAGCACCTGGATGGGTACCTGAACGAGCTGCTGCCGGAGAACGACAGCGCGCGCCAGCATGTGGGCCAGGTGGAGGTGGGTGAGCCCCTGGAGCGGATGGAGCCGGCGCGCATCCCCGCGCTGGCGGAGGCCACGAGGAAGGAGGGCGTGTGGAGTTCGCCCACGCTGGCGCTCTTCGAGACGGTGACGAACCCCGAGGGCGTGGAGGCCCTGCGCGCGCGTCCGGAGCTGCGCTACGCGAAGCAGTCCTCCGTGGAGGCATGGACGCAGATGCTGGCCAATGACCCGCAGATGGTGAACGCCCCGGCCGAGCGCGAGCGCAAGTTCGCCGAGCTGCGGCGGCAGGTGACGCGCGGGCTGTACACGGCGGGGGCGAAGCTGCTGGTGGGCTCGGACTCGCCGCAGCTCTTCATGGTGGCGGGCTTCGCGGTGCACCGGGAGATGGAGTCACTGGCGGCGGCGGGGATTCCGCCCTACGGCGTGCTGGAGGCGGCCACACGCAACGCGGCGGAGTACCTGGGCGAGGCGGGCACCTGGGGCACGGTGGCCAAGGGCCGGCGCGCGGACCTGCTGCTGCTGGAGGCCAACCCGCTCCAGGACGTGAAGCACACGCGGGACATCGCCGGGGTGATGGTGCGCGGGAAGTGGCTGCCGGGGAGCGAGCTGGACGCGATGCTCGAGCGCACGGCGGTGCTGGCCAACGCACCGCCCCGGGTGAACAAGGGCGTGGTCACCGCGACGTCCACGGCCCCATGATGGGGTGAAACGGAGGACACCGCATGGCGCGCATGGACAGCTACGTGGAGTACACGCTGGAGTTGTTGGAGCCGCTGGGCCCCGTGCAGGCGCGCGCCATGTTCGGTGGGTGGGGCCTGTACTACGCCGGGAGGATGATGGGCCTCATCATCGAGGACCGGCTCTACCTCAAGACGGACGACACCACGCGCCCCGCCTTCGAGGCCGCGGGAGGCGAGCCCTTCGTCTACGACGCGGGCAAGGGCCGCAAGCCCGTCACCATGTCGTACTGGACGCCTCCAGCGGACGTGAGCGACGACGCGCACGCGCTGCTGCCCTGGGCCCGCCGCGCGGTGGAGGCCTCGCTGCGCGCCGCGCAGAAGAAGCCCGCCGCGAAGAAGAAGTCCGCTCCGGCGAAGGCGAAGACGGCCACGCCGAAACAGACGCGGGCGAAAAAAACCGTGACGAAGAAGACCTCGCGACGCGCGTGAAGATGGCTGCCCGCCTCCACGACGGGCAGTGAAGCTGTCCGGAAGTGGGATGGCGTCCCAGGAGCGGACACGACGCGCGGAGACGAGCGGACGGCGGCGTCGCGTGGCAGGCTACGGGCCCTCAACCAACCCGAGGGACTCGATGCAACAACGCCTCAAGCCGGCCGTCGCCGTGCTGTCGCTGATGCTGCCGCTCACGTCGCTGGCCGGTGCCAAGGGGGCCGTGCCCCCGGCGCCCGTCGCCGCGAAGAAGGCCGTGGTGGACACCTACCACGGCACGAAGGTGGACGATCCGTACCAGTGGCTGGAGAAGAGTGACGACCCCGAGGTCCGCAAGTGGGTGGAGGGGCAGACGGCGCACATGCGCGCGGTGATGAACAAGCTGCCCTCGCGCGACGCCATCCGCGCGCGCATCACCACGCTGCTCACCCACAAGTCGGCCGCCCACTTCGCCATGATTCAGCGCGGCGGCACCCTGTTCGCCATGAAGTTCCAGCCGCCCCGGCAGCAGTCCATGCTGGTGGTGCTGCCCTCGGTGGACGACACCTCCACCGCCCGTGTGCTGGTGGACCCGATGGAGCTGGACCCGAGCGGCCACACCACCATCGACTTCTTCGTGCCCTCGATGGACGGGAAGAAGGTGGCGGTGTCGCTGTCCAAGGACGGCACGGAGAGCGGTGACGTCACCGTGTACGACGTGGCCACCGGCAAGCCGCTGCCCGGCGAGGTGGTGCCCCGGGTGAATGGCGGAACGGCCGGCGGCGGCCTCTCGTGGAACGGGGACGGCACGGGCTTCTTCTACACGCGCTACCCGCGTGGCGAGGAGCGTCCGGCCGAGGACCGGGAGTTCTTCCAGCAGGTGTACTTCCACAAGCTCGGCACGCCCACGGACCAGGACACCTACGAGCTGGGCAAGGACGCGCCGCGCATCGCCAACTTCCAGCTCGAGACGTCCGAGGACGGCAAGTACGTGCTGGCCATCCTGGGCAATGGCGACGGAGGCGAGTACGCGCTCTACGTGCGCGGGCCGCAGGGCACCTGGACGCAGCTGTCGAAGTTCGAGGACAAGCTCAAGGATGCGACGTTCGGCAAGGATGTACTCTACGTGCTGTCGCGCAAGGACGCGCCGCGCGGCAAGCTGCTGAGCATTCCGCTCGCCACGCCCGCGCAGGACAAGGCCACGGTCCTCATCCCCGAGGGCGAGGCCTCCCTCGTGGGCGTCCGCCCCACGGCCACCCGGCTCTACGTGGTGGAGCAGCTCGGCGGCCCCACGCGGATGCGCATCCTGGGCCTGGACGGCAAGGAGATCGGCGTGGTGCCCACCCCGCCCGTCTCCTCCGTGGGCGGCACGGTGTACCTGGGCGGGGATGACCTGCTGTTCGGCACCAGCAGCTACACCGAGGCCTCCGCCGTGTACCGCTACTCGGCGAAGGACGGGAAGCTGGCGAAGACGGCGCTGGGCCGCACCTCGCCCGTGGACACCCGCAACGTGGTGGTGGACCGGGTGATGTGCACCTCGAAGGACGGCACCCAGGTACCGCTCAACATCCTGCACGCCAAGGGCACGAAGAAGAACGGCAACAACCCCACCCTGCTCACCGGGTATGGCGGCTTCAACATCTCGCTGTCGCCGGGCTTCAGCCCGATGAACTTCGCCTTCATCGAGCAGGGCGGCGTGGTGGCCATCGCCAACCTGCGCGGCGGCGCGGAGTTCGGCGAGGAGTGGCACGCCAATGGCTCGCTGACGAAGAAGCAGAACGTCTTCGACGACTTCTACGCCTGCGCGAAGCTGCTGGTGGACCAGAAGTGGACGAAGCCCGAGCGCCTGGCCATCCAGGGCGGCAGCAACGGTGGCCTGCTGATGGGCGCGGCGCTCACGCAGCACCCGGAGATGTACCGTACGGTGCTCGCGCACGTGGGCATCTACGACATGCTGCGCGTGGAGCTCACGCCCAATGGCCAGTTCAACATCCCCGAGTACGGCACGGTGAAGAACCCCGAGCAGTTCCAGGCGATGTATGGCTACTCGCCGTACCACCACGTGAAGAACGGGGTGAAGTACCCCTCGGTGCTCTTCACCTCGGGAGAGAATGATCCGCGCGTGGATCCGTTCCACTCGAGGAAGATGGTGGCGCGGATGCAGGAGGCCACGGGCTCGAAGCGGCCGGTGCTGCTGCGCACCAACAACATGGGCCACGGCATGGGCACGCCGCTGGGCCAGAAGATCGAGGAGCTGGTGGACGTCTACTCGTTCCTCTTCAACGAGCTGGGCATGAAGTACAAGCCGGTGGACGGCAAGGTGGCCGCCCCGGCGTCCAAGTAGCCCCGAACCCGCTCGCGCGCGAGGCTCGCATAGGCTCGCGTGAGCACATCCTGAGCGGGCAGGTCGTCCTTGCGCGACCACGTCATGTAGAAGACCGGCCGCGCTCCGGCGGTCTTCACCTCCTGGGCGAAGAGGCGGCCGTAGGGGAGGAACATCTCCTCGGGGTCGTTCATGTACGGCACGCCGTTGATGCGCAGGCCGCCCAGCATGCTCTGCTCCTGCAGCACGACGTAGTTCCAGGAGCCGTCACGGATGAGCGGCCTCGCCTTGTCCCCCTTCCAGAGGGATGCGAGCGTCGCACCGCCCTCGAGCACCGAGCCGGTCTCCAGCCGTTTCCCTGGAGCCAACGCCTGGGCGAAGCCCTCGAGCATCGCTGGAAGGTCGTTGTAGTAGGTGTAGCTGTTGCCGACGAAGAGCACGCGCACGGGGCGGCTCGAGTCAGGGCTGGGCGATGGAGATGGGGTGCTTGCACAAGAGACACACCCCAGCAGGAGGAAGAGCCAGCGGACCGGATGGAACATGGGCGGTGATTCTATTGGAATGACCGCGAAGTCCTCACCTGGCCCCCTGGGGCATGAACCCGGGACCCGGATACCCTCACCCCGTCCCTCTCCCGGTGGGAGAGGGGATGTTTCACGCTCAGGTGCTCTGCTTCTTCTGCTTGCGCAGCTCGTCGTAGAGCGAGACGCGTCCGGCCACCGTGCCCGCCACTGCCTGCTCCAGTGGACGCAGCACCTCCGGCAGCGGCAGCACCGCCCTCATCCTCCGCCGCACCTCGTCCTCCACCAGTCCCCTCAACACCTCGGACTGCACCCGAGCCATCGGCGGCGGCCACCACGTGGGCGCGCCCTCCACCGGCGCGTCCTCCGGCCTCACCACCTTCATGTGGTGCACCGCCAGGTCGTAGAAGCTCCGCCGCGCGAACTCGCTGTCCTCGAACGGGAACTCCCCTCCGAGCGCCCTCCCCACCGCCAGCCCCGACGTGAACGCCATCTCGTGCCCCGAGATGAACCCCACGTACTCCCCGCAGAAGTACGTCCGCCGCTTGCCCTGGATGCGGTGCAACTCCGCCGAACGCACCGGATGCATCCCGTCACACACCAGGTGCTGCCAGCGCATCGTCTTCACCACCTTCGCCGGGTCGACCAGCCCCTCGGGCGGATTGCACGTGGCGAACAGGTCCTCGCCCACCCAGTCCTGCAACGCCGGCAGGTAGTAGTTGTAGTGCGCCCGCGTGAAGGGCCCTCGCGCCTCGGGCGTCACGTACGTGTACGCCGCCCACAGGCTCCGGTCCTCCGGCATCACCCGCGGGTCCGTGTGCAGCACGATGCTCGCCGGCTCGTACTCCACCTCGCCCAGCAACACGGCCTCGTCCGAGCTGGGGTCCTCCAGCAGCTTCAACGCCGTGCCCGCCTCCGTGGCCAGCACCACCTGGTCGAACCGGTGCACCCCGCCGTCCGCGCTCGTCACCGTCACTCCGTCCCGCTCGCGGCGGATGGAGCGCACGCCGCAGCCCGTGCGCACCCCCGAGGCGAAAACCGCGGACAGCCGGCGCACGTACTCGCGCGAGCCCTGCTTCACCGTGCGCCACGGCGTGGGCCCATCCATCGAGTAGCCGCTCACCGGCCCGAAGGTGGCCGCCACCATGAACATCGACATCTGAAGCAGGCCGATGCGCGTGACGAAGAGCACCGACAGCAACGGCGCCATCACCTTGTGCTTGAAGTCCTCCGAGTACCCCTCCTCGTCCAGGTACTGCTCCACCGTCAGGGGCATGTACTTCTTCGGATTCGACACGAGCTCCGGCACCGCGAGCTGGAAGCGCTCCACCTCGTGCCGCACGGACTCCCAGAACGCCGAGTCCCGCCCCGTGCGCCAGTGGCCACCCTGGAAGTGGATGGACAGCTCGAGGCCCGGCCGCAGCGGCTGCGTCTCCACGCCCAGCTTCCGGAAGAGCGCCGACAGGTTCGGGTACACCCACGGGTGATAGATGAGGAAGCCGATGTCCACCGGCACCGTGCGGCCCTCGCGCGTCACCTCCACGGTGTGCGCGTGGCCGCCCAACGCCTGCGACTCCTCGAAGAGCGTCACCTCGTGCTGACGGTGCAGACTGTAGGCTGCGCCCATCCCCGCGATACCGCCCCCGACGATGGCGACCTTCATGCCGCCTGCTCCTCCGCCACCTGCAGGCCGCGCTCCAGGTACGCGCGCTTCGCCGCCTGCCGCTGAATCTTCCCGCTGGACGTCTTGGGCACGCTGCCCGGCTTGAGGAACACCACCTCGTGCACCCGCAGCTGGTAGGCCTCGTTGATGGCCTGGCGCACCGTGACCGTCGCCGCGTGGAGCTCCAAGGGCGCGCCGCCCTGCTGCTGCCGCGTGTCCACCTCGGCCACCACCACCAGCCGCTCCTCGCCCTCCACCTCCACCGAGAAGGCCGCGCCGCACCCCGGCCTCACCGCCGGCAGCGCCGCCTCCACCGTCCACTCGATGTCCTGCGGATAGTGGTTCTGTCCGCCGATGATGATGAGGTCCTTCTTGCGGCCGGTGATGTACAGCAGCCCGTCCCTCATGAAGCCCAGGTCCCCCGTGCGCAGCCAGGTGCGCGAGTCGTCCCCGCGGATGCGTGCGCGGAACGTCTCCTCGGACAGCTCCGGCTTGCGCCAGTAGCCCTGCGCCACGCTCGGGCCGTACACCCAGATCTCCCCCACGCGGCCGTCCGGCAGCGTGTCGCGCGACTCTGGATCCACGATGGCCAGGCCGTAGCCCTCCTCGGACTCTCCACAGGAGACGAGCTCCGCGGCGTTGGCATCACCCACGGGCAGCGGCACCACGCGGTCCTCCTTGAGGGCCTCCTTGTCCACGCCCAGCGTCACCAGGCCCTTCCCCTGCGGACCCGGGGCCTTGAGCGTCACCTCCGCCAGGCCGAACACCGGGAAGAGCGCCGAGGGAGAGAAGCCCCGGGGAGAGAACGTCTCGATGAAGCGCCGCATGGTGCCCGCCCGCACCGGCTCGGCGCCGCAGTACGCGCTGCGCCACGAGGACAGGTCCAACGCGGCGAGGGCCTCGGGCGTCGCCTTGCGCACGCACAGCTCGTAGCCGAAGTTGGGCCCACCCGAGTGCGTCACCTTGAAGGCCGTCACCGCCTGCAACCAGCGCAGCGGGTGCTTGAGGAAGTCCGCCGGGGACATCAGGTACACGGGGTAGCCCGAATAGAAGCCCTCCAGCAGCCCGTCCACCAGCCCCATGTCGTGGAAGGACGGCAGCCACGTCACCGAGCACGAGTCCTCGCCCAGCTTCACGCTGCCGCCAATGTGCGCGAGGTTCGCCAGCAGGTTGCCATGGCTCACCATCACCCCCTTGGGCGACGAGGTGGAGCCCGAGGTGTACTGGAGGAAGGCGAGCTGCTCGCTCCGGGCGTCGGCCGGAGACTCCAGCGGCGTCACGCCCAGGTCCTGCTGATCAGTGGCCAGCCACGTCAGCTCGCCCAGCCCGGGCACCTGCTCGGCGAAGGCGGCGGCCATGGCGCAGATCTCCGCGGTGGACAGCACCACCTTGGGACGGCAGTCCGCGATGATGCCGAGCAACCGGCCCAGGGTGCGCTCCAGGCGGGTGGGGTCCGGCGGGTAGGCCGGCACCGCCACCGTGCCCGCGTAGAGGCAGCCCAGGAAGGACTCCACGTACTCGGCGCCCTGGGGGTAGAGCAGCAGGGCGCGCTCGCCCCGCACGCCATGGGACTCGAGCAACGCGGCGATGGTGCGGGCCCGCTGATCCAGCCCGGCGAAGGAGTACGCCTTACGCTCCTCGGTGCCGCGGGCGATGAAGGTGAGGGCCCTGCGCTCCGGATGACGTCCGGCGCGGCGATGAAGGATGTGGGCGAGCGAGGTCGCGCCCGAGATGCAGTCAGAAGCCATGGGGGGGGTACTCCAGGTCGGGGGGGCTAGGGGGTGACGCATGCACCCTCTCCCTTTGGGAGAGGGCGGGGGGTGAGGGTTGTCCCCCGCGCATCGAGGCTCCATCTCAGCCTGAACACAGCGGTGAAGACCCTCACCCCGACCCTCTCCCAGAGGGAGAGGGAGTGATGGATCAGTGACGCTCGGGGAGGGGCGTGCCGTCGTTGCCATCCGCGATGCCGATGGCGTTGGCGTACTCCTCGTCTCCCGCGGTGGGACGCACCGCCTTGCCGGCGGCGAGCTGCTGCCGGAAGCGAGGCACCGCGTCCACGTAGGAGGTGACCACGCCCAACGTGTGCAGCAGGCGGATGAAGAGGAAGGACATGTCCACCTGCGCCGGGACGAGCCGCAGGTTGGCCGAGCGGGGGAACTTGTGGTGGTTGTTGTGCCACTCGGAGGCGAAGACGCCGTAGAAGACCTGGTTGAGGGCCAGGGTCCGCTCGTCGAACTCCCAGCCCTGGAGCTTCGCCCGAGGACTCCGGCCACCGTGGCCGAGGTAGTTGAAGTCGCGGATGAGGAAGGTGACGAAGAAGACCGCCGCGTACCAGGCCAGCACGCACGGCACGCCGCCCACCGCGTACGCCACTCCGCTCCAGAAGGCCTGCGCGAAGAGCGTGCGCACCGCCAGGTGCCCGGCATGCTCCACCGTGCCCGTGCGCCGGAACTGCTCGTACGTGCTGATGGGGAAGCCGATGTGGCTCACCGTCTTCGCCACGTGCTCGTACTGCTCCGATGCCATGTCCGTGTTGAACTTCGTCACCGACTCGATGGCCAGGTAGCTGGCGAGCCGCCCCAGGTGGGGGCCATACGGGTCCCCCACCCTGTCCGAGCGCTGGTGGTGCACCCGGTGGGGAATCGCATACGTGTCCTCGCGGATGGCCATGCCGTTGAGCCACAGGAAGGCGCGCGCCAGCCAGGGGCTCCGGAAGTCGAAGGCCTTGTGCGAGCAATAGCGGTGCAGCCACGCCGTGTGCGTCACCGTGGCCATGAAGAAGGCGGACACGGAGAAATACAGGGCGCTCTTCACCGACAGGTGCCAGCCCACCAGCGCCACCAGACAGCCCAGCGTCGCCAGGTGGAAGGCCACGTGCAGCGCCGATGGCAGGCGCCGCATGTCGGCGAAGATGTTCACCGCGTCCCACCACTCGCGCAGCGCCTCGCCCACCGTGGGCTCCTTCGGCGTCCCCTCCGCGGTGGCCCACCCGAACGTGGGCTCCTGGAGCACCCACCCCGCCTTGTTACCCACGGGCGAGGCGGGCTCCTGCTCCTCGGGAACCAGCTTCCGGGCGGCCTCAGCCATTGGCCCAGCCCTCGCGCCAGCTCACGATGCGGGCACCGCACACCTTCTCGAACTTGCGCTTCATCTGCAGCACGGTGGTGAAGTCGTTCTCCACCGCCACCGGCAGCTCGCACACGTGCCAGCCGTAGTGTTTGAAGTTGCTCGCCGCGCGCAGCACCTCGGGTTTCAGCTCCGGCTGGCGCTCCAGCAGCTTGGTGAGGATCTGATAGCCGCCTTCCGCGTGGCGGAACTCGTCCACGGAGATGAATCCCAGCAGCTTCGCCAGCACCGGGTCCTTGCACTGCGCGCCGAGCTGCCGGGCGAAGTAGCCCGCCGCGTGCTCGGACCAGATGAAGTTCACCAGCTCCTGGACGGTGTCCTCGGGCTTGTAGTTGACGTGCTCGATGTTGCGCCGGCGGATCTCCACCAGCTCCTCGTCGGTGATGCGCGGCTCGAAGCCCACCAGGTCCAGGTAGCGCCGCAGGCTCCAGAAGTGCCGGAAGCCCTCGAAGCACTCCACCTGGAACACCGAGGTGGCGTCCACGTCCTCGTGGAGCAGCTTGATGAGCGAGACGGTGCCCAGGGCGTGGTAGGACTCGATGAGCGCCGTGCGCCGCACCTTGTCCAGGATGTCCGGCTGGCTCAGCGCGGCCTCCCGATCGATCTCCCCCCAGGGGATGTCCTTCTCCACGTTCCAACGCGACTCCGACCTGGCGCCGAAGAAGTCGTAGTAGTAGCGCTCCGTCGTCATACGGCTCCTCGATTCGGTGTGGGTGCGAACTCCGAGGCGGGAATCACCTCGCGCCACGCGGAGGGGTCCACCCCGTGGTACGCGGTGAAGGCGGCCACCCAGCGCTCCAGGCCAAAGGCGATGCAGCCCGTGCTGGCCTGCTGGCCGTCCGGCAGGCTGAGGCCGAAGGTGCGGGAGAACGAGTCCCCGTGCAGGTTGAAGGACGCGATGGCCAGGTCCCCGCCCTTCTGCCCGGTGACGTCCACCAGCAGCTCGTACTTGAGCGACTGGGCCCGCTGCAGCAGCGTGCGCGCCCGGCCCTCCACCGCTCCGAAGAACGGGTCGGACGCCACGTCGATGCGCCCGGTGAGGCCGTGCGCCTTCGCGAACGCCACCACCTCCAGCAGCAGCTTCTCGCGCATGCTGGCGATGGGCGCCTCGGGCCCCAGCAGGACGATCTCCCGCATGGTGAACTCCCACTGCCGGCGCAGCGGAGCGAACTCCCCGTGCTCGTAGCGGAAGCACCGGCCCTGCGTGGTGAGCACCAGGGGCTCGCCGGTGATGGGGCGGTCCTGCAGCTCCGCGTAGCAGTGGTAACAGACGGCGCCGGACAGCACCGCGCCCGCCGAGCGCACCCGCGAGGCCGCTCCCTCCTCCACGCGCTCGCCGCCCTTCACCGCGTCCACGAACTGACGCAGGGACGTGGTGTCCCGGTCCAGGCACATGGCGAAGGTGGCGTGGTGTGGAAAGGACTTGAAGTAGTCCGTCCGCTCCATCACCGAGATGGGCATCAGCGTGGGGTACTGGCGCTCGGAGGCGCCGTACCTGAACGCCATTTCGAGGAACTTGCGCTCGAAGTAGCGGAACAGCCACAGCGCGGGGCCAGACATGCCCAGCGTGCCGTTCTCGTAGGAGCGCAGGTCTCCGCGCTCCATCAACTGGCCGATGGCCTCGGGCCGGGGCGAGCGCCCGGAGTCGAAGGCCAGGCTCTTCGGGTCCACCGTCAGGGCGCTCATGCCTTCGCGTCTCCACCCGGGGGGCAGAACGTGTCGGAGATGATCCGCGGCGTGCGGAAGAAGTTCATCGTCAACTTGTCCTCGGGCACCTCGATGGAGAGCTCGCTCTCGATGAAGCCCATCAGGTCGATGATGCGCATGGAATTGATGAGCCGGTTCTCGAACAGCGCGGTGTCCCGGCCGATGTCCGCGGTGATGCCATTCTCCACGCACAGCTTGCGGATGAAGGTGAGCAGCCGCTCCTCGAACTGATTCCTGTCCATGATTCCGTCCCTCGTCAGATGCGGTTACGACCCCAGTCGGTGGCCACGCAGTGCCGCAATACGTCACGCAGCAACTGCTTCGCGGGCGGCGGCTTCACCCGCTCGCCGAGCAACGCGTGCACGGGCGCGGCGTCGAAGATCTGGTTGGCCAGCAGGTGCCCGTACATGGTGTCCCCGAGGCGGATGACCTCGTGGGACTGCTTGTTCTGGGTCTGCAGCAGCGTGCGCCGCAGCAGCGTATAGGTGTCCTCGTCCACCACGTCCGGCGGGAGGAAGACACCCTGGGCCCAGCGCCGCTCCGACTCCGCGGACACCTCGGTCATGGTGTCGATGAAGTCCTGCAACCGCAGGCCCGCGTCGCCATTGCCGATGTGGAAGGTACGTCCCGGCTGGTAGTGCTCCAGGAAGAGCGTGAGCAGGGCGGCGGCCGCGTAGTCGTTGGAGGACAGGTCCATCCGCGAGTCCGGCGTGCCCGGGAAGGCGCCCACGTGGCCCTGGTAGAAGAGCCGCATGAGCGAGTGCATGGAGTTGTACCGCGTCACCTCGCCGTCATCCCGGCCGATGAGGTAGGCCAGCCGGTACATGGCGATGGGCATCTCCTTCATCAGCCCGCGCACGAGGTGCTCCGCCTCGTACTTGCTCTGCTCGTACGGATTGACGAAGTCCGACGCGTGCACCGCATCCGTCTCCAGGAAGCGGCCCGGGCGCTTGCCCGCCACGAAGAGGGTGCTCACGTAGCCCACGCGCTCCAGCCGGCGGAAGGAGCGCACCACCTCGAAGACATGGCGCGTGCCGTCCACGTTGGCCGCGCGCGCCTCCGGCAGGGGCGCATCCAGCTCCACGTTGGCCGCCGAGTGGATGACATGCGTCACCTCACTGGCCAGCCGCGCAGCGTCCTCTGGTGACAGCCCCAGCCCGGGTTGGGAGATGTCGCCCAGCACGGGGATGAACTGGCCCTCGGGCGGGCGCGCCGAGACGTCCGGCCACAGCTTCGCCGCCAGCTTCGACCAGCGCGCCTTGAGCACCACGGGCGAGGGGGCACGAATGAGCGCATACACCCGCGCCTTCGGCGTGTTGCGGACAATCCAGCGAGCCATCTCCATACCGACGGCGCCGGTGACTCCGGTGAGAAACAAATGCATGAGGGGGGACCTCTGGGGGGAACTCCGGGGGGAGAGAGGTGAACCCGGGCGGAACTAGATCTGCACGATGCTGCAGCCCCAGTGGGCGCCGAGCCCGAAGGAGAACATCATCACGTGGTCGCCCTTCTTCACCAGACCCCGGTCGATGACGTCCTTGAGGTTGATCCAATTGTCCGCCGCCACCGAGTGCCCCTTGGGACGGATGTTCTCCGTGTAGATCTTCTCCAGGGGAATGCCGGTGAACTTGCTGAGGATCTCCCAGCTTCGCAGGCTGACGTTGTGGGGGATGAGGAGTTTGATCTCCTCACGCGCCAGGCCGCTGGCCTTGAAGGTCTTCTCCAGCACGCGCTTGCCGGTGGGGAAGTAGGCGGCGAGCAACTCGTTCTGGTGGCCGTCCGGATCCCAATAATAGCCACGGGTGAGCGTGTGATACGTCTTGAGGCGCAGGCCCTCGGGGTCGCGCGACAACAGCACCGCGCACGCCGAGTCGCTGCACACGTTGTAGACGACCTCGCGCTTGATGCCGTCGGGGAAGACGTCCGCGTTGACGCACAGGGCATACTTCAGGTCTTCCATCTCCATGACGGCGTGGGCCAGCCACACCGCATGGGACAGGGACACACAGCCCAGCTCGCTCAACCCCACCGTGCGCGCATTGGACAAGCCCAGCTCGTCCTGGAGGCGCGTGCTGGAGAAGCGGAACAACCCCAGGTGCGCGTTGTCTCCGGTGGGGAACTCGGCGAGGGACTCCCCGCGCGGCACCAGCGAGCTGGTGGGCAGCACGCTGGCGTTGATGAGCAATCCCACCTCCAGGGGATCCACCCCGTGGCGCTCCAGCAGCGCCTTGAGGGTGGTGGAGGCGAGCTGCGTGGCCGGCACATTGGACACCCGGCAGTCGCCAAAGCCGAAGTCGCGCATCGTCTCGGGCGTGCTGACGAGCCGCCCTTCCGCCGAGAGCTGCTCGAGGCCAACCTGCCGCTCGGGCAGCGTGTAGTGGATGCCGTGGATACGGATGGAGGAAGAGGGATTCATGAGTGCACGACGGCCAGCAGGTGATTGCGGAGGGGCAGGAAGGTGAAGGAGAGCTCGCACTCGAAAGGAGGCGCGAGCCGGAGCACCCCTTCACCCAGCTCGGGGACCAGGGAGCGCAGCGGAATGGGCTGGGGTGGGCGCAGGGCCTTGTAGAGCGCCTCCTTCAATACCCACAGCCGCAAGGCCAGCTCTGGCTCCCGCTCGCAGCGGGCCCTCTCCGCGGGAGAAAGGAAGAAGTGCCACAAACGCTCCTCCACGGGAGCCATGGGCTCCACGTCCACCCCCACCTGCCCGCGAGCGGTGACGGCCGCCACCGACAGGGTGCGCGTGTGACTGATCGACACATCCAGGGGCCCGGGCCCCTCCGACAGATGGAGCTGGGGCTCGCCCCGAGGACCCGGCAGCACTTCGACCTGGTGCATCAAAAGCTCCGGGCCCAGCAGCTCCCGAACCACCTGCTTGCACGCGTGACGCCCGCGTAACCATTCCGGCTGACGTTGGGGGAGCACCCGCTCGTCGAGACACACCCGCTCCCCGGGCGACAGGAAGTATTTCGGGAGGGGGCCTTCCCGCCGATCCTCCAACACGCCAACGCCCACGCCACTCCACACAAGGAACGTGAATCCCTCCGGATGAGTGCTCGCCGTGCGCTGCATCACCCCAGAGTCCATGCTTAGTGTGTAAAGTAGACCTGCCCGGTAAGCAAGGGAGCACCGACTTTTCAATCAATGGAGAGTGTAGAGTGGCTGAGAACAACATCTTCGCGCGCATCGTCCGTGGCGAGATTCCCTGTCACAAGGTCTGGGAAGACGAGCGGCACCTGGCGTTCCTCGACATCCGTCCGGTGAAGCCGGGACACACGCTGGTGATTCCAAAGGCGGACGGAGACTACCTGTTCGACCTGGAGCCGCAGCGGTACACGGAGCTGATGCAGGCGGTGCGCACGGTGGCGCGGCTGCTCAAGGAGCGCACCGGGTGCAAGCGCGTGGTGGAGGTGGTGCTGGGCTACGAGGTGCCGCACGCGCACGTGCACCTGATTCCCACCGACTCCATGGCGGACCTGCCCCCCATCTTGGGCACGCCGGCGGAGCAGTCGGAACTGGCGGCCATGGCGGCGCGGCTGCGCCAGGGCCCGGTCTCGTGAGCGCGAGGACCTCCGAGGACATCCAGCGCTGGCTGGTGGAGCGGGTGGCGGGCTTCCTGGAGCTGACGCCCACGGACATCGACGTGCGCGCGCCCTTCCAGCACTACGGCCTGGACTCCATGGAGCAGCTGCGGGTCATCGGCGAGCTGGAGACCTGGCTTCAGCGGGAGCTCGACGAGACGCTGCTGCGGCAGTACCCCACCATCGAGTCGGTGGCGGCCTTCCTCACGAAGGCCGCCTGAGGCACGGAGGGCTCGGGCGCCCGGGAAATCACCCGGGTCCCGGAGCCCTCCCGGGCCATGCGACTCAGGCCGCGCGCTCGCCGTTCTTCTCGGCCTCGCGGTACAGCTCCTCCACCGCCTCGCCGAACTTCTTGAGCACGTTGCGCCGCTTGAGCTTGAGCGAGGGCGTCAGCATGTCGTTGGCGGTGCTGAAGTCCTCGCTGATGAGCAGGAAGCGCTGGGGCTTCTCGTAGCCCTTCGCCGCGTCCTTGCAGAACTCGTTGATCTGCTCGCGGTAGAGCTGCTGCACCTCCTCGCGCTTGAGCAGCTCGGGGATGGAGGAGGTGTCCAGCCCCTTCTCCGTCGCCCACTTCTTCAGCGCCTCCATGTCCGGGACGATGATGGCCACGTTGAAGGGCTTGTTCTGCCCGTGCAGCATCACGTTGACGATGAAGGGCGAGAGCTGCAGCGCCTGCTCGATGGGCACCGGCACCACGTACTTGCCGTTCTCCAGCTTGTACTGCTCCTTGATGCGGCCGGTGATCCACACGTAGCCGTTCTCGTCGACCATGCCCATGTCACCGGTCTTGAAGCCGCCATCGGCGGTGAAGACCTTCGCGTTCTCGTCGGGCAGGTTGTAGTAACCCATCATCACGTTGTGGCCGTAGACGACGATTTCTCCCTGCTTGGGGTCGCCCGTCTCGGAGCGGTCGATCTCCACGCGGGTGCCGGGGATGGGCCTGCCCACCGAGCCGATCTTCCGGTAGCCCGGGTAGTTGGCGGTGGCGATGGGGGACGTCTCGGTGAGGCCGTAGCCCTCGTAGACGGTGATGCCGAGGTTGTCGATGAACTCGGCCACCTCGCGCGAGATGGCGGCGGCGCCGCTGAAGGCGTACTTCAGCCGGCCGCCGAAGCGGGCACGCACCTTGGAGAAGACGACCTTGTCGAAGAAGGCATGCTGGAGGTCCAGCAGCGTGCTGCTCTGGTTCTTCTCGGCCAGGGCCTTGCGCTGCTTGGCGACCTCGAGGCCGCGGTGGAAGAGCATGCGCTTGATGGGCTTCTCCGCCGCCATGCGCTTCTGCAGACCGTCATAGATGCGGTTGAAGATACGCGGCACCGAGAAGAGCAGCGTGGGCTGCACCTCGGCGAGGTTGTCGACGATCTTGTCCACGCCCTCGGCGATGCCCATGGAGGCGCCCATGGAGAGCAGGGCGTTGAGCTCCACGTTCTGCCCGAAGGAGTGCGCCCACGGCAGGAAGGCCAGCGAGCGGTCCTCCTTGTTCATGGGGAAGACCTCGTGCATGGCGCACACGTTGCGAGCCAGGTTGGAGTGGCTGAGCATCACGCCCTTGGGATTGCCGGTGGTGCCCGAGGTGTAGATGAGGCCGGCCAGGTCCGCGGGCTTGGGCGTGGTGACGGGGCTGGGCGTATCCGCGCCGCGGCGCAACAGGCACGCGAAGGTGTCCGCTTCAGTGGCGGTACCGGTGAAGCGGATGATGTGCTCCAGCTTGGGCAGCTCCGACTTGATGGCCTTGAGCTTGGCGGCGATGGCATCCGTGGCGGCGAACACCACCTTGGCGCCACAGTCATTGAGGATGTAGGCCCACTCCTTGTCCAGCTGGGCCTCGTACATGGGGACGTAGGCGGCCCCCAGCGTGTAACAGGCGTAGGCGCCCACCGCCCACTCGTGCCGGTTGTTGGCGATGACGGCCACCCGGTCCCCGTGCGTCACGCCCAGCTGGGCCAGACCGCCACGTAGATCATCCACCATCTGGCCGAACTGGATGTACGTCATCCACGACCACTGGCCGTTCTTCTTCTCGCCGAAGAGCGGCCGCGGGCCAAAGGAAGCAATGCTCTGCAGGAAGATGTCGACCAGCGTCTCGAACTTGGGGCTCGTCATCGGGATTCGGGCTCCTCGGATTCTGGAAAGTGCCGGGACGCTACCCCAAACCCGGGCCCTACTGGATGGGTCCAGAAGCGCTTTCGCACACACCACGGGTGGAAAAGTCCGCCAGTCCTCGGAGGTAAAGCCCTCCACCTGGAGTTGACCCACTGCGTCACGATTGAGTGTCTGGAAATGCCGACAGCCCCAGGGCCGGGATCACCTCGACATCGCGGGCGCAGCGAAACCCCACGCTGTTGCAGACCGCAGCCGTGGCACGTCTTCGCCGAGCACCACCACGCGCCACGCGCTCCTCACCGGCTCCCGTCCGCAAGGGATTGAGCGCTCCGGCCGCATGGCCAATGGCCAGACATTCCCAGCGGTGAGGGGGGGCTTCAATGTGCGGTACCTCCGGGGTAAGAGTGGAATCCGCACCATGATCGAGTCCGGCGCACGCATCGGGGATTACGAGATATGGGGCCGTATCGGCGGTGGTGGGATGAGCGACGTGTGGCTCGCGCGGCATGTGCTGCTGGCGTCGCCGCTGGTGATCAAGACGCTCAAGCCACACTTCCAGGCGGACCCCGAGGAGCGCTACCAGCGCATGCTCAACGAGGCCCGGCTGATGGCGCGCGTGCCCAGCCACCGCGTGGTGCGCGCCACGGACGTGCGCATCCACCAGGGGACACCGCTGTTGGTGCAGGAGTACGTGGACGGCATCGACATGGACGAGGTGGACGTGCGCCGGCGCCGGGCCCTGGGGTACGGGCTGCCGCTGTGGTTCGTCTGCGAGGTGCTCGCCCAGGTGGCCGAGGGGCTCGCGGCCGCGCACCTCACCGGCATCCTGCACCGGGACCTCAAGCCGTCGAACATCCTGGACTCGCCGGAGCTGGGGACGAAGCTGGGGGACTTCGGCATCGCGGTGGCCCGGAACGTGGGGGGAGCGAGTGGAGGGGAGATTTCGGGCACGGGGCCGTACATGGCCCCCGAGGTGCTGCGCGGAGAGGCGTTCGATCGGCGCGCGGACGTATTCGGCCTGGGCGCCACGGCCTATCACCTGCGCTACGGGCGGCCGCCCTTCGAGGGCATCGAGCCCCGGCTGCGCGGTGAGGCGCACCCCGTCTTCCCCAGCCCCAGCGGACCCGAGGAGGCGTACTTCCAGCACGTGCTGGCGCGCATGCTCGCGCCGCGGCCCGACGCGCGCTTTCCCGACGTGGCCCAGGTGCGCCACCTGTTCGCACGGCTTGCCTCCACCACGCGCCCACCCGGTGCCGCCACGCGGCTGGAGGACGGCACGTTGACCCTGGGTTCCACGCGGATCGTCTGCGAGACCGGGGACCTGGCGCTGGCGCGGGTGGACGGCATCGTGAGCCCGGCGGTGCCCCAGTTGAACATGACGGGTGGGGCCGCGGCGGCCCTGCGGGCCCACGGCGGGGAGAGCATCCAGCAGGAGGCGCACCACTGGGGAGAGCAGCCGCTCGGGGCGTGCATCTCCACGGGGGCGGGGCGGCTCGCGTGCCAGCGGGTGCTGCACGCGGTGAGCGCGTGGGAGGAGGTCAGTTGCATCGGCCGGGCGATGCAGCGGGCGTTGCTGACCGCGGAGGAAGAAGGGTTGAGCTCGCTCGCGGTGCCGGCGCTGGGCACGGGCGCGGGACGGGTGACGGTCGAGGCGAGTGCTCGCGCGGAGGCGTCGGCGCTGCGCTGGCACCTGCTGCTGGGCGGCAGCCGGCTGCGCGAGGTGCGCTTCGTGCTGTACGAGGAGTCGTTGCGCGAGCGCTTCCGGGACGTGCTCGAGAGCGTGCTGCTCGACGAGGACGCGCCCACACCCGAGGTGGGCAGGCCCGCGCAGCTCCTGGAAGCCGCACCCGATGACCGGACCTTCGTGCCCGCGGTCGCACGGCGATTTCCGTGAGACGGCTCCCTCGCCCTCCGGGAGAGGGTGGGGGTGGAGGGGGCCTGGACCAGTTCCTCAACCCGTGGCCCCCACGTGGGGACACCGGGTTCAACCCGGGTTCATCAGATACCCTCACCCCGTCCCTCTCCCGGAGGGCGAGGGGAAATGGGCACATTGGGTGCGGACTGGAACACCCTCAGCAGGAAGAGCAGCGAGGGAATGATGAGCGCGGCCCCCACCGCGAGCGCCACCAGCAGGGCCCGCTGCGTGGCCACGGACGCCGCCGCCCCCTGGAGCGTGAGGTCCGGCACCACCAGGTACGGGTATTGCGAGGCCGCCCACCCCACCACGATGAGGCCCACCTGCGCCGCCGCCGCCACTCGGGCCAGCCAGAAACGCCGCGCGAGCAGCAACCCGAAGGCCAGCACCGCCGCCACCGCCGTCGCCGCGTGCAGCACCAACGCGAAAGGCGAGCCCGTCAGCCCCTCCCACACCCGGGGCGCTCCCTCCCGTGCGAGCACCAGCACCCCCAGCGCCGCCAGGAACACCGCCACTCCCGCCCCCAGCGCCCGCTTCCGGAAGTCCTCCTGGAGCCCGGGCTCGCGCGTCTCCGCGATGAGGTACACCGCCGCCAGGAAGGCGAAGAGGCACAGGGCCAGCGCCCCCACCGCCAGCGCGAACGGAGACAGCCACGCGGAGAAGAACCCGCTCACCACCACGAGCCCCTGCACGCGGATGTCCCCGCTCACCACCGCCCCCACGCACATGCCCAGCAGCGCCGGCGACAGCACGCTCGCCACGCTGAAGACGAGCCCCCAGCGCCGCTGTACCGCGTCCCCGCGCGCGTCGTACGTGCGGAAGGTGAAGGCCGTGCCTCGGAAGACGATGCCCAGCAGCAACAGCGTCAGGGGCACATGCAGCGCCACCGACAACGCCGCGAAGGCCCTCGGGAAGGCCGAGAAGAGGATGACGATGCCGATGATGAGCCAGACGTGGTTCACCTCCCACACCGGCCCGAGCGCCTTCGCGATGAGCGCCCGCTGCTCCGCCTTGCGCGGCCCCGAGGCCAGCAAATCCCAGACGCCACCCCCGAAGTCCGCGCCCCCGAAGAGCGCGTAGAGGACGAAGGCGGCCACCAACGCTCCGCCCAGCCACAGCTCAGTGCTCATGGGCCACCTCCCCCACCGGCGGCTCGTGGCCCGGCAGCGTGCCCGCCACCTGCCTCACCATGAGGAAGACGACCATCGCCCCCAGGAAGACGTAGACGAGCGTGAACGTCCAGAAGGGCGCCGCCAGGTGCTGCACTGGCGTCACCGCCTCGCCCGTGCGCATCACCCCGCGGATGATCCACGGCTGCCGTCCCCACTCGGTGACGAGCCACCCCGCCTCCATCGCCACCACCCCGAGCGGTCCGCACAGCAGCCACCCCCACAGCACCCGCCGGTCCTCGGGCCACGCCTCGCGCCGCCAGCGCAGGAAGAGCGTCACCACCGCCAGCAGCGCCATCGCGCCCCCCGTCCCCACCATCACCTGGAAGGCCACGTGCACCTTGGCCACCGGCGGCCACTCGTCACGCGGGAAGGCGTCGAGCCCCTTCACCTCCGCGTCCGGATCCATGAAGGCCATGATGGAGAGACCCTTGGGAATCTCCACCGCGTAGCGCATGGTGCCCGTCTCCACGTCCGGCAGCCCGCCGACGCTCAGCCCCGCGCCCCGCTGCGTCTGGAACAGGCCCTCCGCGGCGGCCAGCTTCAACGGCTGCGCGCGCGCCACGTGCTCCGCGGACTGGTGCCCCACCAGCGGCTGTACCAGCGCGGAGAGGCACGCCAGCGGCAACGCTATCGAGAGCGCCTTGCGGTGGAAGGCCGCACCCGGGTGCCGCAGCAGCACGAAGGCGTGGATGCCCGCCATGGCGAAGGCACTCGCCTGGTAGCACGCGAGCAGCGTGTGCGCCGTCTGGTGCCGCCAGCCCGGGCTGAACATCGCCGCCACCGGATCCACGTTCACCGGCCCGCCCGCCGTGAGCGTGAAGCCCGACGGGTCATTCATGAAGACGTTCACCAGCGTGACGAAGAAGGCGCTCGCCGCGCCACTCAGCGCCACCATCACCCCCGAGAAGAGGTGCAGCCCCGCCGGTATCCGCTCCCGCCCGTACAGGTAGATGCCGAGGAACACCGCCTCGGTGAAGAAGGCCGTCCCCTCCAGCGCGAAGGGCAGGCCGATGACTTCCCCGTAGGTGCCCATGAAGGCGGGCCACAGCAGCCCCAGCTCGAAGGAGAGCACCGTGCCGCTCACCGCGCCCACCGCGAAGAGGATGGCCGTCCCCTTCGCCAGCTTCCGGCTGAGCAGCGCGTAGTCCGCGTCTCCCGTCCTCCGGGCCTTCAAGTCACTGAGCACCATCAACAACGGCAGCGCGATTCCCGCCGCCGCGAAGACGATGTGGAAGGCGAGGGACAGGCCCATCTGGGCGCGCGCGTAGAGCAGATCCATGTCGTGGATGAATCTGCTTTATGCACGGGTTTCTCGCAATAAACAATTCTTATCCATGTGAGGACGAGAACGCGGCGCCCTCCGTTGACGGGAGAGTGCCACGCCGTCCCCCCTCCGCTCCGGCGGCCTACGCGTGGGCGGGAGTCTGCGGGAAACGCAGCCCGAGGCGCTTCCTGCCCTCCGGGGCCGGTGTCTGTTCGGCGGGAGGCAGCAGCGACTGCACCGCGCGCCGGGCCATGGCCGAGGCCAGCGTGCTGACGAAGATGAGGACGAGCTTGCGTCCGAGCTCGATGCCCACCGGGCGCTCCTCGGCGCGCGAGGCCACCCGGTCCGGATGCTCCCAGGCGCGCCGCAGCGCCCGCGCGCGGTGCTTCCACAGCAGCTCCTCGCGGTGACGCGCCCGCCACCACGAGTAGCCCATGCCCGCCACGGCCAGCGCCACCGCGACACCGCCCGCCTGGATGAGCACGTCGCGGTTCTTCTCCACGGCCTTGCCCACCTGGTACTTCACGTCCATGGCCCGCTCGCGCCGCCGGTCCAGCTCCTCGAGCGTGAGCAGCAGCTCGTCGCGCAGCCGGTCCGCCGTCTTCTCCACCTGCTCGCGATCGCCCATGCCCGCGGTGATGTGTCCGCCGCTCTTGTCGTCCTGCTCGCTCATTGCAATGTCTCCCGGGTGCGGGCGAGGTCCGTCTTCAGCCGTTCCTGCGTGTGCGGCAGGGGCTTCTTCGGCAGCCGCTTGACGCCCGCGAACGCCAGGCCGCCCGACACCACCACCAGGAAGACGCCCACCAGCAGCACGCCGAGCGTCTCGCTCAGCGGCAACGCCAGCCCCAGCGCCACCAGGAGGGCCGCCAGGCCCATCAGCCCCAGCACGCCTCCCGCGCCCAGCAGGATTCCCGAGGTGCGCGCCGCCTTCACCTCCTGCTGCAACTCCTTCTTGGCGTGCAGCACCTCGGCCCGCGCCAGCAGCCGAGCCTCCTCGATGGCATGGCGGATGAGCTCCGCCGTGGACAACGACTCCAGTTGCCTTCGCTCCAGACGCTCCGACTCGAGTTCCACGTCTCCGCCTCCCGGGGCATCCCGCGGGCCTTCCCCGGGGTGCCGGGGACGTCCCACTCTCCCGCGGAAGGTGGGAGCGGGAACATTCCGCGGGAAGTCTGGCGGCCAGGACACGCCAACGCCCGGCTGCCCCCTCCGGGGCGAGCGGGCAACCAGGGGCCCGGCTCCGCGCCGGCCCTTCATCCGTACCGGAGCTTCAGCGGCGGCGCTTCGGGTGGTGCTGCTGGGCCAGCGCGGTGGCGAGCGTCTCGCGCACCTGCCGCGCCTGGAAGAGGCGGTCCGCCGTGTCCAGCAACGTGTCCGCGTACAGCACGTTCTTGCGCAGCCGCGCCGGAATGGCCGCCGTGCCCAGGTGCGCTCCCACCAGGGCCCCCGTGCACGCCGCGGCCACGTCCGCCTCGCCGCCGCAGCGCAGCACCAGCTCCACCGCCTGGCGGAAGTCGTGCGGCACCTTCAGCGTGGCGTACAGCGCGGTGAGCAGCACCGGCACCACGTGCGGCGGCAGCCCGTCCACGCCCTTGAGCTGGCTGGGCGGCACGCTCACCTTGCGCAGCTGCGTCAGCGCCCGCGCGGGATCCCACGTCAGCAGCCGGGGCAGGTGCCGCAGCTCCTCGGCCAGCTCCTTGTCGTGCGCCGCCGCCGACAGCGCCAGCTCCTCGCAGAACTCCGCGGGCGTGAGCGGCTCGCTCGTCGTCAGCCCCAGCGCGATGGCCTGCGCGAACGCGGCCGCCGCCGCCGCGCACGTCGGGTCCTTGTGCGTGAGCACCGTCAGCACGCCCGCGTCGTGGCGGATGCGCACCCGGCTCTTGCTCTCGAAGAGGCCCACCACCACCCCGCGGCTGAGCACCGAGGGGCACTTCACTCCCAGTGGCGCCCCCGCGCTCATCCACGGCGTGCCCTGCGCCAGCTTCTGCAGCGCCTCGGCCAGCTGCTTGGGCGGCTGGAGGATGATGCCCTCCTGCCACAGCCACGCCAGGTGCGCCGCCGCGCTGCGCCCGTCCACCTTGTTCTCGCGGATGACGCTCTCGGCCGCCGCCAGCATCAGCTGCGTGTCATCCGAGAACTGGCCCTTGGCGAACTTCCCCCGAGGCCGAGGCGCGAAGTCCTCCGCCAGTCCAGGCAGGCGCGTGAGGCTCGCTGGAGGCACGCCCCTCAGGGGAAACCCGAGGGCATCTCCGATGGCGAGTCCCAGGAACGCCGCTTGAAACCTGTCCTGGCGTTCGGCGGGGGTCAGCGACATGGGGAGCGGCAAGATAACCGAGCCGCGTTCCGTGACCAGCCCCGACTTTCATCTCCTCGTGAGTTCCCCGCATGCCGGCGCATAGCTTGGGTGAAGGTCGCTCTCCCACCACAAGGCGCTCGGGCCCACGAGGCACTGGCACGCGACATGCCGGAAGCGTCAGCCGTCGCGACCGAGGTTGACAACCGCCTGCAGTCTCGCCAGGACCGCCTGGGCGCCCTGGTGCAGGTGCTCACCGTCCCAGAGCGCGGGCGTGCTGTGTCCCCCGAGCTCCTTCCACGCCGCTTGCGCCTCCTCGAAGGCGACGTTGCGGAAGCGCACCCGATCCTCCAGCGCGTAGTCCACCACGTAGCGGCGCGCTTCCGCCGAGGTCGGCTCCGCGATGCGGTGGAAGAGCTCCAGCACGGGCCCGACCATGCTCAACCCACCTCGGCGTTCGCCGCGGGCTTGAGGAAGTAGGCGGACAGCTTGCGCGGACTGCGCCGCACCAGGTCTTCCAGGGTGTACTTGTCCAGCGTGGCCAGGAAGGCGCGCGTTGCCTCGTTGAGCACGCCGATCAGTCCACACGCCGGGGTGATGGGGCAGGTGTTCGTCTTCGGATCGAAACACTCCACGATGTGGAAGTCCGGCTCCATGCGGCGCACCACCTCGCCCACGGAGATCTCCGCCGGAGCCCGGGCCAGCACCACGCCGCCGGAGCGGCCCGGCCGCACCTCCACGAAGCCGTGGCGGCCCAGCCCCTGCACCACCCGGACGAGGTGGTGCTTGGAGATACCGTAGGCACCGCTCACCTCGCCCGTGGAGATCACCCGATCCGGGTTGACCGCGAGGTACAGCAGCACGCGCAGCGCGTAGTCAGCGTGAAGCGTCAGATGCACGGCCCGAGACCTCCACTCCTTCCTGCGGCGGAGGAGTGCTCGGGAGGAACGCATCCGCATGGAGGTCCTTGAGCGACAGCCCGGCGAGGAAAAGCTTCTTTCTCAGGGATAGCACCAGCGAAGGGTCGCCGCACAGCCAAGCCCGCCAACCGGCAGGCCGGGGGCACGCTTCCTTGATGACCGCGTCCAACGCCCCCACCGTCACGCCCACTCTTTCTTGCCCCTTGAGAACGCAGGGGCGGTACTGGAACTGACTGTAACAGGATTGCAACGCCCGGAGCTCCTCCACGAGGTAGAGCCCCGAAGGTTCGAGCGCACCGTGGAAGAGCCAGATGGGCCCGGTGTGCCCATGACTCAGCGCATCCTGGAGGATGCCGTACAGCGGGGCCAGGCCCGTGCCCGTACCGGCCAGCAGCAGCGGTTGCTCCGGCCGGCCCGGCACGTAGAAGCACTCGCCCGCGGGCCCCTGCAGCTCCAGCGCGTCCCCGGGCCGGGCCTCGTCGAAGAGCCACCCGCTCATGCGGCCTCCGGCGGTACGGCGTACGTGCAGCTCCAGCGTGTCCTCATGCGGCTGGCTGGCGAGCGAGTAGCTGCGCGCCAGCCCGTCCGCCCGGATCAGCGACACGTACTGGCCCGCCCGGTACTCCAAGGGCTTCTCCGGGCGCAGCCGCACGCACAGCACGCTGTCACTCAGCCGCTCCAGCGTGGCGATGCGCGCGGGCACCCGCAGCTCCGCGCCCGCCCCCGCCACCTCGAGGTCCCCCTCGGGGTGACACGCACACGAGAGGAAGTAGCCCCGGGCCTTGAGCGTCTCCTTCAGGCCCACCTGGGCCTTCGCCGGCACCGCGCCGCCCTCGGCTCGCATCAGGCAGGACTGGCACGCCCCCGCCCGGCACGAGTGCGGTACCCGCACGCCCCCCCTCAGCAGTCCGTCGAGTACCGACTCGCCTTCGTCCAGCCCGTACCACTGGCCCTCGAGCTTCACCCTCGCCATGTGCGTGCCCCCCTCGGACTCAGCGGTCGAGCACGTCCGCCCGCGCGCCACCGGCGATGGCCAGCACCTGCTCCACCAGCGGCTTCGCCACGCCCAGCTCCAGCAGCGTCGCCGACAGGTGCTCCACCACCGCGTCGAAGTGCGTGTCGTTCAGCCCGCGCTGCACCAGGTGCGCATGCCCCTTGCGCATGTCCTTGCCCGAGTACGCGCTCGGCCCTCCGCACACCATCGTGAGGAACGCCTTCTGCTTCGCCGACTGGCGCTCCATGTCCACGTCCTCGAAGAAGTGGCTGATGCGCTCGTCCGACAGCACCTTCCGGTAGAAGAGATCCACCGCCGCCTCCATGGCCGGCTCCCCGCCGATCTGCTCGTACAGGCTGCTCTTCTTCTCCGCGACGTTGGTGCTCATGCGCTCGCTCCCCGGGCCGCTCGTGGCGCCCTGCTTTCGATGCATCTCGAATGCATCTTTAAATGTGTATCTTGAATGCTCCTTTTTGGGCGCCACGTCAAGTGGAACGCTCGCACGGACGGTGAAACGGGGAAAGAAGGGGGGTGGAAACAACGAAGCCCCCGATGCCTGACGCCCGAAAACGCGGGCATCGTGCACGGGGGCTTCGTGTGAATCCGTCAGGCGGGGCTGAAGACCCTCACCCCGACCCTCTCCCAGAGGGAGAGGGAGCTAGCGCATCGTCGCGGCGCTCATGCGCGCCGTCTCGCGGCGCACCGTCGCCTGCTCGATGTCGAAGCGCACGTCGTCCGACGACATGCCGCGCAGCCGCTCCTGCGCATCCTGCATCCGCTTCTTCGCCGCCTCCACGTCGATGCCCGTCACCGCCTCCGCCACGTCCGCCAGCACCAACACCTTGTCGTTGCTCACCTCGACGAAACCACCCGCCACGAAGTAGTACTCGCGGCGCCCTCCGTCGATCAGCGTCAGCGGCCCCGGCTCCATCAGCGACAGGAACGGCGTGTGGCCCGGCCGAACGCCGAACAGGCCCTTGCCGCCCGGAACGATCGCCTCGTCCGCCTGCACCGACAGGATGCGCTTCTCGGGGGTCACAATCTCGACCGTCAGCTTGGCCATGGGCTTCCGTGCTCCCTGCAGTACCGCTTTTTCAGAAGGTCAGCTGGTGGGACTTGCCGCCCACCGTCTCGAACTCGATGCGCCCCGCGTCCGTCAGGCGCGGGCCCTTGCCCGGTACCCCGAGCACGCCCTCCAACCACTTGAGGTGCTGTCCCAACTGCCGCACCTCCGATACCTCGCGCGGGCTCACGAAGTTCATCAGGCGCCGCTCCTGCAGGCGCCCCTCGCGGCCATACTCCTCGGCCACCACCGTGTTGGCCCACGCGGGCACCTTCTTGTACTGCTTCCCGGGCAGCTTCACCGTGCCCTTGGGCGCCAGCGGGAACATGACCCATACCCGCTCTCCATCATTGGAGACGTAGTACAGGTCATCCACCCCACCCACGCACTGCTTGAGCGTCCACACCGGGCCGCTCTCCTTGGCCACCTCCAGCGTGCACTTCCCGGCCGCATGCTGCACCAGGCGCACGGTGAAGGTGCCATTGGCGCTCACACGCGCCCGGCTGGAGCGCTCCTGCCCGAGGGCCGGGAGCGCCACCAGCGACAACACCAGGATGAGGGCGGAATGCAGCACGGGGGCTCCCTCCCAGGCGGGAACGGCCGGTTAGGCCGCCGCCATCTTGCGGGCCTTCTCCAGCACCTCTTCGATGCCACCCACCATGTAGAAGGCGGACTCGGGGATGTCGTCGTGCTTGCCGTCGGCGATCTCCTTGAAGCCCTGGATGGTGTCCTGGAGCTTCACGTACTTGCCCGGCGAGCCGGTGAAGATCTGCGCCACGAAGAAGGGCTGCGACAGGAAGCGCTGGATCTTCCGGGCGCGCGCCACCACCTGCTTGTCATCCTCGGAGAGCTCGTCCATGCCGAGGATGGCGATGATGTCCTGCAGCTCCTTGTAGCGCTGGAGGATGCCCTGGACCTTGCGGGCCACCGCGTAGTGCTCCGCGCCCACCACGTCCGGCGAGAGGATGCGGCTGGTGGAGTCGAGCGGATCCACGGCCGGGTAGATGCCCAGCTCGGAGATGGCGCGGTTGAGCACCGTGGTCGCGTCCAGGTGGGCGAACGTGGTGGCCGGCGCCGGGTCCGTCAGGTCGTCGGCGGGCACGTAGATGGCCTGCACCGAGGTGACCGAGCCCTTCGTCGTGGAGGTGATGCGCTCCTGGAGGCTGCCCATCTCCGTGGCCAGCGTGGGCTGGTAACCCACGGCGCTCGGGATGCGGCCCAGGAGGGCGGACACCTCGGAACCGGCCTGGGTGAACCGGAAGATGTTGTCGACGAAGAGGAGCACGTCGCGCCCCTCGACGTCGCGGAAGTACTCGGCGATGGTCAGGGCCGTGAGGGCCACGCGGGCGCGGGCGCCGGGCGGCTCGTTCATCTGGCCGTACACCAGCACCACCTGGCTCTCCTCCAGGTTGTCGATCTTGATGACCTTGGACTCCTGCATCTCGTGATACAGGTCGTTGCCCTCGCGGGTGCGCTCGCCCACGCCGGCGAACACCGAGAAGCCACCGCGCTCCACGGCCACGTTGCGGATGAGCTCCTGCAGGAGCACCGTCTTGCCCACGCCGGCGCCGCCGAACAGGCCAATCTTGCCGCCACGGGTGTAGGGGGCGAGCAGGTCGATCACCTTGATGCCGGTCTCGAACATCTGCACGCGCACGTCCTGCTCCGTGAACGGAGGAGGCTGGCGGTGGATGGGCCAGGACTCCTTGGCCTTCACGGGGCCCTTCTCGTCCACCGGCTCGCCGGTGACGTTGAGGATGCGGCCCAGGGTGGCCTTGCCCACCGGCGCCTGGATGGGGGCGCCCGTATTCTTCACCGGCGTGCCGCGGCCCAGACCCTCGGTGGAGTCCATGGAGATGCAGCGCACGGTGTTCTCACCCAGGTGCTGCGCCACCTCGAGGGTGAGGTTGTCCGCCTCGGTGCTGATGTTGGCGTTGGTCAGCTTGAGGGCGGTGTACACCTCCGGCAGACCGCCGGGCGGGAACTCCACGTCGACCACAGGTCCGAGAACCTGCGTCACCTTGCCTACCGTCGGAACTTGAGCGCTCATGGAATGTCTTCCGTCCCTCGTCGAAATTGTGGCCCGGGGGATGGGCGGGCCCCCTCTACAGGTGGCCTCCCCCAGGGGTCAAGCTTCGCGGCCCTAAGGCCAGAAGCGGAACTTCTACTTCAGAGACTCCGCGCCGGACACGATCTCCATCAGCTCCTTCGTGATGACCGCCTGGCGGGTGCGGTTGTACGTGAGCGACAGGCTGGCGATCATGTCCGAGGCGTTGCTCGTGGCGTTCTCCATGGCGCTCATGCGGGAGCCATGCTCGCTGGCGACGCTCTCCAGCAGGGAGCGGTACAGCTTGATGGCCACCGCCTGGGGCACCAGCCGGTCGAGCACGTCCTGGCGGGCCGGCTCGTACTTGAAGTCCACGAGGGCGGGAGTGGGCGCGGCCACCGGGGCGCTCTGGCCGACCTGGGCCGCCGTGGGGGCGCCCACCGACAGCGTCTGCAGCGGCAGCAGCTGGGCCAGGGAGACCTTCTGGCTGATGGCGGAGAGGAACTCGTTGTAGACGACGTAGACGGCGTCCACCTCGCCCTTGAGGAACCGCGCGCTCATCTCCTCGGCCACCTGCGAGGCGTGGGTGTAGTCCAGCCGCTGGAAGAGGTAGCCGAAGTCCTTGCGCATCTTCTGGCCGCGCTGCCGGAAGAAGTCGTTGCCCTTGCGGCCCACGGTGGAGACCTCGATCTCCACGCCGCTGTTCTCGTACAGGAAGCGGCTGGCGCGCCGGATGACGTTGGAGTTGAAGCCGCCGGCGAGGCCGCGATCCGAGGTGAGCAGCAGCAACTCCACCTTGCGCACCGGACGGGACGTCAGCAGCGGGTGCGCCAGCTCCTCGCCCCCGGAACGGGTGGTCAGGTCGGAGATGATCTGATCCAGCATCTGCGCGTAGGGACGCGCGGCGATGATGGCATCCTGCGCCTTACGCAACTTCGCTGCGGAGACCATCTTCATGGCCTTGGTGATCTGCCGCGTGTTCTTCACCGAGCGGATGCGCTTGCGGATATCGCGAAGGGACGCCATGGGGCCACCAACTCCTCTGGAAACAGGCCTGAACGCGGCCCCCTATATAGGCGGTATGGCGGCCGGTCAACCGTGGCCTTGAAACTCGGAGCACCCCCCCGGGGCCCTCCTGGGGCCGGGGCCGGGCATCCAGGCGATTCCACCGGGGGTGCCACCCTGGTCTCCCGGACTTAGCCTTCGAGGGCAGGTTCCCTCATCGGTGGAGCGCGAGATCATGGCCTCCCTGCGTGGCCCGGTATTGATCGTGGAGGATGACCCGGACATCCGGGAGTCACTCCAACACTTCCTGGAGGCCCATGGCTACCCGGTGGTGGCCGCCAGCCATGGGAGGGAAGGCCTCGAGTACCTGAGGCGCGTCCCCCGGCCCTCCATGGTGGTGCTGGACATGAACATGCCCGTCATGGACGGCAACCGGCTCCTCACCGCGCGCAAGGGGGATGACACCCTGCGCGCCGTCCCCGTGGTCATCCTCTCGGCGGCCCTGGCGGGGATGAGCCCGAGGGATAGGGCCCTGTACGCCGCCAGCTATGGGGTGGCCGCCTTCCTGGGCAAGCCGGCCGACCCCCGGCAGGTGCTGGAGGCGGTGGAGCGGCATGGTTTGAGGACAGAGGACACGAGCGCTGGTGTCCCCGTGTGAGCACCAGGAGAGAGAGCCGCTTCCATCTGGGAATGAAGGGACGAGAATGAGGCTCCCGGCGGTTTGGCCGGGGGACCATGGGGAGAGGCGGCAAGAAGGCGCGAGCCTTGCGCAGGTGGGTGCTGGGGCTGCTGGCCATGGGGCTGGCGGCCGTCCTGGGCGTGTGGGTCGTTTCCTTCTACGTGGAGAAGCGCTACGCGGATCGGATCATCCCGCGCGCCGAGGCCCCCCAGGCCCCGGTGGCCCTGGTGTACGGGGCGGGACTGGCCCCCGGAGGCGTGCCGTCGGCCGTGCTGGCCCAGCGGCTGGACGCGGCCATCGCCCTGTACCGCGAGGGCACGGTGGACTCGCTGCTGCTCAGCGGGGACAACTCGGACCCCTTCCACGACGAGACGCGTGCCATGGTGCGTTACGTGCTGGAGCGGGGCGTGCCTCCCGAGGCGGTGGAGGAGGACGACGCCGGCCTGTCCACCTACGACAGCTCCGTCCGGGCCCACACCGTCTTCGGGGTGCGCGAGGCAGTGCTCGTCACCCAACGTTTCCACCTGACACGGGCCCTGTACATCGCCAACTCGGTGGGCATCGACGCCTGGGGGGTGGCCGCCGACGAGGGCCGGCCCCGCACCCGGCGCTATGCCATGCGCGAGACGTTCTCCCGGGTGCTCGCCCTGGGCATGGTGCTGGCCAAGGCGGAACCCCGCTACCCCTCCGGCCGGACGCTGGCCTCTCCGCGCTGAGCCACCTGACAGGCGGGCGGCCCCGCTCTGTTGCGTGGAATCCCTTGGGTTCGCACCGTTGGCTCGGGCAGCCAACCCGGCGTGCTCGGAGGAAACACCATGCGATTCAAGAAACTCGGTTCCGAGGACGTGGGTGAGTCCGAGTCCCTGCGCAACCGGGACCCCGTCACCGGCCAGGAGCACATCAACTTCACGGATCAGGAGCTGACGGCCACCCCACCCCTGGAAGAGGACCCGGACTACCGGGACATCCTCCCGGATCAGATTCACGAGTTCCGGCGGGGTGACGAGGAGGAGCAGGAGGAGGAGCTCACCGCTCGTCCCCGGGAGCCGCTGCGCCCCATGCCTCCCAACGATCTGCCGGAAGGCTAGACGAGGGGCGGGCTCTTGGAGACCCCCCGCCGGCCCCGCTCCCAGGTGACACCCCGCACGGTGTGGACGGTGGCGTCGCACGTGCTGGCGCTGGTGGCCGTGCTGTGGCTGCTGACCCGGGTGTGGACGGTTCTCTCCTGGGTGATGGTGGCCCTCTTCCTCGCGCTGGCGGCGCATCCGCTGGTGCGCTGGATGGAGCGGCACCAGGTGCGCCGAGGCGCGGCGGTGTTCTCCGTGGCCCTGCTGGGGTTGGGCCTGCTCTCGGCGCTGTTGATGACCCTGCTGCCGATGTTCCTCGAGCAGGGGCTCGCGCTGGTGCGGGCCGCGCCCGACTACATCGACCGGCTCCAGCACCTGTCGTGGGTGGAGAAGCTGGACGAGCGCTATGACGTCGTCGACCGTGTCTCCGCGGAGCTGCGCCAGCACATCCCCATGGCCCCCGGGCCCGTCATCGGCGTGGTGACGAACCTGCTGCAGAAGCTGGCGGCCGTGGTGACCATCTCCGTGCTGACGGTCTTCTTCCTGCTGTTCGGACCGGACCTGTTCGACAAGAGCCTGCAGTGGGTGGAGCCATCACGCCGCGAGCACTGGCGCGGCCTCGCGCACGAGATGCATCGCACGGTGGGCGGCTACGTGGCGGGAGCGTTCCTCATCTCGTTCATCGGCGGGGTGGTGACGGCGGTGTCGACGCTGCTGCTGGGCGTGCCCTACTTCATGGCCCTGGGCCTGGCCATGGCGGTGCTGGGGCTCCTCCCCTTCATCGGCTCCACGCTGGGCCTCTTCCTGGTGGCGGGGACGACGTTCGCCTCGGTGGGAATGAAGGAGGGCTTCATCGCGGTGGGCATCTTCGTCGTCTACCAGCAGGTGGAGGGCAACCTGCTGCAGCCCCTCATCCAGCGCCGGACGTTGAAGATGAACCCGCTGCTCATCGCCCTGGTGATGCTGGTGGGCACCGCACTGGCGGGCCTCCTCGGCGCGCTGCTGGCACTGCCCATCGCTGGCGCGGTGCAGGTGATTCTCGAGGACCGGCTGGCGCGGCTGCACGAGCAATGGCGCACCGGCAAGGACGGGGTGACCCGCGTCATCCTCGCCCCCGAGGACCAGGGAACCCGCCCACGGCCCCCCGCCGAGCCTCCCTTGATTCGACACTGAGTCCGCTCCCCTCTCCTGACGAGAGGGGAGCTCGGACGGGCGGCGACGAGGCTCAGCGCCGGCCGCGCGCGGCGGCCTTCTTCGCCGGGGCCTTCTTCGCCGGGGCCTTCTTCGCGGCGGCCTTCTTCGCCGGTGCCTTCTTGGCAGCGGTCTTCTTCGCGGCGGTCTTCTTCGCGGCGGCCTTCTTCGCGACGGCCTTCTTCGCGACGGCCTTCTTCGCGGCGGCCTTCTTCGCCGGTGCCTTCTTGGCCGGAGCCTTCTTCGCTGCCGCCTTTTTCGCCGCCGCCTTCTTGGCAGGTGCCTTCTTCGCCGGAGCCTTCGCCGCCGCCTTCTTGGCAGGTGCCTTCTTCGCTGCCGCCTTCTTCGCTGCCGCCTTCTTGGCTGGAGCCTTTGCGGCCGCCTTCTTGGCCGGAGCCTTTGCCGCCGCCTTCTTGGCCGGAGTCTTCGCGGCAGGAACCTCCGCAGCCGCCTTCTGGGCCGGAGCCTTCGCCGCCGCCTTCTTGGCCGGAGCCTTCGCGCCAGCCGTGGACGTGGTGCCGCCAGTCATCGTCATCGTGGCGACGTTCGCCACGGCGGCAACCGTCTTCGCGGCCCCCTGCGCGACTTCGGCAACCGTCTCCACGGCGTCCTGAGCCACGGCAGCGGCCTTCTTCACCGCACTCCGAACACGGGTCACGGGCGAGGGCGGCTCCTGGGGAGCTGCCTGCCGGAGCTGCACCACCCGGCGCTCGGCCGCCGCGACCACGGGCTTCCGCAACTCCTCGTCAGCCTCTTCCTCTTCGACCTCCTCCTCGCCCTCTTCGGCCTCTTCCTCTTCGGCCTTCGCCTCCTCGCCCTCCTCGGCCTCTTCCTCGCCCTCTTCGGCCTCTTCCTCGCCCTCTTCGGCTTCTTCCTCCTCAGCCGCCGCCGCCGCCTCGCCTTCTTCGGCCTCCTCCTCCTCGCCCTCTTCCTCCTCAGCCGCCTCTTCTTCCTCCTCCTCCTCCGACTCCTCGGCCTCCGCCTTCGGCCGAGCGTCCTCGTCGTATTCCACGGACAGATCGCTCAGCGCTCCCTGTACCGCCGAGAGCGCACGCGCGAACGTCCTGTCACCGAACTCCTCCACCTCGGCCGGAGGCACCAGCACCTCGAGCATCGTCTGCAGCGTCCGGTACAGCCGCAGCTCGCGCTTCTCCGTCTCCCAGGTGCCGTAGATCCAATCATCCCCCGACAACGGCTCCGCCCAGCCAGGCAGGGGGCTGTCGGCCTGCTCCACCATCGCCGACTTGCGCGCGGCGAAGAGCTGCCGGTGCGGCCCCTTCACCCCGATGCGCCACACTCCCGCGGCCGGCAGGCTCTCCAGCTTCAGCCGCGTCTTCTCCAACACGCTCGGCGCACTCTCGGGACCATGCAGCGGAAACAGCGTCACCTCCCCCTGGAGCTCACCGCCGTCGAACGTCCGGTACAGCGTGCCGAGTTCCTCGGGGAAGGGCACCCCGCACTCGGTCTCCGCCCTCCGGATATCCTCGGCGCCCACTCCGGCCGCCGTCCGCTTCGCCGACTTCTGAAGTCCCTCCAGCCACTCGTACATGTCCCCTCCGTCGAGGGCCCCAACTTATGGCGCCCGGGGCCTGCTGCGCAGTGTGCCTCGTCGGATATTGTGCACCGCCACGGCCCGCGCGGGCAGCCTTTCCGCACTCCGCAGCCGCCAATTCCGTATGGATTCCGCCATGAATTCAACCCACGGGACTTCCCTCCCCCATCCCTTTCCCGGAGCCTCCGTGCCCCTCCTCCGCGTCCTCCTGCTGCTCCCCCTCGCCCTGTCCCTGATCGCCTGCGGCCCCAGCCACGAGGGCACCGTGACCTATGAGGTGAAACTCGATGCCGGCGGCGTGATCGGCGGCACCATCAACGACAGCCTCCACCTGGACTCCACGAACGACCAGTGGACGGCCTTCCTGTCCCAGGCCCGCGCCACCCTGGGCGAGGCCCCCTCGCGTTTCGAAGTCACCCAGGCGCGCCTGCAGCTGAATGTCACGAAGTCGAAGAACGTGGGCATGCTCCAGGACGTGCTCTCCAGTGACGTGACGGCCTTCCTGCGCGCCAGCGAGACCGGCACCCAGGTGGACATCGCCACCATCCAGAACCCCCGGGGCAGCGCCCAGCTCGACATGGACACCACCCGCAACACGCTGGAGTCCCTGGACGCCAACCTGGCCCGGGGCGACTTCCTCCTCGGGCTGCGCGGAGGCACCCCCCGCACCGCCTCCAGCGACTTCGAGGCCGTCATCACCCTCACCCTCGACATCACCGCCCGCTGATCGGCACTCCAGGGTCCCCCTTCCCGGCCGGGAGGGCCTCGCCCGGCCGCCTGCCCTCCCCTGTCCTCTCCACCCCTCCCGAACCCAGCTTCCCCGAAAAGGTTCGAAAGGAGTGGGTCACATGAAGCGCTCGTGGGGACGGTGGGCAGTGCTCGGCTCGATGGCGATGGCCCTGGGGTTGGGGGGGCCGGCGATGGCCCAGACCCCCCAGGGAAAACACCCGTCCCACAAGACGGGGGACCTCGAGGCGGACGAGGCCCACCGCGTGGGCGTGATGATGCTCGCGGGCAGCGCGCCAGCCTTCCTCGCACAGCTCCGGGCCATCAACGAATCGGAGATCGCCCTCGGCGAGCTCACCGTGCAGAGGGCCGCCAACCCCGCGGTGAAGCAGTTCGGCGAGCGCATGGTGAGCGACCACCGGACGGCCCACCAGCAACTCCTGGACTTCGCGAAGCAGCGCAACCTCCAGCTCCCCGCCCGGCTCCAGCCCACCAACGACGTGCAGACCCGCCTCATGAACGCCACCGAGGCCAGCAAGGCGAAGCTCGCGGTGCTGGAGCCCCCTCTCTATGATCAGGCCTACCTGGCCTCGCAGGTGGCCAACCATGCCGAGGCCATCCAGCTCGTGACGCTCGGCCGGCAGCAGTACCCCGAGCTCGCGCCCCTGCTGGACGGGCTGCTCCCCAAGCTGCGCGAGCACCGGGACCGGGCCTACCAGTTGCTCGGCCAGTCCCAGCCCCAGGCCCAGGCCGGACAGCCGCAACCGGCACCCCAGCAGCCGGCCCAGCCCGCGCAGCGTCAGGCCCGCCCACCCGCCGGGGAGCGTCGCTGAACCCCCCTGGCGCCCGCTTCCCCGGTTGAAGCGGGCGCCCGGTGCCGTTAGTCACGGGCGCATGTCACATCCCGTGAGCTACGACGCGACGACGGAGAACTTCGACGCGCTGGTGTTGGAGCCGAAGGACGAGCTGGTCGTGGTGGACTTCTGGGGACCCGGCTGCCCCAACTGCGACATCTACGCGGCCGCCGAGCCCTCCCTGCTCTCCGAGCTCGAGGGCGCCCGCATGCGCGTGGTGAAGGTGAACGCGTACGAGCACGAGGAGCTGGCCCGGCGCTTCGGCCTCTTCGGCATCCCCACCTTCCTGCTGTTCCGCGATGGCAAGCTGCTCGGGAAGATGAGCCAGTACTACGGGCGCGAGTACTGGCTCGGCGTCATCCGCGACCACCTGCCCAGGGCCTGACTAGCGGCGCAGCTCGGGGAAGGGCGAGGTCTGCGAGCTGTAACGCCCGGTCACCATGGACCAGCGCACGTTGCCGTGAATCCACGCCTTCATCCCCTCCACGTACGAGAGGACACGCGGGTCCACCGGCCCCTGCTCCAGCAGCGCCTCCTCACACGCGAGGAACGCGTCCGTGTCCGCGTTGATGACACCGATGGCCGCGTGAATGGCCGCCTCCAGCCCCAGCCGCTGGTTGACCCGCAGCACGTGCACGAAGTTGTTCGGGTTGCGGTGCCAGAGGACCTCCTTCTCGAAGGAGAACAGGTCGTTGGTCAGCCCCACCACCCGCGCGCACAGGTGCCGCAGCCGCTGGACGAGCGGCTGCTGGAAGAGCGCCTCGGGCAGCTCCTGCCCCTCGTGCGCGAACTCCACCAGGTCCAACGCCGTGTACATCGCCGAGTCCATGGAGCGCTGCTCGATGTAGGGCTCGAGCTCGGGCACGGTGCCCTCCGCCCAGTGACGCGCCGCCGGGAGCGTGCCCCGGTAGAGATAGTCCTCCACGTCCCGGGTGAAGCGCTCCAACCACACCTCGCTCGCCAGACTGCCCATGCGCTCGCGCAGGTGGCGGGTGAAGCGCTCCAACGGCGTCGCCCGCGCGCGCAGGGGGCCTCCGCGCAACACCTTCAGACAGGACTCCACGTACTCCTGGAGGTACTCCGGACGCTGGCCCACCTCCTCCTGCTCGTCGGCCTGGTCATCGAAGAGGAACAGCCACACGTGCCAGTCGTTGCAGACCTCCAGCCGCTCCCGCGTGCCCCGCGGATAGGTGTAGGCCGTGAGCAGGCCGAACTGGCTCGCGTCGAAGCGCCTCACCACCGGCTGAACCCTCGGCAACAGCTTCACCGCCAGCACCCGCGTCCGCGTGGCCCGGTCAATCGCCCTCGCGTGCAGGCTCGGCTCCGAGCTCCAGGACACGGGCAGCCTCAGTGTCGACAGGCTGGGCCCTCGAAGCAGCGTCTCCTCTTGCGACGGGGGAAACGCGGCGGAACCGGACGGGAGAACGGAAAGCATCGGAACCTCGAGGCGGGCGGGGGCACCCTGGGAGAGACTCTCGGGCAGTGAGACTATAATGCTGAATCAGGACTGTAAAACATATTCCTTTTTTGTCAGGGAAAGCCCGTATTCAAGGCCTCCATGAGAGCGCCAGGAGCTCATTTCCGCCCCAGTGTACCCTGGTGTCGCATTTTGTCGCTATTCGGGGGTCTCATTTCCTCAATCACCAGGAGCGACAGAGAGCTGACGGCGGGTGGGAGTGACGGCAACCCGAAGAGGAGTCACGGGACTCCCGCTGTCAGGCACTGAAAGGAAGGAGCGCGCGTTCAGTCCAGCAGGATGCGGCGGCCGCCGTCCTCCGAGGCCAGGGCCGCCGAGAGGATGCGCTGCACCAGGGCCGCCTCCTCCACCGAGGCCAGCTCCGCGTCCACCCGTGGCGGCTGCCCGAGCATCCCGAGGAAACGCCGCGCCGTCTCCACATGGGCCTGGGCCCAGGGCTCGCGCTCGCCGGGCCGGGGCTCCAGTCCGGGCGCCAGATCCCACCACGCACCGGACTCGAAGCAGCGCACCGGCGAGACACACCACCCCTCGCGCGCGGGGATGAAGCCGCCGGAGAAGCCCGCCTCCCAGTCCTCGCCCAGCAGAGACCAGCCGCCATGAAGCCCCGGCTCCGGACTGGACGCGTGCGTCAGCACCAGCACCGCCCCGCTGGAGAGCCCCACCTGGAGCGCCGCCGTGTGCACCGGCCGGCCCGACAGCGACGCCTGCACCCACGAGGGCGAGGCCCCCGTCAGCCACAGCACCGCGTCCAGCAGGTGCGAGACGCCTCCGAAGTCCGCCGAGCGCCCCACGCGGGCCCCGGGCTCCAGGACCTCCGTGGGGACGAAGCCGTTGCGCACCGTGATGACCAGGTGGTGCGCCCTGTGCTCCCTCAGCCATGCCCTCAGCGCCCGCAGCGGCGGCAACATCCGGTAGGGGAAGTTCACCACGCAGGGACACTTCGCGTACCGGGCCCGCTCGACCAGGGCCGCGGCGTCTTCATGGGTGAGCGCCAGCGGCTTCTCGCAGAGCACCGCGCACCCGGCGTCCAGTGCCGCCTCCACGTGCGCCCGGTGCAGCGCGTCCGGGCTCGCCACCACCACCGCGTCCACCGCCGCGCACAGCTCGCGGACGTCCGCCGTGGCCAGGGCGATGCCTTCCCGGTCCGCCACCTCGCGCGTGTGCGCCTCGTGCTGGCCGCACAGCGCCACCACCTCGGCCCCCGCCGCGCGGAAGGCCCCGACGTGCATCAGCCCCCACTTCGTTCCGATGACGCCGATCCGCATGCGCTATCCGCCGCAGCCGATCCGCTGCGTCCCGATGATGATGTCGTCGTACCAGAGCTCATCCTGCTCGCCGTGGTACGTCTCGAAGCCGAACCACGCCTTCCCATACTGCGGCGACCAGGTGCTCAGGTTCTTGTTCCAGTTCGTCGTGTGCAGGTCCGAGACCTCGCTCCCGTCGAACCACACGCGCAGCTCGTGCCGCGCCCCATCGAAGAGCGCCTCCACGCAGTGCCACTTCCCCGCCTGGAGCTGGATGCCCTGCGAGGGCTGGCCCCACGGGCCCGAGAGCACTTCGTACTCCGTGCCGGGGTGGATGAGGTTCGCCTCGAGCACGTACTGGTGGAAGCCAATGCGCACCATGCGCTGGTTGTCCTCCGAGCCTCCTCCGAAATACGTGCTGTGGCCCTCGCCCATCCCGTTCTTCGAGCGCAGGAAGACCCGCGCGTAGAAGCTGTTGTGCTGCGGCGGGAAGGGCGCCGTGGTCGAGAACAACACCGAGCGGTAATTGCCCGTGCCCATGCCGTTGACGTACACCGACTTCGAGCCCGAGTGCGCCTGCGAGCTGTCGATGGCGATGTGGCCCTTCTGCTCGAAGATCTGCACCTGCCACGTCGACGCATTGGGCACACTCCCCAGCGCCCCCCCTTCGAAGTCGTCACAGAGCAGCACGCCATCCACACCACACGCGCGCACTCCCGGCCCCGTGCCAGGTGACGAGGTGTCGGGGGCATTCGGGTCACAACTCCAGGCCACTCCGAGGACACAGAAGAGCCACAGCCACGCGCCACGTCGTTGGTTCACGGTCACCACGCCTTTGTGGGTCAGGGGGCGCCCAGCCTAGCGCCTCGTGCACCCGGGTGGAGCGGAGACGTCCTCGGGTGGGAACCCGGGATGCCCGGCACCCTCACCCCGTCCCTCTCCCGGAGGGCGAGGGAAGATGCGGACAGTGTGGCCCCCTTCTCCCTGTGTCCTCGCTGTCTCCCTGTGCCCTCGCTGTCTCCCTGTGTCCTCGCTGTCTCCCTGTGTGCTCGCTGTCCCCCCGGCCTGCTTCCGGCTGCGGTCTCTTCCTCCCGGGGATACATTCCGCCCTCCGTTTCCCCGCTGTTTCCCCAAGGAGTCGTCTTGAGAATCACCGCCTTCACCCTCATGGCCGCCCTGGGCGCGACCGGTTGCGCCCATTCGACCGTGACGAAGCCCGAGCCCACCTCCTCCGTCCAGGCCGAAGCCCGCAAGCCCATTCCTCCTCCCGAGGGCTCCAAACTCGTCTCGGGGACCCTCGAGGCCTTCAACGCCGCCTGCTCCGCCGACCTGGAGCGCGCCCGCGCCCAGATTGCCTCCCTGAAATCCCTCAAGGCCTCCGACGGCCGCGCCATCCTCGAGGCCTATGACGAGGCCACCGCCGCGCTCGGCGCCTCCCTCAACCGCTCCAGCCTCACCCGCGAGGTCCACCCCCAGGCCGCCTTCCGCGACGCCGCCCGCGCCTGCGAGCAGAAGGCCGATGCCCTCAACGTCGACATCTCCCAGGACCGTGGCGTCTATGACGCCCTGTCCGCCGTGGACCTCTCCCAGGCCGATGCCCCCACCCGCTACTGGATGGAGCGCACCCTGCTCGAGTTCCGCCGCGCCGGCGTGGACCGCGATGACGCCACCCGCGCGAAGGTGAAGGCCCTCAACGAGGAGATCCTCAAGCTCGGACAGACCTTCACCCAGAACATCTCCGAGGACGTGCGCAAGGTAGAGCTGGACCCGAAGGAGCTCATCGGCCTGCCCCAGGACTTCATCGACGGCCACAAGCCGGGCGCCAACGGGAAGGTGGTCATCACCACCAACTACCCCGACTACTTCCCCTTCATGACGTACGCCCGCGATGGCAAGGCGCGCGAGAAGGTGTGGCGCACCTATCGTCAGCGTGCCCATCCGAAGAACCAGCCGGTGCTCGAGCAGCTCATCGCGAAGCGCCACGAGCTGGCCACGCTGCTGGGCTACCCCACCTGGGCCGCCTTCGTCACCGAGACGAAGATGACGCGCACCCAGCAGGTGGCCGCGGACTTCATCGACAAGGTGGCAGCCACCGCCGAGCGGCGTGCGAAGCAGGAGTACGCGGACCTGCTCGCACGCAAGCAGAAGGACGATCCCAAGGCCACCACGGTGGAGCCGTGGGACCAGGACTACTACGAGGACCGGCTCAAGGCGGAGAAGCTCGGCTTCGACTCGCAGGCGATGCGGGCCTATTTCGAGTACGGGCGCGTGAAGCAGGGGGTGATGGACATCACCTCGCGCATGTGGGGCATCACCTACGTGCCGGTGAAGGACGCGGCGGTGTGGCACCCGGACGTCGAGGCCTATGACGTCATGGAGAACGGCACGCTGCTGGGCCGCATCTTCCTGGACATGCACCCGCGGGAGGACAAGTACAAGCACGCGGCGCAGTTCGACCTCGTGGCGGGCCAGGCCGGCAAGCGCTATCCGGAGGGCGCGCTGGTCTGCAACTTCCCGCGCACGGGCGCGCTGATGACGCAGGACGAGGTGGAGACGTTCTTCCACGAGTTCGGCCACCTGCTGCACCACGTCTTCGCCGGCCGCCAGCAGTGGAAGGGAATCACGGGCATCGCCACCGAGTGGGACTTCGTGGAGACGCCCTCGATGCTGCTGCAGCAGTGGGCCACCCACCCCGCCATCCTCCAGCAGTTCGCCCGCCACCATGAGACGGGCGAGGTGATTCCGGCCGCGATGGTGGAAAAGCTCCGGGCCTCGAAGGAGTTCGGCAAGGGCCTGTGGACGCGCCGGCAGATGTTCCTGGCGGCGGTGTCGCTGGACTACTACTCGCGCGCGCCGGGCTTCGACACCACGGAGGCGCTCGAGAAGCAGCAGGAGAAGCTCAGCCCGTTCCGCCACGAGTACCGTGACGGCACGCACTTCCAGCTCGCCTTCGGGCACCTCAAGGGGTACTCGGCCGCGTACTACACGTACGTGTGGTCGCTCGTGATCGCCAAGGACCTGGAGACCGAGTTCCAGAAGAACGGCTACCTGGATACGGCCACCACGATGAAGTACCGCAAGACGGTGCTCGAGCCCGGTGGCTCCAAGCCCGCCGCGGAGCTGGTGAAGGACTTCCTCGGCCGACCCTACGGCTTCGAGGCCTACCGCGCCTACATCGACCAGCAGTAGGGCCGGGGATGAACCGGGGCCGAGGACGGCACAGCCGTTCTCGGTCTCGATGAAGTTTGTGGCAACTCGCCTGCCCGCCACCAGACCTGGCCGTGTGGGGCTGCTATATGGTGGGCCGCCTGCTGGAGGTCCGCCTGCCCGCCATGTCCGGGGACTACCAATACGACGTCTTCCTCAGCTACCGCCGCAAATGGCCAGCATTGGACTGGGTGCAGAACCATTTCTACCAGCGGCTGGAGGGCTTGCTGGGTGAGGCACTGCCACACCCGCCCAGGATCTTCATGGACACCCGGGAGATAGAAACCGGGCAGGAGTGGCCACTGGTTCTTCAGGAGGCACTGAAGAGTTCGCGCTGCATCGTCACCGTGTGGTCGGCGGAATACTTCCGCTCGCCCTGGTGCGTGGCTGAACTGAAGAGCATGCTGAAACGCGAGCAACTGCTCGGATACCGGACAGAGAGCCATCCGGATCGTCGGCTCGTGTATCCCGTCCTCTTCTCGGACGGCAAGCTCCTCCCCGATTACACCCAAGGGATTCTGTACCGGGATCTCAGGGAGTGGTCGATCCCGGATCCGGTCTTTGCCCAATCCAAGAAGATCATCGGATTCCATAAGGAAATGATGAAGCTGACGGAAGAGCTCTCGAAACTCATCCTCGAGGCGCCACCGTGGCAGGACAACTGGCCGATCGACATCCCAGAGGTCAGCTCCGCCACGACCATTCCAGTGCCGAGGCTCCCATGAGCACAGGTCGAGTCATCACGTTCTACTCCTACAAGGGCGGAGTTGGCCGCACCCAGGCGCTGGCCAACATCGGCACGCTCCTGACCCGCTGGGGTTACAAGGTCCTCTGTGTCGACTGGGACCTGGAGGCGCCCGGCCTGGACAGGTACTTCCACCAGTGGCTCCAACAGCCCCAGAACCCGGGGGTCGTGGAGTTGATCCACGCCCATGTCGAGGAGAGGAAACCGCGTTGGCAAGAGTACGTGGTGGAGCTGAAACTCGGCAGCGCTGGACTGCCGCTCCATCTGATGCCCGCGGGTATCCAGGACGACACTTACAAGCGCCGCATCCAGGATCTGGATTGGGCCTCGCTCTACGAGAAGCACGCTCTGGGTGATTTCCTCGAGCAGATGCGCGACGAGTGGAAGGAGAGCTACGACTTCGTCCTGATCGACAGCCGCACGGGCATCACAGACATCGGCGGCATCTGCACCATCCAGCTGCCTGATCAGCTCGTCTTGTTGTTCACGGCCAACCATCAGAGCCTGGAGGGAATCGTCGACGTCTGGCGCAGCGCGCTGGAAGGGCGGAACGACTTCGCCTACGACCGCGGACGGCTGTTGGCCCTTCCTGTTTCCACCCGCTTCGAGCAGCGCGTGGAGTACACGCGGGCACAGGACTGGCTGAAGATGTTCGCCGAGAAGCTGGAGCCCATCTTCGCGGAGTGGACCAGCAAGGAAGTCTCGGTCCCGGAACTGCTCAACCACACCCGTATCCCCTACGTCCCTTATTGGAGCTTCGGCGAGGAATTGCCGGTGCTAGAAGAGGACGGCAAGGATCCAGAACAGATCTCCTTCTCATTCGAGACGCTCGCCGCGCTGCTTGCCCATGGGTTGGATGGAACCGATCTCCTGGTGAGAAACCGGGACTCCTATGTTTCAGCGGCGTGGAAGGTGACGCCGATGCAGCCCCCTGCGACACAAGAGGGCGCGTATGCCCAGAAACCCGTCCAGCTGTTCCTCAGCTATTCAGCCAGAGATGGGCAGCTGGTGAGACAACTGACGTCCCACCTGGGAGTGCTGCAGCAACAAGGAGTCATCAGCGATTGGCGGGATCGTGCGGTTACCAAGGGAACTCATTGGAGGACCGAGCTGGATGTCCACATCGAGGAGGCGGACATCATCCTGGTCTTCCTCAGTGCGGACTTCCTGGCGTCTGACTATGCCCAGGGAGTCGAGATGAAGCGGGCCCTGGAGCGCCAACTGGAAGGCAAGGCCCTGGTGCGACCCGTTCTCTTGAGGCCCGTTTTCTGGAAAGGAACCCCTTTCGCACGGTTGCCCATGCTGCCGTCACACGACAAGCCTGTTACCAGCTACAGCGACCAAGACGAAGCCTGGGCCGACATATCCCAAGAAATCAACCGGCTCGCCCAGGCCGTTCGTACGAGTCATTCCGCAAGTTGGAGGAAGGAGAACGCAAGGGGCGGTGCTGCTTCGTTCCTCCACCTGGAGTCCGTATTCGCTGAATTGCCCAAGGACGCTGAAGCTCAAGGATGCCCACCTGGAATGGCCGTCAAGGATGTGGCCATCGGGCCGGAAGACTCCGTGCCCATCGAGCTATCTCAACCCTCCGAGGTGGTGAACCTCATCCACGAATGCACCGTGGAACTGAGGGGCGGAGGGGGCGCCAAATTTCCCCATGATTGGAATTCCACCAATGCGTTCAGAAGAGTCCTCAAGAATGGGCTCCAATTGGTGGACACCCATGCCAGGTTTCCTGTCACGAAGCGCTTCCATTTCTGGATGATGTTGTTCTCTGGCGACTTCATGCAACGGCAAGGAATGGAAGAGGATTACATCGAAACATCAGCTGTACAGCCTTCTCCGAAGGGAACCCTGTCCGTGGAATGGGCGTTGATGGACATCGTCAAGCCCCTGCTCTTCGCACGCAATTTGCTCAACCGGCTCGATTACCAAGGGAGGTTGGCCATCAAGTACCGATGGGAGGGGCTGCAAGCACGCTCACTCCGCATCTTCAATCCGCGCCGTGCTGGCTTCATTCTTGGACATAATATCAGCCGGTTGCCCAGTTGGACCTTTGATCTGGTCATCGCTCGCGATTCCGACCTGTATGACGCTGCTTACGAAGCAGCACAGAACCTGTTCTGGCAATTCGGATGGGAAAAGGCCATGAGTTCCGCCGTTCCCGCCGACATCCGCACTCTGCTGGAGGGAAGATTCCCGGATTGAGAAGGTGCAAGCCTGATTCTCAAATCCGGTGGCTCCAAACCCGCCGCGGATTTGGTGAAGGACTTCCTCGGCCGTCCCTACGCCTTCGAGGCCTACCGCGCCTACATCGACGCGCAGTAGACATCCTCCGCTCCGGGCCCACGCCTCATGTCAGGCGTGGGCCCCCTTCCCCGTCGCCTCTCGACCCCCCCTGAAGAAGGCCGTGACGGAATGACCATCCAGCATCTGACTCCCTCCGACATCGAGGCCCGTAAGGCACGTGCCGTCGCCGCGGCGACGAGCGCGGGCCGCGCACTCGGACTCGAGGTGACCACCCCGAAGGTCCTGCATGACGTGTTCTCCGTCGTCGTGCACCTGGCGCCATCACCCGTGGTGGTTCGCGTCCCCGTGGTGCTGCCGCCCGGACGAGACGTGGCCTCAGTGGTCGCGCGTCAGGCGCGAGAACTGGCCGTGGTGACCTGGCTGGCCGACCGGGGGCTCCCGATCGTGCGCCCCAGTCCCCTCGTCCCTCGTGAGCCCGTGCAGCGGGACGGCCTCTCGATGACGTTCTGGGAGCTCGTGGAGGTCGACGCATCGCGGCAACCGGACTTCATCGCCGAGGCGGCGCTCGCGGCCGACCTGCATGCGGCGCTGCGCGACTACCCGGGCGAGCTCCCGTTCCTCGCCCCCATGACAGCGGTGCCCACCTTCCTCGCGCGCCTGGAGGAGAACCCCGGGTTGCTGGCTCCCGCGGACCTCGAGAGGGCTCGGAGCGAGTGGGCTGTGCTCGAGCCCGTGCTCTCGTCGCGCGAGGGCTTCTCCAAGGCGTTCCCGAACGTCGGCATCCAGCCGATCCACGGCGACGCACCGTCGTACAACATCCTCCGCACGGCCTCGGGCGTGCGCTACGCGGACTTCGAGGAGGTGACCCTCGGCCCGGCTGAATGGGATCTCGCGTTCCTCGGCCTGGAGGGAGCCGCTGTCTACAACGCGGCGGCAGAGCGGGCGGGCGTGAGGCCTCTCGACCCGGCGGTCCTGCGCGTCATGGAGACGGCGGGGATGCTTCAGATGGCCGCCTGCCACGCTCTCGTGCCACAACTGCCGATGCTGGCAGAGGGGCTCGCGCCCGCGCTCCAGCGCTGGCGGACGATGCCTTTCGCGGGCGGGTTGAGCTGAGCGGCCGGTGAGCGTGTCCCCACCCCAAGCCAGCGGAAGCAAGTCCGTTCAGGGGTGCTCATGCAGGAGCACGGGGCGCCTTCCGGCCACGCGGCGTGCCGACTGGTCCAACAATCGGACCAGTTGCTCCCCATCGCGGCCGGGACCTCCCCCCTGCACGGAATGACTTCGCATGGTTTGGACGCAAGTCACGCCCTCCGGTTCTGCCCACCTCCCGGCCGCGCTCTTCACGAACTTGTCCAACTGTTGGACAAGTTTGGCGAGACCGTGCCCGGAGCGGCCGCGTGAGGGCGTCAGCCGTTGTTGTTGTTATTATTGTTGTTATTGTTGTTATTATTATTGTTGTTGTTGCTCTGCCTGGCCTCGCCCGGACGCTGGTTGCCCTCGGGCTCCTCGGGGCCACCGGGCATGGCCAACATGAGGCCCGCCGTGCCCATCATGACGAGATGCCCGGAGCGCGAGTAGGCCTGGGGGTCGATGATCGACAGCTTCTTGCGGTCGCACCAGATGGTCTGGTTCTCCATCACCTGCGGCAGCGAGAAGCTCCTCGTGAGCTTGTCCCCCGCATAGCAGTGGATGTTGGCCCGGCTGTAGATGGCATGAGGCTTCGGGGCCTCCTCCGTCAGCAGCCAGTTCACCAGCCACTCCTCGATCTGCGTCCGGGCGGGGCCGTCCTCCAGCCGCAAGGCATTCAGGAAGCACTCCACCGTGTGCGCGGTTCGCGCCATCTCCTGGGGATTCACGCCGGGATTCCTTCCTCAGGGCACATAGTAGAACTCGAAGTTCTGGAACGGCAGGTTGATGGCCTGGATGTGATAGAACGCGTTGTTCTTCTGCTTTTGATAGTGATACTCGCGCAGGTACTGCGTCGTGACGAAGAGATTGTTCGTCACCCCCGGCAGGTACAGCCCGCGATGCAGGTGGAGGACTCCCCCCAGGTCCGCCATCACGTACTCCTCCCCCAGCGTGTCACTGGGCTCCAGGCACTGGAAATGGAGCTGGTACGTGAACAGATGCTCCTGCTTCGTGCGCTTCTCGTCCCCGTAGACCACCGGTGTATCCCGCAGCATCTGCAGATACAGCGTGTTGCGGATGGGCTCCGGGCACGCCTTCTGGAAGACGTCCCGGCGCACATGGAGCCGCAGCCGGTCCTCCTTCGTCAGCGTGAACAACGAGCGCTCGCGCTTGAGCAACTGGGATGAGAGCGGGAGCCGCTCGTCCCCCATCTCCAGCACGAAGGCCTCGCTGGAGTAGAGGGCCTTCAACGTCTCGTCCTCCTCGATCAACGCGAGGAGCGTGTTCTTCTCCTCGTACAGATCGTTCGGCAGCAGCACCCCGGGCTTCGGAGCGGGCGCCTCCGCGAAGGCGAGCCGCGGGTGCATGTTGCGGGCGTACCATCGCGCGTAGTCCTGCTGCGCCTCGGGCGGGTCCGCTGGAAACGAGCGCGGGCTGTCCGTGTAGATGGCCTTCTGCAGATCGCACGTGTACGACTTCGCGCTCTTCATCTGCAGCTTCACCGCGGGGCAACCCGTCCTGCACAGGCGCAGGTGGCCACAGCCCTGACAGCTCGCGTCGAAGCCATGGGCCTGGTGCAGCGCGCTCACCTTCCGGGCCCCCGTGGCGAGAATCTGCTCGACGGAGTCGGTGAACACGTTGCCGTAGTGGAGCTCCTCGAGCCCCTGTCCCCGCACGCACGAGTACACCGAGCCATCGCTCTGCAGCAGGAAGAAGCGCTCGCCGCAATTGAAGGCACTGGTGCAATAGGACGGCTTGAACTCGTCGAACCAGTGGCGGCGCAGTCCCTCCTCGAGTTCCGTGCCCGAGAAGGCCTCGTTCAGCGCCCGGTACAGCTCCATCTGCTTCGCGGGCGAGGCCTGCGTCAGTGGAGCCTTGCCCTTGCTCACCTCGTGCGACTCGTTGAGCTCCGACTCGAACGCGAACATCACGTTGAACCGGTTCATGTCGAAGCCCAGCTCTCGATGGATGAACCAGATGTCCTCGATGATCGCCGGGATGTCCGCCAGGTGCTCCTCGCACAGGGTGGCGGAGATCTTCTTCGCGTGCGGATAGCGCGCCAGCAGGCGCAGGTTCTCCAGCGTCTTGTCCAGCCAGCTCGCCCCGCCGCGCGTGGTGCGATGCTTCGCGTGCATGGACAGCGGCAGGTCGATGCTCGCGCTGATGGACACCTTGTGCTTCACGAACAAGTCGTAGAGCGGCTCGAACCGGTACAGGTTCGTCTTGATGTGCGGCACGCTCTTCGGCTGCCCCAGCGCGGAGAGCGCGTCGAAGTGGCCCATGTAGTAGCCACGGATGAGCGTGAAGAGCTCCTCCAGCACGGCCGGAGGCATCGTGGTGACCTCGCCCCCGTGCAGCGAGACGTTGAAGGCGAGGACCCCGGCCGCCTCGAAGGCCTCCAGGGCGTGCCGCAACGTGGCGGTGGCGCGGGCCGCGTCCTGCTTGAGCGTCTTCCGGGTGGTCTGGTCCCCGAGATAGCAGTAGCTGCAACCGAGGTTGCAGCCCAGCGTGGGCACGTACAGCAGGTGGATGTGACGGGAGTAGTCCCGCTGGGGCTTCAGCTGGAGCGCGGTCATGGCGGGGTTCACGGACTTCAAGTGCCGGTCGCGGGCAGGTCCTTCACGCCCGTGAGCACCGCCTGGGGGGCGGCGCGGCGCACGTGCTTCACGATCTTCTGCGCCACCTTCTCGAAGCGGGCCGCCTTGTTGGCCAAGATCTTCTCGGGTTTTCGGGCACCCGTCTGGAACCTGTCCTGTTCAATCACCAGCACCTTGCCCGTGGAAGACTTGAGCACGAGCCGTCTCCCGGAGTCCTCCATCGAGACCTTCTGGATGTTGGCGTAGTACACGATCTTCCTGCCGCAGATGAGGTAGCGGGGCCCCACGTAGAGCCGCTTGGGCTGCTGGGCGATGATCCAGGCCACGATCATCAGCACGAGGCCCGCGGGGAAGACGACGAAGAATGCGCCCACGGCGGCGGCCAGGACGAGAACGATCCACATCCACCGGGCACCGCTCAAGCTCGTCGGCTCGCCATGATCGTATTTGATCAGAGCGAACTTCTTGCGATCCATGGTTGCTCCCGCTCCATCGGGTCCGAGCCTAACAACTCCCCCCAGAGGGACCAAATGGAGGCCGTGAGCACGATTCCCCGCCCTCGGTAGATGGGCGGATGCGCGTGGGCGTCAGCACCCGCTGGCGCGCGGCCCCACCTTGGTGGTAGGCACCCCCCTGTTTCCGCAGGGGGTTTCATGGATAGCAGTGACGCGCTCCAACTCCGCATCCGGGCCGCTACCGAGAAGGATGTGCTGCTCGGGATGTTCTTCGACAGCTCGATGGAGAATCTCCAGCGGCTGCTGGGCCCCACGGAGGCCGAGACCGTGCGCCGGGAGGTGTTCGGCTCGCGTAACATCGTGAGCTTCTTCCGCTACCCCGTGGCCGATCTCCTCAAGCTGGTCGACCTCGGCGTGAAGCGAAACAAGACGAGCGCGCGCAGCTACGACGACTCCATCGCCGAGTTCGGCCGCGCCGCGGTGAACTACTTCTTCGACTCGCAGGCCGGCAAGATGATGTCCTTCCTGTCCGGCGACGAGCCCCACCGCCTCATGGCCAGCTCCCCCGCCGCCTACAAGGCCGTCTCCGCCTTTGGCGAGCGCGCCTATGAGCGCGTGGGTCCCCGCTCCGGCAAGCTCATCTGCCATGGGGAGTTCCTCGGCCCCGCGTGGACCCAGGGCGTCGTGGAGCAGGCGCTCCTCAAGGCCGCCAAGGTGCATGCCCGCGTGCGCGTGGAGGTGAAGAACCCTTCCGGCAGCGACTTCATCGTCCACGTGGAGTGGTGACTCCATGGAAGCGAGCAGCACCCCACGAGTGAAGGTCTGCTGCATCTCCAGCGTCGAGGAGGCTCGCGCCGCCATCCGCGCCGGGGTCTCCGCGCTGGGGCTCGTCTCCAGCATGCCCAGCGGGCCCGGCGTCATCTCCGAGGCCCTCATCACGGAGATCGCCGCCACCGTCCCGCCCTCCATCGGCACCTTCCTGCTCACGTGCGGCCAGGACGCCCGGGACATCATCGCCCAGCAGCGCCGCTGCCGGACCAACACCGTGCAGCTCTGTGACCGGCTCACCGCCGGCACCTACGCGGACCTGCGCGGCGCCATGCCCGGCATCTCGCTCGTCCAGGTCATCCACGTCACCGGAGAGGAATCCCTCGAGGAGGCCCTGAGCGTGGCGCCCCACGTGGATGCGCTGCTGCTCGACTCGGGCAATCAGGCCCTCGCGGTGAAGGAGCTGGGCGGCACCGGGCGCGTCCACGACTGGAGCATCAGCCGGCGCATCCGCGAGCAGGTGAACGTGCCCGTGTTCCTCGCCGGCGGCCTGCGCCCGGAGAACGTGGGCGAGGCCATCCGTCAGGTGGGACCCTTCGGGCTCGACCTGTGCAGCGGCGTGCGGACGGAGGGCAGGCTGGATACGGAGAAGCTGGCGCGGTTCTTCACACGGTTGCGCGCTTGATGGGGCTCGCCTGGTCCGGGCGCACCCGCTTCCGCCACACCGCCACCGTGTAGTCCACCACCGCCGCCAGCGACGTCACTCCCACCGCCGCCACCAACGGCCGCACCCACTTCGGCGCCACCAGCACCGACATCAGCGCCCCCAACTGCAGCGTCGTCACCACCTTGCCCAGCATCCGCGCCTGGAACTTCACCGGGCGGAAGCTCGGCAGGAAGCGCGCCACCACGAAGCCCACCCCCGTCGCCACGTCGCGCACCACCAGCGTGCCGAACTCCACCGGCGTCAGCTTCCCCTCCGCCACGAAGGCCGCCAGCGCCACCATCACGAAGCCCCGGTCCGCCAGTGGATCGATGAGCGCACCCCAGTACGACTCCAGGTGCCGGTGACGGGCGATCCACCCGTCCAGGAAGTCCGTCAGCGCCGCTCCGGCCACCAGTCCCGCCCGGGCCAGCGGATCCTCCGTCGACACGAAGACACCCGCCAACGGTAGACGGCTCAGCGACAGCCCGTTGAGGAGCACCAGGCTCGTTTGTCGACGCATACCCCCGGAAGGTAGGAATGCCTCCCGCGCCTTGCATTCCGCACCAGGGGCGGGCAACCGGCCAGGCGGTTCCTGCCCCGGATGGCCATGCTCACTCCTTCCTGGGCTCCGGCCGCGCCTGGTCGGCCGACGAGCCGTACAGCCACTTCGCTCCGCTCAGGCGCAACAGCCCTACTCCCAGGGGCAGCAAGGCGAGCAGCACATACGGAAAGGCCCCGCTCAGGAGGGACCCCACCACCATGAGGGCCGCGGCCGCCAGCCAGGGCAGCGCCGGCAGCACCACCGCTACCTTCAGGAGGGTGCGCAACCAGTCCCTGCTCACCACCGGCCCGGTCTCCGCCAACGCGGCCGGCACGAAGGAGGTGAGGGCCACTCCCAGAATCCAGACCAGCGCGAACGACACTTCCGTGGGCTTGCCATCGAGCGCGAAGAAGAGCATGGGCAGCGACTCCAGTGCGCCCACGAAGGTGGTCGCCGCGAGACCCATCCCGCGGTTCATCCCCTCCCGGCGCGTCACCACGTGGTGTCCGGACGCCGCACGTGCCTGGGCGTACTGCTCCGGAGGAACCTCCAGCGCGTACGGGAAGCCGAGCTCCACCAACTGCAGCACCGCCACGTGCTCCACCTTGCGCCCGCCGCTGCCCGTGTAGTCGCGGATCTGCTCGTCCCCGAGAATCTCGTGCAGCAGGTCCGCTCGCTCGCGAGCGCTCTCCCCGGGCCCCAGGGGCCTCATGAGCCCGCTCAGCAACGCATCCACCTCGGCGCGGGCCGCGCCCGGCGAGCGCACCTCCTCCAGCAGGGCACGCGGGGACGGCGGCTCCGCCTGGCTCACCGGCGCGGGGAGCTCCCTCAGGAGCTCGCCAGTGGTGTCAGGGGCGTGAAGGGCGGAACGTGAACGTTGCACGGTGCCTCCATCATACCCGGGAACCCGCCGCGCGCGCCGTTGTCCAAGGCCTCCGAGAGACGAACCCCACCTACCCTGGAGGCAGTCCATGAGGCGAAGCTCCCTCGCCGTCACGGGAGTCGTGTGCGCGCTGACCGTTGGAAGCTGGACGCTCGGAGGATGTCAGCGCTCCGAGGAGCCACCGGCGCCCTCATCGACGCTGAAGCGCTTGGAGCCGCTCCTGGAGAAGGCCCAGGCGCCAGCGGCCCCGGCGACGGTCCCGGCCGATTCACCTCCAGCGACTCCGCCTCCAGCGCCTGCCCCGTCCGCGGCGCCCCGAGCCTCGGCGGAGGCCCGAGCCGCGGCCGCGAATCTCTTCGGCGCTGGCAGCGGTGGCACCGCCCAGGGACTCGGTGGGCTCGGCCTCAAGGGCGCCGGCGGGGGCGGAGGAGGCGGTGACGTCATTGGCATCGGCTCCATCGGCACCCGGGGCCGGGGCGCTGGTGTCTCGTCCTACGGAAGCGGCGGCAAGGGCGGCGCGCGCATCCCCACTACCCGCTCCTCCGAGCCGCTCGCCGGCAATACCGAGCAGTACCGCGACCATGGGGTGAATGCCTTCGTCACCACCGCCGAGGACCGGCTGTCCACCTTCTCCATCGACGTGGACACCGCCTCCTATACCCTCGTGCGCCGCAAGCTCCTCGAGGGCACGCCGCCGCCCCGCGAGGCCGTGCGCGTGGAGGAGTTCCTCAACTACTTCCGCTACACCTACCCCGAGCCCCAGGGCGCCCCGCTCGCCGTGCACCTGGACGCCGCGCCCTCGCCCTTCACCCCCGGCCGCCACCTGCTGCGCGTGGGCGTCCAGGGCAAGCGCCTCAGCGTCTCCGAGCGCAAGCCCGCCCACCTCACCTTCCTGGTGGACGTCTCCGGCTCCATGCAGTCCCCCGACAAGCTGCCGCTCGCCAAACGCTCCCTGCGCATGCTCGTGGACAACCTGCGCGATGGCGACACCGTGGCGCTCGTCACCTACGCGGGCGGCGTGAAGCTCGTGCTGCCTCCCACCGGCCTGGAGCACAAGGCCCTCATCCACTCCGCCATCGAGGACCTCACCGCCAGCGGCTCCACCGCCATGTCCAATGGCATCCAGCTCGCCTACCAGCAGGCCATGAAGACGCTCGATGGCCACTCCTTCTCGCGCGTCCTCATCCTCTCCGATGGCGACGCCAACGTGGGCCCCTCCTCCCACGAGGAGATCCTCGAGCTCATCCGCGGCCACGTGAAGGAGGGCATCACCGTCACCACCGTGGGCTTCGGCATGGGCAACTACAAGGACACGCTCATGGAGCAGTTCGCCGACAAGGGCAATGGCAACCACTACTACGTGGACTCGCTGCTGCAGGCGCGCCGCATCTTCCAGGAGCAGCTCGGCGGCACCCTGGAGGTCATCGCCCAGGACGTGAAGCTCCAGGTGGAGTTCGACCCCGCCCAGGTGGCACGCTACCGGCTGGTGGGCTACGAGAACCGGGACATCGCCGACCGCGACTTCCGCGACGACAAGGTGGACGCGGGAGAGATCGGCTCCGGCCACACCGTCACCGCGCTCTATGAGTTGGAGCTGAAGCCCGGCGCGGGCGAGGGCCTCGCCACCGTGCGCCTGCGCGCCAGGCGGCCCCGGGGCGAGAAGGCCTCGGAGCGCGCGTACCGCTTCCCCGCCGGGGCGCTCGCGGCCTCCTTCCCCGAGGCCTCCGCGGACCTGCGCTTCGCCACCGCCGTCATGGGCGCCGCCGAGCTGCTCCGCCACAGCCCCCACGCCGAGCGCTGGAGCTTCGAGCAGGTGCTCGACATCGCCCGGGGCGCCACGCCCGCCGGCAACGCCGAGCGCGAGGAGTTCGTGTCCCTGCTGAAGCGCGCCCGCTCGCTGAGCAACAACGTGGCCCGGCGGGACGGCGCACCCGGCGCGCACTGAGCCCGTGTGCGGCCTCCAACCCCGCTGGGGGTGTGGGTCATCGCGTGTGCCTTTCGTGTTGCTCCGCCCGCCTCAGTGAACGGTTGCATTCTTTTGTCGAAGCGCTATTCCCCGCGCCGCTGAAGGGGGGGAACCCAGGAGCGTCCTGGGTTCGGCCCACGGGCACGAGAGGCGCGCTCCTCGAGTGCTTGTCCATTTCACCGAGGGGAAGGTGTATGCGCGAGGGAGCAGAGCGGCAGCCCGGTAGCAGGTCGGATTCGTGGTGGGTTTCACTGATATGTGTTTGTGTGGCTCTCGGTTGTAGCCCCAACGCGGGACAGGAATCCCGGGACCCGGAGTCGGAGCGCGCCCCTGGCATCTCCTCCGCCCGGAACACCCTCACCGCGGCGACTCCGGGCTGGCGTACCACCGGCTCCCTGCGCAGGACGCGCGAGCGTCACACCGCCACGCTGCTGCCCACGGGCCAGGTGCTCGTCTCTGGCGGCTACGGAGAGGGCGAAGCCCTGACCAGCGTGGATGTGTACGAGCCGGCCACTGGCGCCTGGAGTGCCACCGATTCCCTCGCCTCGGCTCGCTACGGCCACACCGCCACGTTGTTGCCCACGGGCCAGGTGCTCGTCTCTGGCGGCTACTGGGCGAGCGGCA